>CAYQMF010000072.1:0-33270 GCA_964418595.1 uncultured candidatus Brocadiaceae bacterium
CTGCACACATCACGGGTCTCCTCGCCGAGTCTCCATCGGCGCGGAGAGCATGGCGCGCGCGCCGTGCCTCGGCAAGCCCCGCGGGGGCGCCGCACGCCGGGGTTCTTTTCCGCCGCACGCTCGGAGGGGTGAGTTCCGCCGCGGCACCAGACCGTGGATCAACCCGGCTCCCCGCGCAATCGTGGTCGCGGCCCACGTGCCAGTCATCTGCGGAGGGCAGCGAGCTCAGTCTGTTGGGTTCCTCACGTTGCTCGCGCGGAGCAAGTCTCCCAAACTCGCGGCCTTGCAGCCCGAGCCACGTCAGACCGGTGCGATCCCCGCCGACCGAGCGCGCGTGCGACGCGTTCTCGTGCTGGCGAGCTGGTTCCCGCGCCCGGAGCAGCCCGGCCTCGGCAGCTTCGTGCAGGAACAGGTGCGGGCCCTGCGCGACGTGTGTGGCATCGACGTGCGCGTCGTCGCCGGGCGGCCGATGGCCGTCGACACGCTGCGGCCCTGGCGCACGATGGCGGCGACGCGGCGCTGGCGCGCGGCGCTGGACGCCGCGGCGTGGCGCGACGAGGGTGGCGTGCCGGTGCTCGATGTCCCCTATCTCACCGGCTCTCCGCTGCCGCTCGGGTCGAACGCGCGCGCGTATGCGAAGGCGATCGCGGCCGTGGCCGACCGCGCGCGCAGCGAGTTTGCGTTCGAAGTCGTGCACGCACACACCACGTACCTGGACGGCACGAGTGGGGTGCAACTCGCGCGTCGGTTCGGCGTGGGTTGCATCGTCACAGAGCACACGGGACCCTTCGCCGACCTCGTGCGCCGGCCGTGGATCCGCCGGCGCGTGGCGTCGACACTCCGCGCCGCCGACCGCGTGTTCGCCGTGAGTCGCGCGCTCTCCGCCGACATGCAGCGGTGCGTGCCTGGGGCGAAGGTCGATGTCCTGCGCAATGGGGTCGATGCGCAGCTGTTCCACGCGCCCGAGCGCCAGGTCGCGGATCCGGCGCACCCGCGCATTGCGGCGGTCGGTGTGTGCCGCGCAGTGAAGGGTCCAGACCTCCTGCTGCGCGCCTTCGCGGGCTTGCGCGCGAGGGTCCCCGGCGCCGTGCTCCACCTCGTGGGTGGCGGCGAACTCGCCGGCGCCGTGCGCGCCGAGGCCAAGCGGCTGGGCATCGCGCCGACATGGCACGAACACATGGACCGCGGCGCGTTCGCGCGCTTCCTGCGCGAGGTCTGCGACGTCCTCGTCGTCAGCAGCCGCGCCGAGACCTTCGGACTGGCGGCGCTCGAGGCGATGGCGTGCGGCAAGCCGGTGGTCAGCACGCGGTGCGGCGGGCCCGAGGACTTCCTCGGCCCGCCGGAGCTGGGCGCGCTCGTGCCGGTCGGTGATGTCGCCGCGATGACGACGGCGCTGGTCGAGACCTGTGCACGCCTGCGCAGCTTCGACCCGCAGCAGATCCACGCCGCGGCGGTGTCCCGGTTCGCGCTCGCCGACGTCGCGCGCGAGCTCCACGCGATCTACGACGCCGTGCACGCGGCACGAGCGGGAGGCATGCCGTGAAGGTGCTCATGCTCACGCCCGACAGCCGGATGATCGACCGACGCATCCTGCAGGAGGCGCGCGTGCTCATCGACGCAGGGCATTCCGTCACACTGCTCGCCGGCTTCGAGTGCGAGCGCGAGGAGCACTACGACCTCGACGGCGTCACCGTGCACCGCTTCGCCGCGCCCGCGCGCACCCCCGCTCCGGCCAACGTGCTGCCGCGCTTTCCCCGTGTGCACGCCGTCGTGAGCCGCGCGTGGCTCGCCCTGCTGCGCCACACCGTCGGGCTCACGCCGCAGGAACGCGCGATGGTCGAACGCGGCCGCGCGTTCCGCGCCGACGTCGTGCACTGCCACGACCTGCCGGTGCTGCGCGCCGGCGCGACACTCGCGCGGGAGTGGCGGGCGCCGCTCGTGTACGACGCGCACGAGATCTACCACGCGCAGGCTTCGCTGCCGGCGGTGCTGCGCGCGCGGCTGCTGCGCGACGAACGCGAGTTGTTCCCGCGCTGCGCGGCGGTGATCACCGTCAACTCGTTCCTCGCCGACGAGTTCGTGAGCATGCACGGCGGCCCGCGACCCGTGGTCGTGCACAACAGCGTCACGCCGCCGCCGCTCGACGTCGTGCGCGCCCGCGCCGGCCGCTTGCGCGCGCGGTTGCCGGGCGACGGTCCCATCGTCCTCTTCCAGGGCTGGCTCGGCGCCGAGCGCAACCTCGACGTGCTCGTGCGCGCGATCGCCCTGATCCCCGCGCCCGCGCGCCTTGCGGTCATCGGCTACGGCGAGCACGAGCCGGCCCTGCGTCGCCTCGCCGACGACTGCGGTGTCGCCGATCGCGTGCACTTCCTCGGCGCCATCCCTGCCGACGAGCTGCTCGCCTACACGATCGACGCCGACCTCGGCGTGATCCCCTACCTCCCCATCGACCTCAACCACCGCCTCTGCTCGCCGAACAAGTTCTTCGAGTTCGTGGCGTCGGGCGTGCCGGTGCTCGCGCACGACCTGCCGTTCTTCCGGCAGATGGCGGAGCAGCGCGGCGTGGTGCGCTGTGCCGACATGACCAATCCGCGCGCGGTGGCGACGGCGGCGGCGGCCATGCTCGCGCCGAAGGAGGCGGCGGAGTTGCGCGCGCGGTGCCTCGCTGCGCGCGACGAGCTGGCTTGGGCGAACGACGCGCGGGTGCTGCTTCGGGTGTACGAGACTCTCTGAGCTGCAGTGCCGCGCATGCCCGCGCTGACCGCGGGCCGAGCGGGGTGACCCGTCGGATTCCTCCCGTTCACGATGTTCGCTTCGCGCCCCGCCCGCCCCTCCGCGGCTGAGGTGAACCCCATGCCCCTTGGCACTCGAGACACGTCCGGCCTGATGCCGGATCGCATGCAAGCACGGCGCTCCTGGATCGTCGCCGGCGCGCTCTACCTGACGACCCTGGGCTGCGGCGGCGGCGGCGGCGGTACGACCGCCCGCCCGGCGCCACACGGCACGCTGGTAGGCAGCGTTCGTCGGCAGATCGACAACGCGCCGGTGGCCGGCGCCGCGGTGTCCCTGCGCGACATCCCCAGGTCGACCAGCGCCGGCACGGACGGCACGTTCCAGCTCGCGGGCGTGCCGCCGGGCGAGCACACGGTGCAAGTCTCCGCGCCGGGATATGCCACGACGAGTCGGGCGCTGACCGTGGCGGCCGGCACGCCGTTGGTCGCCGACTTCGCGTTGGTCGACGCCCCAGTCGGGGTTCAGCAGGTCACCTTCAGTGCGGCGAACCAGCTCTGGAGGATCGCTGCGCGTGTTGGCGCCACGCCCGAGAATCTCACGCCGCGCCTCGACGCAATCGCCACCCAACCCGGACGTCACTTCGGCCCGATCTCCGTGTCCAGCGACGGGGAGTGGTACGTCTTCCACAGCGAACGCTTCGACAGCGCGAACCAGGGCTTCCCAGGCCTCACGATCGTGCCCGCGGACTTCTCGCGCGCCGAGACGGTGCGAGTCGGCGGCAACACCATCCACGGCGAGGGTCTCGCGCAGGCGACGCGCGGCGGTGATGCGATCGTCTACGTCGATGGCAACGGCCCGCACGCGCGCGACCTGTTCGTCGTACGCCGCGCTCAGACCGGCTGGACAGGCCCGACCCTGCTCACGGGATCCTCCCCGCACGCGTTCCACGATGCGCCCGTTCTCAGCGCCGACGGTGCGCGAGTGATCCACCAGGCTGGACCGGTCCCCTACGGTGGAGACGGCACCCGGATCTGCGAAGTTCGCATCGACGGGACGGGCTTCCGCGACATCGTCCTGGCCACGAACGTGCCCCCTGGCTTCTCGGCGTGTCCCGCCGTCCGCATGGCGGCACCGACGCCAGACGGAGGCCTCGTCTTCGAGTCCGAGTGGGCTGGCAGCGAACAAGTGTGGCGGCTGCCTGCGAGCGGTGGCCCGGCGGTCCGCGTCGGCGCCCGCTTCGTGAACGACAACTCCCCCAATGTCCTTCCCGACGGCCGGATCGTCAGCCTGTGGCTCAATGCCACGAACGCGTCAGGTCTCCACCATCTCAAGGTGATGGACGCCGACGGTGGCAACGAGTTCGTGCTGACGCTCGGGCAGACCTTCGCCGAGGTGGACGACGTGGGTGTCGGCTGCGGGGTGTTCGTGCGCTGAGCCCGCGACCTCACGCGAGCGTGTGGTAGACCTTCTGCACGTCCTCGTCCTGTTCGAGCTTGTCGATGAAGGCGAGCACCTCCTTCGCCGGTTCCTCCGGCAGCTCCGTCGCGGCGTTGCAGACGTACTCCAGCTCGGCCGAGGTCGGAACGAGGTTGCGATCTTCGAGCGCCTTCTGCAGCGACCCGAACTCCGAGTAGCCGCAGCGCAGGACGATCTGCGGCTCGCCCTTGTCGCCCGTGCTCTCGCCCATCTCCTCGAGCCCGTGGTCGATCAGCTCCAGCTCCAGCTCGTCCTGCGCGATCCCCTCTGGCGCCAGCCGGAAGACCCCCATCCGCTTGAACAGGAACATCACGCTGCCGCTGCTCGCAAAGCTGCCGCCGCCCTTGGTGAAGACGCTGCGCACGTTGGCCGCCGTCCTCGTGACGTTGTCCGTGGCGGCCTCGATCACCAGCGCGACGCCGTGCGGGGCATAGCCTTCGTAGATGACCTCCTGGTAGTCGGTGGCATCACGACCCGAGGCGCGCTTGATCGCCGCCTCGACGCGGTCCTTGGGCATGTTGACCGCGCGCGCATTCTGGATGACGCGGCGCAGCGTCGAGTTCGAGTGCGGATCCGAACCACCGGCCTTGACCGCCATGGCGATCTCCTTGGCGATCTTGGAGAACTGCTTCGCCATGCGGTTCCAGCGGGCGAACATGGCGAGCTTGCGGACTTCGAAGATGCGGCCCATGGGTCGGTGCGGTGTGCGGAGGTCCGCAACGTAGCGCGGCTCGGCGGGCGGACAACGGGTCACTCGCGCGCCGTGCGCATGCGACTCGGCGCTGTGCGGTGGGCGTCAATGGCGATGCGGCACACCAACATCGAACGTGCTCGGTCCGCAATCGGTCGTCGCCGGCGCGTGCGACGAGCAAGATCATGCAGGAAGAACCCGCACCCCGTTCCGCGTCTTCGCGGCATACTGGGCTGCGACTCCCGGGTCGAGATCCTCGAAGGGGATTGCCGTGGAGTGCCGCCCCTCCCCCTCTCACAGATCATCATGAGATTCGCAACCCTGCTCGCGAGCACGCTCGCCCTCTCCGTGTCGGCCACCGCGCAGTGGACCGAGAACTTCGAAAGCTACGCGTCCGGCCAACAACTCTCCAACGTCGGTGGGTGGTTCGGCTGGGACAACACCGCCGCGGCCGCCGGCACTGTCGACAGCCAGCGCTCGCGCAGTTTCCCCAACTCGCTCCGCGTGACCGGCACGACCGACGCCGTGCATCCAGCCCTCGGTGCGACCAGCGGCAAGTGGCGGATGACCGCCTGGCAGTACATCGCCGCGCCGATGGCGCACGACATCTACTTCATCCTCAACAACGTCTACAACCACGGCGGTCCCTACAGCTGGACCGTCGAGCTGCAGTGTGACGTGACGACCGGGATGGTCATCGACGACCTGCGCGCGCACACGCCGATTCCGATCGCGTTCGACCGCTGGGCCGAGTACCGCCTCGACATCGACCTCGACCTCAACACGATCTCCAGCTACTACGACGGCAAGCTGGTGTCGACCGGCACCTACGCCTCCTCCGGCCCCAAGGCCATCGCGAACATCGACCTGTTCTCGACCGGCGGCGTCTGCAACTTCGACGACATCTCGCTCGGCTGGGTGGGCGACGCGTTCGACACCTACGCTCCGGCGACGGTGCTCTCCAACGTCGGCGGCTGGTTCGGCTGGGACAACACCCCCGCCGCCGCCGGGTCCGCTGACGCCACGCGGTTCCGCAGCGCGCCGAACTCGATCCTGGTCGGTTCCGGCGGCGACGCCGTGCACCCCAACATCGGGATCACGAGCGGGCGCTGGATCTTCACGGGGTACCAGTACATCGCCTCGCCTCTGGCCAACGACTGCTACTTCATCGTCAACAACCGCTACAACCACGGCGGTCCCTACAACTGGGCCATCGAGATCCAGGCGGACGTGACCACGGGGATGATCCTCGATGACCTGCGGCCACACACCGCGTTGCCCATCGCGTTCAACAGTTGGGCGGAGTACCGCCTCGACATCGACCTCGACGCCAACTGGGTGAAGACCTATTACAACGGCGCTCTGCTGTCGCAGGGTGCCTGGCTCGTGGGTGGCGGCCCCATGGCGATCGCCAACATCGACCTGTTCAACAACGGTGGCGTCTGCAACTGGGACGACATCTGCTTCCGCAAGGTCACACCGCCGGCCTGCTTCGAGACCAACCTCGGCACGGCACTCGCCATGGGCGACGACCAGCGGGTCGCGCGTCCGCTCGGCTTCACGTTCCCCTTCCCGGGCGGCAGCACCACCGACATCGGCATCTGCTCGAACGGCTTCATCTGGCTGGACGGCGTGCAGACCAGCAACGACTTCTCGAACTCGGTCGCCGAGTTCCTGGGTTCGGCGCAGGCCACGCCGCGCATCTGCGCCTGCTGGCGCGACTTCAACCCGTTCGCGGCCGGCTCGGATGACGTGTACTACAACGCGATGGCGGACCGGGTGGTGATCACCTGGCACAACGTCGTGCGCTACAACGGCACGTCGCCGATGACCGTGCAGTGCCAGATGTTCGCGGACGGCAACGTGTACGTCTTCTTCGACGCCAACATCGACATGACCGGCGGCACCGCCGCCGAGGGCCGCAGCCTCATCGGCATCAAGGCGCCGACCGGCGTCGTGGCCGATCCGGGCAACCGGGACTACTCGGCGACGCTGCCCGCGTCGGCAGGCTCGACGATGTACGAGTTCTTCTCGGACTCGGCCCTCTTCGACCTGCGCGGTCGTTGCATCCAGTTCTCGCCCAACACCACCGGCGGCTACGACATGTCGTTCCGCGCCGATTGCCGCGCATCGGCCTTCCCGTACGGCGCCGGCTGCCCGGCGGCCACGCCGGTCACCCTGGCCAGCACCACCCGTCCGGCGCTCGGCTCGATGTTCACCTGGAACGTGACCAACGTGCCGGCCGCGACGACGGCGGCGGCGATGCTGCTCGGCCTCAACACGGCCAACGTCAGCCTCACCCCGCTCGGCTTCGTCGGCTGCTCCGCGTACACCACGATGGACCTCGCGGTCGCCCTGCCTTTCACGCCGCCCACGGCGTCGCTGACGGCGATGGTGCCGATCCAGCCGCAGCTCATCGGCCGCGCCCTGCAGTCGCAGGCCGCGATCGTCGAGAACTTCAATGCCGGCCCGGTCACGACCTCGAACGGTCTGACCCTGCTGTTCGGCAAGGACTGAGCCCTCGGGCTCGGTGATCGTGAGCGGCGTCGCCTCCGGGCGGCGCCGCTCGCACGTACGGCACACGACTGCGCGATCAGGACGACGGCCGGCCGAGGCAGGGCTCCGGCGTCACGCCGATACGCGCGCCGAGGCCGCTGGCCGGTGCACGGAGGACCACGGTCGAGCCTCGACGCGGAGTTCTTCCCCCGGACTTGTCACGCGCGGTCGCGATGGATCCAGTCCGCGTGTGCTCACGCTTTCCCTCCTCGCCGCTTCCCTCCTCGCGCCACAGGATCCCACCGCTCCCAGCGGCGTCTCGCCTCGGATCGCCGTACAGGCCGACGGCAGCGCCGTGACGTTGAGCCACGACGGCACCCCGCCGACGCCCCTGTTCGGTGGCCTGTTCCCCGAAGCTGGTGAGGGCAGCCTCCTCGACGCGCTTGCGAACTGCGGCGTGTTGGGCAACATCGGCGTGTTCCTGGGCTCGCCGCGCCCATTGGCGACCTTGCTCGATCCCGCGCACTACTGCGAGCAGGCAGGCATCAAGCGCTCGCCTGCGGCGCTGCGCGAACTCCTGGCACCGGCCGCGGGCGCATCGGCAGCGCAGCAGCGGCGGCGCGCCTTCGACCGCCTCGTGGCCCTGACCCTGTTGGCGCCGGAGGCGGATCCGGCGTCGCGCGAAGTGCTCGCGAAGGCGACGGCCAGCGAGGACCGCTTCATCGCCGCCTGGGCCGGTCAGCTCCACGGCGCCAAGGCGCCGATGCCGTCGCTGCAGGACCACATTGCCACGGTCCTGACCCACGCACCTGCGGCCACCCAGCTCGTCATGGTCGTGGAACACGCGCACATGCCACGCTGGCACGACCTCTGGCGCATCGCCGGCGAGGTGGGGCGCGCGGTGGCGCGCCGCGAAGTCGAGCTGATGGAGATGGAACCGGACGAGGCGCGCGCTGCCCTCGCCGAGGCCGAACTCGTCATCGCGCGGACCGGCCTGCTGGCGTTCGAGTTCGCCCGGCGCTTCGGCAACGCGCTCATCACGCGCACCGTGGTCGCGGCGCCGAGTGCCCTGACCGTGGGGCCGAGTTCCCCCTGGCTCCACTTCGAGGGCCTCTTCGAGCCGGAGCGCGTTGCCGAGGGACTGCGCACCGAGGGATTCGAGGTCACCGTCTACGGCAGCGTGACCGAGGCCGCCACGAAGACCGACGTGCGCTTGCGCGCGACGCCGACCTCCTTGGCCATCGACGCCACGGCCGCAAAGGAACACGTCGGCCCCGACCGCGCCAAGGCGATCGCCACCACCTTCGACGTTCCGCACCTCGCGCTCGGCGTCGCCCTCCTCGGCGACGATGCGATCGGCGCGAACGTCCCGGACGAGATCGAGCCCCTCGTCACCTCCCTGCGCGCCATCCTCCTGCGCCATGACGGGAGCGACGGCGCGCACCTGTGGCTCGACCTGCACTACGCCGACGCGAAGCCGGCGACCGTCGCCGCCACCGCCGCCGGTGGCCTCCTCACCGCCGCCACCGGCATGGCGGGTCAGGCGCCGCAGGCGATCCGCGATCTGCTCCGCGAGATCAAGGTGACGCGCAAGGCCGCGGTGGTGACCGTGGAAGTCGAACTCGACGACAGCCTCGCTTTGTGGGTCGAGAAGCTGGCGCCGCAGCTCGTCCGGTAGCGCAATGGCCCGCAAGCGACGGGGCCGACTCTGGTCGATCCTCCTCGGCATCCTGCTCGCCGGCCTGCTGCTCGAGGCCGGTGCGTACGTCTGGGTCCGGTTCCTCGCCGGCCCGGGTTCGTTCGAACGCCATGCGTCGCTGGACCAACTGCGCGCCCGCTACGGCCAGCACGCCCGCGTCACGCCCCATCGCCATCTCGGCTACGCCCCCACGCCGAACTACGTGCACGGCGGCAACCGCCACAACTCGCTCGGGTTCCGCGGTGACGAGATCGAGGTGAAGAAGCCCGCGGGCGTCGTGCGCGTGGTCCTCGCCGGCGGTTCGACGACCTACTGCGACGGGGTGATGCACGAGTACCGCTGGTCGCACGCCTGGATGCTGCAGGAACGCTACCGCCAGCTCGGCGCGAAGGTCGAGGTCGTCAATGCCGGCTGTCCCGGCTGGACCACGCTGGAAACGCTCATCAACTTCCAGACGCGCGTGCTCGACCTCGAGCCGGACGTGCTCGTCGTCTACCACGCGTTCAACGACGCGCTCACGCGTCTCGTCTGGCCGTCGACCGCCTACAAGAGCGACCTGTCGGGCTGGTTCAGCCGCACCCACGCCCTGCAACCCGCGAGCCTCCTGGAGCGGAGCACGCTCGCCCGGATCCTGATGATCGAGACCGGCAGCCTCGTGCCGCACGGGGACATGCTGCGGATCCTCGGCGACCTCGAGCCCACCAATCACGCCTTCACGTTCCGCAGCCAGCGGCTCGCGGGGACGTACCCGAGCGGCGTCTTCGCGACCACGCCGGTCGAGACGATGCTCGCCGCCAATCCGCCGGTGTACTTCGAGCGCAACCTGCGCAGCCTCATCGCGCTGGCGGACGCCCATCGCGTGAAGGTCGTGCTCGCGACCTTCGCCGTGTCGTCGGCCTTCCCCAAGGCGCCGTTCGTCGGCCACCCCGGCTTCCGTGCCGCCATCGCCGAACACAACGACATCCTCCGCCGCCTCGCCCACGAGACCTCAGCGCACGTACTCGAACTGGCCGACACGCTCGCTGCCGAGCCGGCCCTGTTCACCGACGGCCTGCACTTCAACGCCGCCGGGAACTGGCGGCGCGCGGAGCTGATCCGCGAGTACCTGCGCCAGGAGCTCGGGATCGGCGGGGGGTAGACCGGACGAGAAACCGTGTCCGGTCGCGGCGCGCATTCCGCTGGAGCCGGCAGCCCTCTGCCAGAGGTCACTGCCATGAAGAAGCTCCTCCTCACCGTATCGATCCTGCTCGCGTCGGCCGTGCCGGCGCAGATCCTCGCGCCGGTCGTCCCGTCGGGCCAGCCGGCGCTCATGCCGTTCGTGCCGTTCGCGTTCGCGCCGGTGCCGCCGCCCGTCGTGTGGGCGGCGGGCAACCCGGGCTTTGCGCTCGCCTCGTTCGCGCCGGCGCCGGTGCCCGCCGGCCTGCCGACGTTTCTCGTGCTCGGGCCCGCGGTGCCGCCGATCCCAGTGCCCCCGCCGCTCGTGTTCCCGGGCTTCGGTGTGGCGATGCTCACCAACCTCATGCCCGTCGTCATCCCGGCGGGGCCGTCGGGGCCAGGACCCGGCCCGGTGATCGCGCTGCCCATCCCACCGACCGGTGGCCCCATCGGCATGCTCACCGTGCACACGCTGGTCTTCGCGCCGGGCGGGCTGATGCTCACGGGCGCGCTGGGCATCACGATCTGAGCTGGGCCAGCCCCCGCACGGGAAGCGGCACGCCGCCCGCGGGCGCAAGCCCGCGGGCGTATGCTGCGACGCGCACCCCCATGCGTGACGACCCTCCCTCCTCGACCATGGCCGACGCGGACGGCGCCCAGCGTGGCGATCCGCTGAGCTGGGCACGGCTGGACGAACGGTTGCGGCCGTGGTTGCTCGGCATCCTCGCGTCGCACCGGCTGCCCCTCGACTACAGCGCCGACGATGTGGTGAATCTCACGTTCGCGCACGTCTACCGCGACATCTGGCGGTTCAAGGTCGAGCCGGGCTCCAGCTTCCGCTCCTGGGTGCTCTCGATCATGCTCAACCGGATCGCGAGCCTCGTGAAGATGGCGAACGCCCAGAAGCGCAAGGCGCCCGGCGTCGTCCGCCTCGACGGCGACGATGCGAGCGACGCGCAAAGCCCGCAGGTGGCCGACCCCGATGCGCAGCCGGCGAGCATGCTCGCCCGCCATGCCGAGCTGGCGCAGGCCTTCGTCGCCGCGATCGCCGACCTCGACGAAGAGACGCGTCGGATCCTCGAATTGCGCGTGCTCAACGACATGGAGTTCGAGGCGATCGCCGCGATCGTCGGTCGCGCCAAACCCGACACGGTGCGCGTCATCTTCAAGCGGGCGATGGCGAAGATCCGGACGCGGATGCGCGCGCACGATGGCTAGCACTGCTTTTTCACTTCTTCGAGGCGCGGTGAGATCCGACCGGAACGGGCTACGACTTGGAGGCGCAGAGGGCGAACAGGGCAAAGGCTCGGGCTGAGGCTCGGGCTCGTCGGGACCTGCTGACGTGGGTTGCTGGTCTCCTCTCCACGCCACCGTCTCGTTCGTTCCCCAAACCCGTGCCTGGACGAGCCTGAGCCCGAGCCAGCCGCTGCTCCGCGCCAGCGGCGCGGAGCAGCGGCGAAGCCCGAGCCCGAACACGCAGACGGACGTACTCCGGCGCTTCCTGCTGCGTGAGTCCGCGCGTCATGGTCGGCTCGGTGAACGCAGCACCAAGCTGTGAGCGTCGTACCAGAGCGCCTCGGTTTGTACAACCGAACAGGTACCCAACTCGTCCTGCCAGCAACGTGACAGAGTAGTGCTAGGATCGCGCCGTGAGTTCCGCCGGACCTCCGCCTGGTGAGCCGGCGCCGCCCGGCCTCGGTGCCCTGGCCTGCGATGGGCAGGGCGGCGGCGTGCCGATCCCGCTCGACGAAGCGAGCCGACGCGCGAGCGCGCCGGCCTGGACGTGGGTCCACCTCGACCACGCGAACCCGGAGCACCGCGCGTGGCTCCTCGAAGCGTCCGGCCTCGACGCCCTCACCTGCGAGGCTCTCCTCGAGGTGGAGACGCGGCCGCGCTTCGTGACGGAGCGCGACCGAATGCTCGTGATCCTGCGCGGCGTGAACCTCAATCCCGGTGCCGAGCCCGACGACATGATTTCGCTGCGGCTCCTGGTCGAGACAGGGCGAGTGGTGAGCCTTCGCCATCGCCGGCTGCTGGCGGTGCAGGATGTGCGGCAGAGGCTGCTCGCCGGCGACGGGCCGCGCGGCCCCGCGGAGCTGCTCGTGTCGATCGCGGGTCGGCTCGTGGACCGCCAGGCCAGCGTCGTCGACGCGATGGAGGACACCGTCGACGGCATCGAGCTGCAGTTGATGTCCGACCCGGGCTACGCGCTGCGCGGTCAGATCGCGGAGTTCCGGCGACAGGCCATCGGGCTGCGGCGATACATCGCTCCGCAACGCGACGTGCTCTCTCGCCTCGTGCACGACAAGGTGAGCTGGCTCGACGATGGGCTGCGTGCGCGCCTGCGCGAGGTCGCCGAGCGCCAGGTCCGGCTCGTCGAGGAGGTGGACGCCGCGCGCGACCGCGCCGGGATCGCGCAGGAGGAGCTGAACGGTCGGCTGTCGGAGCAGATGAACCGGAACATGTACGTGCTGTCGCTGGTCGCCGGGGTCTTCCTGCCGCTCGGCCTGCTGACCGGCCTGCTCGGGATCAACGTGGGCGGCGTGCCCGGCGTCGACAGCCCCTATGCGTTCGCGGTCGTGTGTCTGGTCCTCGTCGCGATGGCGGTCGGCGTGGTCTGGTGGTTCCGGCGCGTGCGCCTGATCTGAGGGCGACTCCGTGGCGACGATGCGGCCGACACTCGCGTCGATGCTCGCGATCATGGCCGCGTAGGTGGGATCGGCATGGCCGCCGGCGCCTTCCTTCGCGGCAAAGTGTGCAACCAGCTCGGCCTTGGCCTGGAAGGGTGAGTGCACGCCGAAGTGCGGGAGGTACAAGAAGAAGGGATGCGCGCGGTGCCGCTCCACGAAGTCGACCGCGAGGTCGGTGAGGAAGTCGGCGAGGTAGGCGCCCTCCGGGATCGCGACCTCGGGGTTCGTCGTGAAGGCGAAGTGCCGGCCCTCGGACACGACGGCCTCCGCGAAGCCGTGATTGCGCGGGTGGTGCCGGGCGCCGTTGCCCAGGTGCCACTTGCCGAACAATCCGGTCGCGTAGCCCGCCGTCGCGAGCTGGTCGGCGAGGGTGGCCACGCCATCGGGGAGGCGGGTGCGATTCTCGGGAACGGTCATCGCCCGCCGGTCGGCCGCGCCGCGCTCGAGCGAACCGACGGTGTACACGCCGGTGCGCGCGGGACTCTGCCCGCTCATCAGGGCGGCGCGGGTCGGCGTGCAGTTCTGGCAATGGTGGTGATGCAGGAATCGCATCCCCTCCGCGGCCAGCGCGTCGATGTGCGGGGTCTCGTAGTAGCGCGAGCCCATGCACCCGAGGTCGGTCCAACCAAGATCATCCGCCAGGATGAAGACGATGTTGGGCGGGGCGGGCGGCACCGGCGTGTCCCGGGGCGGCGCCGCGGACAGGACGAGGCAGAGGGCGAGCACGCCGCGACGATACGCGTCGGGCTGCGACGGGGCGCGTCGACTACCGCTCGCGCTTGACCTTCTCGTCGCCGCCGGCGCTCTTCGGTCGCGGCATGATGTTCGGTCCGGGCAGCGCCACGTTGTCGGGACCGACGGTGAACGGCACCGGCAGTCTGGTGACCGGATCGAGCTCCTCGACCGGCATGCCGGTCGGGTACTTCGGCTGCTCCGGGGTCGTCACGTGCAGCCGGCGCGAAGCCGACGCATCACCGATCGTGAAGAACACCGTCCCCGAAGCGAAGCGCGGATCGACCTCGCCGTCGCCCGGTCGGTACACGGTGATGTCGGTGAGCAGCAGTTCGTGCGCGCCGGCGAGGTTGCTCTTGCTCGATGGCACGGTCTGCGGCGTGAACGCGTTGCCGTTGCCGTACGGGAAGGCCACGCGCTCTTCTTCGCGCAGCGACGCGTCGAAGTAGCGCACGCCGTGCGCCTCCTCCAGATCGATGGCGACGCCGATCTGCCCCTTCTCCTTCTGGCCGTCCTCGCCCACGTGCCAGATGAGCAACCCGTCGCGGAAGAAGTCGCCGTCGAAGCCGGTGCGGTTGCGCACCTCGAGCAGGTAGTACTCGTCCCACGACGGCGAGATCGGGATCTTGATCGCCTCGCCGGTGCGACCCTCGATGCCGCGCAGGGCCAGCGTCGCGGTCTCGGTGGGGAGCACGATCTTCGGCGTCAGCCAGCCGAGCCGCATCTTGCAGTACGCGCACAGGTGGAATGGGCGGTCCGCCTTCGACTCCCCCGCGCCCTGGTGACCGATCGCCATCGTGCAGAACCTGCCGACGCCGGTGCGGTGGCCGTAGCCGTAGAAGTCGGGCAGCCCGAGCATGTGCCCGAACTCGTGGCAGTGCACGCCGATGGAGTTGAACACGGCGCCGCCTTCCTCCGTGATGTAGTACGGCAGGTGCCGCCCACCCACGGGCACCGAAGCGCGGTGCGGCCAGAGCTGGCTGCCGCGCAAACTGCGGCGCTCGCCCGCGTAGAGGAAGACGATGCCCTCGTACTTCGCCAGCGCGTCGGCGCCGTGCTTGGCCTTCAGCCCCCTCAGCGCGTCTGCGAAGACCGTCGAGTTCGTCCCATCGCCGCCCCCCATGTCCTGCGCGTCGTAGTACTCCCACTTCTCCGGCACGGTCACCCAGTCGAAGACGTGGCCGTCGACGTCGAAGGCCCCGCACGAGACCTCCTTGTAGAAGTCGCGCATGCTGCCGTAGGTGCGGCGCCCGTCGGGCGACTGCGCGTACTGACCGGGGGAGAACAGCATCTGCGCGAAGTCCGTGGCCTTGAACTGCGGGTCGTGCTTCACGTCGGCGAACTCGACGAGCAGCACGGCGAGCTGGAACGTCTTGCCCTTCCAGTCGATCACCTCGTCCTGCGGCGCGCCGACCGGCTTCAGCGTCGGAGTGAGGCTCGACTCCGCGCGCTGCACGTGCACTGTGAACCGCGTCTTCGTCTCGATCTGCTTGCGCAGCGCGCTGCTGCTGGCGAGGTGGATGTTGTCGAGACGCGAGAAGGTGTCGCCGGCCTTGAGGCCGGCGCGGAAGGCAGCCGACCCCCGACGCACGTCCGTGATCTCGAACATCCCCTTGGTCCGTCGCACCTCGAAGCCGGGCTTGCCGAGGGGCTCATTGGGCTCGAGCTGCACGAGCACCTCGCGGCGCACGCCCGGGCGCTTGACCACGAGCTGCACGGGCCGGCCGACCTCGAGCAGGCCGAGCGCCACATCGAGATCCTCGGCGTCGCGGACCTGCGTGCGCCCGATCGCACGCACGATGTCGCCAGCGAGCAGGCCCTCGTCGGCGGCGGGTCCGCGCGGCACCGTCGTCTGCACCTCGAGACCGCCGAGGCGTGGGCCACCGAACCGCAGGCCGAGGTCGGCGCGCTCACGCTGCTTGCCCTCGGCCTTGCGGGTGGCGACCGCGAGCTCGTCGAGGCTGCGCGCCGTGCGTGGCACGGTCGCGGTCTGGTAGGGCGTGTCGGCGACGGGGTCCTGCGCGGCGACGAGGGCGGTCAGCGCGAGGCAGGGAAAGATGAGCATGCGAGGACGCGACTTTGGCGCGCCTCGGCATTGTGCCGGCTCGGCGCGCGCGCCGAGGGCGTCAGGTCACTTCTTGTCCGACCCGTCGCGCTTCTCGGGGAGGTTGGGGGCGATGCGGCCCATGACGTGGGCCGGGTCCTGCCCGGTCGGCGGCGCGACGATGTCGCCCATCGTGGGCGCGTCTGGCACGCAGACCTCACCCTGGAGGACCGGCAGCTGCTCCACCTGCGGCTGCGGCGCCGTCGGGTCGGGCTTGCGCACACAGCCCACCAGCAGCGAGAAGAGCGCGCCGGCCAGGGCCACCGCGCGCACGCGCGCGGCGCGCAGCTTGCCACGCAGCCCCACCGGGCAGTCCTGCGTGAGCACGGTGCCATCGGTGCGACGGTAGAAGCGCACACACAGCCGCGCGTCCTTCTCCGACTTCCCCGCCACCAGCGCACTCGCCTCATCTCTCGTCATCGCGCTCAGGTTGTAGACGTGCAGCTTGCACTGGCTGCAGAACCGGCGCCGCTCGTCGCCTTGCATGGCGTTCCAGTCGGCGGGGCAGGGGGAGGCGACGCGGATCTCGTCGAGGTGGTTGGATCGGGTCATGGTTGGTCGTTCGTGAAGATCGGCGCGCGCGGACGCCGCACCCGACACACGGTTCCCATGCGCTGCGACCGCGCGATGCGAGCGACGACTCCGACTCAGCGACCCGGGCTGATGGCGAACGCGTTCGTCGACGCCTCGCTGATCACGTCCGAGAACAGGGCCTGCGCGAAGATCGGCCGGTTCAGCAGCGACGGCACGTTGGGGATGCCGAGACCGAACGCGCCGCCGCCCTGCAGGTCGAGGTTCACGGGGAACATGAGGTCGGAACTCGACTGCCAGAAGCACCCGCGCAACGACGCAAAGAGGACGCCGAGGTCCATCGGCAGGGGCACGGCGCCCATCCAGTGGCGCGACCCGCCGAGCGCCAGCATGCCGAACGCGTTGATCTGGCCGCCGAAGACCAGGGCATAGCTGCCGTTGGCGAGGGTCGGCGGCCCGTTCGTGTCGACGAGCCGGCCGCCGCCGCAGCCGGCGCCGAACTCCGTGCTGGCCGCGGTACCCTGCGCCGCCCAGGTCATGGCCTCGAGCGGATTGGCGGCGCGCGTGAGCACGCGCACCTCGTCGATGTCCAGCACCGAGCCCGGTTGCGACGCGAGGTGCTGGCCCACCCAGAAGTCCGGCGCCACGATGCGCGCGCCGTTCACGAGGTTGAGCCGGACGTCCGGCAGCCCGTTGATGTAGTAGCTCGCCGTGCTGCGGTTGGTGTCGACCACGAACAGCACGTGGACCCAGCCGCTGAGCGCCATCTGCCAGACGTTGGCGCTGGTCTGGTAGGTCGTCCCCTGCGGGTCGATGCCCGTGGTCACGAGGCTGCCGCCGTTGAGGTACACGCGGAACCCGCCGGCGACCGGCACGCCCATGATGTGTGTGAGCGACGGCGTGGGGTTGGTGAAGCCGAAGTGCAGGAAGCACGCATAGCTGAACTCCCCGCTCACGTTCGGCGCCCACCCGCTCTCGACGCGCGCGTAGTTCGGCGCAAGGTGGGAGAGGCCGGCGAAGCCGTGCACGAACCGGCCCGTCGACCACGCCGCCGCCAGGGCGTTGCTGACGACGCGACCTTCGCGCGGTGCGGGCGACGACGATGGCGCGAAGTTGAGCACGCGATCGCCGCCCGGCGCCCCGTCGAACTTGTAGTAGAGGACGTCGTCCTGCGCGGCGAGGGTCGCGACCAGCGCGAGGGCGAGGGAGAGCGTCGGCACGATCAGCGGCATCCGGCGGATTGTAGGCAACCACCGCCGTGGCTGACCGGGGCGATACTACTGCACTACTGCGCCCGGCTGAGGCGCAGCAGCACCCCTTCCGGCAGCGGGCGGGCCGCGTCGATGCGCAGGCCGAGTCGCGACGCGACGTCGCGGGCCGCGGCCTCCGTGGGGAACCCGTTGCGCGGCTGGCCGGTGGCGAGGACCAGGAGATGCGGCAGCCCGCGGGCTTCGAGCAGGGCCTTGGCTTCGACCAGGAGGTTGTCGGCGAACGCGGCGTGCGCCGCGAAGTGGCGCAGCGACACGATCGCCCGCATGGTGCGCCCAGCGAAGCGCACGGTGAACTCGTCGGCCGGTTCGCCCCCGACGGCGACCTTGCCGTGCCAGTCGAAGCCTCCCTCCTCGCGAAGCGCGACGTAGAGGGGGATCAGGCCGTAGCGGCGGGTCAGGATCGTGTCGGCGTCCTCTCCCAGGGCTCCGAGCGCGGGGCGAAGGCCCACGTCGAAGGGTGTGGACCGGAACTCGTCGACGCGAGCGGTCTCGTACGAGTGGATGCTGGTCATCGTCGCTCCCAGCGCGAAGACCGCGAGCACCACACCGTGTACGCGCCCGCGGCCGTGGAGCCTGTCGAGCCAGAGCGCCACGCCGAGCGCGAGGAGGGGAAACAGCGGGTACTGGTGCCGGAGCTGCCCGCCGAACGGAAGCTGGTGAAGGACCGCGGCCACGAACAACTGGCCCACCGCGACCACGAGCACGACGGCCGCGAAGCGGCTGGCGCGTGGGTTCGGTCTCGACCACCAGAGCCCCCCCACGAACGCCACGACCAGTGCCACGGCCAGCCACGGCATCTCGGCGACGGACTGGATCGTGAACAAGCCAACGAGCGACGACAGACCACGGACGAGGAACGCCAGCGCCCGTTCGTCGCCACGCGGCATGAAGGCCGGCATGTACGTCTGCATCATCACGATGTCCGTCGTGCGCCAGTAGACGACGGCGGCTGCGCACCCGAGACCGGCCAACAGGAGGGCCACCCACGACCGGCGCAGGGCGTCGTGCAGGGCACGGCGGTGTTCCGCGTCGCCGGCGAGCGACAGCAGGACCGCCACGACGAGCGCGACCACCACGATCCCCTCCGTGTAGATCGACCACACCGCACCCACCGCGCCGATCGCTCCGGCCCAGGCATCGCGGCGCCGGGCCGACCGCGGCGAGGTCACGAACGGGGCGCAACCCCACAGGCACAGCACCATGAACCCGGCGGCCAGCGCGTAGCCGCGGACCACGATCCCCATCCCCGCGAACGCATGCGCGCCCGCCATCGCCGCAGCCACGAGCAGACCACTCGGCACCGAAACGCCGAACCGCCTCGCCACCGCGAACCAGAGCGGCGGCGTGCACGCGGCAGGCACGATCGCCACGAGCCGCGCCCACTGGATCGCGTCGCCAGGCTCGGAGAGGATCGCGACGCCGAGGTGCGACAACGGCGGGTGCGTCTCGACGTGCAGTTCGCGCCACAGGTGCGCCCAGGTGCGCGCCTCACCGATCCAGACGTGCCACCACTCGTCGTAGCACGGCCCCCACGTGAAGGCGCAGCGCACGAGCCACGCGACGGTCAGGCACCCGATCAGCCCGACCAGGATCCTGCTGCGGGTGCTCATCCCCGATGTGAGTGCTTCCGCAGACGTGGTGTGCACTCGCGGCAGGGTATTGGGTCGGGCTGGTCGACGCGAGTCCGAGACATGCCTGGGCGGCTGAGCTCGCGGCACGCGAACGCGTGCCGCTCACTCGGCGCGCAGCGCCTCGATCGGATCCAGCCTCGCGGCGCGCAGCGCAGGCAAGGCGCCCGCGACGAGGCCGATGGCCACCGCCACCACCTCGGCGATCAGCGCGTGCACCAGCGAGGTCGCCACGGGGAGCGCCGGCACGAGCGCGTGCAGCGTCCAGGCCACGCCGAACCCGAGGAGCAACCCGAGCGCCCCGCCGAGTGCGGCGAGCATCGCCGCCTCGCCGAGGAACAGGCGCAGCAACTGTCCGCGCGTCGCGCCGAGCGCGCGCAGCAGCCCCAGCTCGCTCATGCGCTCACGCAGTGCGATGGTCATGATCGTGAGGATTCCGACCGCGCCCACGAGCAGTGAGATCGAACCGAGCGCGGCCACGCCGAGCGTCAGCACCGACAGCACGGTGCCCAGCACGTCGAGCATCTGCTGCTGGGCCGTGACGGTGAAGTCGACGCTGCCGTGCCGCGCGGTCAGCACGCGTTCCACCGCGGTTCGCACCTCGCTACCGTCGGCGCCCTCGAACAACACGTCGATTTCCATCAGCCCATCGCGATCGAACAGTTCGAGACCCTGCGCGACAGGCACGTACGCGGCATCGTCGAGGTCGATGCCGAGGAACTGGCCCTTCGGCGCCATCACGCCGACCACGCGGAAGCGCTGGCCACCGACGTACACCAGCTCGCCGAGCGGGTTGTGATCCCCGAACAGCTCATGGCGGAGCTTGCTGCCGAGCACGGCGAAGGCGCGCGCCGACTCGAACCCGTCGTCGGGCAGGAACGAGCCGAGCCCGACCTCGAAGCGCCACACCTCCGGCATGCGCGGACCCACCCCGTACACCGCGGCGCGCCGGCTGCGGGCCTGCGCCTTCACCGCCGCGTTGCCGGTGACCATCGGCAGCACGGCACGCACCCACGGCAGCTCGGTGACCGCCTGCGCATCTTGCAGGCTGAGCGGCCGCACCGTGTTGATGAGCGCGCCGGACACGCCGAAGGTCGAGGTCTTGCCCGGCGTGACCGCCAGCAGGTTCGTGCCGAACTGGGTGAACTCGGCCAGCACGAAACGCTGCAAGCCGGTGCCCAGCGACGTGAGCAGCACGACCGCGGCGATGCCGACGGCGATGCCGAGCGCGGTGAGCAGCGAGCGCAGGCGTTGCGCGCGCACGGCATCGAGCGAGAAGCGGAATGCATCGCGCACGCGCACGGGTCACCGCCTCGCCAGGGCCAGGACCGGGTCGAGGCGCGCCGCGCGCGCCGCCGGCAGGACGCCGAAGCCGGTGCCGATCACGAGTGCGACCACGAGCGCCGCGGTCGCGGCCCACCACGGCGTGCCGGGCGCGAGCACCGGCTGGAACAACGGCACGACGCGGCTCACGGCTTCGCCGAGCGCGAGCCCGAGGCCCGCACCCAGCAGCGACAGCAGCCACGCCTCCCACAGGAACAGGCCGCGGATCCGCCGCGCTGGCGCGCCCAGCGCCTTCAGCAGTCCGACCTCGGCGCGGCGCTGCGACACGGCCACGACCATCACGTTCATGATGAGGATGCCAGCCACCAACAGGCTGATCGCGGCGATGCCGGCGACCGCCAGCGTGACGGCGCGCAGGATGCCGTCGAAGGTGGCGAGCACGGCCTCCTGCGTGATCACGGTGACGTCGTCCTCGCCCTCGTGGCGCTCGGCGAGGATCGCGCGCGCGTCGTCGACGGCTTGCGCCACGGCCTCGCGGCTGCGCGCCTGGATCAGCACACGGAACAGACCTTCGCTGTCGAAGAGTGCCTGCGCCGACGCCACCGGCAGCACGATCATCTCGTCGAGGTCGGTGCCGAGCGACCGGCCGCTCGACGACAGCACGCCGACCACACGGTGGCGGCGATCGCCGACGCGCACCCACTCGCCGAGCGCCGGCTCGGCGCCGAACAGCTCGCGCCGCAACGTGGCCCCGAGCACGCACACCGCACTGCCGGCGCGCGGGTCGCCCTCGGGCAGGAACTGGCCGCTGCCGAGCGTGAGGTGGCGGACAGGCAGCAGCTCGGCGGTGGAGCCGAGCAGCATCGCCTCGCGCTCGCGCGCGCCCCACGACACCATCGCACTGCCCGCGATGATGGGTGCGACCTTCGCCACCGCGCTGCTGCGCTCCAGCGCGAGCGCATCGTCGAGGGTGAGGTCCCGCGGCGTGGCGCCGAGCAGCGGCGGCGCGCCGCCGGTGGTCTCGGCGCGCCCCGGCAGCACGATCACGAGGTTGGTGCCGAGCTGCGCGAACTGGTCGGTGATGTAGGTGCGGCCCGCTTCGCCGAGCCACGTCAGCAGCACGACGCCGGCGACGCCGATGCCCATCGCCACCAGGATGAGGACGGTGCGCCAGCCGCTGGCGACGAGGCTGTGCACGGCGAAGCCGACGCGGTCGGCGAGCCTCACGCGCCGGCCCCTTCGTCGCCGACGATCCGGCCGTCGTCCATGCGCAGGCGTCGGTGCGCGCGGCGGCCGAGCGCCGGGTCGTGGGTCACGACGATGAGCGTGATGCCGTCGTCGTGCAGGTGCTCGAGCACGCCGACGACGTCGTCGCCGGTGGCGCGATCGAGGTTGCCGGTGGGCTCGTCGGCCAGCACGACCGCCGGCCGCGTGATCGTCGCGCGCGCGATCGCCGTGCGCTGGCGCTGGCCGCCAGAGAGCTGGTCGGGGAGATGGTGTGCCCGGTCGCGCAGGCCGAAGCCCGCGAGCTGCGCCGCGACACGTTCACGCCGTTCGGCCGGGGCGACGCCGGCCAGCACCAGCGGCAGCTCGATGTTCTGCGCGGCGGTCAGCCGCGCCACGAGATGGAACGACTGGAACACGAAGCCGACCTTCTCGCGCCGCACGCGCGCCTGCGTCTGGTCGTCGAGCGACGTCACGTCCTCGCCGTCGAGCAGGTAGGTTCCCGCGCTCGGTCGGTCGAGCAGGCCGATCACGTTCAGGAGCGTCGACTTCCCCGAGCCCGAAGGCCCCATCAGCGACACGTACTCTCCCGGCGCGATGCGCAGATCGATGTCGCGCAGCGCGTGCACCTCGGCGTCGCCAACCCGGAACACGCGCTGCACCGCGCGCAGTTCGACCCCGCGCAGCGTGTCGATCACTGGGCTTCCACGGCGCGGGCGCCGGCGGCGACGCCAGGGCGGCCGAGCGAAGTGACGATGCGCGCGCCGGGTTCGAGGCCACCGGTGACCTCGGTGAAGCGCCAGTTGGCGAGTCCGATCCGGAGGTCGCGCTCGGCGAGCACGCCGTCGACGCCGAGCACGAACACCTTGTTGCCCTCGCGCAGCGCCTCGCTCGGTACGCGCAGCACGTCGGCGCGGCGCTCGAGCAGGACCTCGATGTCGGCCGAGTAGCCCGGCAGCAGCACCAGCTCGCGCGGCGGGTCGACGAGGTCGACGGTCACCTCGAGCGTGCGCGCCTGCTTCTCGCGGTCGAGCACGTAGGGCGCCACACGGCGCACGCGGCCAGGGAGCGCGCGACCCCGGAACGCGTCCAACGTCACCCGCACTTCCATCCCCGGTTGCACGCGCGCCGCGTCGACTTCGTCGATCGGCGCCGATACGTAGGGCGCCGAGTCGTCGATCAGATCGACGGCCGGCGGCGTGGGGATGCCCACCGGCGACGGCGTCGCGAACTCGCCCAGCTCGGCGTTCACCTCGGCGACGATCCCGGCGAAAGGCGCCTTCAGCACCGTGCGCTCGAGCTGCGCCTTCACCACGTCGATCTGGCTGCGTCGCACCGCGGCCTCGGCCTCGGCCGCGTGCTGCGCCGCCCGCAGTGCCTTCGCCTCGCTCACCGCGCGGTCCACCCGCTGCTCGGCCGCCACCTCGCGCACCTGCAGTTCGAGCTGACGCTGCGCCTCGCGCTCCGACAGCTCTGCCCGCAGCCGCACCTCCTCCACCGCCGCTGTCGCGCGTGCCGCCTCGCTCTCGGCGAGCGCGAGCTGCGCATTCAGGTCGGCGTGCCACAGCTCCATCAGCACCTGCCCCTCGGCCACGCGATCGCCCTCCCCGACCAGCAACCGGCTCACTTGCCCACCGATCGACGGCGCGAGCCTTGCACGGCGGTGCACCTGCACCGTGCCGGCGCGCGTGTTGGCAACGGTGGCCTCGACCGTGCCTCGCGCGACCACATGGAGCTCGACCGTCACGGGCTTGGGACGTGCCGTGAACCAGATCGCGGCGGCGACGCCACCGAGGACGAGGAGCGTGAGGATCAGACGGCGAAACACAGGCAGGAGGGTGGGAGTCGACAGGCGAGCGTAGGGGGCCGCACGCGCCATGGCACTTCCGCGGCGGCGAGAGCGTGACGGTTGCGCCGCAGCCGCTCGGGAATCGTGCCCACTGCGCACCAGCACCCCGCTTCGTCGCTAGACTCGCGCCGTCCATTCGCGCGCCAGGCGCGCAGGAGAACGGCATGAGCATGAGAATCGCACTCGCGTGCGCAGTGGCCGGAGCAACGGCCACCGCGCAGTCCTTCGAGGCCCCCTTCCGCGTCAAGGCGCAGGATGCGTGGGTCGACACCGACGTCGGCCACGCGGCCCCCTACCTCTACGACATCGACGGCGACGGCAAGCGGGACCTGCTGGTCGGCCAGTTCGGCGAGGGCAAGATGCGCATCTATCGCAACGTCGGCACGAACGCCAAGCCCGACTTCGCGCCGCACGCGTGGTTCCAGGCCGGCGGCCGGGTGGCCACCACCCCCGCAGGTTGATGCGTCGGCTTCAGTCCACAGTTCGTGGACCTGGATGCGGATGGGCACGACGACGTGATCACCGGCTCGTATTGGCCGGGCAACATCTACTGGTTCCGTGGCACGGGGAAGGGTGAGTTCGCCGAGGGCCAGAAGCTCGTCGACACCGACGGCAAGGACCTGCACGCGGGCAAGCCGTGGGTGAGCGACGACGAGCCCGACATGAACAGCCTGGCTGCCGTGCCGTGCATGTTCGACTGGGACAGCGACGGCGACCTCGACCTGCTGGTGGGCAACATCGCCGGCGGCGTGACGCGGATCGAAAACGTCGGCAGCAAGACCAAGCCCGTGTTCGGCAAGGAGCGCCATCCGGTGATGGCCGGCAAGAGCGCGCTCAAGGTGTCGGGCGACGCGGGTCCGGTGGCGGTCGACTGGGACCGCGACGGGCGTCTCGACCTGATCGTCGGCAGCGACGACGGCGAGGTCGCGTTCTTCCGCAACGTCGGCAAGGCCGGTGCGCCGGAGTTCGCGGCCGCGGTCGAACTGCTGCCGAGGTCGGTGCAGGGCTGGGACGCGATCCCGGTCGGGGGCGCACCGAAGGGCTATGGCGTGCGCACCAAGGTGCACGTCGCCGACTGGAACGGCGACGGTCAGCTCGACATCCTGGTCGGCGACTACGTGCAGCAGGCGCAGACGCCGCCGGAACTCACCGCCGAGCAGGAAGCGCGGCGCGATGAACTCCGCAAGGAGCGCGATGCGATGAGCCAGAAGATGGGCGAGGCGTACGAGAACGTGCGCAAGAACAAGGGCGAGGCCGACGCGCAGGCCGCGATGGAGGAACTCTCCAAGCGCTACTCTGCGATCTGGGAAGAGCTGCGACCCCTCGAGCCGCAGAGCGACAGCCACGGGTTCGTGTGGGTGTACCTGCGCAAGGTCGCGCCGGCGCCTGGCGGCAACTGAGGAAGCGCCGTCGCTCAGCCGAGTTCGCGCAGGCCCCGAGCCAGGTTGGCGCGGGCCTGCGCCTCGAGCGCGCGACCGTACGGCGTCCAGAACAACTGCTTGCGCTCGAGCATGCGCGCGAAGAACGCGGCGCGTCCGGCCCGGAAGTCGGCCTCCGGCACGTGCAGGAACTCGGCGCGGACCGCGGCAGTGTTGGCGGTGAAGCCTTCCCACGGCAGCGCCAGCGACGCGAGGTCGAGGTCGATCACCACCTCCGCCTCCGGCACGGACGGCACGTGCTTCTCGGTGTCGAGCACGATGCGCTCCACGAGCTGCACGTCGCGTGGGGCCCAACCCTCGGCGGTCAGGCTCGTCACCGCCAGCGCTGCGCTCTGCGCCTCGTTGTCCTTCCGCTGCGAGTCGTACACCGCGTCGTGGAACCAGATCGCCGCGATCTGCACGTCGGTGAGCTGCAGGTCGCGCCCGCGCTGCAGCATGTCGGCGATGTGCGGGAGCGCGTGGTACGCGCGGTGCGGCTCCAGGTAGCGGCGCGTGAGATCGAGGAGGATCGAGCGCATTTGCCGCCACGATCGCGCGGCCGCGGCTCGACGGCAACCACGGGGCGACCAGTCTTGTTCCGTGCGTCGGGACCGGGGCTACGTCGGTGGGCAACTACTGCCCATCGCGGCCGGTGGCCGCAGCCCGGCGCTTGACCTGGTCCTCCTCGTAGCCGGGATGGCGATGGCCGAGCAGGAGGCCGCGGCCGTCGTGGGCGAACAGCGTGGCGTTGGCCTGCCGCGCGAGGTCGGGGCAGGGGTCGTGCACCGACGACGCCACCTGCGCCACGACCGCCGTTGCGACCATCCCGACGAGCCCCCCGCCGCTGTCTCCGGAGCTGTTCACCGCCACGCCGGACCCCTCCCACAGGATCGTGCCCGTGCGCAGGTCGACCAGCCGACACTCGGTGAGCACGCGCGAGCGGCTCGCCAGGACCTGATAGGTCGTGCCCCAGTCCTTGATGTGGATGTAGAGCGCGGCGTCGGCGCCGAACACTTCGCGCAGCTTCGCCGGCTCGACCGCGTGCATGTCGGCCGGAGTGGGTCTCCCGTTCTGGCGCAGGAACGCCTCGACCACCGCGACCGGGAACACGTAGTAGCCACGCTCCGCGAGCGGGCGGGTGACGGTGGCGAGGAAGGCACTCGACGCCGTGGCTTCCATCGAGTCGTTCACCGGCGGCAGCACCAGGATCGACTTCGGCATGTGCGTGAGGTACGCGGTGTAGTCGTACGGCTTGCCCGCGCACGCGACCGAAGCGACCGCGACCAGCGCGAAGGCGACGAGGTCGCGCATCACTTCGCCTTCCCCGCCAGACGCGCGAGCATCCCGTCGACGAATGCGGCGCTCTCCGGATAGGCGGTCTTCTCGGCGTTCAGATACCCGACGCCACGCTCCAGGTTGCCGGCCTCGATCACGAGATACCCGACGTGGGCACGCAGGCCCGGTGGCACACGCTGGCCGCGGTGCTCCGTTTCCTCCACCTGCCGCGCGAGCCGGTCGATCTCGGCGGCAGGGTCGTAGCCGCCGCTGGTCGCGTACATGCGCGCGACGGAGGCGTCGTAGTCACCCCAGCGATACAGCTCGCTCTGACAGCCCGTCGTCAGCACGAGGAGCGCGACGACGAGGCCGCGCGTCACGATCCTCCGGCCGACCACGCGCCCGACTCCAGCCCGTGCACGAGCTTGTTCACGGCGTCGACCATCGCGAAGTCGAGCACCTTGCCGTTGAGGGTCGAGTCGTAGGCCGCGGTCGAGCCGGTGCCGAGGATCTCGCGGTTGCTGAGGCTGTATTCACCGGCGCCCTGCACCGAGTACACGACGAGCGAAGTCTTCACGTCGACGATGTTGACGGAGACCTTCGCGTACGCGGCCTGCGTCTTGCCCCGCCCCGCGATGCCGAACACCTGCTTGTCGCCGGTCTCCTTGCGCCCGAACTCCGTGACCTCGCCGGTCACCACGTAGCGCGCGCCGACCAGCGCCTGCGTCTCGCCCGACCTCTTCGCCTCACCTTCGAGCTCCGCCATGTTGTCGCGGTCGGCGAGCTGGAAGCGGTTGGTCTGGCTGAGATGCGTCTTGAGGATCGTGCGCGCCTGGCTGCCGAGCTGATCCGTGTCGCTGGCGAACACCCCGGTGAGATAGGTGGACGTGTTCTTGAACTTGCCGATCGCCAGCGGGTGCCGCGGGCCGTTGTAGGGTCGGCTCGCCGACTCGACCTCGTGGGTTTCGACGGTGCGATGGCGCTCCGTGGCGCAGCCGATGAGAAGCAGTCCGAACGTGAGTGCCGTGATGGATCGATGGTTCATGCAGTGACTCCGGGTCGACAATGCGCCACATCGTCCCCACGCGGGTGCCCGCCGGCAACGGGCCGCCCACCGTCGGATGGCTTTCCAGATCCCGTGGCGGGCGTCACGCCCGCGGACCGTAGGTGAGGCGTCGCCACAGCGCCTCCAAGGGGCCCATCTCGAAGCGGCGCAGCCACGCGGCGCTCACCGCGAGCTGCAGCGCGCACACGGCGACGGCCACCGGCACCAGCGTCGCCCGGTCGAGCCGATCGAACAGACCGCAGTAGTTGAACACGATCCCGGTCAACACGCTCTGGCCGATGTAGTTGGTGAACGCCATCCGCCCCACTGCCGCGAGCCCCGCATGCAGAGGACGCAGGCGATCCGCCGCCGACCACTGCAGGGCGAGGCCGAGGTACGCCGCGGCGAGGCCGAGGCCGGCTCCGTAGAGCGTGCCGAGCGGCAGGGCGCCCCACGGCTCGACGGCCGTCGCGAGCGAGCACGTGATCTGTAGCGGCAGACCGACGACCAGCCCGCACACGACCAGACGACGCGCCGCGACCGCGCTCTGGAACAGGCCACCCTTCACGGCGGCCATGCCCAGCAGGAAGAGCGCGAGCGTGCGCAGGAACATGAAGAGGAGGGTCGACACCGCGGTCTTCAGCCAGATCGGAGTGCGCGCGGCCACCATCCGCAGGAAGTCGCCCGACGCAAAGACTTCGGCGTAGCGCCCGGCGGTCGCTGCCGTGTACGCGGCGAGAGTCTGCGGCTGGCCATCGGCACCGACCGGCACGTCGGCGATCTCGTTGACATCGAGCAGGCCGATCGCAACCCAGAGCAAGGCATTCACCAGGAGCAGGCCGCTCGCCCACCACAGCAACGTGCGCACCCGGCAGCCGCGGAACAACATCGCCAGATAGCCGAGCAGCGCGTAGAGCACGAGGATGTCGCCGAACCAGATCAGCGTCGCGTGCGCGATGCCGAAGCCGAGCAGGGCCGTGAGTCGGCGCCGGTAGATCGAGGTGAACTTCGCGCCGCGGCCCTTGGCCTTCTCGGCCATGAGCGCGAGGCCGGCACCAAACAGGAACGAGAACAGGGTGACGAACTTGGTGTCGACGACGAACAGCACGAGGTGCTTGGCGGCCGCGTCCAGCGGACCCGCACCCACGAACTGCCCGGTCTGATCCGCCACCATCCCGGCGAGTGCCATGTACGGGATGTTGGCGAACAGGATCCCGAACACGGCGATGCCGCGGAGCACGTCGAGCGCGACGATCCGGTCGGCGACCGCGACCGGCCGGTCGCCCGGTATCGGCGGACGGCTCACGATTCCACCGTCACCCTCGCCGTCCCGCGCAGCAAGTCCGTCGCCTCGCGCAGTTGGGTCACCGCGCCGATCATCACGAGCACGTCGCCGGCAGCCAGGGGCCGCTCCGGGTCGATGGACGTCGCCACCTCGTCGCCGCGCTTGAACGCGATGATGGTGACGCCGGTGCGCCGGCGGAACTGCAACGCCGCCAGCGAGTGCCCATCCGCCGCGCTGGCCGCCTGCACCTGGGCGATCTCGATCCGCATGTTCGGCAGGATGCAGCCGACGTCGAGCGGCGCCATCGCGGCCGCCGGCGCGACCTTCGTGTTTCCCGGCACAGTCTGTCGCACCGCGCGGACGCGGTGCTCGATCTCGTCGTCGGGGACGAGGAAGGCCCGCAGCGTCCGCGCCGTGATCTCGACTGCCGTCTCCAGTTCCTGGGGCACGACCTCGTTCACGCCGGCGCGCTCGAGACCGGCGACCTCGCCGAGGAAGGCAGCGCGCGCCACGATGTGGAGTCCCGGAGCGAGCCGGCGGGCCAACGCCGCGGTGTTGCGGGTTGCAGCCGGATCGTTGATCGCCAGCACGAGGACGCGCGCGCGCATGATGCCCGCGGCCACGAGCACCGGGTCGCGCGTCGAGTCGCCGACGAAGATGTCGATCCCGCGCTCCTTCTCGGTCTTGACGGTGGCGGCGTTCATCTCGATCGCAACGAACGGCAGCTCGAGCTGGTCCAGGGCGTCGGCGACCGCCCGGCCCGTCGGTCCGAACCCGACCACGATCGCGTGCTGCGCGCGCGCCGGCGCCGCGTGCGTGCCTTCCCCTGGGGCCGCGCCGCGCCGCAGGTACTTGCTCAGGCCGTACAGCAGCGGCGTCGCGGCGATCGACAGCACCGCCACGGCCAGGAACACTTCGCGCCAGCGCTCCGGCAACAGGCTCCTGTCGGCGATCTGCATGATCACGAACGAGAACTCTCCCACCTGCGCCAGCAGCAGACCGGTGCGCAGGCCGAGCCACGTGGGTCGGCCGAGGACGCGACCCACCACCACCAGGACCGCGGCCTTGCCGACGATCACCGCCGCGAGCGCGATGAGCAGCGCGAACGGGCGCTCGACCAGCACATGCGGGTCGAACAACATCCCGATCGACACGAAGAACAGGCTGCTGAGCGCGTCGCGGATGGGCGCGACCTCGGCGACCGCCATGTGGTGGTAGTCGGAGTCGGCGAGCACGACGCCGGCGAGGAACGCGCCGAGCGCGAGCGACAACCCGAGGTGGCCGGTGGCGACCGCCATCGCGAGGCACAGCCCGATGAGCGCGAGCACGAACGCCTCGCGGCTGCGCGTGCGCGTGACCTGATCCATGAGGAGCGGCGCGAGCACCTTGCCCGCCACGAACACGACGACCAGCCCGAGGAACGCGAGCCCGGTGTTGCCCAGGGTCGCGAGCGCGCTGTCGCCCTTCCCGGCCAGCAGCGGCAGGAGCAGGATCACCGGCACGACGGCGAGATCTTGCGCGACGAGCACCGCGACGCCGAGCCGACCCGACGGCGAGTTCAGTTCACCGCGGTCGGCGAGCAGCTTCAGCGCCACGGCGGTGCTCGACATCATGAGCAGGAGCCCGAGCAGGATCGCCGCTCCCAGCGACAGGCCGCCGAGCAGCGCTCCGGCCGCGCCCAAGCCGAGCGTCAGCACCATCTGCAGGCCGCCGCCGACCAGGAGCGCGCGCTTCATCTCGCTGAGATGGCGCAGCGGCAGCTCCATCCCGACGGAGAAGAGGAGGATCACGACGCCGACCTCTGCAAGCTGGTCGACGAGTTCCTGATGGCCGACCAGCCCGAGCGCGTTCGGCCCGATCAGCGCCCCGGTGAGCAGGAAGCCGACGATCGGCGGCAGGCGCAGCCGATGGAAGACGACGACGACGCCGACGCACAGGCCGAACAGGACGGCGACGTCGAAGAGGATCGGATCGAGAGAGGCGAGCAACGGCACGTGTTCGTGGCATGGTCGTGCGAGCGGACGCGAAAGTCCAATCGGCCCGCCTCCGCTCTGCCCTCAACGCTTGCGCGCCGTGACGATCATCTTGTTCTGCCGCCCGGTGCAGCGCGCGACCAGCGCCAGTGCCCACAGGAACGCGCGCGCGGCGCGATCGCGCAGACCCGTGCCGCGGAACGTGCGGCCGGGATCCGTGGATGCGCCTTCGATCGCTTCCACGCGCAAGCCCGCGGACTCGAGCAGGCGGCGCAGCGTGGCACGCCGGAACAGGACGATGTGGTGGAGCCCGTAGAAGTGCTCGGCGGGCCAACGGACGCCGAGCCGACCGAGCGCGATGATGATCCGGTCGAGCAGCGCGGCTTCGTCGGGAGTCTCGAGGACGAGGACGCCGCCGGGGGTCAGCCGCGCGGCGGCCTCGGCCACGAGCCCTGCCGGATCCGACACGTGCTCGAGGAGGTCCCACATCGCGATCGCATCGAAGGTCGCGGGCGGCATGGACTGCAGCGTGCCGGCGTGGACGTGCACGCCGTGTGCCCGGCGGCTCTTCTCCACAGCGCGGGCACTCAGCTCGACGCCTTCGGCGTGCACGCCGGCAGCGGTGAGTGCCTCGAGGAAGAGGCCGTGGCCCGACCCCACCTCGAGCACGCGCTGCGGTCGCGGCTGCAAGGCCAGCAGCCACTGCGCGCGCGCGACGATCGCCTTCCCCTCCGGCGTCGACAGGGCGTCTGGGCCCCACAGCGCGCGGAAGTACGGGTCGCGTTCGCCGACCACGTCGTACGCCTGATAGAAGTCGAAGAGCTCGGCCGTCGACGGCCGGGGTCGCATCTGCAGGAGCGTGCACTCGCGGCAACGCCAGAAGCGACAGGCGAGGATCGCCTGCGAGCGTAGCAACTGGGTGAACCGCTGCCCGCCACAGAGCAGGCAGGCGTCGTTCGCTGGGTCTGCTGCGGGCATCGCGGGCCGCCATGCTGTGCGGCGGGCACTCGAAAACCAAGGCGGCGATCGGACGGCGCGCTGCGATCGGCGCCGGCAACGAGGATGAAAGTCGCCGACCGCTCGACGCTTAGGATGCCCCCGCCCATGTCCATCCGCCGCGAGAGCGCCGTCGAACACCGGCTCGTCCAATTGCTGGCCGAGCATCCAGGCCCCGACCCCGATCGGGTCGGCCCGATGGAGGCGCCGATCGCGCCGGGGTCGACGCTGAGCCGACGCACGGCGGTGCGGCTCTTCGAGGCGATGCTGCAGTCGCGCCTGCAGGACCTCGAGTCGCGGCGCCTCAAGGACCAGGGCGTGTCCTTCTACACGATCGGCAGCAGCGGCCACGAAGCCAACGCGGTGCTCGGCCACCTGCTGCGCGAGACCGACCCGGCGTTCCTGCACTACCGCTCCGGAGCGTTCGTGGCGGCGCGGCAACGGCTCGGGCGCAGCGAAACGCCCGTGTTCGACGCCATGCTTTCGTTCACGGCGTCGGCGGAAGACCCCGTCTCCGGCGGCCGCCACAAGGTGCTTGGCAGCAGCACGCAGTGGATCCCGCCGCAGACGAGCACGATCGCGAGTCACCTGCCCAAGGCATTCGGCTTCGCCTACACGCTCGCGCGGCTGCAACGGCTGGGCCTGCCGTGCCCGGTGCCCTACGACTCGATCGCCTACTGCTCGTTCGGCGACGCGTCGGCCAACCACGCGACTGCCCAGGCGGGGTTGAACGCCGCGGCCGCAGCCACCCTGCAGAGCCAGCCGTGCCCGGTGTTCTTCGCGTGCGAGGACAACGGCATCGGCATCTCCGTGAAGACCCCGCAGGACTACATCGCGCGCAGCTTCTCGACACGCGCCGGCCTGCGCTACTTCGCCGCCGACGGCCGCGACCTCGCGCAGACCTACGACGTCGCGCGCGCCGCGATCGCATACTGCCGGCAGACCCGGCGGCCGGTGTTCTTCCACTTGAAGACCGTGCGCCTGATGGGGCACGCGGGCAGCGACGTGGAGACGACCTACCAGTCGCTCGAGACCATCGAGGCGCGCGAGCGGCTCGATCCGATGCTCTGCTTCGCGGATCTCTTGCTGGCGACGGGCGCCATCGACCGCGACGGCATGCAGGCCCTGTATGCGGACATGGCGGGACGCATCGCGCGCGCTGGCGCGGAGGCCATGACCCGGCGCAAGCTCGCGACCGCCGCAGAGGTGATGGCGCCGCTCGCGCTGCCGCAGGCGACCGACCTCGTGCCGGAGGTCGGCGCCGACGCCCTGCGACGCAAGGCGTTCGCCGGCAAGCTCCCCGAAGACGACGACCGGCCGCGGCATCTCGCGTTCCGCCTGGCGCAGGCGCTGCGCGATCTGCTGGTCGCGGTTCCCAACGCCATGGTCTTCGGCGAAGACGTGGCCCGGAAGGGCGGCGTGTACCACGTCACCGACGGCCTCTTCGACGCCATCGGGCCCGGCCGGGTGTTCAACACCATCCTCGACGAGACCACGATCCTCGGCCTCGCCCAGGGCGCGGGGCAGGCCGGCTGCTTGCCGATCCCCGAGATCCAGTACCTCGCCTACGTGCACAACGCGCTCGACCAGATCCGCGGTGAGGCGGCGTCGCTGCAGTTCTTCAGCGACGGACGCTACAGCAACCCGATGGTCGTGCGCATCGCCGGCTACGCCTACCAGAAGGGCTTCGGCGGCCACTTCCACAACGACGACAG
>CAYQMF010000073.1:0-33064 GCA_964418595.1 uncultured candidatus Brocadiaceae bacterium
TGCTGCCGATCACCGCAGGCGCCGCGAGTCTGCCGATCGCGAAGGACCCGGCGCTGGCCGGGGTGGTCTTCCACCAGCAGGCGGCGCTGGTCGATCCCGGCGCGAACGCGGCGGGCGTCGTGGTCTCCGACGCGGTGACCGTGCTCATCGGGGGATGAACACCCCTCCGTTCATGCGGTCCGGAGCCTCCGCGTCGTCCGCCGTTGTGCGCAACGGCCTGCTGATCGGCAAGGGCGGCCTCCATGGCAACTGCCTGCGCATCGCGCCGTCGCTCCTGGTGACGGAGAGCGAACTCGACGAGGGCTGCCGGCTGCTGGATGCGGCGCTGGCGGCGGTGAAGTAGGGCGACGGCCGCCGCGCACCCCACGCCCGTCCCGGTGCAGTCCACGGATCGCGGGGATGAGACCTCGCCCACGGCACTCGGCAAGGGGGGCGATGCGGGAGGGACGGTTGGCGCCGCTCGCGCGCAGAACGCCGTTGTCGTCGGGAGTTGACCATGATCCGATCTCGTGTGATCGGTTCTTGGCGCCATGGTGCTAGAATCGATCACTAACGATCGCTTCAGTCGTGACCGGACCGACCTCGATATCGATCACATACGATCGTTTTGCAGCCATCCCCGCCCCTTTTCGATCACACACGATCCCATGAAGATCGAATCGCTGACGCCCACCCCGGCGACGCTCGCCGAACTCGGTCGCCGCCTGTCCCAGGTGCGCAAGCAGCGCGGCCTGGCGCAGGAAGCCCTGGCCGAGCGGGCCGGGATCGGGACGGCGACGCTGCGGCGCATCGAGGACGGACGCGATGCCAAGCTCGGCTCGTGGCTCCGGCTGCTGCAAGCGCTCGAGTTCACCGCGACGATCGACCAACTGCTGCCCGAGAACTTCCGGTCGCCGATGGCCGAGGCCAAGGCCGCCGGCAGGAAACGACAGCGGCGTCCCCCAACCGGCCCTGACTTCGTGTGGGGGGACGAACGGCGATGACCACCGCGACCGTCGACCTCTGGGGCACGCCGATCGGCTACGTGTCGATGGACCACGGCGAGCGCTTCGCGCGCTTCGAGTACGACCCGGCCTTCGCGACCGCGGGCATCGAGCTGGCGCCGCTCGTGATGCCGGTCGAGAAGGGTCGCATCCACCAGTTCCCGGACTTGCCGCCGCGTTCGTTCCACGGCCTGCCCGGCCTGCTCGCCGACAGCCTGCCGGACCGCTACGGCAACCGGCTGATCGACGTGTGGCTGGCGCGCACCGGCCGCACGCGCGAAGAGTTCCACGCCGTCGATCGCCTCTGCTACACCGGCAAGCGCGGCATGGGTGCGCTCGAGTTCCGGCCGTCGACCGGACCGGCCGAGTTCGCCGACCGAAGGCTCGAGGTGCAGCAGCTCGTCGAACTGGCGGCGATGGCGTTCGCCGCCAAGGACTCGCTCGCGGCGCGGCTCGGCGGCGAGGCGGGCGACCGCGCGCTGCTCGACATCCTCAGTGTTGGCACCTCGGCCGGCGGCGCGCGTGCCAAGGCCGTGATCGCGTTCGACCAAAGGACCAAGGAGGTGCGCTCCGGTCAGACTCAGCTGCCGCCCGGCTTCGAGCACTGGCTGATCAAGTTCGACGGCGTTGCGTTCAGCGGCGACTGGGGCATCGCGGACCCGGCCGGTTACGGCCTGCTCGAGTACTCCTACTCGCGCATCGCCGCGGCGTGCGGCATCGAGATGAGCGAGTGCCGTCTGCTGCAGGAGAACGGCCGCAGCCACTTCATGACGCGCCGGTTCGACCGTGAGGCGGACGGTGGCAAGCGCTTCGTGCAGACGTTCGCCGCGCTCGCCCACCTCGACTACTTCGAGAGCGGCGCCGCGTCGTACGAACAGCTGTTTCAGACCATGAAGCGCCTCGCGGTGCCGCACACGTCCGTCGAGCAGCAGTTCCGCCGCGTGCTGTTCAACCTGGTAGGCTGCAATCAGGACGACCACGTCAAGAACTTCGCGTTCGTGATGGACCGGAAGGGCAACTGGGATCTCTCGCCGGCCTACGACCTGTGCCACAGCGAGGGCAGCGACTTCACGGCGCGCCACCAGCTCAGCGTCAACGGCAAGCTGCAGGACTTCACCCGCGACGACCTGAAGCAGCTCGCCGACTACGCCGGCCTGCCACGTGGCCGAGAACGACGCCTGCTCGACGAGGTCGTGGAGGCGTTTTCAGCCTGGCCGAGGCTCGCCGCAGACCTCGGCATCCCGACATCGTTGGTGCAGCACGTGACGCGAACGCTCCGGCTGTCGTGGTGACGGTGCGCAAGGCCAGGTCCTGACTCCCACGCGTCGGCCGTTGCGAGCTGCGGCCTGCGCTACGAGCGGACCACGATCGACGCCGCGTTGCCGGCCCACGCTTCGGGGGGGCTCGACGACAGCGTCAGCGGCTGAACCAGCACCAGCTGGTCGAGGGGCCACTCCAAAGGCACCGGCAACTGCAACGCGAAGAGACCGGACGCGGGGATCACGAAGCCGCCGACCAGCAGCGCCGGCTCGCACAGCAACGCTCCCAGACCGAGGACCGACGGCAGGTCGACGAAGCGTGCCCGCGCGCCGAACAACAGGGCCATCGGCTCGCCGCCCGCGCCTCGGAGGGTCAGCGTGACGGTGCTGCCGTGGCGCGGCATCGGGCTCACGGTGCAGCTCGGACCCGAAGTCGGAACCGACCGCACGCGACTCGCCGCATCGAACACGATCGGCACGCCGGGCCGGCCCTGGCCGCTTGGCCCGTTGCCCGGCGCGCCACCCATCGGAATCACGTCGGCGAGCAGGACGGTCGAGCCGACGACCTCGAGGGCCGTGCCACCGTCGCCGCCGGTTCCGGTCGGCGACAGGAGTTGGTCGCCACCCTGGCCGCCGCTCACGCTCGCACCGCAGCCGTAGACGTGCAGCGTCGATTGCCGCAGCGAGAAGGCTGCGCCACCGGTGCCGGGCCGGCAGGAGAGGCCACCCATGCACCACCCGCCCTGTCCGCCCGCGACGCTCGACGACACGGCCACGACGTGGCTCGCCTCGGCTCGGATCGCCGGCGGCGCGATCGAGGCGATGCCGACGAGGCCGCCAGGGCCGCCCACCTGACACGCCGCGAACTCGACCGACGACGACCGCACCAGGATTCGCGGTGCGTCCGCGGCCGCGACGTGTTCCCCGAGGAAGCTGCACCGTGCGAAGTGCACGTTCCCACTGTCGGAGATCAGGCTCATCGCCGGGGGGATCGCGAGATTGACGTCGCCGACGGTGAGGTCTTCGAACCACACCGGACCGGATGCGCCCACCACCCGCACGTTGCGCGGAACGGTGTCCGGTCCCGGAAAGATCGTGAGGCTCATGAGCAGGATCGCGTGATCGGGCTGCGTCGGCCCGATCACCACGTCGGCACCGCACCACACGAACACGGTGGCCGCCGAGTCGCCGATGATCGTCAGGCTCTTGCCGGCGATCGTGAACTCGTCGTAGACGCCGGCGCGCACGCGGAGCACGGCGCCGCTCGGCACCGTGGCGACTGCCTGCGGCAGGCTGCGGAAGTGCCCCGCGCCCGACGCGTCGACGATGTAGGTCTGCGCCGGCGGAGCGACGGCCAGGGCCAGTGGACCGAGCAGCGGGAACAGGCGTGGCATGGCGACTCGGGCGACATCGTCTTCTCGGAGCTGCGGGCGGCAAGGGGTGGCGGCAAGACGACGGGGAAGCGACATCCCAAGCCGCAGCGGTGGCCTGCGCACGAGCGTGCGGGGTCAGGTTTTCGGGCTGAGGCGCGGGCTCGCCGAGCGGCAGAGCCGCCTGGCTGGCTCGGGCTCGTACGGGCACGGGCGGGAACGGGGAGAGAGGGATCCGGCAGGTCACTCGATGGCACCGATCTCTCCCCGCGCCCGTACGAGCCTGAGCCCGAGCCAAGCAGCGCGGCGCAGCGCGCCGCGCTGCGGAGCCCCAGCCCGAACACGCTCCCGCCACGACGTCTCCTTCCCCGCTCCCTCGCCGTTGTGCCCCCCTGACCCATCCGCTTCACTCCTCCAATGCAGCCAAGCGGCGGGTCTGTCCCCGGCTCCGACACCGGCCTCACCAACGCCGACCTCGCGCCGACCTCCCCCGCGCAGCGCACCTGGTCGCTCTGGCACATCGCGGCTCTCTGGGTCGGCATGGCGGTCTGCATCCCGACCTACACGCTCGCCAGCGGCCTTGTCGACCAGGGCTGGTCGTGGAAGGCCGCCGTCCTCTCCGTCGGGCTCGGCAACGTGGTCGTGCTCGGGCCGATGCTCCTCAACGCGCACGCGGGCACGCGCTACGGGATCCCGTTCCCGGTGCTGCTGCGTGCGCCGTTCGGCGTACTCGGCGCCAACATCCCCGCGCTCATGCGCGCGTTCGTCGCGTGCGGCTGGTTCGGCATCCAGACCTGGATCGGCGGCGCGGCGATCCATCAGCTCCTCGCGGCGTTGCTCGGCTCGCCCCTCGACCTGCCGGCGATTCTGCCCGCCTGGGTCGGGCTCACGACCGGCGAGCTGCTGTGCTTCCTGCTCTTCTGGGCGCTCAACGTCGCGATCATCTGGCGCGGCATCGACTCGATCCGCGTGTTGCAGACGTGGGCCGCCCCGTTCCTCATCGCGGTCGGGCTCGCGTTGTTCGTATGGGCGTGGAACGCCGTCGGCAGCCTCGATGCGCTCCTCGCCGAGCCCCGGCCGGATGCAGCTACCGATTGGGGGAAGGTCCTCGGCGTCGGGCTCACCGGCGCGGTGTCCTTCTGGGGGACGCTCGCGCTCAACATCCCCGACTTCGCGCGCTTCGCGCGCAGCCAGCGCGATCAGGCGGTGGGGCAGGCTCTCGGCCTGCCGGCGACGATGGTGCTGTTCGCGTTCCTCGGTGCGGTCGTCACCAACGCCACCGCGGTGCTGTACGGCCAGCGCATCGCCGACCCCGTGGCGCTCATCGGCAGGATCGGCGGGCCGATGGTCACCGTATTCGCGATGGTCGGGCTCAGCGTGGCGACGCTCACCACCAACCTCGCCGCCAACGTGGTGTCGCCGGCCAACGACTTCTCGAACCTCGCGCCGCGCCGGATCTCCTTCCGTACCGGCGCGCTCATCACCGCGGTGCTGGGGATCCTGATCCTGCCGTGGAAGCTGTACCGCGACGCCGGCAGCTATCTCTTCACCTGGCTGCTCGGCTACGGCGCGCTGCTCGGCGCGGTCGGCGGCGTGATGATCGCCGACTACTTCGTCGTGCGGCGCTGCCGGTTGAACGTCGAAGACCTCTACCGGCGCGGCGGCGAGTACGAGTATCGCCGTGGCTTCCACCTCGCCGCGCTCTTCGCGCTGGCCGCCGGCATCGCGCCCAACGTGCCGGGGTTCCTCGATGCGCTCGGCGCAGTACCCTGTGGCAGCTTCTTCCGCGGCGTGTACGAGTGGGCGTGGTTCGTGGCGTTCTTCGTCGCCGCGGCCACCTATCTGATCGCGTTGCGCCTCGCGCCGAAGCCCGCCGCCAGCCCACCATGACGCAGGATCGCCAGACCCGACCGCTCACCGACGCGGAGTTCGCGGCGAACTTCGCCGACCTGCCGCCGCCGCTGAGCGCCGACGCGGCGCGCGCCGAGGCCGCGCGCTGCCTGTACTGCCACGACGCGCCGTGCATCACCGCGTGCCCGACGCACATCGACATCCCCTCGTTCATCGGCAAGATCGCCACCGGCAACCTGCGCGGGTCGGCGCGCACGATCCTCGACGCCAACCCGATGGGGCACTCGTGCGCGCGCGCGTGTCCGGTCGAGGTCCTGTGCGAAGGCGCGTGCGTCATGCACGGGCTCGGGCGCAAGGCGATCGAGATCGGCCGGCTCCAGCGGCACGCCACCGACCACGCGCTGGCGAAGGGGCTGCGCCTGTTCGTTCCGGGTGCGGATACCGGCAAGCGGGTGGCGATCGTGGGCGCCGGCCCGGCGGGGCTCTCCGCGGCGCAGGACCTGCGGCGCGCGGGACACGCGGTGGTGATCTTCGAGAGCAAGCCCCTGCCCGGCGGGCTCAACACCTACGGCATCGCCCAGTACAAGCTGCAGCAAAAGACCGCGCTCGCGGAGGCCCAGATGGTGCTCGACCTCGGCGTCGAGCTGCGTTCGAACACGACCATCGGTCGCGACGTGACCGCGCAGGCGCTGCTCGACGACTACGACGCGGTGTTCGTCGCGGTCGGGCTGGGGGAGACGCAGGCGCTTGGCGTGCCGGGCGAGGATCTGCGCGGCGTCGTCGACGCGCTGACCTTCATCGAGCGCCTGAAGACGCGCCCGGTCGCCGAGCTGCGCGTCGGCCGTCGGGTGGTGGTGATCGGCGCGGGCAACACCGCGATCGATGCCGCCACGCAGGCGCGGCGCCTCGGCGCCGAGCGCGTGACGATCGTCTACCGGCGGTCGCGCGCGGAGATGCCCGCGTACGACTACGAGTACGAACTCGCGAAGGCCGACGGCTGCGAGTTCCGCTTCCTGACCGCGCCGGTGCGCATCGTCGGGACCGCGCACGTCGAGGGCGTGGCCTGCGTGCGCATGCAGCTCGGGGAACCCGACGCCTCTGGTCGCCGCAGCGTGTCGGCGATCGCGGGCAGCGAGCACACCCTCGACGTCGATGTCGTCATCAAGGCGCTGGGCCAGACGAAGCGCGAAGCCCTGCTGCGGCAGTTCCCGGGTGTGCGCCTCGAAGCCGGGCGGGTCGTGGTCGATCCGAGAACCGGCCAGACGCACAACGAGAAGGTCTTCGCCGGCGGCGACTGCACGAGCGGCGGCGCGGAGATCGTCAACGCCGCTGCCGACGGCAAGCGGGCCGCTGCCGGCATCCACGCGATGCTCGCGACGGAGTCTTCCCATGGCTGACCTGCGCGTGAATCTCGCGGGCATCGTGAGCCCCAATCCCTTCTGGCTCGCGTCGGGTCCGCCGACGAACACCCACGACCAGGTGGCGCGGGCCTTCGACCACGGCTGGGGCGGCGCGGTGTGGAAGACGGTCGGCCAGCCGATCGTGAACGTGCACAGCCGCTACGGCTCCGTCGACCACGCCGGCGTGCGCATGATCGGGCTCAACAACATCGAGCTGATCACCGACCGGCCGATCGAGACCAACCTGCGCGAGATCGCCGCGGTCAAGAAGCGCTACCCCGACCACGCGGTGATCGTGTCGCTCATGGTCGAGAGCAGACGCGAGGCGTGGCACGAGATCGTCAAGCGTTCCGAGGACACCGGCGCCGACGGCCTGGAGCTGAACTTCGGCTGCCCGCACGGCATGAGCGAGCGCGGCATGGGCAGCGCGGTGGGGCAGGTGCCGGAGTACTGCGAGCGGATCGTCTCGTGGGTGAAGGAGGTCGCGCGCACGCCGGTGATCGTCAAGCTCACCCCCAACGTCGCCGACGTCACGCACCCGGCGCGGGCGGCGAAGCGCGGCGGCGCCGACGCGGTGAGCCTCATCAACACGATCAACTCGATCGTCGGCGTCGACCTCGACACCTTCGCGCCGCGCCCCGACGTCGCCGGCCGCGGCAGCCACGGCGGCTACTGCGGCCCGGCGGTGAAGCCGATCGCGCTCAACATGGTGAGCGCCATCGCGAGCGACGGCGAGACCCGCGCCCTGCCGATCTCCGGCATCGGCGGGATCGGGACCTGGCGCGACGCGGCGGAGTTCCTCGCACTCGGCGCCACGACCGTGCAGGTATGCACGGCGGTGATGCACTACGGCTTCCGCATCGTCGAGGACCTGATCGACGGCCTCGCCAACTGGATGGACGACAAGGGGCTGCGCACCATCGCCGACTTCCGCGGTCGCGCCGTGCCCAACGTCAGGAGCTGGGCCGATCTCGACCTCAACCACAAGACCATCGCCAGGATCGACCCCGCGAAGTGCATCGGCTGCGACCTCTGCTTCATCGCCTGCGAGGACGGCGCGCATCAGGCCATGCGTGTCGTGCACGGTTCGGTCGGCGGCGTCGCGAAGCGCACGGTCGCGGTCATCGAGGACGCGTGCGTCGGCTGCAACCTCTGTTCGCTGGTGTGCCCGGTCGCGGGCTGCATCACGATGGAGCACGTGCCGGTGTCGACGCCGCCGGCCACGTGGCGCGAGATCACGGCGGGACGGGGCTCGCTGCACCCGCGGCCGCCGCATCCGTGACGGTCGCAGGCGTGGTTGCGGCGCGGACGAGGCCGGATGTTGCTGAGCAGGGAGGAGCTTCTGAGGGAGCAACCCGCACGATCGTGCAGTGGAGACAATCCAGCGTGCGGGCGCTTTACGACGCGGGTCGCGCGCGGCACGGTGATCGCGCGATGGAGAACGCGATGGAGATCAACGACGTGGACGTGGGCACGCGAGTTGCCTTCCCTTCCCTTCCCTTCCCTTCCCTTCCCTTCCCTTCCTCTTCCTGATCAGCCTGCTGCTGCCATCGGCCGCGCTGTGCGCACAGGCTGACGGAACGGTACGCCAGGCGCTGCCCGCGGGGCCGCCGGGCGCACCGGGGAAGAGCGGACCGGCCGCGAAGGGCGGCGGTGGGATCTCGGGGGCGCTGTCGGGGCCAGCGCCATCGGCGGTGAGCTACGGGTACCCGCCGGTCGACGAGCGTGCCTCGGCAGGCGACATGGTGAACGCGGCGGCGACCGGCGACACGGCGGGTGGCAGCGAGGATGCGCAGGACGGGAGCCTGTGCGATCAGCTCAGCAACGTTGCGATCTTCAACCCGCTGTCGACCTTCCCGGGCGGCATGCCGCCCGCCGCGAACCACGCGCGCATCGGCGCGCAGCCGTTCGACCTGGGCGCGATGATCCGCGGTGGGGCGTCGATCCCGGTGCCGGGGTACGACGACGGCGCGTTCGTGCAGGCGCAGGCGCTGCTGAGCACGCCGTTCTCGCATCCACATGGGTACGGGGCGTCGTTCGCACTGGGCTCGGGCGGGACGGTGTCGCCGTCGACGGGTGCGTTCGTGCATCCTTTCACGCTGCTGGCGCTGCCGTCGCACGCGCAACGCATGGGGCTGCTCTTGCAGCTCGAGTACCTGAGCAACGCGGTGCACCCGGCGGTCGACGCGAAGCCCTTCGGCGAAGGGTTCGTGCTGACGGGACACGACTTCCTCGTGGAGACGGCGGGGTCGTCGGGCACGGCGGGGGCGACGGCGGTGTCGCTGTCCCGGGGCGATGGTCACGAGGTGCGCTACAGCCTGCCGCTCGGCAACGGCGGGCCGGGGCCGTGGACGTACGCGGGACCGGTGGGCGCGATGGACACGCTCGTCGCGAGCTACGACCCCAACACGCAAGCGGTGGAGTACGTGCGCACGCTGCGCGATGGGCGACGCATCACCTACGGTCGGCTCGGCACGAGCACGAACTTCGTGCGCAGCAGCGTGGCCGATCCCTACGGCAACGCGATCACCTACGCCTGGGATGGCGCGAGCGGGACGGCGAGGCTGGAGTCGATGACAGACACGCGCGGGATGGTCGTGGACCTGCAGTGGGACCAGGGCACGCCGGCGCGCGTGTCGAAGATCCTCGTGGTGACGACGGGCAACGTGGTCGACCCGCCGCAGGCGGACGGGGTCGCAGTGCAGCAGAGCGACCTGACGCTCGACTTCGCCTACGACACGAGCCGGCGCCTGCAGACGATCGAGTGGTTCAAGACGAAGGTGATCGACGACGCGAACGCGGATGGGCGGCTCGTCGCCGCGGAGGCGGTGGTGCGGCGGCCAACGGTGGAGCTGGAGTACGAGGGCTTCGGCAAGCTGGCGAAGATCTGGGACAAGACGGTGCCGGCGCCGGCGGTGCCGTACCTGCAGGTGGGCTATGCGTCCGACCCCGATTGGGGTGTGCGCGTGACGTCGCAGACCGAGGGCGGCGTGAGCACGCACGGATTCGCGTACCCGAGCGCGACGACGCGCACCTACACCGACCCGCGCGGCCGGCAGGTGGACCTGACTTTGGACACGAGCGAGTACCGCGTGACGCTCGTGAAGATGAAGGCTGGCACGATGACGCCGCGCAACGCGGATGCCTTCACAGGCGACCACGGGGACCACGTCGACCTGACCTGGCAGATCAACTACGCGTGCTGCGGGCTGCCGTCGTCGATCGTCGAGCCGTCGGGACGGGTGTTCGGCTTCGCGTGGGACCACAACTCGATCCAACAGGTGTGGGTGGCGGGACAGTGCCTGCACCGGGTGGAGGTCGATGTGTTCGGGCGCGTGCTGCGGTGGTGGTCGGGGCAGTACGGGGTCTCGGTCGAGCCGGCGCTGACCGTGGCGTACACGCCGGCGACGACGCTCCCGGCGACGAGCGTGACACTGGAGACGCGCAACTACCGGGATCCGCGCACGGACACGACGGTGGGCAAGTCGACTGCGACGCTGACCTTCGAGCCGGGGACGGGACGGCTGCTGACCACGACACACCCCGGCGGGGGGAGCAGCACGTTCGCGTACAAGCTCGCGACGCAGGCGGGGAGGTACTTCGTCGACAGCGTGACCGGGCCGGCGGCGGGCTCGGGCCTGAAGCTGACCTACGCCTGTGACGACCTCGGCCGCCCGTCGTCGATCAAGCGCGGACTCACCGGCGGGCAACGCGAGACGAAGCTGGACGTCGACAGCTTCGGCCGCGTGCGCCGCGTGACGGCGCGGGCGACGGCCACCGGGCCGGAGCTGGCATCCGAGGCGTGGCAGGATCGCTTCGGCGAGCTGGCGCTCTCGCTGCGCGAGAACCGCGAGCCCGATGGCACGGCGCGGGTGCGGCCTTGGCTGCAGAGCGAAACGCTGCGCGATCCGCTGGGCCGCGTGGCGCGGACAGTGCGCGACGGGGCCGTGGTGACCGCGACCGCCGAGGTGCCGCTGGTGACGCAGACAGCGTGGTTTCCCGACCATCGCCTGAGCACCGCGACCTCGCCCAACGGCGGCGTGACCACGTACGTCTGGGACGGTTACGGGCTCTTGTACAAGACCCAGTCGCAGGCCTCGGTGACCGTGACGCTGACGCCGTCGCGGGTCTTCTACAACAAGGATGCGCAGGTGCGCTTCGTGCGCAACGACGTCGGAGACGAGCTGAAGGTGGAGCGACACGGGACGGGGCTGGTGGCGCAGGTGTTCGACCCGGCCGGTCTGCACCGCCTCGACCTCGGCTACGACAGCGATCTGCGGCTCAACCGGATCGCGGTGGTGGCACCGGCGACGGGCAACCAGGAGCAGCGCGTGACGCTCGTGACCTACGACGAACTCGATCGCGTCGAGAAGGTGAGTACGGGCCTGCCGACGGTCGAGGACAGCCGCCGCATCCACGTGTACGACCTCGGCGGGCGGCTCATCGAGACCGGGCTGCAGGAGTCGCGGGGGGACGCTGCGTACCTGCGCGGCTTCCTGCGCCAGTTCGACGTGTACGGCCGCCTCGTGTGGCAACGCGATCGCCTGTCGGACACGGCCGGCCTGTCGAACCAGTTGTCGTTCGACTACGACGCGTTGACGGGGCTGCCGTTGAAGCTCACCGAGCGTGAGATCGAGCAGGTGGCAGGGCAGTTCGGACCGCTGGCGGGCACGGGCCACACGGCACGGCTGTACGAGACGGCGCTCACGCACGATCTGCTCGACCGCGTGATCCAGGTCGAGCAGTCACCGGAGACGGGGCAGGCCGGGGCGTCGGTCGTACACCAGTACCACCACGACTCGCTGGGCGATCTCGTACGCTTCGTCGATGCGCTCGGCGCCGAGCTGCGCTGGACCTTCGACGCGCAGGGCAACCTGCGCAAGCGCGTCGAGCGCGGCACGATGGGTGGTGAGATCGAGAACTTCACGGACATCGACTTCGTCACCGGCCTCGTCACGCGCACCGACTCGGTGGGCAAGGTCTCGCGATTCCGCCATGACCTTGCGTGGCGCTTGGAGAAGCAGGAGTTCCCCGGGTACACCTCGGGCCCGGCCCACGCGCATTCCTTCAGCTACGATGCCGCGAGCCGACTGACCCAGATCGTGAACGGCAACGGCGTGAACATCAAACGCAGCTACGACGAGTCCGGCCGCCTGCGTGAGCAGTGGGCGGAGCCGCCGCTGAACGGACACTCGGAGTGGGCGACGAAGGAGATCTTCGCGTACGACGTGTTCGGCGGGCTGCTGGACCTGACGACGAAGGCGGGGACGACGTACGGCACGCACGTGGTGACGGCGAGCCAGTGGCAGGATGCGTACGGGCGGACGTCGAAGGAGCAGTTCGGCTTCTGGGGGAACGGCGGGGGGCCTGTGTTGTCCGTGTGGTCCACCTACGGCGCCGGAGGCGCGGAGGACCTGCTGACGCGCCGCGGGCTTGCCGTGGATGGCGCTGGCACGGTGTCGTTCCAGCTCGACCGGCTGGGACGCACCTGGGGCTACGGCAGCGGCACGGGCACGAGCGCCGACGAGTACATCGCCCGCTACCGCTTCGTGGGCGGACGCGTGCGGGAGCGGCAGCAGGGCACGCAGGCGCAGGACGCGTGGCTGCTGACGACCGACCACGGCTGGGATCCGCTGCGCCGGCTCACGGCGCTGGAGACGAAGAGGATCACCGGCGGCACGGTGCTCTCGCGCTTCGACCACACCTTCGATCTCGAAGGGCATCTCACCAGGCGCAAGCGCGACCGCGTCGGCGTCGCGGCCGGCGGCGGCGACATGTTCCAGCTCGACGAGTACTACCGCCTCGCCGGCACCAAGCTCGGTGTCGACCCGAGCCAGTTCGTGGGCACGTACGCGGGGGCGACGACCTTCCAGAAGGCGATCGAGTACTCGCCCGCCTCGGCTCCGCTCGACGAGGCCCAGAACCGCCATCTCGTGCGCGAGACGGTGGGCAGCACGACGACGGACTTCCCGTACACCCTCGACCCGAACAGCCACCGCTACACGCAGGCCAACGGGCTCGTGCTGACGTACGACGGCGAGGGCAACCTCGTCTCCGACGGCTGGCGCTTCTTCGTCTACGACTTCAAGAACCGGCTGTCGGAGGTGTGGCAGTACTTTCCCATCGAAGGCGAGCAGGCCGCAGTGAGCGCGAGCGCCTCGCGCGACGGCCGCGCTCGCTACGCAGTGCCGCCCGAGCGTCTGCACCGCATCCGCGCCCGCGCGCGCAACACCCTGCTCGCCCCCGACCGCATGCGTCGCGGCTACGCCGACGTCACCGGCCGCGCCGCGTTCGCCAACCAGGACCAGACGCTCGCCGCCAGCGAGGGCAACCTGCAGCTCGTGGCGGTGTACGGCTACGACCCCTTCAACCGTCGGGTGATCCGCAACGTCGTGGGACAGGTGCCGCTCTACTCGACCTGGGACGGCTGGCGCGAAGTCACCGAGCAGATCTGGACCGGCTCGTCGTGGTTCGCGGTGAAGGCCTACGTCTGGGGCGGCCGCCTCGACGAACTGCTTCGCTACAGCCGCAACTTCGGTGGCGGCTGGGAGCACTTTCATCCGCAGCAGGATCACCAGGACTCGGTGGACCTGCTCGTGGGGGCGGACGGGACGCCGAAGGAGAAGTGCGAGTACGACCCGTTCGGGGGCGTGACCGTGTTCACTTGGAACGGGACGGCGTGGACGAGCCCCGCGGCGGGCTCACCGCTGGGCAACCCATACACCTACACCGGCCGCCGTCTCGATGGCGAGACGGGGTTGATGTACTCCCGCAACCGCTACTACTGGCCGGCGCTGGGGCGGTTCGCGACGGGGGATCCGATCGGCCTGTGGGGGGACGTGCATGGCGTCGGCAACGGCTACATGTATGCGGGGAACAGTCCCGCGTTCCTGGTGGATCCACTCGGCTTCCAGGTCTTCCGGATGGAACCGGGCGAGCGCGCGTTCCTTGCGGGCCAAGAGCTCAGCAAACTGCCGGAGGTCAAGAGCGCGACTGGGGGCACGCTCAACACGGTTACGTTTGGGTTCGTGGGAGAGCCGGTTGAGGGGCACGAGACCGCGTTCACGGTTGGGCAAGTGGGCGCGGTCGTGGGTACCGCCGGAGTGGCGTTGGCGAGGGCGGGTTGGGCCGCGCTTCGCGCGGGGTGGGGGCGCCTCTTTGGCAGCGGTGCGAAGGCATGCGTGGACGATGCTGCCAAGGCGACCGCCAAAGTCGCAGCGCAGTCGGCCGATGATGTCGCGAAGGCCGCCGCATCTGGGGCGGACGATGCGGCGAAGGCTGTTGGATCAGTCGCAGACGATGCCGCAAGGGGGGGAACTCGGTCGCTAAGCGAGCGCATTGCGGACTTCCAGAAGAACCCTCAAAACTGGGAGCGTACGGCCGCGAGCGCCGAGCGGGCCACGGGAAAGGCAGCCAAAGGAGGCGTTAGCGTCGAGAGCACATACACGAACAAGGTGACGGGCGAGACGCTGCATGTCCACGATGTCTTCAAGCCCTCCGGTAGCCAAATACCTAACCACCCGACCTACCGAGGCTACGGGAAAGGGGGCAACTAGTGACTCCTTCCCGTGTCACGTACTCGGACGTTCTCGTCAAGCAGCGTATCGAGTCCTGGGCTGAAGACCTGGGCTTTGACGCTGAGGAGCAGATTCTCATGCTGATCGAAGACAGGTTTGGCGCGAAGGAGATTGCCGTGATCGATGCGCGCCCAGAGAACGACTTCTTGATGCTGAAGGTACAAGCAGATGTCTGGGTCGGAGCACGAGACTTCGCGCTGCTAAGGAGTGGGAGCTTGGCATGGTAGACCGACCATCTCAGGCTCGGCTCCGCCTCGCCCGAAACCCAACATGGCGGCTTGATCGCTTGAGCTCAATGGTCACGGAGCGCCAGAGAGAATCGTGATCGCTGGGTGCTCGAGGACCGTGCCGATCAGGCGATCCTCGAAGTTCGAGCGCTGCGGGAGGACCCTGCCGAGGTGGCCCTTGACAGGTGGCGGAGCATGGCGAAGTGCAGGAGGTTCCGGGCACGAGGGAGGCTGTGAGGATCCCTGGATTCGTCATGCGTGATGGGACGCAGGTTTCTGAGGGCTTCCTCGTGACATGCCGGTACCGGCTTGACCCTCCGTGCCCTTCAGCGAGCCGTCCCCCGAGTTCGCGCAATGCCTTGTGCTCTCGTTCACGTTTCGGGTCGTCACGGAGCGCCGCCGCGATGTCGTCGATCTGCTCGAGCACCTGCTTGCCATCGACTCGGACTGACGGCGACCTGCACGCGCCCGCCAGGAGAAGAGTGCCGAGCGAAGGCGCGGACCCCGCCGTCGCCGGGCTAAGCTCTCCCGGATGTCCTCTCGTCGCGGATGCGTGCCCGGGCGCGCGGCCGGCACCTTCCTGATCCTTGCCCTGATCGCGGGAACCACGCCCGCCTGCCTGTCGGCCCAGGCGAAGGCGGCGCCGACGAAGCCGCCGGGCACCCGCCAGGGTCGGCTCACCGACCCGAGCAACGCGACGTGGCGCTACGCCTACAGCGACGCGGCGGAGTTCGAGGCGGGCATCGAGGGCGAGTCGGTGCGCTGCACGCTGACGATGACCCTGCCGATCCCCGACGGCATGTTCGTGTGCGCGCACTTGTGGATCGACACCGACGACAACGAGCGCACCGGCATCAACGGCGAGGAGGTGTGGGTCCGAGCCACGGTCGGCTCGCGCTTCCGACCCAACGCCTACTCCGACGGCAACGGCGGGACGATGCTGCGCGACGCGCGCGCGAGCTACTCGCTGCCGGTGCGGCACGAGGATCGCTCCGTCGACTGGCAGCACCAGAACGACCCGCTTCAGAAGCCCACGGTCGAGGGCAACAAGCTGCACTTCGGCTGGCCGCTCTCGTTCGTGAACCAGCGCAACGCCGGCTACACGTCGGTGTTCTCGATCCGCGTCGCGGTGGAGACCTCGTGCTCGGACCAACCGCTCGACCTGGCGCACGTGTGCAACGACGAGGGCATGGTGATCGAGGTCGACGGCAAGGAGAGCGAGGGCGAGTGGAGCGGGCAGGCGTGCGTCGATCCCGGCGACGAACTGCACCCGGCGGTGCGGCGGCTCGACATGGAGGCGTTCCGGCTCGACCACGACGCCAAGTCGCTGTTCGCGTTGGTGCGCTTCGCGGAGCCGGGCTTCGCCGACCAGATCGGCCAGCAGGACGTGCGCGACGAGTCGGCGGTCACGTTCTACGTCGATCCGCTCTTCCCGCGCTACCAGGACGCGGGGACCCTGCGCGTGCGCGTGGGGTCGGGCAAGCGTGACGGGCGCAGCCAGGACGGCGCGGCATGGCAGGCGGCGATCCAGGACCGCACGCTCGAGCTGAAGCTGGCGCGCCGCACCGGCCAGACGCGCTTCCGCGTGTTCGCGTGGTCCGACTACCGCTGCATCGACGACTTCGGGGACCGCGTGCGCCTCGACTGGACGGCCAAGTGATGCGCGCCCTTCGCTGCGGCGTCGTTCTCACGCTGGTGGGCGTGGCCCTCGCCCAGGATCCACCGGTTCCACCGCCTCCACCGCCTGCGCCACAACCTGCGGCGCCTGCGGTGCCGGAGGTCACGTTCCGGGGCGAGATCAGCGGCGTGACCACGTGGAGCGGCCGGGTCCGCGTCACCGGCGACGTCGAGGTGCCCGAGAAGGCGGCGCTGGTGATCAAGGCCGGCACCGAGGTGATCATCGAGGGCAGCGACGCGAGCCACGCGGGCTGGAACCCGGGCCTCGTCGAGTTCCACGTGAAGGGTCGCCTGCGCATCGAGGGCGAGGTGCAGGCGCCGGTGACGATCGGCCCCGCGGACATGGCCACGTCCGCGACCATGCTCATGACGACGCAACAGCCGGCGCAGTGGCACGGCATCGTCCTGTACTCGCGCACGCAGCGCGCCGAGGACCGCAACACGATCCGCGGCGCGGTGTTCGCGCACGCGTTCGCCGCCGTGCAGGTGCCCGACGAGTCGCCGTTGATCGAGGACAGCGTGTTCCTGCGGTGCGACGTCGGCGTCGAGGCGGGGTCCGCCTACAAGAGCCGGACAGAGGCGGGGCTGTCGCCGCGCGCGGGGTGTCCGGAGATCAACCGCTGTCGCTTCGCGCAGTGCATCACCGGCATCTACGCGCAGGGCGTCGCGCGGCCCGACGTGTACCGCAGCATCTTCTACCGCTGCGGGCACGCCGTGGGCAACCGGCGCCCGGGCATCACCTACACGCTGCACCCCCCGGGCGTGAGCGTGGTGCACTGCGCCCTGCTGCACAACCACATCGCCGCGGCCGGCTCGGTGCTGTCGCGCGACTCGATCTTCGCCGGCAACGACCGCGCGGTGCTGCTGTCGGGGTTCCACGCCATGTTCGGCACGAACATCGACGGCATGTCGATCCGCCAAAGCCTGTTCCACGGCAACGCGAGCGACATCGAGGGCGATCTCGGCATGGCCGCCGACCTGCTCCGCGGCGACCCCGCGTTCCTCGGCCCGATGGAGGCGCTGCTCGCGCTCGGGCCGCCGCTGCCGCCGTGCCTCGACCTCGGCTCCGGGAGCGCCGCGCGCGGCAAGGCCACGGGCGACCGCGACCTCGGTCCGATGGTGAGCGTGCCCGCCGACGCCGCGGCGGTGTCGTGGCGACCGGGGGGCGCGCCGGTGGTGGAGTGGCTCGGTGCGCCGGTGACCGACACCCCCGCCACCGCGTGGCGCGCGGCGAAGGAGCTGCATCGCGGCGAGCGCTTCGGCAAGAGCCACTGGGCGGCGGCCGAAGTGAGCGAGGGTCGCCTCGACCTGCGCGCGACCTTCGGCAACGACCGCGCCGGCTGGCTCGGCACGCGGTTCACCTCCGAGCAGGCCGGCGAGGTGATGCTCGAGGTCAACGGCGACCTCGAGGCAGTGGAGCTGTCGTGCAACGGCGCTCCACCCGTGAAGGTGAACCAGCGTCGCCGCTTCTCCGAGCGTGGCGCGGCCTTCCCCATCAAGGTGAAGGCCGGCCCCAACGCGCTCGTGCTGTTCGTGCGCGGCTTCGGCGCGTCGCCGCGGCTCGCGGTGAGCATGACCGGGACCTTCGAGGGCATCGCCGATCCGCCCACCGGCGAGATCGGCTACGCGAGCGCGCGGGTGTTCACCCTCAAGGGTGACCGCTTCGTCGACGCGACCTTCTCGCCGGGCCTGCACTGGGACAACGCGGTCCGCAGCGACGCGGTCGCCGTGCGTCACGTCGACCTCGGCGCGGTGGGACAGCTCGCGGTCCAGGTCGTGGGCCTCGACAAGCTGCGCATCGGCCCGCTGCCGAAGGAGTGGGCGAAGGGCAGCGTCGAGCTGGACCTGATCGGCGTGCGCGACCTCAACGGCAAGCCCGCCGGCGGCCAGCGCAAGGTCACGGTCAAGCTGTAGTCGGGGGCGCGCGGCCGCAGGGTCGCGATGCCCTGGTCGGTCGACTTCCGCGCCGGCATCGTCGCCTCGCACGCCGGACCACGGCCAGGCAAGTTCCTGGGCATGGTGCCGGTGGTCCGGCTCGGGCTCGCCGAGTGAGCCGCAGGGGCGCGCCCCTATCTGTTCTCGCCGGGCTCCTCCGCCGCTGCCGCCACCGGCCGCGCGACGTGACACGCCGCGTCTTCGCGGCCGAGGTCGGAACGCCACAGCATCATGCTCGTCGACTGCGTGCCGTCGGCGTGCACGTACCACTCCTTCCCCACCGACACGCGCTTGCCGACGATCGGGCTGAACGGCAGGTCGCTCGGCCACTGCAGGGCCGGCACGTTCCGCACGCCGTTGAGCGCCGGCATGTAGGTGCCGTCGGAGTAACGGATCATCGCTTGTGGGTTCGTGGGGGAGCGCGTCGGTGCGGGCGCGGAGAGCAGCGGAGGTGTCCTCGATGCGGCGGACGCGGGCGGCGGGCTCACCGACGGTCGCAGGGGATCCGCCGGGCCGTCACGGACGATCCACCGGATCACGGCACCGACGATGGCGGCGAGGGAGATGGCCGCGGCGTCTACCCCGCGACGCGGATGGTGCCGCGCGACGACGGGATCTCCGTGCGGGTCGAAGACTTCAGCAATGCGGGTGGCGTCGCCGCCGTGTTCCTGAGCCCTCGCTTCCTGCCGGGCGGGTTCAACCTCAGCGGCATCCCCGGCGCGGTGTGGGTCGATCCCAGCATCCGGGTGCTCATCGCGTCCGGCCCGATCTCGTCCGTCGCACCCGAGCTGTACCAGGCGAACATCATCCCGCCCGACAGCATCTTCGTGGCGCGGGGTACGACGTTCGTGTTCACGGCGCTCACCTTCGGCGCCGGCGGCGCGCGCCTCTCCAACGCGCAGGCCGTGGCGCTGTGATCGGCGGGGGACGGGCGAGAGCCCGCCCCGCGCAGCGCGGCGCCGCGTGACCCGCGGGTCGGCGCTCAGCTCTTCTTCAGCACCAGGGTGCTCGGCCCGAACTGGATCTGGATCCGGCCATCCTTCAGCGTGCCGTGGAAGGTCCCTGCCACGTCGCCGGCGCCGCCCTGCCCGGTGAGCGAGAGCCGCTCGCCCTCGAGCTTCCACGTGCCGGTGATGTGCTGGCCCTTCTTCGTGTCCATCGCGAACGCCCCGTCGGCCTTCAGTTCGAGCGACGCCTTGCCGTCGGCGTCGGCCCACTTCCCGGCGGGTTGACTGCCGGCCGATCCCGGGCCACAGGCGGACAAGACGAGAAGGGAGAGGGTGAAGGCGGTGCGCAGCATGGGCATCAGCCTACTCGGGGGCCGGGGCTGCGGTCGGGGCCCCGCACCGCCGGAACCAGAATCCGGCCCCAAGAACCCGCCCCCTCGGCAGAGGAGGAGTGCGCCCCTCGTTCCGGGTTCGCCTCCAATCCCACATGCACCGTCTCGCCCCCGTCGTCCTGTTCGCCGGCACCCTCGCCGGCCAGACCACCGCCTACTCGCCCGCGGCCTTTGCCACGGTCGAGGGCTCGACTTCGTCCACGCTGCCGTTCAGCTCGGCGCCGTTCCACGTCCTGCAGGTGCACGGCGACCTGCGGGGCTCGGTCAACCTCTACAGCTCGATCGCCTTCCGCCGCGATGGCGTCTCGACCGCGACCACCGGGCTGTCGCGCACGATCGACATGGAGATGTTCGCGGGCGAGGCCGTCTACCCCAACATCGACCTCACGTTCGCCGCCAACTTCGTCATGCCGCGCGTGCCCGTCGTGATGCGCCGCATGGTGAACACTCCCAACTGGCAGATCGCGGCGAGCACGCCGGCGCCCTTCGACTTCACGATCCCGTTCGATGTGCCGTACCTGAACTCCGGCCTGCTCGACTTCGCCTGGGAACTGCTCGCCTACTCGAACAGCGGCACGTCCACCGATCTCATGCGCGCCGACGCGACGTTGTCGACGTTCACGCAGTCGGGCAGCCAGTTCCTGGGCACCGAGTGCACGGCCACCGGCCAGACGACGGGCTACCAGTTGCTCGGCTCGATGCGCGCGTCGGCCAACGGCGAACTGCTGTTCATCGCGCAGGGCCTCAACCTGCCCGCGGGCACCACGGCCAACGTGCTGATGATCGGCGCCACCAACCCCAACCTCACGGTGCCCGGCCTGTGCGCTCCGATCACCAGCAGCGGCGAGGTGATCCTGCCCATGCCGCCGGCGCCCACCGGTTTCTGGACCTCCACGCTCTACACGTTCCCGCACCTGCCCGCCTTCGTGGGAGCGCACTTCATCGAGCAGGCCGCGTCGTACGACCCGGGTCAGCCCGGCATCCCGATCGTGCTCACGCGCGGCCGCGACTTCACGATCGCGGGTCTCGTCACCGGCAACGTCTCGCGCGTGCGCCGCGTGGCGTTCAACTCGGTCACCGTCGCCGAGGGTTCGGCGAGCGACACCGGCATCATCATCCGCCTGAACTGAGCGCGTCTGCGGCGCGCTATCCTGGCGCGCCGTGCGTACGACGCCCCTGCCGATCGCGGTCCTCCTCGCCTCGCTCGCGTCGTTGCCCGGTCAGCCGGCCTTGCGCGAGGGTTTTGCGAAGAGCCGCTGGTTCGGGGAAGAGGTGTGCGAGCTGCGCCCGGCCGACGGCGTGCGCCTCGTCCTCAACCGCCGGCCACCGGCCGCGGTCGATGCCCCGCTGCGGCTCGTGGTCTTCGCGACCCCCAACGGCAACAGCATCGAACAGACGCTGGGTTGCCGCGCCGCCGACGGGGTCGACTGGCACTTCGACATCCAGCACGTCGCGGCGCAGGTGCGGCGGCTGCGTGAACTCGCGCCCGCCGAAGACGTGGCGCTCGCGTGCGTCGAGGCGGACGGTCTGAGCTGGCCCGCCTGGCGTGCGCGGCGGGGTGGCGGTGGCGCAGGCGTGCGCGCGATCGTCGCTGCGGCGCGCGCGGCGTTGCCGGGGCGGGCGGTGAAGATCGACCTGTGCGCGCACAGCGGGGGTGGCAGCTTCCTGTGGGGTTACGTCGAAGACGGTGACGGCATCCCCGACGAGGTCGAGCGCATCGTGTTCCTCGACGCCAACTACAGCTACGCCGAGGCGCGCCACGGCGAGCCGCTGCGCGCGTGGCTGCGGCGCGCGGCGCGCCATCGCCTCGTCGTGCTCGCCGACGACGACCGCGAGGTCGAACTCGGCGGCAAGAAGGTGGTCGGCGCGGACGGCGGGACGTTCCGCGCCAGCCAGCGCATGCTCGACGCGCTCGCCGGTCCATTCGCGCTCCGCACGGTGCGCGAGGGAGATGTCGAACTCACCCGGAGCGAGGAGGCGCAGGTCACCGTGCTGCGCCACCTCAACCCGCAGCGTCGCATCCTGCACACCGCGCTGGTCGGCGACATGAACGGCCTGCTGTGGGCGCTCACCGTCGGCGACGACGAAGCGAGTCGGTGGGGGACCTTCGGCGGCCCGCGTGCCTACACGGCGTGGATCCAGCCGGAGCCCGGCACGGGGCTCGAGCCCGCGCCCGCGATTGCGCCGCGCTTGCCGGTGCGGCCGGCCGACGCGCCTCTTGGGCGCGAGCTGCTCGCGTCGGTCGCCGAGCTGTCGCTCGCGGAGCGCGAGGCGCGCCTCGTTTCGGCGATCGAGGCGGGCAACTTCCCGGCATTCCTCCGCCGGCCGGCCGTGGTCGAGTGCGCCGTCGACGATGCCGAGAGCGTGCGCCATCGCATCCGCTATCGCGTGGCGCCGGACTACCTCGCCGTCGGCGACGACGGCGACTTCGCGCGCGTGCCGCTCTCGCCGTCGACCGCGCAGCGCATCGCCGATCGCTTCGGCCTCGCCCTGCCGACGCGACGGATGGTCGATCAGATCCATGCGCACGCGGCGGTGGTGCTCGCGCCGCAGCCGCTCGGCGAACCGCGGCAGGCGGTGGCGACCTTCCTCGAACATGATCGGTTGATCGAGGTGCAGCGCGCCGGCCGCGAACCCGGCCTCCTCGTGGCGGGGATCAAGAAGGACGTGGTGATCACGCCGCTGCTGCAGACGCGCCCACGCGCGGTCGCGATCTACGGCTGGCACCACCCCGATGGCAAGCCGATCCAGCCGCTCTATCTGGGTCACGTCGCCACCTACGTGGACTACAGCCACGGCGTGCGGCTCGTGTGGCCGGCGATGGAGGTCGACGACCGCATCCTGCCGGTCGCCGAGGTCCTCGCCGATCCGCGCCTGCACACGCTGCTCAGCGACGAAGGTCCGTTGTCGCGCGAGCGGCAACGGTACTGACCGGCGTCCTTCGCTCAGTGCAGCGGCCGATCCTCTTGCCATCCCTCGACCGCGGCGCGGCGCGCGGCGGCCCAGGAACGCAGGGTCGGCGCCCAGCGCGCGAGGAACGCGCCGTGCGTGCCGCAGAGATCGCTCCGCTCCTGCGGATCGGCGCGCAGGTCGAACACCATCGTCGCGCCGGTCGTGACGTCGAGGATCGCCTTGAGGTCGCCGTCGCGCACACCGAGCAGGCTGCTGCCCCAATCGGCGAAGAACAGCGCGGGGCGGACCTCTGCGCGCAGGAACGAAGCGCCCTCGTGCCCGGCGTGCGGGGCGATCCCCAGCAGATCGAGGAGCGTGGGCACGAGGTCGACGTGGCTCACGACTTCGCGCACGACGTGGCCGGCGTCGGTGATGCCTTGGGCGTGCAGGAGCAGCGGCACGCGCAGGTTCTCCTCGTACAGGCAGAACGTGTGGCCGAAGTTGCCCGCGTGCTCGCCGAAGGCCTGCCCGTGGTCGCCGACGACGCACAGCAGCGTGCGCTCGCCGCGGCCGCGCGCGACGAGGCCTTCCCACAGGCGGCGCACGCTGCGGTCGGCGTAGTGCAGCGCGTTGCGGTAGCTGCCGAGCATGCTGTCGTCGGCGAACGGCCCACCCGGGTGCGAGTACGGATGGTGGCCGGCGACCGGCAGGTACGCCGCGCACAGCGGCTGCGTCGCCGGTTGCGCGTCGACCCAGCGCAGCAGCGCGTCGACCGTCGACTCCTCGTCGACGCCGAAGCTCGACTCGACCTCGCCGCCGATCACCGCCGCGTCGGCGCGGTGCGCGAAGCCGCTGTTGCCGAGCACGGCCTGCATGCCGAGGAAGCGGAAGCGACCGGAGTGGAACAGCGCGGTCGCGTAGCCGCGCGCCGCGAGCAGCCCGGCGAGGCCGGGTACCGGCACGCGCGCGTACGCCTCGGCGTCGGTGTCGGGGGCCGGGTGCACGCCGTGGAAGATCGCGATCTGGCCCTTGATGCTCTCCGGGTACACCGCGTACGCGTCGGTGCAGAGCACGCTGCGCGGCGCGAGCGAGGTGAAGAACGGCATCGGATCGTGATCGGCCCCGTACGGCGCGAGGAAGCGCGCGGCCGCGGACTCCAGGACGACGACGATCACGTCGCGGCCCGCGGCAGCCCCTTCGAGACCGGCGATGCCGGCGTCGGGAGTGCGGGCGCGCGAAGGTCGGAAGTCCTCGGCGCTCGCCGCGGCGGGGATGCGGGGGAGAGCGCTGCCCACGAAGGTCCACACCGCGTTGCGGTGCGCGGGGAGCGTCGGCTCGCGCGCGGCGAGGCCGAGCGCGGCGAGCGCGAGGCCCGCGATCAGCGTCGGCCGGCGCGCGCGGTCGAGGCCGCGCAGGCGCGGGGCGAGCAACGCCACGCACACGACCGCGACCGGGGCGGCGAGCGCGGACAGCGTGGCGCAGTGGCCGACGCTGTCGCCCATCGTCGGGTCGAAGCCGCGCAACATCGGCGCGGTGAGCGGTGTGCCGACCGCCTGCACCATCGCGGTCGAGACGGCGACGAGCGCGGCCAGGGCCACGTACGCGACGACGCCGAGCCAGCGCGGCAGGAGGCTCGCGAGCCCGGCGAAGGCCACCGCCACGAGGGCGTCCTGACCGAGCCAGCCCGCGAGCTGATCGACGCTCGGCCAACCGACGCGGCAGCCGTTGGCGACCTTCGCGGTCGCGAACACGAGGAAGATCCCGCTGCCGAGGCGCGCCACGGTCGGATCAGCGCCGCCGCGCCTCGTCCTTGGTCTCCGCGCTCACCGTGAACGTCGCCTCCGCCACCGGCGCGCGCTCGACCTTGTCGCCGACCACCCGCACCGACCAGCGCACGCGATCGCCGGCCACCACGAACACCTGCGTCGACCACTTCGTGACCTTGTCGCCCGGCGCGATGGGCGGGCTCGCGTAGCGCTCACGGCCGGTGTCGACCTCGAACACGTAGCGCACGTCGCCGTCGACGGCGCCGTTGTTCACGCTCAGCTCCAGCGGGTGCCCGTTGTAGCGGCCTTCGGCGCTGGCGCTCAGGCCGGCGGCGAGGGGCTTGGGCAGGAGCTGCAGGCCGAGCGCGGAGCCCCAGCGCGAGCCGTTCACCTTGTTCACGCCGAAGTCCATGCCCTGCACGCCCGGCGCGCCCGCGGTCTCGTCGGGGCCGAGGATGCGCACGTCCTGCTGCGAGTAGCGCGACGAGAACGCGACGACCTGCCGGGTCCCGGCGACGCGCGCGAGGTCACGCCACTGCGCGATGCAGTCGTCCGTCTTCTTGTCCGGCGCGCGCAGGACGACGCGGCCCCAACGCGGGCTCGTGTAGTAGTCGCCGTGCTGGCCGGCGGCGATGGCGAAGGCGCCGTGCAGCTCCACGCGCTCCGGCTTCGCGTCGTCGGGCAGGAACACGACCTTCTCGAGGAGCGCGTAGATCCCGGAAGGGTCGCTCGCCGGCGCAGGCGAGGGGGCGGGGGGCGAAGCGACGGCCGCGAGGGTCGCGGCGAGAGGCAGGAGGAGGATGTTGTTCATGCGGAGACCTCGGGTGTCGTGCACGACGATCGGGTCGTGCTGGTGTTAGCGATGGTGAGGAACTCGGCGAGCACGGTCTCGCCGGCGCGCACGCGCTGGCCCTGCGCTGCGAGCACGCGGAGGTCTTGGCGCTTGGGCAGCCAGAGCTCCGTGCGCGAGCCGAACTTGATGAGGCCGAAGCGCTGGCCGGCGGCGACGGCCTCGCCGATGCCCAGCCAGTTGCACACCCGCCGCGCCGCGGGTCCGGCGATCTGGCGCACGCCGGCGACGAGGCGGGGGTCGCGCGCGTGCTCGAACCAGGTGAGGGTCTGCTCGTTGTCGTCGAGCTCACCCACGCGATACGTCGCACGGCGCGCGCCGGGACGATGCGCGAAGCTGCGGGCCACTGCTGCGAACGGCGCGCGGTTGACGTGCACGTCGAAGAGCGACAGGAAGATGCCGAGGCGCACGGCGGGGCCGGCGAAGAACGGGCTGGTCGCCTCGTCGCGCACGTCGTCGAGCACGCCGTCGGCGGGAGCCAGGACGACGCCTTCGGCCTGCGGTGGGGCGCGCAGCGGGTCGCGGAAGAACCAGAGCGAGAAGCCCAGGGGGATCGCGGCCGGCAGCGCGGCGAGCGGATGGACGAGCGAGAGCCCGACGGCGGCGAGAGCGCTGACGCCCGCTGCGATGCCGACCTCGCGCAGGCCGGCGCGCGCGAGGCCGAAGCAGCGGTGCGGGCTCGCGTCGGTGGTGCGGCTCATCCGGCCTCCGCGAGCGTGGAGGACGGCGCTGCCCGCAGGAGGTTGATGCGCTTGAGCAGCCAGGGCACGCCGGCGCTGTCGCCCGCGGGCCGCCACCACCAATCGTGTACGAGCACGCGCGGCGCGGCGAGGTGCGCGTAGCAGCGGGCGCGCTCGCCGCGCAGGGCCAGCGGCAAGACGACGAGGTCGCAGGCCAGCGTCTCGCCCGGAGTGAAGGTCGCGCAGCGCGTGGTGACGCCCGCGGGCAGCAGGGTCGCGGCGGCGCGCAGGTGCGCCGGTGAGGCGTCGAGCACGGTGATGTGTGCGTGCGGCAGCAGCTCCGCGAGCAGACGCGCCGAGCGCGGGAACAGCCCGCCGCCGACGACCACCACGCTGCGCACCGCGGCGAAGTCGCGCGCGTGCGCACGCACCAGCGCACGCAGCGCGCGGCGGTGGGTCGCGAGCACGAACGCCTGCAGTGTGCGCGAGCGCAGGACGAGGCGTTCGCACGCATCGAGCCAGGGCGCGTCCAGCCAACGCAGCACCGGCGGCCAACGGCTGGTGCGCGTGCCGGCCACGATGCGATCCGGCAGGTCGCAGAAGTGCGTGCGCGGGTGCGCGTGGTGCTCGACGTGGTAGCCGTCGTTGAGGAAGAGCACGTTCCACCAGCGGGCATGGCAGCTCGTCGTGCCGCCGCGGTGCTCGAACCAGCCGTGCAGCGCGCACAGCCCCTGGCCGACCAGGAAGCCCGGCAGCCAGACGGCGAGGCAGAGCGCTGGCGCGACGATCGCCAGCGTCGTCCAGCCGGCGACGACCAGCGCGAGTTCGGCGTGGAGCTGGCGGCTTGCGCGCCAGCGCCAGCGGACCCCGGCGTGGTGGGCGAGGTGACGGTCGCGCCAGAGCCGCTGCGGGAACGCCAGCAGCAGGCTCAGCCCCGCCGAGAACACCGCGTCGAGCGCGCGCACCCGGAAGAACGGGCGGTGTACGAACTGGTGGGACACGGTGTTGGCGTTCCACCACAGGCCCGCCGCGACCAGTGGCCAGACGGGCCAGCACGCGAGCGCCGTCGCGTGGACGAGGGTCAGCGTCACCGGCAGCCGGTCGCGGCGGTCGCGCAGGAGACTCGACATCGTGGGCGGAAGGACGGGGCGAGGGGCGCGATGTTAGCCGCGCCGCGTCCCCCTCCGTTGCGCTGCTTTCGCCCTCTGGCCACACTGCCGCGATGCGCGCGTTCGCCTTCGCGTCCCTCTGCCTCGTCGTCGCGTCCACGGACCTGCTCGCCCAAACCGATCAGGCCGTCGATCAGGCCAAGGCCGCCGCGGAGCTGAGCCGCGTGTTCGATCGCCCGGCCGGCACCACCATCGGCCCGGCGCAGCGGGCCGCGCTCGCCGCGTTCCTGCAGCGCTACGAGGGCGGGGATCTCGGCGCGCTCGGCTACGCCGCCGCGATGGCCAGCTACCTCGATCGCGACATCGGCGGTGCGGTCGCCGGCCTCGACGAGTTCTTCTCCCGCCAGCCGACGATCGCCAACGACGAGCACCGCACCGTCGCCGGCCGCATCTATCTCGGTGCGCTCGCTGCGGCCGGGCGCGCCGAGACCATCGACGTCGCCGTGTTGCACCGGCACGCGGAGCGTGCCGCGCGCCTGTATGCCGACCTCAACACGCTGGCGCGCGTGGCGAAGCCGCTGCTCGGCAACGACAAGATCATCGACAAGGCCGGGCTGCGCGTCGCGCTCCTGCGCGGCGCGTGCGCGGGCAGCGCGCCGGCGGCCACGATCGATGCCTTCGCCGCCGGGCTCTACGGCGACGTCGCTGCGCCCGTCGCGCCGGTGCGCCGCGCCGCGGAGCCGACCGTGGACCTCGCGGGCAAGCCTGCGCCGACGTGGACTGCGACGGACGTCGTGCGCGCCGACGGCGACAAGGCGGGTCTCGCGCTCAGCGATCTGCAGGGCAAGGTCGTGGTCCTCGACTTCTTCGCGTCGTGGTGCCCGCCGTGTCGCGCGGCGATCCCGCACCTCGTGGAACTGCAGGCGAAGCACCGCGCCGACGTGCAGGTGGTCGCGCTCACGCGGGCGTACGGCTACGGCATGGACTTCAGTGGTCCCGACGCGAAGGCTCCCAACGATGGCGTCACGGTGCGCAATCTCGATCACGCCGCGGAGGTCGCGCTGTATCCGCCGCTCATGAAGCTGTTCGGCATCGACTATCCGATCGCGTTCGTCGACGCCGAGGTCTTCTCGACCTACGGCGTGCGCGGGATCCCGACCCTCGTCGTGCTCGACCGCGCCGGCAAGGTGGTCGGGGCGCAGGTGGGCGTCGATCCCACCGGCCTCGACGCGCTCGTGGAGCGCGCGATGCGCGGACGCTGACCGAGCACGTTTGCGGTCGGCGGGATCCGAGCGGGCACGATCCGGTCAGTTGGAGCGAGAATCCGGCGGTCGCGCGTGCGTGTAATCGCGCCCACGCCAAGCATCTCTCGAGTCCACGGACCTCCCATGCGCCACCTCCTCGTCCTTCTCCTCAGCGCCGCGCCCGCCCTCGCCCAGGGCATCCTCCCTCTCGATGGCCGCTACCGGGTGGGATCGCTCTACTCCGACTTCGCCAGCAACTGCGCGCCGAGCGGGAGCACGCCGGAGATCGCGAGTTCGCGCGGCGACCTCACCTTCGGGATCGACGGGCGCTACACGTTCTCCGGCACCGACCACGAGGTCTGCCCCAACGGCACGTTCAACGCCCAGCCGAGCACGGGCTCGGGACGCTACTTCGTCGGCGACGACGGAAGGCTCGTGGTCGACGACGAGCAGGCGACGCCGGGCCTCGACACCTTCACCTTGTTCCTGCGCTCCGACACCAAGGTCGCGGTGAGCGCGCGCAAGGTCTGCGAGGAGACCGCGGAGGTCCTCGTGGTGGTCGGCCTGAGCAGCGGCATGTCGAACAACTCCGTCGCCGGCGCCTGGCGAGTGGCGCGCCTGCGCCTGTCGAACCTGGCGACACACACGAGCGTGGGGGACGCGGGCCGGCTCGTGTTCGCGGCGAATGGCTACACGGAGAGTGGCACGCGGCGATCGGTCTCTCCCGGCGGCGCGGTGACGTCCGCGCCCTACACGGCCAACGACACCTTCCAGGTCGCGGCCGACGGGGCGCTCACGACCGGCGGCGGCGGCTGGGGCGCCGTGTCACCGGATGCGGGGGTGTTCTTCTGGGTCGTGCACGCGGGCGCGGAGGTCGAACTCACCGTCGGCGTGCGCGAGGGCTCCGCCTACGGGAGTCGGCTCGCGCAGGGCGCGTGGGGCACGTCGCGTCTCGACCACGACCTCGGCAGCGCCGCGCCGCGCGTCGCGCTCGCCACCGAGTACGGGACCGTCGACCTCGGCTCGACCGGTGGCCAGCTTCAGTGGGACTACGAGCGCATCGAGACGCGGACGTTCGGGGCGCGCGACTGCGGGGAGCAGTCGGCCACCGGCACCTGGGCGCTCGCCGGCTCGGGGGTGCTGACCCTGCGACCGAACGGCGACGTTCCGCTCGACCTCGGCCTGAGTCGCGACGGCACCTGCGCCGTCGGCATCTCCGCGCGGCCCGGCAGCGTCGGCCTCGTCGTGGCGCTCGCGCGCTGTGCGTGGCCGCGACGCTTCGGCGGCGCGACGGCCGGCAGCGGCGCGCTCGCGCCGAGCCTGTCGTCGCTGGGCGGCTTTCCGTACGTGGGCAACCGCGGGTTCGCGCTGCTGGTCACCGGTGGGCTCGGCGGCGCTCCGGGCGCGATCCTCACGTCGCTCGCTGCGTCGCCGGGCCTGCCGATCCTCGGCGGCATCGTGTGGATCGATCCGACGCAGGTCGTGTTGCAGTTCCCTCTCGCGTTGTCGGGCCCCGGCAACCTCCCCGGCGTCGGCGCCGCCGCCGCGCTGCTGCCGATGCCGGCGTCGCCGTCGGTGGCGGGCCTGCGCCTCGTCTCGCAGGGCTTCGTCTTCGACGCCGGCTCGCCGGGCGGCGTGTCGATGACGCCGGGCCTCGACGTGGTGGTGGTGAGGTAGGCGCGCGCGTCAGCTCGCGGCGAAGACCGCGTCGAGCGTCGGGGCCGTGAGCACGGCGAGGGCCCAGCGCTCGAGATCGGCGGGCGGGGCGGCGCGGACGCGGGCGACGGTGTCGTCGGTCAGCGGGCCGAACCGGGCTTCGAGCAGGCGGAGGAGGAGCGTCGATTCGCCGAGGGTGAGGCCCTGTTGAAGCCCCTGTTGGAGCCCTTCCTGGACTGCCTCGCGGTGCGCGATTCCGTAGGTCTTCATGAGGGTGTCGTCTGCGTCAGGGTGGATCTCGGTGATGACTTGCCGCACGCGGCTCTTGGGGATCTCGGAGATGGTAGCGATGTAGTGGAGGAGCTGCAGGAAGGCGTCCTGCGCGTCGGCGGCGGTGGCGAGCGCGCGCACGAGCTGCGCCCAGCGGCGCAGGGCGGCCTCGGCGTCGTCGGCGGGTGCGCCGCGCAGGAACTGCATGCACAGGAGAGCCAGCTTGGCGAGGACCGAAGTGACCCGGCCCATGATCTCTTCCTCCGTCTGTGCGGCGAGGTCGTCGAGGTGGAAGGCGAACGCGGGCTGGCCGGCGAGGACCGCGGCCGCGAACTCCGGAGGCAGGCCTTCGACGTCGATCAGGTCGCGAAGCGAGCGCGGCCCGCGCCACGGGGCGTCGCCGTGATGGAAGACGACGGCGATGACCGGGGGGAGGCGGGGGTCGTTCGGGCAATCGCGGCGATGGCGTTCCCAGATGCGCACGAGATAGCGCAGGAGCTGGAAGACGGTGTCGGGGTCGGACTCCGATTTGTGCTCCAGCAGGATGAACAGGTACGTCCGCACGCCACGGACCATGACCGTGAACAGGAGGTCGGCGAAGCGGCTCTCGGTCTCGCCGTCGGTGAGCTTGGCGTCACACCGCGCCAGCGTGCGCCAGTCGATCGCGCGCACGAGCGCCGCGGGCAGGGTGCTGCGCAGCAGGTCAGCGGCGTTCTCCGGCTGGCCAAAGGTGTAGTGGAAGAGGTGGTCGTGTGGCGATTGCACGGGCGTGGCTCCGGTCCCCTGTGTCCAGGAGCCGGCGCGCGGTGACGGGTCTCGTTGCGAATCCGGCGTCCAGGTCGCCTGGTCGCAGCGAACACGGCGTCAAGCGTCGGGGAGGTGAGGATGGCGAGAACCGGCGCGCGGACTCTCTCGCCGATTCCAGCCCCCTCGCCAGCACCCCTTCGCCCGCAAGCTTGCTCGGGGTGCCGTCAGCGAGGTCGTGAGGTGGTGAGGTCGTCCAGCCGGACGAACCGGGTGCACAAGACCAGTGCCCCGACGGTGACCGTTTTCTATCCCTTCCATCCGCTGGCCGGGCAGACGTTGCGATGCTTGCGCACACGGAGTGAGCCGGCGCCGGCGGTGCACCTCGTGCAGCTCGGCGAGCGGCGCCTGCTGATCCCGGTGTGGATGTCTTCGAGCGACGCGGGCGACCTCGTGCTCGTCGCCGCGGCACACGTCGCTGTCGCCGCGCTGCACGACATCGCTGCCATCGTCGCCGCGTTTCCCTCAGCATCGTCGACCGCCACTCCGGCGGCGCTCGACGATGGCAGCCATGAGGCAACAAGTGCTGCTGCCATTCGCGGCCGAGCCGGCTCTCCCGCCGCCTCCGCCGATCCCCGCATCCCAAGAACTCCTGGCGGCGATCGTCGATCTCCTCCTGCAGGTCTTGGTCGCTCCCGCAGAAGGCGAGAAGGAACAGGAGGAGGAACAGCATGACGACTGACTCCCAGCACGCCATCGGACCTCAGCACCTCGCCAAGGACGCGGTCGTCTACGTCCGCCAGTCGACGACCAAGCAGATCGAAGACCACGCCGAGAGCGCTCGCGTCCAATTCGCTCTGCGCGAGAAGGCCATCGGTCTCGGCTGGCCCAACCCGGTGGTCATCGATGGTGACCTCGGCGTCTCCGCAGGCGGCTACGCCGAGCGGCCCGGCTTCCAGACTCTCCTGACGCAGATCGCCACCGGCAAGGTCGGCATCGTCCTGTGCTTCGACGCCTCACGCTTGTCGCGCAACTCGAAGGACTGGGCCCACCTCTTCGAGCTGTGCCGCTACTTCGGCACCCTGATCGCCGACGGCGACCAGATCTACGACCTGGCTCGCCCCAACGACCGCCTCGTCATGGGCATCAAGGGCACCGTCTCCGAGATGGAGCTCACCCTGATCCGCAACCGCATGCGCAGCGGCATCGATGCCAAGGCCGCACGCGGCGAACTCCGCTTCCTCCTCCCTGTCGGCTACGCGCACGACCCTGAGGACCACATCGTGTTCGACCCCGACCAGCGCGTCCGCAGCGCGGTCGCCACCATGTTCGAGCAGTTCGGGTGCATGACCAGCGTCCGCCAACTCGCGCTGTGGTACGGCGACACCAAGACCCTGTTCCCGAGCAAGGTCCCGCGCCGGAATGCACCACTGCGCTGGGAGATCCCCACCTCCAACACGCTGCGCAAGCTGTTGCTGCACCCGGTCTACGCCGGCACCTACGTCTTCGGCCGCAGGCAGACCGTCGTCGAGTACCTCGACGGCAAGCTGTACAAGCGCGAGGTCGATCCGCGCGCACCCGAGCGCGCGCGGGTCTGCCTCCACGATCACCATCCGGCCTTCATCACCTGGGACCAGTTCCTGGCCAACCGCAGACGCATCAACGAGAATCGCCCCAGGTGGATCATGCACCAGAACGACGGCGCCATCCGCGAAGGGCTCGCCCTGCTCCCCGGCCTGCTTCGCTGCGCGCGCTGCGGCAGCAAGATCCGCGTCGGGTACAAGAAGCAGGCCGCCCTCTACCACTGCGACGGCGGTGCGGAGAAGGGTAGCAAGCGCTGCTTCTCCTTCGGTTCCACGGCCATCGACCATCAGGTCGGCGAGGAGCTGTGCCGCGCGCTCGCGCCGCACGCCATCGAGGCCTCGCTGCAGGCAGTCGCCGTGAGTGAGGCGCAGCGAGCGCGCGTCGTCGAGAACGCGCGGCTGCAGGTCGAGGCCGCCCAGTACAGCGCCGACCGGGCCTTCGAGCAGTTCGACCAGTGCGATCCCAAGAACCGACTCGTCGCCGACACACTCGAGCAACGCCTCAACCAGAAGCTCGCCGAGCTGCACGACGCCAAGGAGCACCACCGGCAGGTCCTCGAGGCCGCGCCTGCGGGCCCAGCGAATTCAGCCGAGCTGCTGGCTGCGCTCGGCCGCGACTTCCCTCGCGTCTGGAGCCACCCCGACGCCGACG
>CAYQMF010000074.1:0-33008 GCA_964418595.1 uncultured candidatus Brocadiaceae bacterium
TGGGCGACCAGGCCCTGGTTTTAAGTCCGCTGCGTTTGCCGATTCCGCCACCCCCACGCGTGGTCATGCCTCGGGGCGAGAGGCGGGAGAATGGTAGCCGCGACGGCTACTTCTTCTTGTTCTCGCGGAGCGCGCGGGCCTTCTTCTTCGCGGACTTGACGGCCTTGTGGTGCTTCTTGCGGACGGCTTTGGCCTTGGAGTTGGGCATGTCTTGGAGGTGGACGAGGGGTCTCGGAAAAGGGCGGGGAGTGTCGCCGGCCAGGTCGCCGATGGCAAGCACCGGGCGGCGCGGGGGCGCGGGGGCGCGGGGCGGCGCGACTGGCAGGGGGTGGGCATGCGCTCTAGACTTCCGCGCCGTGATGCTCGCCCGCGTTCTCGCCCTTGCGCTCCTCGGCCTCGTGCCGGGCGGCGATGACCCCGTGCCGACGTCCTTCACGGTCCTCGCCGGGTTCGAGTACACGCCCGGGATGACCCTGCCGCAGGAGGTCACTGCGCTCGACGGCAAGGTCGTGCGCATCCAGGGGTTCATGCAGGCGGAGATCGACGGCGACACGGAGACCGAGAGCTTCCTGCTCATCAACGACGCCTGCGGCTGCCAGGGCACCCCGAAGGACAACGAGATCGTGTACTGCACGATGCCCGACGGTGAGCGCGCCAAGATCGTGCCCGGGGTCGTGCGCGTGGTGGGCACGCTCTGGGTCGGCGAAGAGAAGGAAGACGGCGAGGTCCTCGGCATCTACTTCCTCGATGTCACGAAGATCGAGTAGCGCGCTCCTCGGGGCCGTGCTCGTCGGGGCGTCGCTCGCCGCCCAGGACGTCGACTGGGGCGCGAAGGTCAAGAACGCGGTCGAGAACCCGCGCTACGCGTTGCGCCGGGCGATCAGCAACGACATCGCCCGGGCCGGAGACGCGGCGGTTCCCGCGATCGTGGCGTATGCCAAGGCGCACGGCGGGGCCCGCATCCCGCTCCTGCTCGTGGACGCGATCGCGCGCGTCGATGCCGGCGCCGACGCCACGCTCGCCCTGCTGCGCGGCTGGGCCGACGACGGCCGGTTCTACTGGCGGGCCCAGGCGCTCGGCGCGCTGGCGCGGCGCGCGCTGGAGGCCGACGCGGGGCGCTTCGAGGCGGCGCGCGAGGATCCGTCGCACCTGTTCCGGGTCGCCGGTGCGCGCGGTCTGCACGCCCTCGCCCGCAAGGCGGGGGCCGAGTGGACGGCGGGGCGCGAGGTGCTCGTCGATGCGGACCCGCGCGCGCGCGTGTTGCTCGCGCTCGCGCTGTGGGAAGCGCGCGAACCCGCGGCCCTGCCGGCGCTGGTGGCGGCGCTGGCGGACGACCGGGCCTTCCTCGACGACGCGTGGGGGCGGCGCTACGCGCTGCAGGTGCACCAGGCGCTGCGCCGCGCGGCCAACACCGACTTCGGCTACCAACCCGGCGCGACGCTCGCCGACAACGCCGTCGCCATCGCCAAGGTCGCGGCGTGGGCGGAGGTGCCCGTGCCGCCGTTGCTCAGCGACGAAGGCACGGGCGACCGCGGCGGTCTCGAGATCCGCTCGTGCCGGCACGGCGATCTGTTCGTGCGTTGGACCGATCACGAAGTGCACTTCGGTCTCGACCGCAGCCTGCGCGTTCCGCTCCCCGCAAAGGCCCGCGCTGACCTGCTCGAAGCGCTCGCTGCGGTGCTCGGATCGTCGAACACCGAGCGCGAGACGCGCGGCGAGGTGGTGTGCGACTACCTGCAGTTCCAGAGCCGGGTGCCGCTGCGCCTGTGGCGGATGGCGCCGGGGGCGGTCACGTCCGCGCTTGCGACGTGGTGCGAGCGCGTCGCCACGGCGCTCGAGACGCTGGACCACCCCGACGCGGCTGCGGCCCTGCGCACTCGCCTGCCGCAGTTCGTCGGCGGCGGCTGACACTCCGTCGTCGGCGGGCGCACCCGATGCCATACTGCTGCGCCATGCGCGCCGCATCGATCGCTGTCGTGATCGGCTCGTTCGGAGTCCTCCTCCCGGGGCAGGACGACGGCGGCGATCCGCAGCTGCGCGCGGCGATCAAGCTCCTGTTCCGGGGCAGGACCGAAGCCGAGGTGCGCGAGGGCGCGCAGCTGTGCCTGCGGCGCGGTGATGCGGCGGCGATCGAACTGCTGCTCAAGGTGCTCGAGAACCCGCAGCCGCACTACCGCGACATCGTGTGGGAGGTGCTGCCCGACTTCACCGACCACTACGCGCGCCGACGGGTGGCCGACGAGTTGAAGCGGAACAAGCAGAACGCCGGCGTGCGGCACTGGTGTGCCGAGCTGCTCGGGATCTGGGGCGAGGCCGACTGGGTGGCGGTGCTGCTGCCGGCGCTGAAGGATCGCGACGACGACGTGGCGCGCGCGGCGGCGCGGTCGCTCGGCATGATCCGGCACGCGAATGCGATCAAGGGCCTCGAGGTCGCGGCGCGCAGCAAGGATCCCTACCTGCGCGCCAACGCGATCGAGGCGCTCGCGCGCATCGACCCGGTGGCATTCGGAGCCCTCTTCCATCAGGGGCTGGCGGACGCGGACGGTGGCGTGCGTTGCGCCCTGCTCGGCGCCGCGCCGAGCCTGTACCCGCCGGAGGTCGAGGGGCTCTCGCGCACGGCGCTCGCCGATCAGGACTGGCGTCCGCGCATGCAGGCCGTCGACAACCTGGTGGGTCGCAAGACCAAGGTTGCGGTCGCGGCGCTGGTCGCCGCGCTCGGCGATCCACGCCCCGTCGTGCGGCTGCGAGCGAACGAAGTGCTCCAGGCGCTCACCGGCAAGCGCTACGGCCAGCGCGTCGAGTGGGAGCAGTGGTGGAAGGAGAACGAAGCCACCTTCGAGTTCAAGGACGGCGCCGACGGCAAGGCCGGGGCGTCCGGGGACGAGACCCGCGCCGCGTTCAACGGCATCCGCATCGACAGCGACCACTGCATGTTCCTCCTCGATCGCACCCCGACGATGGAGCAGACCCTGACCTCGAAGGGTACGAGCAAGCGCGACGCGGCGAACGACGAACTCGATGCTGCGCTCGGACGCCTGCTCGACCGCGAGCTGCGCTTCAACCTCGCCGTGTACGACGATGAGCTGACGCTGTTCGCGAAGAAGCCGGTGCTGCTCAACAAGCGCAGCCACGCCGCCGCGGTGAAGTTCGCGCGGGCCGCCGACCCCAAGGGCAACAAGGACATCTGGAACGCGGTGCGCACGGCGGTGAGCGACCCCGACGTCGACACCGTGTTCCTCCTGTCGTCGGGGGAGCCGGAGGTCGGCCACTACGTGCACTGGAACCGCGTGACGCGGCACGTGCAGGAGCTCAACCGCTTCCACAAGGTCGTCGTGCACACGGTCGTGTACTCCGAGTCCGATTGGTACCGCCAGCAGCTCGAGAAGCTCGCGGAAGCGACCGGCGGCACCTACAAGGCGTTTCAATGAACGTTCCCCTGGTCAGTCCGGGCTGCTGCGTCGCGGCCGTCGTCCTTTCCTCGCTCGGTGCCGCGCAGGACCCCGCCTACGCGCCCCCGATCCTGGGGCCGTCCAAGGAGGGCGCGACCGCGCTGCACAAGTTCGTCCATCCGCGCGACTTCACGGTGCGCCTGTGGGCAGCAGAACCCGCGCTCGCCAACCCGGTGGCGTTCTGGATCGACCGGCAGAGCCGTGTGTTCGTCGCGGAGACGTTCCGCCTGCACAAGGGCGTGACCGACAACCGTCAGTTCGGGCGCGAGTGGCTGGAGGCCGACCTCGCCTGCCGCACCGTGGAGGACCGCATCGCCATGTACCGGCGCCTGCGCGCCGACGTGCTGCCGGAACTGCTCACCGAGCACGAGCGGCTGCGCGTGCTGCGCGACACCGACGGCGACGGCCGCGCCGACCAGAGCACGGTCTTCGCCGACGGATTCAAGAACCTGGAGGACGGCATCGCCGCCGGCGTGCTCGAACACGAGGGCGATGTCTTCTACACGTGCATCCCCAAGCTGTGGCGCTTGCGCGATCGTGACGGTGATCACGTCGCCGACGAGCGGACCGTGCTGCACGACGGCTTCGGCGTGCACACCGCGCTGCTCGGACACGACATGCACGGCCTGTGCGTGGGGCCCGACGGGCGCCTGTACTTCAGCATCGGCGACCGTGGCCTGCACGCCGGCAGCGGCGACGCGCTGCTCGCTTACCCGGACGAGGGCGCGGTCCTGCGCTGTGAACTCGATGGGTCCGGGCTCGAGGTCTTCCACCGTGGCCTGCGCAACCCGCAGGAGCTGGCCTTCGACGAGTTCGGCAACCTCTTCACCGGCGACAACAACAGCGACGGCGGCGACCGTGCGCGCTTCGTGTACCTGATGGAGGGCGGCGACTGCGGCTGGCGGATCGGCTTCCAGTCGATCGGCGATCGCGGTCCGTGGAACCAGGAGAAGCTCTGGCACCCGCCGTTCCGTGGACAGGCGGCGTACCTGGTGCCGCCGATCGAGAACACGACCAGCGGTCCCTCGGGGCTGTGCTACGACCCGGGCACGGGTCTGCCGGAGCGGTTGCGTCGTCATTTCCTGCTGTGCGACTTCCGTGGCAGCAGTGGCAGCAGCGGGGTGTTCGCGCTCCGTGTCGAGGCCAAGGGCGCCGGTTTCGAACTGGCGAGCCAGGGACCGCTGATCACCTCGGTGCTGGCGACCGACGTGGACATCGGGCCGGATGGCTCCGTGTACGTCCTCGACTGGACGGAGGGCTGGAACCAGCCGATGAAGGGCCGGATCTACACCATGCGCTGGGCTGGCGCCGAGGCCGACCCGGTGGTCGCGCAGGTGAAGGTCATCCTCGCCGGCGGCTTCGGCGGGCGTGGCGACGCGGAGTTGCTCGCGCTGCTCGGCCACGCCGACCGGCGCGTGCGCCAGGGGGCGCAGATGGCGCTCGCCGCGCGCGGCCACGCCACGACAGCCGCACTGCAGGGCACCGCGCTCGCGATCGAGAGCCCTCGCCTCGCGCGCGTGCACGCGATCTGGGCCTTGTGGCAGCAGGCGCGCACCCTCGGCGCGGAGGTGCTGCAGCCGCTGCTGCCGGTGTTCGACGATCCCGACCACGAGCTGCGTGCTCAGGTCACGCGCGTGTGTGGCGACGTCGGCTTCGCGGGAGCGCGCAGCAAGCTGTTCGCGCGCCTGCGCGACGACAGCGCCCGCGTGCGTTCGTTGGCCGCGATCGCCGTGGGCCGCATGCGGGCGAACCGCGCGCTCGACGGGCTGCTCACGCTCGTCCGCGACAACGACGATCGCGATCCGTGGTTGCGTCACGCCGCGATCATGGGGCTGGCCGGGATGCCGGTCGCGAGCCTGCTCGAACACGACGAAGATCCGAGCGGCGCGGTGCGGCTCGCCCTCGTGGTGGCCCTGCGCCGGCTGCGCAGCCCCGAGGTCGCGCGCTTCCTGCGCGATGCCGATCCCCTGGTCGCCGCCGACGCCGCGCGCGCGATCCACGACGTGCCCATCGAGGCGGCCACGGCGGCGCTCGCGGAAACGCTCGCGGAAGAGCGCGTCGACGCCGTGGTCGTGCGCCGCGCGATCGCCGCGAACCACCGGCTCGGGACACCCGAGGCTGCCTCGCGGCTGGTGGCGTTCGCCCGCCGCGCCGACGCTCCGTCGTCGCTGCGCGCCCTGGCGCTCGACGCGCTGGCCGAGTGGGCGCAGCCGAGCGCGCGCGACCGCGTGCTGGACCTGTGGCGGCCCATTCCCGCCCGCGGAGCGGACGCCGCGGTGGCCGCCCTGGCCGCGGCGCAGAACGCGCTGCTCGGGCTCGCCGACGAGAGCATGGTGACGGCTGCGGCGAACGCCGTGGGACGCCTGCGAGTGCCCGGCGCCGAGACGGATCTGGCGCGGATCGCACGGTGGGAGGAGCGGTCGGGGCGCACGCGTGCCGCGGCGCTGCTCGCGCTGGAGCGCGTGGCGTCTGCCACGGTGGGCGCGGTCGCGGTGGAGCTCGCCACCGCGCCCGACAGCGCCGTACGCAAGGCGGCGATGCAGGTCGTCAACCGCGTCGATCCGGGCGCCGCGCTGGGGGTGCTCGATCGCCTCGTGGCATCGGGTCCCGAGGACGAGGGCCAGAACGCCCTCGTCGCCCTGGGCGAGAGCAAGCTCGCCGCGGCGGACGAAGTGCTGGCGCGGTGGCTCGGCGTGGCGACGGCCGGGAAGCTCGATCCCGGCCTGCACCTCGATCTGCTGGAGGCATGCGCGAAGCGCAAGGCCGAAGACGTGGCTTCGGCGCTGGCGGCCTACGAGGCGGCGCGACCGGCGGGCGATCTGCTCGGGGCCTTCCGCGAAGCCCTGCATGGCGGCGATCGGGCGAAGGGCAATGACGTGCTCTGGAACCACGAGGCCGCGGCCTGCACGCGCTGCCATTCGCTCGGTGGGAGTGGCGGCAACGCCGCGCCCGCGCTCGACGGCGTGGGCAAACGGCTGACCCGCGAGCAGCTCCTCGAGTCGTTGGTCCTGCCGCAGGCGCGCGTTGCCGAGGGGTTCGGCACCGTGGTGCTGACCCGTCGCGACGGCAGCGTCGTGGCCGGCGTCCTGCGCAGCGAGACCGAAGGGGTCCTCGAGGTGCTCTCCGCGGAGGGCGAAGTGCTGCGGGTGAGTGCCGACACGGTCGCGTCACGCTCCGATCCGGTCTCGACGATGCCGCCGATGGGAGCGCTGCTCAGCAAGCGTCAGCTACGCGACCTCGTCGAGTTCCTCGCGCGGCAGCAGGCCGAGCCCAAGGCGCGCGGCCACTGAGGCGGCGTGGGCCGGTCTTCGACGGCTACCGCGTCTGGCCGTCGATCCCGACCGACGCCTTCACGTCGGGCGTGTCGTTGTGCGAGTGCGTGAACCCGCGCCGCCGCTCCTCGCGGATCGTCTCCTGCGAACGGAACGCGACGATGTACGCGCGGCGCCAACCGGTGCTGCGGTTGCCGCCCGAGCCGTGCAGCACGCGTTCGTTGTGCACGGTGATGTCGCCGCGGGCGATCGGCACCGGCCGCACGTCGTCGACGTTGGCGTCGACATCGGCGACGAGCGTGTGCGACTTCTCGCGGTCCCCGTGCAGGGGTCGATGCGGGCGCAGGTTCGGCTCGCGGTGCGACCCGGGCACGAAGCGCATGCAGCCGTTGTCGAGCGTGGACGCGTCGACGGCCAGCCAGCAGGTCGCGGTGCGCTTGTCCTTCGTGTCGATCCAGTACGCCATGTCCTGGTGCCAGCCGAACACCGCGTCGGGCCGGTCAGGCCGCTTGGCGAGGAGTTGGTCGTAGTCGATCTCCATTCCGTCGCCGCAGAGCTGGGCCGCGATCGACGCCGCGCGGCGCTCGTACACGTTGCCCTGCCACGCGGGGTGGTAGCGGCGGGGCAGCATCACGTTGACGATCGCGAACTGGTCGGGGTCGCGCGCGTAGTCGCCGGACATGTCGCAGAAGTCCTTGCCCGGGACCACGATCTCACGGCGCAGGAAGCGGTCGTAGGTCGCGGCGATCGCGTCGACCTCCTCCGGCGCCAGGACGCCGGGCAGGTGCACGTAGCCGTCCTCGCGAAAACGGCGACGGTCGGCGTCGGTCACGCGATAGCGATCACCCTCGCGGCGGTCGGAGATCATGTGGGCAGGATCGTAGCGAGCGGTGGCGCGCGCCGGCTACAGTGCGCGCGTGAGCCTGCAGCTCATCGCGCTCCTCACCAACGTCGCCCTCGCGATCCTGAAGTTCACGGCCGGCATCCTGGCCGGGTCGCGGGCGTTGGTGGCGGACGCCTTCAACTCGGCTGGCGACGTGGTGGCCACGCTGGTGGCGTGGGTGGCGTTCCGGATCGGACGCGAGCCGGCGGACGAAGACCATCACTACGGGCACGCCAACGCCGAGGCGCTGGCCGGGCTCCTGCTCGGCGGCATGTTGTGTGCGACCGGAGCATTCATCTGCATCGAGGGCGTGCTGGCCTGGTTCGAGGCCCCGCGCGCCAACCCGCCCGAGCTCCTCGCCCTATGGGCGGCGCTCATCACCGCGGTCGTGAAGGAGTCCCTCTATCGCGCCTCGATGCGGATCGGGCGGGCCACCCACTCGCCCACCTTGCTGGCGTCGGCGCGCGACCATCGTGCCGACGTGCTGACCAGCCTCGTCGCCGGAGCCGGCATCGTCGCCGCGCAGTTCGGCTTCGTGGCATTCGACGACGCCGCCGGCGGGCTGATCGGGATCTACATCTTCTGGCTGGGCATCAAGCCGACCCGCGAGAACCTGCGCATCATCATGGCGGGGGCGTCGCCGGAACTGGCCGAGCGAGCCGGCACCCTGGCCGCCACGGCCCCGGGCGTGCGCGGCGTGCGCCGCGCTCAGGTGCTGCCGATGGGCGGCAAGCTGCAGATCGACCTCACCATCGCGGTCGACGGCGAGCTGTCGGTGACCCACGGCCACGACATCGCGCATCTCGCCGAAGACGCGGTGCGCGCCGGGATGCCCCGGGTCACGGAGGTGCGCGTCCACGTCGAGCCGGCCGGGCCGACAGCGTGAACGCGCAGTTCGATCAGCGCACCCGCAGCTCGGCCGTCTCGCCGACGTAGATCGTCGTGCCGTGCAGCAGGAAGGGCTGCACGAAGAGTGTGGCCGCAGTGACCGGCACCGGGATGGGGAACGTCGCGTTGCCGTTCGCATCGGGCACCGCGGGCGGGATCAGGTCCGCGAAGAACGGGAAGGCGACCCACACGTCGCACCCGGAGAACGGGAACGGAGCCGGCAGCAGGCCGCCGCTGAGGACGAGGCCCGCGGCGACGCCGCCGCCGTTGCCGTGCGTGACGATCCCGAAGCGCGCGTTGCCGCCGAACGGCGTGCCCTGCGTGCCCTCCTCGATCTTGTCGCGCAGCATGTCCATCTGGATCCGCGTGCCCGCCGGGGTCGCGCAGCTCGCGGGACGCACCGTCACCAGTGCCGAGCGGCTGTAGAAGGTGTGCTGGAACCCGCCCGAGAGCGAGTCCGGCAGCACCTCGAGGCCACGGATGAAGGCCCCGGTCGGATGGATGGCGACGCGCTGGGCCTCGCCCGGATCGGTCGTGTCGCCGTCGTTGTTCATGTCGACGAAGCGCCAGATCGACGAATCGCCGAAAGGGAACCCGCAGCTCGGCGGCGGCCCGGTCGGGGTCGCCACATACACGTACATCTCGTTGGGGTCGGGGAACCCATCGCCGTTGAGGTCGACGACGCCGACGTCCATGCCGGAGCACCAGTTCATCGGGTACGGGTCGGTGATCGTGGCGGGGTCGTTGAAGATCTTCACCTCGCCGAGGTCGTTCACGTCGCCGTCGAGGTTGAGGTCCTCGCAGCGGAACACGAAGCCGTTGCCCTGGCCGTTGGTGACCGAGTTGCCGTTCGCGACGAAGACGACGTCGCGGTTGCCGAAGCCGGCGTTCGGCACCGACTCGATGAGGTTGAAGCCGAAGTAGGGTCCGGTGACGACCGGGAACCCGGCGGTCTGGAAGTCGAGGCTCTTGGTCAGCGTCGCCACCGAGCTGTAGGTGAGCCAGTTGGTCACCTCCCCGGTCTCGGCGACGCCGTTGTTGTTGGCGTCGACCCAGCGGAAGATCGTGCCCAGCGCGGTGTGGTTGACGAGCACGCCGCCGTTGCCGTCGACGTGCACACACTCGAACTCGGTGTGGTCGATGTTCTGCGTCTCGACCTGCACCACCGGGGTCGTGCCGGTCCACGCCGCGTTGAACTCGCCGGCGCCGATCTGATCGTTGGCGTCGAGATCCACGAGGCGGAAGATGCCGACGTTGGTCGGACTGCCGGTGGCGCCCGACTTGTCGGAGATCCAGTACGCACGCCGCGTCCCGGTGGGGTCGATGGCGATGCCATCGGGGCTGTAGTTCTCGTTGTTCACCATCGCGATCGGGTCGAAGAAGACCCTGATCTCGGTGGCCGTGATGCTTCCATCGCCGTTGGCGTCGCGCGCGATGAGGACGTTGTCACCGCTCGAGCTCGTGCCGAGCAGCGCGGCGGCGCCGCCAAAGCTGGCGCCGAAGGCGAGGTCCTCCAGGAAGTTGAGCTGCGACGTGAAGTTGCACGGGCCGTTGACGACGCGGTTGTCGGCCATGAACGCGACCGTCCGACCGCCGCCGCCGGGGAGGAACAGGCCGGCAGGCGAACCACCGAGGCAGCCCGCCGTTCCCGTCGCGTTGATGTCCGACGAGATCTCGCTCGGGAAGTCGAGGGGGTCGCGGCCGCCGGCGAGACCTTCCACGTTGATGTCGCCGAAGGTGCCGTCGCCGTCGAGATCCGCGAAGCGATCGACCTCGAGCATGGTCGCAGCCGAGGTCACGGGGTTGCAGAACACACCGCTCGAGAGCACGAACTCGGGGTAGGCGCTGGCAAGCCGGCCGCCCACCGACTTCAGCACGTAGTCGCGCCGCAACTGACCGTTCGGCAGGCTCGCGTGCGCGATCGTGATCGCGAACGCCGTCGGCTTGAGGTTGGCCTGCGACGACGTGACGTGGACGTTGGTCTGTGCGTGGCCGGATGTGTCGGTGACGACCGTCGCGGGCGCACTGAACGTGAGTCCGGTCGCCGGCGTGACCGACAGCGCCATCGAGGTGCTGGCCGACGCGCCGGTGAGTCGCAGGCTCAGCGTCATCTGGTTGGAGGGGTAGCCGAGCGCTTGCGACTGGAGGAGCTGCGCGGGCAGGAGGCTCGTGGACACGAGCCCCAACGCGGCGAGGAAGCAGGTGGAGAGATGCATCGGGTTCCGCAGGGACGGGATGAGGAGAGAACCGCGGCGCGCGGGCACGCGGGCGATCGGGACATGCTACGGCCCGACGGACGCGTGTCGCGTTCTCGTTCGCGAGGTCGGCCCGCTCTCGCTTGCGGTGTGGCGTTCGTTCAGTACGGCTCAGAAGAAGGGGCTCTGCCACCCTTGGGTCACGGCGCGAGCAGACGCCGCTTGCCGTCGAGAGACATCGCGCAACCTTCCGTGAACGCCCGATCCCAGAGCTGGCACGTGACCTGCTTGTGCCGCTGGTCCAACCCTTCGCAGTAGTTCGTGAACTTGCAGCGCCGGACATCCTCCCCACGTCCTGCCTCGACCTTCGCGAACCAGTCGGGATCGGCGAGGGACTGCCGCGCGGCGGCGACGATGTCGGCGGCCCCGTCGGCGAGGATCTGCTCGGCCTGCGCAAACGACGCGATGCCGCCGGCGGTGACCACCGGCACGTCGAGGCCGTCCGCGCGGAGCGTTGCGCGGATGGCGGCCGCGAGGGGGACGTTGCGGCCGAAGGGACCGCGCGCATCGCCGCGCACCGTGGGCATGCACTCGTGGCCGCTGGGCCCGGTGTAGGGGTAGACGGCCTCGCCCACCCGCGGCTGGCGCGCGTCGTCGAACTTGCCGCCCTTCGAGACCGATACGTAGTCGAGGCCGGCGCGGACCAGCTCACGCGCCTGGAAGCACGCGTCGTCGATGCGACTGCCGGCCGCGATGACCTCGTCGCCGAGGATGCGCGTGCCCACGCAGTAGTCGGGGCCCACGCGCGCCCGCACCGCGGCGACCACCTCGCGCGGCAGGCGCACGCGTCCCGCTGCGTCGCCGCCGTAGCCGTCGTCGCGCACGTTGGTGCGCGAGAGGAAGGACGCCATGGTGTACGCGTGCGCGAAGTGCAACTCGACGCCGTCGAAGCCCGCCGTCGCGGCGCGTGCGGCGGCGTCGGCGAACAGCCCCGGCAGGACCCGGGGCAGCGCGCGGATGTGGGGGAGGTGGAGGTCGTTGACGGACTCGCGGTAGCCGTACGCGAGGTCCTGGAACTCGCGCGCGTCGAGCACGGCACGCAGGGTGTCTTCGTCCGCGGTCGCGAGGACCGCGCGCACCTGCGCGTCGTCGGCGCCTGGCGTGAGCAGGCCGCGCGCCAGGAGTGCGTCGCGGTGCCGTGGGCGCAGCGCGAGGTAGCGCTCGCAGAAGGCCGCCTGCGTCGGCCGGCGCTTGACCGCGAGGAAGTCGATGATCTGGATGAACAGGCGGGTCTCGCCGCCGCTGGCTGCGCGCACGACCTCCACGAGTTGGCGCAGGCCGGGGACGAAGCGCGCATCGCCGATCCGCAGGAGCGGCCCGCTCGGGATGTCGCGGATCCCGGTGGCCTCCAACACGAGCACGCCGGGCCGACCGCGGGCGAAGCGCTCGTACCACGCCAGCACGTCGGCGTTGACGAAGCCGTCGGGGGTCGCGCGCCACGGCACCATCGCCGGGACCCAGGTCCGGGTGCGCGCAACCAGCTTGTTGAGACGGACCGGCTGGAACCACCGTGCTGCCTTCGCCTGCTCGACGGTGGGCCAGACGGTCTCCGGCACGCGGTGCCAGACGACCTTTGGTGCTGGGGCCTGGTCGGACACGGCACAGAGCGTCGCCGGATCCGGCCCCGCTGCAAGGCGTGATCGGCGCCGTGTGTGCGCGATCCGGACACGCCTCGTCAGGATGCCGCACACCTGGCCCGCGTGGAGAGCGTGGCCCGCGCCTTGCTCTTCTGCCGTGCATGCAAGCTCCACTGATGATTCGTGCGTTCTCCCTCCTCGCTGTCGGCCTCGGGCTGATCCTCCCCTCGTGCTCCTCCAGCCGCGCGCCGGTCGGTGGCGCCGGCGTCGACCCCAGCGCGGTCGTCGTGCTCGACACCGCGGCAGGCGGCGACCTCGCGCTCGACGCGCGGGTGGACGTCATCGCACTGGAGGCTGTCGACGGCGCGTTCAGCGCGAACTTGACGCCGGCGGGCGCGACGCTCGCGCTGGCCCGGCCCAGTGGCACGCCTGTCGGCCTGCGCCTGGCCTCCGTGCCGACGGGCACGTTCGTCGCTCTGCGCATCCTGTTGGCCGAGGACGGCGTGACCGCCACCGACGCGAACGGCCGGGTCGAGGTCGTGAGCGTGCCGTCGCGCGAGGTGCGCCTGACCTTCGATCCCCTGTTCACCGGCGGGCGCTGGCTCCTGCTCGGCAACGCGAAGGCCCCGCAACTGTCGCGGGTCGGCGGTCGCCTGAGCTGGACGCCCGACCTCGTCGTCCGCCCTGGGGACGCGCATCCGGTTGCCTCGACGACGCTGGGCGTCGCGGCCGTGGATGGTACGGGCATCTCCGGCACGTTGGCCGAACTCGGCAACCTGCGCGTGACCGGACGCCTCGACGACGGCGCGGAGCTGAGCGACGACAGCGGCCCGCGCGACCGCAGCGGTTTCGTCGGCGACCTGCGCAGCGGAGATGAGGTCGAGTGCGACGGCGTGCTGACCGGCGACGGGACGCTGCGCGTGCGGCGCGCGCACCGGCGCGGTCGCGGCGAAGCGGAGGCGAAGGTGTACGGGCGCATCACGGAGTTGCTCGCCGGCGTGCCGGCGATCCGCGTGCAGGTGCAGGAGATCGTGCGCACGAGTCCGGGCCTCGTGGCCTCGCCGCTGCCGGTGCTCACCGTGCTCACGGCGTCGGCACACATCCATCGCAGCGGCCTGCGCGCGGAGCGGTTGACGTTCGCGGCGCTGGCGGTGGACCAGCGCGTCGAGGTCGAGTGGCGGGGTGCCGTGGTCGATGGCACCGTGCGCGCGCACGAGGTGGAGATCGAGGACGGCTCCGGCAACGGCAACGGCGGCGAGATCGAAGGCCAGGTCGGCAGCGTCGACCTCTCGCTGCGTGTGCTGGTGGCGGTGCCGCGCGGTGACGACCCGCTGCTGGTCGGCGGACGCAGCGTGGCCTCGGCCACCATCGTGGTGGCGCCGAACACGGTGATCACCCGCGAGGCGGCGGGGAGCACGCAGGTCGTGGGCCTCGACGCCGCGCAGACGGGCGATCGCATCTGGATCGTCGGCCGGGTGGTCGAGCCGCAGCGCGTCGAGGCGGTGGTCGTACGCCTGCGCGCGGCGCGCTGAATGCCGCGTCAGCGCTTCTCGCGCAGCAATGCGAGGAGCGCCTTCTCCTTGTCGGGCTTGACGCCGGTGCGCGCGAACGGGCGATCGCCGCGGGTGGTCTTCGCCCAGTGCAGCGTGTCGCGGATGGTGTCGCCGAGCGGGCGGAAGGTGAGCCCTTGGGTGCGCGCCCGCTCGTTGATCGCGTAGGTCCGACCCGCCCGCGGCAACCAGAGCGGCATCTCCATCCAGGGTCCGACCTTGTTCTCGGTGAGGAACTCTTCGCTGCCCCAGGTGAAGCTCACCGGCGTGCAGGTCGCGGCCTTGCACGCGTGGAGGAACTCGGCCATCGACACCGGCCCGGCAAAGCCGACCGCGTTGAACACACCGACGACCTGTCGTTCGAAGCAGTGCACCATCCACGCGGCAAGGTCGCGCACGTCGATTGCCTGGACGCGCCCGTCCTGGTCGCCCGGCGCGAGCACTTCGCCGCCCTGGTCGACGCGCACCGGCCACCACGTGAACCGGTCGGTCGTGTCGCCCGGGCCGACGATGAGGCCCGGTCGGATGTTGGCGACGCGTCCGGGCATGGCGGCCTCCGCGGCCGCCTCGCAGCGCGCCTTCAGCGGCCCGTAGTACGGCATGGAGCCGCGGATCGTGTCGATGCCTTCGACCTTCTCGTCGTCGACGGTGCCGACGGCGGCGGTCTCGTCGAGCTCGTCGGCGGTCTGACCGAACGCCGGGTACACGCTGATCGACGAGATGAACGTGTAGTGCTTGGCCGTCGCCGCGAAGAGCCTTGCCGTCGCCTCGACGTGCGCGGGCACGTAGCCGGTGTTGTCGACGATGCAGTCGAACTCACGCCCCTGCAGCGACGCCAGATCGCCCTTCTCGCGGTCGCCGCGGACCTTCTCGAGGTCGGGGAACAGGTCGGTGTTGGTCTTGCCGCGATTGAAGAGGGTGACCTTGTGGCCGCGTGCGACGGCGGCCTGCACGACGTGCGGCCCGAGGAAGCCGGTGCCGCCGAGCACCAGGACCTTCAGGGGCGCGGGGCTGCGCCACGTGGGGAGGACCACGCCGGCCGCGGCGGTGCCGGCGAGGAAGGAACGACGCGACAGGGGCGGGGTCATGCCGCGACCCTACGGAGCGCGACGCTCGCATGCAGGCGTGGGTGGCGAAAACCCGTGCGCGCCCGCTTTTCCTGAAACGTCTTCCTGGAACGCCCTCGCCGGTGGAACCGTGTTGGTGGGCGATGCAGGAGTCGAACCTGCGACACCCAGCTTGTCGAGCTGGTGCTCTACCAACTGAGCTAATCGCCCGCGTGAGGGCGGGGAACCTACCGAGGCGAGGGGCAATTGCAAGCCCTCGTTCCGGCCGTCGCTCCGTAGACTGCGCGCCTCCATGTCGAGTGCCCAGTCGTCGCCGCCGCTTCGACAGGTCGTGCCCCTGCCGACCCTGGGCGACACCGTGCGCATCGAGAAGGGGCAGCTCCATCTCCTGCTCGAACACACGCGGGGCGGGTTCTTGCTGGTGAGCCACGACGGCACGCACAGCCGACGCTTCCGGCTGGGCCTGCCGGCCGACGGGACGCTGGAATTGCGCGTGCGCCCGCCGGACTACCGCGTGCTCGTGCAGGTGCGCGAGGTGCTGTGCCTGGCGCCCCGCGCGCGCCTGCGCGGCTACGTGACCGTGCCGATCCAGCATCGGCTGGTGTGGGTCACGCCGTCCGGCCGGGTGGAGCCGCTCGTCGATCTGCCGTCGCCCGAGCTGAACACGTCGTGGCTGGGTGAGGGTCAAGAAGGTGGCTATGCGCACGCGGCGCCGAGCCCCTTCTTCGCCGATCGGCGTGGACCGGAGCTGCAGCAGCGCAGCCTCGTGCCGGTGAGCGTGGTCAATGCGACCGACGGCGTCGTCCGCCCTGCGCACCTCGGCATCACCCTGCGCGACCGCGACCTCGTGCCCCTGGCCGGAAGGCTCATGGCCGCGCCGCGGCGGATCGTGTTCACGACGCCGGAGCGGCAGACGGAGAGCGTGCGGCCGCTGCCGCGTGCGGGTGGACACGCCGTGGATCCGGTGGTGGAGGTAGCATCGTGAGGCGGCTCGTGCTCGTGGTGCTGCTGGTCGCGACGGCGTGCAGCGATCCGGTGACCACCGCGCGCATGGATCAGCTCGAACGCGAACTGGCGCTCCTGCGCAGCGCGCGCCAACCGTCCGCGGTGGGCGAGGCGATCGGCACCGCGCTCGCGCCCCTGCGCGACGCGGTGGACACCTTCGCCCGCCGCGGCGAGGCGGAGCGGTCGCGCTGGAGTGCGGTGACCGCGGAGGTCGGCCAGCTCGCGACGCTGGTACACGGGATCGTCGACGATACGCGGCGCGCGCAGCTCGAGGAGCTGCGCCAGCGGCTGGCGGGACTCGAAGTGCAGGCGAAGGCGCAGACCAGCGTCCAGGCGGAGGAGAGCGCGTTGCTCCTCCGCGCCTTGGAGACGACGGCGACGCGGCTGGAGGCGTTCCTGCGCGAGGTCGGACCGCCCGCGGCGCGGACGACGCCGCCCGCCAAGGACACCGCACGCGACGCCGGCCAGCAGCTCGCGGAGCGCAAGTCGGAGCTGCACCCGGCGTGGGTCCTCGCGGCGGGGTTGCTCGGCGGCGTGCTCCTCGCCCTTGCGGTGCGACGGCGGCGCAAGCCGGTGCGCCGGCCCTCGGTGGTGGAGCTGCCGTCGATCGTCGTCGACGCTCCGGCGCCGGCGAGCTCTGCCTCGCCGTTGTGCAGTGGGCCGCGTGCCGCGGGCACATCGGGACCTCTCGCCCTGCGCGCGGTGGTGGCGAGCCTGGCCCCCGAGGCGACGGTCGCCACCCTGCGCCGATGGCTCGCCGACGAACCGCGAGTGCTCGCCGAGCCAGCGCCGCGGTGTGACGTGCGCGGCCGTGCCGTGCACGTCGAGTTCCACGTGTCGAGCGCGCTACCGGCCGCCGAGCGCGCCGGTCTCGTTGCGGAGGTGCAGTTGCACGAGCCGCCCGTCGAATCGCAAGTCGGGCGCCGAACTGCCTGACGTATACTCCGCGCCCTTCGCTCGACCCCTCGCTGGCAACTCTCGCTGGCAACCCTCGCCCGGAAACAAGGATCCACGCCGCATGATCATCGGTGTCCCCAAGGAGATCAAACAACAGGAGAACCGCGTCGGCGCCGTGCCCGCGATGGTGCAGTCGCTGGTGCGCGACGGCCATCAGGTCCTCGTCGAGGCCGGCGCCGGACTCGGCGCAGGCGTCGCCGACGCCGAGTTCACCACCGCGGGCGGCACCATGGTCGGCAAGGCGAGCGAGGTCTACGCGCGCGCCGACATGATCGTGAAGGTCAAGGAGCCGCTGAAGTCGGAGTACGCGTTGATCAAGCCTGGCCAGATCCTGTTCACCTACTTCCACTTCGCCGCGAGTCGCGAGCTGACCGACGCGATGGTGAAGAGCAAGGCGCATTGCTTCGCGTACGAGACCCTCGACGTCGCGGGTCGGCTGCCACTGCTCGACCCGATGAGCGAGGTGGCCGGCCGGATGTCGATCCAGGTCGGCGCCAAGTATCTGGAGAAGCACAACGGCGGCCGCGGCGTGCTGCTCGGCGGCGTGCCCGGCACGGAGCCGGCGACGGTGCTGATCCTCGGCGGCGGCACGGTGGGCACGAACGCAGCGAAGATGGCCGCCGGGATGGGGGCGCACGTCGTGGTGATGGATATCGACCTCGACCGCCTGCGCTACCTCGACGACGTGATGCCGAAGAACGTCACGCCGATGTTCAGCACCCAGTTCGCCATCCGCGAGTACCTGCCGCGCGCCGACCTCGTGATCGGCGGCGTACTGGTGAAGGGCGCGCGCGCGCCGCGCCTGATCGAGCGCAGCGACCTGAAGATCATGAAGGACGACGGCCCGGTGGTGGTCGACGTCGCGGTGGACCAGGGCGGGTGCATCGAGACCTGCCGGCCGACCACGCACGCCGACCCGACCTACGTCGTCGATGGGGTCGTTCACTACTGCGTGGCCAACATGCCGGGCGCCGTGCCGCGGACGTCGACCTTCGCCCTGACCAACGCCACCGCGAGCTACGCGCGGCGGCTGGCGAAGATGGGGGCAGCGGCGGCGGCGAAGGACCCGATCATGGGTTCGGCGGCCAACGTGCTGGGCGGGAAGGTGACGCACGCGGGGGTCGCGGAGGCGTTCGAGCTGGAGTGCGTGGCGCCCGAGCGGGCGCTGTGACCGGAGCCTCGCACGCTCGTCTGCCGGTGCGCGCTTGATCCACGGTGGCGAGGGAGGTTCGGCCGAGCCCATCGGCGTGCTCCAGTCGCTGCTGCTCGGAGTGGTCGAAGGACTCACCGAGTTCCTGCCGGTGAGCAGCACCGGGCACCTCATCGCCACCAACGCGTGGCTCGGCCGGAGCGATCCCGCCCTGGAAGTCGCCATCCAGGCCGGGGCGATCCTGGCGATCGCGGTGCTCTACTGGCGGCGTCTGTGGGATGCCGTGCGCACGCTGCGCGCAGGCTCTGGACCCGGACGGACCAACCTGCTGGTGCTCCTGGTCGTGGCAGCGGCTCCCGCCGCGGTCGCCGGGCTCTGCCTCGAAGACTGGATCAGCGCCAGGCTGTTCTCCACTTCAACCGTGGCGATCGCGCTGATTGCCGGCGGTGTGCTGCTGTGGTGGCTCGAGCGTTGGTACGCGGCGCGCCCGGGGGAGACGGCGAGCCAAGGCCAGGTGGTCGAGACCATCACCGTGCGCCAGGCGCTCGGGATCGGCGTGTGGCAGTGCCTGGCACTGGTGCCCGGCACCAGCCGCTCGGCGGCGACCATCGGCGGCGGAATGTTGATGGGCTGCTCACGCACCGCTGCGGCCGAGTTCTCGTTCCTCGTGGGGTTACCGATCCTGCTGGGGGCGTCGACGCTGAAGCTCGTGCAGGACATCGACCGCCTGAGCGGGCCCCTGCTGCGCGACTTCGCGATCGCGTCGGGGGCCGCGTTCGTCACCGCGCTCGCGGTGGTGGTCCCCTTCGTCGCGTTCCTGCGCCGGCACACGTTCGTGCCATTCGCGGTGTACCGGATCGGGTTCGGGGCGTTGCTGCTGGTGCTGGTGGGCACCGGGCGTCTGCCCGCGTAGGCACGCGGGCAGACGATCTGCGTGTCAGCGGCCGCGGCCGCCTTCGCCACGCTCCTCGTGCTCGTTGCCGCCCTGGCGACGCAGCTCCTCGAGCTTCTCCGCCAGCTTCTTCATCTGCGCCTCGATTGCGCGGATCTCCGCCTCGCGGCGGTCGCTGGTGGAGCGGGTGCGCGTGGCGGCGCGCTCCTCGTTGCGGTTCTTCTCCACGTGGCGGAGGTGCTCGATCACCGCTTCGCGGTGCGCGGCCTCTGCCTCGCGCTGGACCTCCGCGGCCTCGCGGTGGGCCTCCGCCGCGTGGCGGTGCGCTTCGCGCGCCGCTGCCTGGGCCTTCTCGACGTCGGCCTTCGCGGCGGCCTTCTCGTGTCCCGCCTCGATCTTCGCCAGGTCCCCGAGGCGCTTCTTCAACTCCGAGCCGTGGGCCTCCGCGATCTTGGCCACCAGCCCGTCGTGCAGGACGTGCACGTCGGCGCCGTCCTTGGTGAGGCGCAGGAGCGTTTCCTTGTCGAGCTTCGCGGCCTCGAGGAGATGGGCGTGCAGCTTCTCCGGATCGAGCACCTTGGTGTGCTCGAGGAGCGCCTTGTGCAGGGCCTGCGTGTCGATCTCGATGTTCTTGGTCGCGTCCTCGACGGCGCGCGCGAGATCCTTCTTCTTCACGGCGAGCTTCTTCGCCTCGACGGCGCGGTCGACCTCGTCGGTGACGTCCTCCAGCTCGACGACGCGGCCTTTGGCCTTGGCCGCCTTCTTCTCGTCGGTGATGTCTTCCAGCTCGACGACCTCGACCTTGTCGCGCCTGCTGGCGGCGGCCGCGCCCAGTTCCTTGCGGATCGCCTCGATCTCGGCGCGCAGCCGCGCGACCTCCTTGGCGGCGGAGCGCAGTTCGGCGCGGACCTTGCCGTCGTCGGTGCGCTCGTTCTCCTGCGCGAACGACGGCGCGACGGGGAGCACGCCGACGGCGAGGGCGGCGAGGCAGGTACGGGTGAGGCGGGAGAAGGGACGTTCGGGGTTCATGGTCATGATGGTCGTCAGCCTCCGGCTGAGGTCGGTGTAGGTGCTGGCGCCACAGGCGGCGGGCGGCATCGCCCGCGTGGAGCCAGCGAGGAAGTCGAGGGTGTGCAGCAGGGCGTCCGCGTAGGCGCGCGGTCGGTCGGGGTGCAGGGCGACGACTCGCGCGTCGCAGCAGCGCTCCTCGGCGACGTGGAGCGCCCGGCGCAGCCACCAGATGGTGGGCAGCCACCAGTAGATCGAGAACGCCACCAGCTCGAGGACGCGCACCCAATGGTCGCGTCGCTCGGCGTGGGCGAGCTCGTGCGCGAGCAGCGCGTCCAGCTCCTGCTCTCCGACCCGCGCCAGCAGGTCGCGCGGCAGGATGAGCAGCGTGCGACCGCCCAGCAGGCACAGCATGGGGGAGACGCGCGCCGGCAGCAGGAGCAGCTCCGGACAGCGGCGCAGTCCGACGCGGGTCGCGATCGCGGCGGTGCGGGCCTTCAGGCCCTGCGAGGGTGGATCGGCGACCCGAAGCAGCCGGCGGAAGCGATGCGCGCGCCGCCAGGCGAGGCCGAGCAGCGTGACGGTGCCGAGCAGCGCCGCGAGGAGCGCGAGCGTCGCCGGCGCGGGGAAGCTTGCCGTCGCCGCCGGCGCAGGCGACATGGCCACCACGTCGAGGGCATCCGCGGCGAGGAACGCGGCGGGGTCGAGCGGCGCGTCGGCGGCGAGCGTCACCACCGGCACGGCCCACAGCGGGGGCGTCACCAGCTTCACCAGCGCCAGCAGGCACAGTGCGTGCACGAGACGCGGGCGGTTGCAACGCGACGCGATCCACGCGCCGAACGCGATCGCGGTTGCCACGACGCCGTTGGCGAGCAGGACGGCGAGGGCTTGGGCGGCGAACTCGCTCATGACCCGCGGCCCTCGCGGTCGAGGCCGTCGACGAGCGCGCGGAGCGCGCGCCGCTCCGCGGCACTGAGCGGCCGCTGCTCGACGAGGTGACTGAGGAGCGGCGTGAGCGAGCCTTCGCAGAGGCTGTCGGCGACGGCGGCGAGGCGCTGCGCGATCAGGTCGTCGCGCGCGATCGCGGCGGCGAACACGTGCGGCACCTCGACGCGGTCGCGGGTGACGAAGCCCTTCCCCTCGAGGCGCTCGAGGAGCTTCTGCACCGTGGCATAGCCGGAGTTGCGACCGCCGGGATAGAGGCGGTCGGTGAGGTCGCGGATGGTCGCGGGGCCGCGTTCCCAGAGGGCACGGAGGACCGCGAGTTCGGCGTCGGTGGCGTCGGGTTTGGGTTTGGAGGCCATGCGCAGTTCCAGACGGGTCGTCTGGGGACGAACCTAAGACAGTTCGTCTGAATCGCGCAAGATCCTCGAGACGGGGAAGTTTCCCGGGGTGGGGGGGCTGCGCCCTCAGCTCTTGCGGTAGCCGAGCTGGCGCAGGACGTGCAGCACCTCGCTCCACGACGGGAACGGGCGGGCATGCGCCAGTCGGTAGGCCTCGATCGCGCCGATGAACTCGAGCACCGCGGGGTCCACGTCGAGATCGACCGGTGGCGGCGCGGCGCGCAGGCGAGGACGCTCGTCGACCGGTGGTGGGGCTTTGCGGCCCGCGGTTCGGTCCGCCGGCGCCCGCTTCGCCTTCGTCCCCTTCGCGGCGCGCACCTCGGGCCGGGCGCGCTTCTTCGGAGCGGAGGGTCTGCCACCGGACCTGGCGGTGCGGCGGCCGCGGGAGACGGTGGCTCGGGCCATGCCGGGATGATCGGCTCTAGCCGATGGCGGCCTTGATCGTTTCCACGGTGACCGGCCGGATCAGCCCGCGATCGGTGACGAGGCCGGTCAGCAGGCTCGCCGGGGTCACGTCGAAGGCCGGGTTGCGCGCGGAGATTCCGGGCGCGACGACGCGCGACGTTCCGAACCCGAGCACCTCGTCGGCGCCGCGATCCTCGATGGGGATCGCGTCGCCATCCGGCAGCTCGAGGTCGAAGGTGCTGCACGGCGCCGCGATCCACATCGGGATCGCATGCGCACGCGCGGCGAGCGCGAGCGGGTACGTGCCGACCTTGTTGGCGGCGTCGCCGTTGCGGACGATGCGGTCCGCGCCGGTCAGCACGAGGCTCACCTCGCCGCGGCGCATGAGACCGGCGGCTGCCGCGTCGACGATCACCTCCACCGGGATGCCTGCGGCCTGCAGTTCGAGCGCGGTGAGGCGGGCGCCCTGCAACAGGGGGCGCGTCTCGTCGGCGAGGACGCGGAAGCGGCGACCGCGACGGTGCGCCTCGAAGAGCACGGCGAGCGCGGTGCCGTCGCCAGCGGTGGCGAGTCGCCCCGAGTTGCAGTGGGTGAGCAACGTCATGCCGTCGACGACGAGGTCGGCGCCGGCCGCGCCGATGCGCTGGCAGAGCAGTTCGTCCTCCTGATGCACGGCGCGCGCTTCGTCGAGGAGCGCGGCGAGGCAGGGCTCGGCGTGGCCGCGACGCTGCATCCGCGCCACCGCCCACGGCAGGTTGACGGCAGTCGGCCGCGCCGCAACGAGCTGGGCGCCGACGCGGTCGAGCAGCGCTCGAAAGCCCGCGGGCTCGGTCGCTCGGTGCGCGCGGATGCCGATCACCATGCCGTAGGCCGCGGCCACACCGATCGCCGGGGCGCCGCGGACGGCCAGCCGACGGATCGCGTCCAGAAGCGTCTCCAGGTGCTGCACGCGCAGCACTTCGACCCGGTGGGGCAGCGCGGTCTGGTCGAGGAGCCCGAGCCAGCCGTCGGTGTCGCCGTGCCAGTGGAGGGTCGGCGGAAGGTCAACGGGGCGCACGCGGTCGCTTCCTCAGCTCGAGACCAGACGGCGGTGGATGTCGGCGTACGTACGGGCTGTGTCGGCGACGACGGCGGCGGGCAGTGGGGGAGGCGGGGGTTCCTTCTTCCAGGGCAGGCCGTTGAGGTAGTTGCGCAGGCGCTGCTTGTCGAAGCTCGTGGGCTGGCCGCCCGGTGTGACTTCGGCCGCGGGCCAGAAGCGGCTGCTGTCGGGAGTCAGGCACTCGTCGATCAACACGAGCTTGCCATCGATCGTGCCGAACTCGAACTTGGTGTCGGCGATCACGATGCCGCGGGTCGCCGCGTACTCGCGTGCGCGCTGGTAGAGCTGCAGCGCCGCGGCGCGCGCCTGCACCGCGAGGCCTTCGCCGACGCGAGCGACGACGGCCGCGAAGTCGATCGGGATGTCGTGGCCGGACTCGGCCTTGGTCGACGGTGTGAGGATGGGTGGGTCGAGGCGGCTGGCGTGCTTCAGCCCGGCGGGGAGCGCGATGCCGGAGACGCGGCCTTCTCGCTGGTAGTCGGCGAAGCCGCTGCCGGTGAGGTAGCCGCGCACGACCCACTCGACGGGCAGGGGCTGCGCCCGACGGCAGCGCATGCTGCGACCGGCGAGGAGGGCGTGAAACGAGCGCGGGACCTCCGGCCAGGCGGTGACGTCGTCGCTCAGGAGGTGGTTGGACACGACGTCCGCGAGCTTCCTGAACCAGAAGGTCGAGAGCGCGGTGAGGACCCGGCCCTTGCCGGGGATGGCGTCGGCCATCACCACATCGAACGCCGAGATCCGGTCGGTGGCGACCAGGAGGAGGTCGTCGCCGAGGGCGTAGATGTCGCGGACCTTGCCCCGGCCGAGACGCCGGGCGAAGGGCAGGTCGGTGGCGAGAACGGTGGGAGCTTCGGGGACAGCGTCCATCCTGTGCGCGACGATGCTAGAACCGAGACCGCCAAGAAAACACGACATGCCTCCGTCCGCCGAAGTTGATCCGCCCGGGTCGGGTCCTGCTGACACGGTCATCGTCCGACCGCGGCCCGACGGCGTGCCCCGCGACCTCGGCCGCCCGACCCTGCCGCGGAGCAAGAGCCACGCCCAGCGCGCGCTGCTCGTCGCGGGCCTCGGCGCAGGCGCGCTGCGCATCGAGAACCTGCCGGACGCGGATGACGTCGCGGTGCTGCGAGCGGCGCTCGTGGCGCTGGGCGCGTCGATCGACGACCAGGGCGAGGACGCGATCCGCGTCACGGCGGCGCCGGCCCTCGTCGACGCCGACGTCGCGTGTGGCGAGAACGGCACCGCGCTGCGCACCCTGCTCGTGGCCGTGGGCCTGCTCGGCGGGCGCGCGCGGTTCCAGGGCGGCCCTCGCCTGCAAGTGCGCCCGCTCGAAGCCGTGCGCGGGGTGCTCGCCCGGATCGGGGTCTCGCTGTCGGCGGACTGGCCCGTGCGCCTCGTGGCCCCGCCGGCGCTCGCGCTCCCGGCGAGGCTCACCGTCGACGCGTCGACCAGCACCCAGCCGGCGACCGGCGCCATCCTCGGCATGGCCTGCCGCGCCGCGCGTGGGCTCGCGACGGTGCCGGTCGAGATCGCGAACGCGACCGCCGCCGGCTACGTCGCGCTGACCATTGATGTGCTCGAGACGCTGGGCTTCGGCGTGCGGGCAGACGACGGGGAGATCGAGGTGTGCGCGAGATCGTCTCGGAGCGCGAGCTACCGCGTTCCCGACGACGCCTCGGCGGTCGCGTTCCCGGTTGCGCTCGCCGCGCTGCACGGCCACCCGATCGACGCGCTGACGCCGGCGCGCCGCGATCGGCATCCCGACTGGGGCGTGCTCGACGACGTGCGCCGCCTCGTCGTAGCCGCGCCGGACGAGTCGGTCGAGATCGACGATCTCGGTCGGCGCCCGGACACGTTCCCGGCGCTGTGCGCCGTGGCGGCGGCGCGCCCGGGCCCGACGAGCCTGCGCGGCGCACCCGCCCTGCGCGGCAAGGAGAGCGATCGGATCACGGCGATGTCCCGCGGACTGCGGCCGCTCGGAGTCCGGTGCGAAGAGCTGGCCAACGGCCTCGTCGTGCACGGGCGCACGGAGTTCGAGGCGGGGGAGGACGAAGTCATCCGCCTCCCCGCGCCGCCCGACCATCGTGTCGTGATGGCGCTGGCGCTCCTCGGCACGCGGTGCCGTCCCGGGGTGCGCATCGACAACGCGCGCGCCGTCGCCAAGAGCTGGCCGGGCTACTTCACGTGGCTCGCAAGGGTGGCCGACGTCCGCTGATCGCGCCTACGGCGTCGTCGCCTTCTTGCGCAGCGCGAGGAAGAGGTTCAGCTCCGGACGCGTGTTGCTCGACCCCGTGATGTCGTGGTCGACGAACACGATCGTCTTGTAGTCCTGGTCGAAGGCCCCGACCCACGCCTCGCGGGTTGCGTTGTTCACGAGGCGCATCGCGCCGTCGGCATCGATCTGATAGGTGCCCGTGAGGCGGTAGGTCGTACGGCTGTCCTTCGCGTCGAGCCGCCAGGCGCCGTCCTTGGTGAAGGTGACCGTGCCGTAGCTGCCTTCGGTACCCGCGTTGGTGGGGTTCGCGAACACGGTGACGACGCCGACCCAGTAGTCGCCGGCGAGGTCTTCCATGGCGGCGCGCCCGTCGCGCTTGCGCACCAGCGCGATGATGCCGCCCGCGTTGTTGTCGGCGGTCTCGATCCCGAGCACGACGCTGGTGTTGACCGGCTGCGAGAGGGTCACGGTCGCGGCGGCTGAGTAGGCGCGCGTGTTGCGTCCGCCGGAGGTGTCCTGCGTGAGGCCGATCTCGACGGTGCCGTTGTCGAACGCGCTGAGGTTGCCGGTGAGCGTGAGGTCGAGGCGCGTCGATTCGCGGCCGGTGCCGGCGGTGATGGTGCCGTTCGCGGACGTCGTGATCGAGCCGCCGAAGGCCCGCGCCACGTTGTTCGGATCGACGACCGTGCCGCTCGGCAGGGTGAGCACTTCGAGCCCGAACGCGTGCCAGTCGCCCTGCACGTTGGGGGTGCCGCGCACGCGCCGGGCACCGAAGAACATGCCGACCTTCGGCTTGACGGTGTCCGTGAAGAAGAACAACCCCGTGTCGCCTTCGAGGCCGTAGCCGCCCTGGAACGCGAGGTCCGGATTGCGCCCGTTGGGCACGCGGAACACCAGCGCGCCGCTCGTCGCCAGGTCGTAGCGACTGCCCGGCGCGCCATCGAGACTCCACGTGCTCTGGTCGGTGAAGGTCAGCGCGCCGGTCTCGATCTGCAGGTCGGCCGCCGCGATCGGGAACTGCGGGAACGCCTGTTCTCCCTTGAAGCCGAACATCGCGTGCTCCGCCGAGATCTTGACTGCGCTCTCGACGCGATTCTCGCGGCCGCCTTCGGCGCAGCCGGACAACGCCGCGGCGGCGAGGGCGAGGAAGAGGCGCGCCGGCGCGCTTTCGATCACTTGTTTCATGAGCAGGTAGGCGGCGGAGTGTACGTAGAGCGGCGGTGCGGGGAAGGCCCGGCGTCCGCGTCTTGCGAGAGTGTGCCCTTGTGGGTTCGCAGGCGCAGCGCGCGCGGCTATGGTCCGCGACCCGCGTCGGGCCCTGGCGCGGTTCCCCACGTCGTCGACTCTCGTCTCCCGTCCTTGCGAACGTCTCTCCTGGCCGCCCTCGCCGCGGGCTGCGTCTTCACTGGCTGCGTCGCCCTGCCCAGCGGTCTCGGCCCGCTGCCGACGCGGAACCAGCACCCGGTCCAGCTCACCGTTCTGCACCTCGACCCGGTGCCGGCGCGAACCCACCCGGCGGGGGAGGTGACCGTCCGTCTGGACGGCGCGTATTCGAGCCTGTGGCTCGCGGGGAGCGGCATCGGCGGGCGCTTCTCGATGGATGGCGAGAACCTGCGCGCCGCCCTCGACGCGCGGGTGGGCCTCGGTGCCGGCCTCGAACTCGAGGTGGAGATTCCCGTCGGCTATGCGAGCGGCGGCAGCCTCGACGGCTTCGTCACCGGATGGCACGACTTCTGGGGCCTGCCCGACCAGGGACGATCGGCCTTCCCCCGGGACGCGTTTGCAGTCAGCGCGTCCCGCGGCAATACGAGCGTGTACGAGCTGGAGCCGGACGAGTTGCAGGTGATGGACCTGCCGCTCGCGCTACGGCAGGAAGTGCTGCGCTCGGGACCCGGCACGATCGCGCTCCGCGCCGGGATCGAGCTGCCGACCGGGGACGACGACGCGGGCTTCGGCAACGGGGAGGTCGACGTCGCGCTCGGCGCCATCGCCGATCTCCGCTGGGACGACTTCGGGGTCTTCGTGCACGCGCATCACACGTTTGCCGGAACGCCGTCGCGCGCCAACGCCGCCGCGGTCGACTACCGCGACGTGACCGCCCTCGGCGCGGGCGTGGACTACCGGCTCTTCGCTGGCCTGACGCTGCACCTGCAGGCGCAGTGGGAGTCTTCGGCGCTGCGCGAACTGGGCTTCGACCGCATCGCCGACCCGCACCTGTTGCTGTGGTCGGGGCTACGCGCCGGGCTCGGGCCGGAGACCTGGCTCGAGCTGGCGATCGGCGAAGACCTGCTGCCGTACATCTCGCCCGACTTCAGCCTGTGGCTCGCCGTGGGGACGCGGTTCGGGGGGAGCTGAGAGCGCCGGCGCCATCGCGCAGCACCCCCGCCCCGGACCCGGGCCGCACGACTTCCCATAACTATCATTATCAGAAGCTAAGGCACCCCAGTCCCCCGTGGTTTCTGGGTTCCGGGGCGGCCCGACCTCGCTCCCTACCGGCGCGGACGTCGCCTCAGCTCTTCGCCTTGCTCCGGCCAGCCTTGGCCTTGGTCGACGCGGGTTCCGATGCGGGCGCGCGGGACGCAGCCATCGCCCGGATCTGGTCGTCCAGCGCGACCTGCAGGCTCGTGAAGCCGGCGTAGTGCACGGTGCGCGCCGCGACCCCGCTCTTGCGCGCCAACTCGAGCGCCGGCTCCGTGGTCTCGTGCCGGTTCCAGTGCAGGAGCAACAGGATGTCGACGCGGCCCTGGCGCATGCGGTCGGCGATGCCGGACACGATCTTCTGCGGCGACCCGTAGTTGGTCTCCATCCACTCGCTTTCGATGCCCCACGCGCGCGCCAAGGCCTCGAGGCGTGGGTGGTGCCGGCGCTGGCGTTCGTTGCCGCCGACCACCAGGACGCGCACCGGGTGGCCGAGCGCCTGCTGCAGCTGCGCAGCGTGCGTCGAGCCGTCGTCGGTCAGCGGCGCGTTGCCGTCGGACAGTTCGAGGAGCTTCGTCACCGCGGCGAGGTCCTCGGCAGCGAGTTCCGGGAAGGCGATCTCGACCTCGAGCAGCATGCCGTAGGCCTCACGCAGCGCCTCGACGTCCTTGCGCGCGCGCAGGGTGCGGGCGACCGCGAGCTGCATGGTCGCGCGGTCGGACTCGCGACCTTCCATCTCCTCGTACAGCGAGATCAGCTCGCACTTGCGCTCGTGGTGGTCCAGCGCCTGGCCGGTGAACTCCTCGTTGTTCAACAACGTCTCGAGGTCGGCGAAGGCGCCACGCTGCATCAGCAGGTCGCGAATCGCGAAGAGGGTCTCGCGGGCAAGGTCGCGCCGGCCGCGCATGTTGTGGCTGGTGAGCAGCACGCGCATCGCCTCGATGCGCTGGTCGAGGTTCACGGCGATCTGCAGCACGCGCTCGGCGGCGGCCGCGGCGGCATCGGCTTCACCCAGCGTCTGGTACTCGAGGGCCACGAACAGGAGCTGGTCGGGCATCGTCCCGCGGCCGAGGTCGACGGCATCGAGGAACTTGAGCGCGACCTTCTTGGACAGGCTCTTCAAGGCCTCGTGCACGGGGTAGAAGCTGCCGATGTCGGGCTTCACGGTCTCGAGCGCCTGCTCCATCAGGTGCAGCGCGCGGGCCGCGTCGTCGCGGTTGCCGCTGGCGAGGATCGACGCCGCCAGGAAGAACCGCGCGTGCTCGATGAGCCGGGCATCCCGCGCCTCGCGTCTCGAGTTGCGGATGGCCGTGTCGAACCACCCGGTGGCGTCGGCGTAGTCGCCGGTCTCGTACGCCAGGATGCCGGACGCGTAGAGCGCCTCCGGCGTGGCTACGTCGACCTGGCGGGCGGCCTGCTCCAGCCAGATCGCCGCGGCCGTGCGCTCCGGCCGGTCGGCGCGGGGCTCGAGTTCCTCGATGTCGTGCAGGCGCAGCTCGGCGAGTGCCCCGAGTGCAGCGATGTGACTGAACAGGCGCGGGTGGCCCTTGGCGGACTCCAGCGCTGTCCGCAGCTCGCCGACCGCTTCGTCGAACTCGCTCGCGCGCAGCAGCCGCTGGGCGCGGGCACGGTGGAAACGCGCGCGCACGTCGTCGGGCAAGCGCGCGAACGCCGGCAGCGCCACGCACTCCTCGAGTACGCGCATGGTCGCCTCGGCCGAGCTCGGGTCGGTGTGGCTCTCGAGCCGCGCCAGCAGGTCGGTGAGCGCGGCATCCACGATGATCTCCGTCGATGCGTCGGTGTCGGCCAGGGTGAGGTAGCGGATCGCCTGCATGGCGAGATCGAGGTCCCCCGCCCAGAACAAGGTGCGCATCACGAGCGGCACGCACTGGCCCGCGACACCCGGCTCCGAGAGCAGCGCGATCACCAGGGTCTGGTTGGCGAGGAGATCGGCGACCCAGTTGCGTTCGCCGCGCCGGTCGTGGCCTCGCAGCCGGCCCCACATGTACCAGCTCCGTGCGCGCGCGTTCTCGGCGCTCGGCTCCGGCAGCTCCACACCGAGGAGGGTGCGGGCGTAGCCCAGATGGAACGCGCTCTCCGGTCGTGCGGGATTGAGCTCCCACGTCGCCACCACCAGGTCGCGCACGGTGCCGCTGCGTTCCTCTCCCTTCGCTGCCGCATGGACCTGCTGCTGCACGAGCCGGTCCAGTTCGTTCTCCCACGCCATGAGTACCTCCGTCGTCGAGGAGGGTTTCATCGGCGCGCGAGCGGTCCCTGGCTGAGACAGCCGCAGAGCCACCCTGGCAAGGCGCCCTCGGTGCGTCGCTACTCGATGAGTTCGGTCGCGCCCGCGGGCAGCACGACCGCGAGACCATCGATGCTGGCCCCGCCCTGACCGTCCGCGGTGAGCCCTGCGAGGATGATGTCCCCCACGCGCAAGAGCGACGCGGCGGCCGGCAGGTCGAGCCACAGGGGTGGCGTGTGGTCGCCAGCCACCTCGACCTCGCCTGCCTCGATCCTCTGCACGCGGTGCACCTGCGGTCGCAGCGACCCCACCACTTCCGTGGCGGTGCTGAGCGCGAGGCTCGCGCGCGCGGTGCGCGCCAGCGGCTCAGCGACTTCGCGCCGGCAGGTCTCGATCGCACCCGCGAGCGCGTACTCCTGCGTCTCCTCCCCCCACGCGAAGAACTCGCTGAGCACGGCGAAGTACGCGGAGACCCGAGCGGCACGATGGCCGGGCGGCGCGGCGAGGTAGGTCTGCAGCAGGAAGCGGGCGAGTTCGTTCGGAGTGATGGCGTCCAGGTACACGCCGGGGATCGGCAACCCCTGCTGCTGCGCCACGAAGGCGGTGAGGACCGTCTCTGCGGCGCTGCCTTGGCGATGATCGCGTTCCCAGAGGAACTCGGCGACGAGGGGTTCGAGGTCGCCGTCCTGGCGCGGACCCGCATCGTCGTCGTCGTCTTCCTCGATCTGCTCGCCGAGCATGCTCTCGACATCGCCGAACAGCGTGTCGATGTCTTCGTTGTTGGCCGCGCCTTCCTCCAGGCGGCGCGCGATCGCTGCGCCGAGGCCCGGGCCAGCCAGGTCTTCGCCGTCGGTCGATCGCCTGCGCCTTGCCTGTGGCCGTGCCTTGGGGCGTTGCGCCCGGTGCGCATTCCACAGGTCGATCAGGGTTCGCTGCAGGACCCCGAGGTCGACGTCGGACGCGAAGGCGTACTCCTCGAGCAAGGGGCCGACGACCGCGCCCGGTCCCTCCGGCGAACTGGCCAGCGCCGCGCTGATTTCGTGCGCGCTCAACTCGCCGTCCTCGATGTCGCCGAGCAGCGCCTCGAGCCGGGCCTCGACCTCCTCCGGCGTCTCGCCAGGCTCGGCCTCGGACGAGTCGGTCGAGGCATGCGCCGGGGCCTCGCTCAGCCGGAGGACCGTCTCGATCTCGGCCTGGCTCAGGCGCCGGTCGAGATCGACCTGGCGCAGGTCCAGGCGCAGCGCGGCTGCCAGCTCCGCACCGTTGCGCACGCGGGCGACCAGGGGCGAAGGCGTGACGAGCCCATCCGGCGTCGGGTACAGCCGGCCGATCAGCAGGTCCCCCGTCTCGATCCGGTCATCCGGCGCCAGCGTCAGCTCGTCCTCGGTGATGATGTCGCGGGCCCGAGGATCGTCGCTGCCCCCCTCCACCAGGAAGATGCCGCACACGCTGTCGAGAAGTGCCTCGCGCACCTCATGCGGCACCCCTCCCACCACGCGCACCGGGACATCGCCGAGCACATCGCTCTCGCGCTCGATGGCGAACCACTCGCAGAACCGCCCCTCCGCGGCGGCGTCGAGGTCGCCGGCCGGCTCGGTTCCGCCGGCGAACTCGCGACGTGCGCGGGCGATCTCGGCCGCCAAGGCGTGGTCGCTCGCGAGTTCGGCCGCGATCTCGCGGGTCGTTCGCTGCAGCCGGGCAGGGTCCAGGGCAGTCATCGCGCGGAGGGTAGCCCTCGGCCGAGGCCGTGGCCAGCAAGGCGGGCCGACCGCAGCTCGTCGTCGCGCCCAGGCGCCGGTCTCCGGATAATCCGTGAGCCGCGTCGCATGGGCTTGTCGCGTCCCTGCGGTCCCCCTTCGAGTCCCCAATGAGCACGCTGAATGAACTGTGGTCCACCCTGGTCGGCGACCTCGGCTGGGTAGACCTCGGCGCCCTGGTGGTCCTCGGCGTCTTCTTCCTCCTGGGCCTCTTGCGCGGGTTCGCCTGGCAGATCGGCCGCATCGCCACCCTGGTCGGGTCGTTCGCGACGGCGGTGGGCTTCGGGCCGTCGCTCGCCACGCACCTCTTCCACGGCGCGGAGACGAGCCGCCCCCACCTGTACGCGGCGTACGCCCTGAGCTTCCTGGTCGCCTTCATCGTGCTTTCCGGCCTCGCCCGCATCCTGCACAACGCCGTCCGTCGCGCCGGCTTGTCGTTCTTCGATCGGCTGGGTGGCGGAGTGCTCGGTGTCGCCACCGGCGGCGTCCTGGTGATGGGCGGACTCAGCGTGGTGCTGATGTTCGGTGAACGGTTCCCGGTCTACGAGAGCGTGCAGACGTCACACGCCGTCGAGGTGAGCCGCACCGCGCTGCGCATCCTCGGCGATGCGGTGCCAGCGCCAATCCAGGAGGTGTTCGCCGCGGAGCGCCCGACCCCGCGCTCCGAGCCCGCCGCGCCGCGCGTTGCCGACACGCCGACCCTGGACCGGGTGCTCCGCGACCTCGAGCGCGACCGCGACCGGTGACCGGCCGCCGCGCCGCCCCAAGTGGTGGCGCGCAGCCTTGCGCGAGCTTCGGGCGCGCCCGACAGTAGCGCTCTCCCGGGCGCCGCGCGCTCGGCTCGTCGCCATGACCGATCGCTCGCCTGACTTCGTCGCCGCCCGCCCGCTCGCCGCCAGCTTCCCCGCCAGCCGCAAGGTCGTGCACTCGCCCGATCTCCCCGTCCCCCACCGGGAGATCACGCTCACCGACGGCGAGCGGATCCGCGTGTACGACACCACGGGGCCGGAGGGTCGCGATCCCGGGCTCGGGATCGACCGCATCCGCACGCCGTGGGTGCGCGAGCGCGAGCGCCGGGGCGACCAGAACTTCTCGCAGATGCGCTACGCGCGCGCCGGGATGATCACGGAGGAGATGCGCTTCGTCGCGATCCGCGAGAACGTCAAGCCCGAGTTCGTGCGCGACGAGATCGCGCGCGGGCGCGCGATCATCCCCGCCAACAAGCGCCACCTCGAACTCGAGCCGATGATCATCGGCCGCAACTTCCTGGTGAAGGTCAACGCCAACATCGGCAACTCGGCGGTGCGCTCGTCGATCGAGGACGAAGTGGAGAAGCTGCAGTGGTCGATCCGCTGGGGCGCCGACACGGTGATGGACCTGTCCACCGGCAAGAACATCCACACCACGCGCGACTGGATCGTGCGCAACGCGCCCGTGCCCATCGGCACCGTGCCCATCTACCAGGCGCTGGAAAAAGTGGGCGGCGTGGCCGAGGACCTGAGCTGGGCCATCTTCCGAGACACCCTGATCGAGCAGGCCGAGCAGGGCGTGGACTACTTCACCATCCACGCCG
>CAYQMF010000075.1:0-32628 GCA_964418595.1 uncultured candidatus Brocadiaceae bacterium
CGCGCCCGCCGCCTCGCCGCGCCGGCCGCGCCCGCGCCGGCCGGCCGCCGGCGTCACTGCCGGTCGCGTCGCCGCACCGATCCGCTGCAGCGCGCCGTCGTCGGTGCCGAGCCGATACCGCCCATCGCGTGCGTTGAACTCGATCCGCCCGTCGGGCGCGACCTCGACCTGTTCGAGGGGCAGGCGCAGCGGATCGTCGACCTGCAAGGCCTTGGCCACCGCCGCATGGTCGAACAGCGGCGACCGCGTCGCCTGCGCGGGATCCACCAGGACGAACTCGCGCTGGCCCTCGCCGAAGTCGACCCGATACCAGAAGCGCGGGCCGCCGCCGATCCAGTTCGGCTGCACCTCGGCGCGCGCCACCTTGCCGCGCATGCGCCGGCCCAGCCCATCGGCCCGCTCGTAGTCGGCGCGCGTCCCCTGCGCCGAAAGACCCGCCACCGCTCCGAGGACGACCACCAGCAGCATTCCGCGCATCGGCGCAGTCTGCCCAGCGGCCGGGCCCCCGGATAGCAGACATTCGTCCCCTTCCTGCCCTACGATCCCGGCATGTCACCCCCCGCGCGCCCCGCCTGCGCCTGCGTGCCGGCGCTGCCCCTCCAGCTCCTGGTGCGGCAACACCCGGCCTGGCGCGCGCACCCCGTCGCGGTCGTCGCCGAAGACCGGCCGCAGGGCGTCGTGCAGTGGGTGAACGAGCGCGCGCTGCGCCGCCGCATCCTGCCGGGCATGCGCTTCGCCGAGGCACTCGCCCTGGACGCAACCCTGCGCGCCGGCGCCGTCGATCCGCTGCACGTCGTCGCCGCCCTCGACGAACTGGTGGAAGCCCTGCGCGCCTTCTCGCCGACCATCGAGACCAGCGCGCACGAGCCCGGCGTGCTCTGGCTCGACGCACACGGGCTCGACGGGCTGTTCCCCTCCCTCGAGGCGTGGGCGCAGGGCGTGCTCGCCGCGATGCGCGACCTCGCGTTCACCGGCAGCGTCGTGGTCGGCTTCGATCGCTTCGACACCTACGCGCTCGCGCGCACCCGCCGCGGCGCGCACGTCCTCGCCAACCCGGACGCCGAACGCTGCGCCGCCGACCGCGTGCCGCTGCATCGCATCCACCTCGACCCGCACCTGCGCGACACCATGCTGCGGCTCGGAGTGCGCGACGTCGGCGGGCTGCGCAGGCTGCGCCGCGCGGATCTCCACGCGCGCTTCGCCACCGTCGGCATCGAGACGCCGCTCGCGACGCCACGTCCGGTCGTCGTGCCGGCGCAGGCGCGCCACGACCTCGAACCCGGCACGCACGGCGTCGACCGCACGGCCCTGCTGTTCCTGGCCAAGCAACGCCTCGCCGAGGTCAGCGCGCTCCTCGCCGCGCGCGGTCAGGCGATCGCCGTGCTGCACCTCGACCTGCACCTCGACAAAGGCCAGCGCGCCACGTGCCACGTGCAGCCCGCGACCCCGACCCTCGACGCCGTGCAGCTCATCGAGTTGCTCCGCCTGCGCCTCGAGACCCTGCCGCTGCCCGGCGAACTCGAGGGCTTCGACCTGCGCGCGGAGCCCGGCACCGCCAGCGCCGAGCAGCTCCAGCTCTTCGGCGCCGGCCGCCACCGCGACCTCGCCGCCGGCAACCGCGCGCTCGCCCGCCTGCGCGCCGAGTTCGGCGACGACGCCGTGCAGTGCGCAGACCTCGCCGACGGTCACCTTCCCGAGGCCCAGGTGCGCTGGGTCCGCTGCCTGCGCCTGCGCCACGCCGACCCCAGGCCCGCGCTCCAGCCGGCCCTCGTGCGTCGCGTCCTCACCCGCCCCCTGGCGCTCCCGCACCAGCACGCCGGCCCCGACGGCTGGTTCGCCGGCAACCTCAACTTCGGTCCGGTGCAGAACATGTTCGGCCCGCACGTGCTCGCCGGCGGCTGGTGGCAGCGCGCCGTGCACCGCGACTACCACTTCGCCGAGACCCGCCGCGGCGACCTGCTGTGGATCTTCTACGACCGCGTGCGCCAGCGTTGGTGTTCGCACGGCGCGGTCGAGTAGTTCGCCGCGCTCGGATTCCCGACTTCGCCGTCCCTTCGACCGTGCGCACTCCGCCGGCACCCACGAGCTGCGAGGTGCAGCTCCGCCGCCGCGAAGCGGCGCCAACGTCCCACCACCGGCGCACTCGCGCCCGGAGTCGAATCATGCGCAGTCTCCTTTCCACCGTCGCGCTCGGCACGCTTCTCGCCGCTCTCCCCGCCCAGACCCACACCTCGACGATCCAGCAGAACCCCGACGGCACCACCCGCATGACCTTCGAGGTCCGCGGCCCGGCGTTCGGCGTCGGCATCGTGTTCGGCTCGACCCGCATCACCAACGGGATCCCGCTGCCGCCCTACGGCACGCTGTATCTGGATCCGGCCACCGGCCTCGTGAACCTGTTCGCGATCCCGATCGGACCCTCGGGCGTCGGCTCGCTGTCGATCGCGATGCCCACCCTGGCTCTCGATGGCCTCATGCTCGCCACGCAGGCGGCCGTCTTCAGCGCGGGTCGGGTCACGCTCACGAACTGGTCGGCGATCGGCCTGCTCGTCACCCCCAACGACCTCCCCAACGCCGGCACGGCTGCCGCCTACGACGCCGACACCGACGTGCTGCAGGTGTGGGTGTACGGCCCGCCCGGCACGCGCGTGCAGATCTGGGAGAAGGAAGGCACCCACGTCGTGCGCCTGCGCGACGTCCAGATCCAGCCCGACGGCTGCTCCATGCAGACCATCCAGAACGTCGACCTGCGCCAGGGCGACGAGATCGTCGTCGACGTCGGCAACAAGACGTACACGTTCTGCTGGTGAGCGCGCAGGCGTTCCGGGTCAGAAGTGCATGCGCAGCGCGTACGACGCGTCGAGGCTGGTGAGCGTGAGGTCGGCGCGGACCCAGTACACGTCGAGCGCGGCGCCCAGCACCGGCGAGGGCTGCGCGAAGGGCACCGGGAGCTGCAGCAGGTTCGCGGCCGGCGGCAGGAACAGCGTGAGCGTGGTGATCGGCAGCGCGCTGCCGGGCAGGTTGAAGAACAGTACTCCGGGCCCGCCGGTGCAACCGACCGGCGGGCAGCCCTGCAGCGAGAGCAGGAACCCGAGCGGCGTGCGCTGGCTGCCGAGCTGGACGGTGCCCGTGGTCGGGAACGGCCACGGCACCGACGAGGTCTGCGGGCCGCCGAACGCACTTGACCAGATCGGCGGCGGACCGATGAACTCCGGATCGAGCGCGCAGATCGCGTCGACGTCGTCGGTGCCGCCGCCGCGCAGGCCGACGCGGCGGGAGACCGGGATGTTGCCGGTGGGCGTCGCGATCTGGTACACGAACGGCCCGAGCACTGGCGCGGTGCCGTAGATCATGATCGGGTCCGGCAGACCGGTCGTCGTCGAGTAGAGCATCCACCGCGACGGCTGCACGCCGAACAGCGGCGCCACCGCGAGCGCGTCGAGATCCGCGCTGGCCGGAAGACCGAGCTGCGCGTGCGTCACGAACGGTCGGATCGGCGTCCACGTCGCGCCGGTCCAGGTGGTGAACAGCACCGTCGCGCCGCTCGGCGCGCTCGCTCCCCACCAAGCCGCTGGACACGCCGGTACGGTCGCCGACGTGACGGAGAAGTAGAACGCCTGCTCCACCTGCATCAGCATCGCGAGCATCCAGCCGCTCGTCGTCGTGTACAGCGGCATGTAGAGATCGTGGGCATCCATGTTGCCCCGCTGCGGCGTGCAGAAGATCCGGCTCTCGGCGCTGTCGACGGCGAGGTCGATGCCTTCGCGCAAGCCGCCGGTTCCCCGCTGCACCCAGTACGAGAACAGGTCCGCGGCGTTGCCGTCGACCGCGGGCGCCTCCCACTGCACCGGGCCGAACGCGCCGGCGGTCCCGGGCGTCACCGAGAAGGTCAGCATCGCGATCGCCGGCGGCGGCGGCGGATGCAGCACGCCGGCGTTGTCGGCGTGGATGAGGTCGAGGCCGATGGAGATCGCGTCGATGTCGATGTTCGGCGCGACGGCCGCGCCGACGATGCTCGCGATCCGGAAATCCGGGACCGGCCCGCCACCCGCCGGTGGTCGCACGGGCAGCGCGGTCGTGACGCCGCCGGTCTTCAACCAGTTCTCGGCGCGGTCGAGGGCGCACGTCGCGCCGTCGACGCCGAGCGCGTGTGCCACGCCCCCGAGCGGCCCGGTGGACTTGGCCGCGACCGCCACCTGGGCGGTCGCGCTGGAGAGGAGGATCCCGCCCGCGAGGACGAGGGTGCCGAGGCGATCAACGACCATGGTGTTTCTCGTTGTTGCGTCGCGCGGCCTCGAGGAGTTCCTCGAAGTCAGCGCGACCGGGGTTCAGTCGGACTGCTTGCTCGAGCAGGATCTCCTTCAGCCGCCGCGCGACATCGGCGGACAAGGGCTTGTCTGGAGCGATGAGTGTCGCGAGGTTGACCAGATGTGTCGGATCGTCGAGCTGGTCGGTGAAGGGCGTGAGGAAGTGCAGGATCGCGGCGTCGCGATCCTCGTTCACGATGGCCTCCGCGTATCTCCGCCCCAACGCCGAGCTCGAGTCCTCACCGACCACGGCTACCGCGTGCGCGTAGTGCTCGACCGCGACCTGCGCCGCCGCGCGCGCGGCCTCGCGGTCGCCGTGGCGCAGCGCCACCAGCGCGCGCTGGATGGCGATGTGGCCGAGGAAGTGGGGCTTCTTCCACGCCCAGCCGCCGCGCACCTCGTCGGGCAAGCCCTGAGCGCAGGCTTCTGCCTGGTCGAAGCGCTCGCGATCACAGAGCACACGCGCCAGCGTGTGCCGCGTGTTCGCGGCCCAGGGCTGGACGCGCTGCGCCTCCGCGAGGCACGCCTCCGCCTCCGCCAGCCGGCCCAGCCGATAGAGCACGATGCCCAGGTTGTTGAGCGGCCCGTGCCGGTCGGGACGGAGCGCCAGTGACTCGCGTAGTGGCGCCTCCGCGTCCGCATAGCGCCCGAGCCCGATGCAGGCTGCGCCCAGCACATGCTGGGTCCGCGCCGTCTTGCCGTGCAGCCCGGCCAGCACCAGCGCCTCGTCGTACGACTCCTGGAACAACGTCTGGCGCGCTTCACGCTCACGGGTCGTGTCCGCCTGCTGCAGGAGCACGAGCAGGCGAAGGTCGCGCGCTGGCAGGTAGCGCGCCCCCACCTCTTTCAGGGTCGAGGCCAGCTCGGCAAGCCGGCTGTCGTCGCGCGCGCGCATCGTATGGAACGCCGCCACGAACTGATCGACGTCGGTCTGCGGTGCCGGCAGGTCGGCGAGGTTGACGGCGTCGACGCCACGGCGGCTGCTGTCGGCCCCGCGGTAGCGCGCCGCCACGGCGCGCAAGTACTCGCTCTGCGCGGCCAGCACGTCGAGGTCGGCGGCGGCGCCCGCGTGGTCGCCGTGATCCAGGCGCAGGGCGGCGCGCAGCATGCGCGTGGGGAGGTCCTCACCCAGGTGGAGGATCGAGTCGAGGAGCGCGAGGGACGCCGTGCGCGATTGCAGGTCCTCGAGCAGGCGCTGCTCCGGATCGCCCTCGATGGCGAGCAGACCCGGGAGCGTGGCGATCAGATCACGCTGCTGCGTGACGCGATCGCGCTCGCGTGCGTCCGCCCGCGCGTCGGCGAGCGCCCACACCGTCAACGCGAGGCCCAGGGAGGCTGCCACCGCCGCGCTCGCGAGCGCCTTCGCCGGCCGCCGCCGCACCCGACGCAGCACGCGCACCACGGGCGACAGCGGCCGCGCCGCGACCGGACGGTGGTCGAGGAACGCCTCCAGGTCCGCCGCGAGGGCCACCGCCGTCGCATAGCGGCGCCGCGGATCCGGCTCCATCGCGACGTCGAGGATCGCCTGCAGGTCGCGCGGCAGGCCACGATGCAGTCTCGAGGCGAGCGCCGGCACATCGCTCTGCAGGCGCGCGAGGACCTCGGCCGGGTCGCCACCAAACGGCGGCTGGCCCGTGAGCAGGTGGTAGAGCGTCGCCCCCAGCGAGTACACGTCCTGCGCTGGCGATGCCGGCACCGGCCCCGACGCCCGCTCCGGCGGCAGGTACCACGGTGTCCCCAACGCGGCGTGCGTCGCGGTCAGCCCCGCGTCGTCGAGGTTGGCGGCGATCCCGAAGTCGGCCAGGACCGCACGCCCGTCGCCGTCGAGCAGGACGTTCGACGGCTTGACGTCACGGTGGAAGACCCCGGCCGCATGCGCGGCCGCGAGTCCCTCGGCGATCTCCATCGCCCATCGCACGAGCAGCCGGAGGTAGCTGCCTTCGCGCCGCAGGGACTCCGGACGCAACCATTCCAGCGAAGCGAACGCCGCCGCCACTCCACCGCCTTCGCCGGTCGCAGCGGCCGACAGCGCAACCCCCGCCAGCGACTGGCCGGGCAGGAGGTCCATGACGAGGTACATCACGCCGGCACCGGTCGTGCCGCGATCGTGCACTCCCACGACGTTGGGGTGCCGGATCTTCGCCAGAGCCTCCGCCTCGCGCAGGAACCGCGCGCGTGCGGCGGGCGATGCGAAGAGACCCGGCTGCAGCAGCTTCACCGCCACGTCGCGCCCGAGATCGCGATCGCGGGCGCGGTACACCGCCCCCATCGCCCCGGCCCCGATGCGCTCGGCGAGCTGGTACCGATCGGCGAGCAGGGTGCCGACCAGCGGATCGTCGGCGACGCGGCCGACGCCATGCAGCGCGCGCGCGATCGCGAGCCCCTCGCCGACGGCGGAGGCGAGTTCCGGACGATCGGCACAGAGCGCAGCGACGTCGACGGGTCCGGTCGCCGCGAGCGCCGCTTCGACGTAGCTCGCGACGAGGGCGTCGTCCGTAGCGTCGCCGGCGCTGCGCGTCACGCGTCGGCCTCCGCGGTCGCGCCCGCCTCCGTGGAGCCCGGCGGTCGCAGGCCGGCGGCGCGCAGCTTCAAGGCGAGGCGCGTCTGCGCGCGCAGGAACGCCTTGCGCGCGCTGTTGGCCGAGGCGTAGCCGAGCTGCGCCGCGACCTGCTCGAACTCCGCCTCTTGCACGAGGCGCGCGTCGAGAAGGTCGCGGTCGCTCACCTCCATCGCCTCCATGGCGGTCCTGAACATCCCGATCTGCTCCGCGAGCGAGGCGCGCAGGAACGGCGACGGCTCCGCGCTCCGTCCCTCCAGACCGGCCTCCGCGTCCACGCGTCGCCCTTCGTCCCGCCGCGCCGCCTCGTGGTGGCGCACCGCGTCGATCAGCCGGTGCGTGATCCCGGCCGCGAGGTACTTCGTGAGCGCCGCCTCGTCGCCGCTGAACGTGCGCAGGCCACGCAGCATCTGCACGAGCACGTCGTGCACGAAGTCGGCCGTGCTGAACAGCGGCAGCAGCCAACGGTGCTGGCGCCGGAAGCTCCGCTGCAGCTCGCCATGCACCATGCGGCTCACCTGCGGGTAGAGCCTCGCCACGAGTTCGTCCTGGGCACGCACGTCCCCGGCGACGGCGCGCGCGATCGAGGCGTCTTGGTTCATGGCAGGCGCCGGCATGGACCCGGCACCAAGCATCATGTGTGGCGCGGCGCGTTCCGGCAACCGCACCTGCGACGGCGGCCTGCTGCCCGCCACTCTCGACCTGGCCTGGACTCGTCTTTTCCCCCGTCCCCGGCAGAATCCGGCGGGGCAAGACGTCGGTCAGCGCACCGCCCGGAGCTCGATCTCAGCGCCTGGCTGCGCCGTGGTACGCACCACTTCCTTGCCATTCGAAACAGCACGCAGGAGCAGCGGGGCCCCGGAGCTGGTTCGCAGCCAGACGCAATACCTGCCGTCAGCGCCGGTCACCGCCCGCTCCCAGGGGAGCGCAGAACCGACGAGCTCCACGAACCCGCCGCGCACGGGCTGACCGAGTGGATCCCGTACGCAACCCGGGATCGCGTTGTGCCAGTCGAGCCGAACCGGGATCGACTGTATCGCCGACGTGTCGGCGATCGTCCCCCGTGTCATCCCTCCCCAGGGCTCGCTCCACACTGCAAACTCGTGATCCCCCGGCAAGAGTCCTTCTACCACCCAGGTGCCGGGGTCCGTGCGCAGCTCTCGCCAACCGGTGCCAGTCGACTCACGGACATGCACCGAGATGCATGGCACCATGTCGGCCATGCCGGGGATCGACACAGACACGTCGAACCCGACTCGCGTCCGCGATCGCAGAATGACGTCGGCCCGCGGGCACGGAACGTCCACATGGAGCGCTCCGCTCACTGCGGCACCGTCCAGGCGTCGGTCCGCCCGAACGATGTAGTGCCCCGGGACCAAGCCAGGTGCCTGCGCATGGCCGTTCTCATCGGATGGCGCCCCGAAGCGTCCGCTGTGAAGCGTCTCACCATCCGTGCCGAGCAGCCGGAATGAGACGTCCGCTCCGAGGATGGGCAGCCCGTTCCGATCGACGCAACGCACGCCGAGTTCCTCTGTCCCCGGTAGCTCGACCGCCCACTGCAGCGGTTCCGCGCTGGGGGTTCCAAGTCCGTGCACGACGCCAACCCCGATGGCCGTGGCGCCCGCCGCCTCCGCGGGGCCCGCGACGATGATGACGTAGTCTCCCGCCGCCGTACACACCCGGGCTGCACCACCGGCGTCCACGGTCGTGCGACCGCCATGATCCCGTCCGGGTGTTATCGCCTGCCAGGCCAGACGCGTGCCCAGGCCGCCGTCCCTGAAGCGTGGCACGACGATGTCCGTGCATCTGAGCTCGCAGTCGAGACCGTGATCCAGCGCCGCACGCAGTTCCTCGATCGACTCGAATCGGGCCTTCCACAGGACTCCGCGCTGCTCCGCCCGGTCAGCGATATGAAGTTCTACGGCTCCCGGGTACGACCGCTCCTGAGGGAGAGTGAACATCAGACACACCAATGCCTGCGCTCCCTGGTACGGAGCAACGTGAGCTGCCGAAGCCAGCACGCGGTCTCCGTCAGCTGGGAACAGGAACGGAGTCCACGCCTTGACCGGTGTACCATAGAGGCGGACGTTTCCTTGTAGTCGCCAGCTCGGGTGCCGCGTGGAAGCAACGGCGATGACCACGTCCTCGGCAAGGCGCGCGCGCCCGACGAAGACCGTGGAGTGGGCATCATCGACTGAGACGCGGACGAAGTCTCCGCTGTACGAGGATGACGGCAGCGAGCAGACGAATGTCCCTGCGGGACCCAGTGGCACTTCGCATCGATCCCGAGTCATGCCCGGTGGCGGCTCGACCAGCAGCATTCCGGGGACCACCGGGGCTCCGTCGAAGTCGATCACCCGACCCGACAGAGTTCGCAGGACGGATGCAGTCGAACCCGGATCAGGGTTGTCTGATGCTGCCACCTGGGATCGGGCTTGCTGCACCTTCCGGTCACCGTCAGGTGGCCCAATCCGGCGCGCGTCACCAAGGGAATCGTTCGACGGATTCGCGAGTGGTCCATCGGCCTCGAACACGCCGAGCCAGACAATCGCCGATGTCGTCACGGCAAGCGCCCCGATCAGCACCAGGCGACGAGCAACGCCCCGTGCCGGAGTCACTGACACTTGCAGTGAAACAACCCGTCGGGTCCCGCAGTCGTCCCGTCGCGATCGCAGAAGATGAAGTTGTTGCAGGACGTGTTCGCGAGGCACGTAGTGCGCCAGTAGTTGCCGCCGGTTGTCGTCGTCGTAGTCGAGCAGGTCTCCGCCGGCGGAGGATCATCGTCGCACGGCGCCGGAGAACCGGCGAGGTAGAACAGGAACGGGACCAACAGACCCGCCAGGTGTTGTGACATGCCCCAAGGACTAACTCCCCCCCCCTTCCCGTCAAGAGTCCCGGCCCTCCACTTCCGAGGCCGGCCGCACTCGGCATCGCGTCGCCGTGCTTCAACCTCGTTGCCGCCGCCTGCGCGATGGGCTGCAAGGGCCGCGAATTGTTGCGTCGCGCACGAACTTTGCGAGGCCTGCGATCTCGCCACGCGTACGGGATTCGCCACACGCGAGCGGCCCTGGAAGCCCCAAGCGACATCATCGCCGGCGGCCCCTTCTGGTCGTCGCGTCAGCGACGACATCAACCCGGAAAGTACGACGCCCGGTGCAGCGGATTGCCGCTGCACCGAGGTGTCGGACACGGGTCGAACCTCGAGATCCGCAGCCTCGCGGAACGCGAGGCTGCAGGAACGGAGGATCAACCCCTTGGGTTGCGGCCGTCGGCGATGGGATAGAGGCTACTGTTGGTGCAGAGTCTCTTGCGCCCTGGTCGCCACGCCAACATGGGGCTCCGCGCGCAACCGCTGGTGCAGTTCGCCGGCAGCCAACTCGCCCCGCAGGAGCGCCGCGTAGGCAGCCAGCGCTGCGGTGGTCCCGGCCGCGTCCTCGCGCACGAACTCCACGCGGAACCGGCGTACGCCGGCCCGCACGAGACCGGGGAGCAGCGCGGCGCTGGTCTGCAGCGTGCCATTGAACACCGTGTTGCGACAGCCAGCGTCGACGATCACCGGATGCTCGAGGCCGAGGTGGTCGCGCAACGCGAGCTGGTGCCGCTCACACGGGCGACCGCAGCTATGGAAGTCGCGGCCGTTGCTGAGCAGGTGCGAGTACACGCAGTGCTCCGTGTGGAAGGTCGGCATGCGCACGTGCAGCGTGGCCGTGCAACGCGCAGCGTCGGTGCCGGCCAGCAGCACGCGGAGCTGCGCCTCGTCGAGGTCGTGTGACGGTGTGAGCGTGTCGAGGCCACTCGCGAAGAGCGTGCGTGCCGTGATCGAGTTTGTGACGTTGAGTGAGAAGTCGCCGTGCAGGATCGGGCGCTCGGCGACGGGCAGCTCGCCGAACAGCACCAGCGCGCCGAAGTGACGGACGAGGATGCCGTCGGGTGCGAGCTTGAGCAGCCGCTCGTCGAAGGTGCGCTCGCCGGGCTTGGTCACCCGCAGGGTCGCCACCACCACCCCCAGCCCGGCCTCGCGCGCACGCGCGACCGCGCGTCCGAGCCCCACCATCTCCATCCAGTCGAGCTCGACCTCCGGCAGGCCGGCGGCAATCGCCGCCTCGAGCTGCGCGTCGCTGCGCACCAGCGGCACGAGCTGCGGCGCTTGGCCCGGCGTCCAGCGCGACGGCGCCGGCGTGTCCGCGCGCAGGCGAGGCAGCGCCGGTGCCGCGATCAGCGTGCGTTCGGGTCCGCGCGCCACGTGCCGCTCGAGCGACGCGACGAACGTCCGCCGCAGGACCTTCAGCTCCGACACGGGTAGATGCAGGCCGGGCGCCAGGGCATCGACGTGCAACTCGGCGAGGTGGAACGGAGTGCCGCCGAGCGCGCCCAGCTTGTCGCGCAGCATGACGGCGTCGAGGCCGCTGCCGGTGGCAGGACGCAGCGGCATCGCGCTCGCGACCGCCTCGCGCCACGAGCCCACGCGGGCTTCGACGTGCAGCGGCGCGCCGGGGCCGCCCGCGACGCGCAGCGACAGCGGAATGCGACCGCTGGTGTCGCCCGGGCCGCCCATCGCCGCCACCCGTGGGTCGCTCGTGAGCCAGACGCGCTCGCCCGCCCGCACGCGCGTCAGATCCGGACCCGGCCGACCGAAGCCCAGTCGCCAGCCGTCGCGCAGCGCGTCGACGCGGAAGATCGGGCCGCCGGCCTCGTCGGTCTCCGGTCGCCCGGCGTCGAAGACGACCCCCATCCCCGGTCGGACCTCCGGGGGCGCCGCGGCCGGAGGGTCGGCGCGCAACGGCGACGCCAGCTCGCCCCGCGGCGCCCGCGCCGACGCGGGCGCGGCGCGTGCCCCGGTCCACGGCCTCCCTTCGGGATCGCGGACCACGACCACCTCGTCGCCTTCGACGCGCGCGACGCGGCCGAGGTAGTGGCCGCGATGCTTGGGGAAGCGACCCTCGATCAGGGTCTGATGATCGGAGCCCGCGAAGAAGCCGTCGCTGAAGCCGCGCGAGTACGCCGACGTCATGTCGCGCAGGTCGAGCGCCAGTTGCCGTTGTGCGTCGACGCCGGCCGCACCGCCTCGCACCGCGTCGAGCCAGCGGCGATAGCCGGCCACCGCGGTGCTCACGTACTGTGGGCCTTTCTGCCGCCCCTCGATCTTGAGGCCGTGCACGCCGATCGCGACGAGTTCCGGCAACGCCCGCGCGCCGGCGAGATCCTTCGGACTCAGCAGGTAGCGCAGGTCGCGGAGGTCGCGGAGGCTGCCATCGAGGACGAGGTCGTACGGCATGCGGCACGACTGCGCACACTGCCCGCGGTTGGCCGACCGGCCGCCCCACGCCTCGCTGGTCAGGCACTGGCCGCTCCACGACACGCACAGCGCGCCGTGCACGAAAACCTCGAGCTCCACCTCCGCCTCCGCCTTGAAGCGACGGATCTCGGCGATCGACAGCTCGCGCGGCACCACCACACGGGTGACACCCAACGCCATGGCGAAGCGCGCCGCGTCGGGGTTGCAGATGGTCATCTGCGTGCTGGCGTGCAGCTCCAGGTCCGGGCACACCGCGCGCGCGAGCAGCGCGACGGCGGGGTCCTGCACGATCAACGCATCGACGCCGGCTGCGGCGACGACGCGCAGGATCGACTCGACGCGCGGCAGTTCACCTTCGAACACCAGCGTGTTGAGGGTGAGGTACGCCCGCGCTCCAGCGCGGTGGATCCTGGCGCAGACCTCGGGGAGGGCGGCGAGCGTGAAGTTCGCCGCGCGGGCGCGCGCGTTGAACCCCTCGTCGAGACCGAAGTACACCGCGTCCGCGCCCGCGGCGAGGGCGGCATCGAGGGCGGCCGCGTCGCCGGCGGGTGCGAGCAGTTCGGTCATGCGCGGGGTATGGTCCGTGCCAGATGGCGGATCCCGTGTTTCACCGACGCAGGCAGGGTAGTGCAAGAAGATCCTGAACTCGCGGCCCTGCGCCAACGGGTCGATGCGGTGAACCGCGCGCTGCGCGACGCGCTGCAGGAGCGCGCCCGCCTCGTGCGCCAGATCGCGACCCGCAAGCGGCTGCTCGGACTGCCCGCCGTGGACCCGACCCGCGAGGCACACATGCTCGACCAGCTCATGCATGCGCCGGGCGAGGGCCTGCCGCCGGACGAGTTGCGACGGGTCTTGGTCTTCCTCATGCGGCGCTACCGCCGCCTGGTCGAGGACCCGACCGGGTGACCTCCGCGCGGCCTCCGTGGCGTCAGCGTGGAACCTGTGGTACGACGCCTGCGTGCCGAGCCTCCGCCTCACGACGCTCTTCGCCTCCCTGGTCGCCCTGGGTGCAGCCGCCGCGGCGCAACCGTTGAGCGAGCTCGAGCGCAAAGACGCGCTCGCGGTCGTGGAGTTGCAGCCCCGCATCGACGCCGCCATCGACAAGGCCGTGGACTGGTTGCTGCGCCAGCAGGAACGCGACGGATCGTGGTCGTCGTCGCATGCCACGTACTACGGCGGCCAGACCGCGCTCAGTGCGTACACGCTCCTGAAGTCGGGCCTGCCCACGACTCATCCCGGCGTGCGCCGCGCGATCGCCCACGTGTCCACCGTGCAGACCGACAAGGTCTACACGGCGAGCACGATGCTGCTCGCCCTCGCCGAGAGCAAGCAGGCGACGCACAAGAAGCAGATCGAGGGTCTCGTCGCGCAACTGCTCGGCTGGCAGCGCGGCTCGTGGCCCTACCCGACGTACGAAGGCGACACTCACCATCGCGAGCAGGACCTCTCGCTCACCCAGTTCGCGTTGCTCGGGCTGCGCGCGGCGACGCATGCCGGCGTCAACGTGCCAGCGAAGGCATGGCAGGACGCGGCCAAGACCGTGTTCCGCTACCAGGAGCGACCGCGAGAGGTCGGCGAGGGCAGACCCCCGGTCACCGCGGCAGGTTTCCGGTACCGGATCAACGAAACCGACGACGTGACCGGCTCGATGACCACCGCGGGGATCAGCTCACTGTGCATCGCCCGCGAAGGCATGGGCAAGGCCATGCCGCCGGCCATGGGACGCGAGATCACCGAGTCGTTGACGCTCGCGCAGGCCTGGCTCACGCATCACTTCGACGTGCAGCAGAATCCCTTCCGCCCCGGCTCGCCCCACTACTACCTCTATGGCCTGGAGCGCGCTTCCACGCTGCTCGGCATCGCCTACTACCGCGACAAGTCGTGGTACCTGGAAGGCGCACGCATGCTCGTGGAGTCGCAGGAGGGCAACGGCGCCTGGGGCAACCCCGGCTCCGACGCCGACACCTGCTTCGCGATCCTGTTCCTCAAGCGCGCCACCTCCGTGGTCACCGGTGCGTCGTCGACGGACAAGCGCGCCTACTTCGCCGATCACAAGCAGGAAGACGTGGCGATGCGCGCGCAGGGCGGCGAGAACGGCGATCCGCTGACGATGTGGATCGTGCGCGTCGGTGAGCCGAGTGGCTTGCGCAGCTACGCGGTCGAGAAGGTGACCTACTTCGTCGACGGCGACGCAGTGGTCGAGGCGGACGGCGACGGCAAGCCGTGGCAACCGACCGCGACCTTCCACACCGAGTGGCAACCCAAGGCTCGCGGCAAGGTCCAGGTCGCGGCGTCGGTGCGCGCGCGGCGCCTCGATGCCGACGGCAAGCCCGCGGGCGAGCCCGTGGAGCTGCGCTGTCGGGGGTTCAAGGTCGACGTGCCGGAAGTATGGGAGCCGTGGATGGAGTCCGCGGCGACGTGGCGCGCGCGCAACGTGATGGCAGGAGTCAGGGTCACCGCGAGCGCTTCGAGCCAGCTCAACGACGGTCGCCGGCCGGAGCACGCGGCTGACGGCGTGGAGGGCACCCAGTGGATCTGCGCGGCGGACGACCCCGCTCCGCGCCTCATCCTCGACCTCGACAAGCCGGTGAGCGCGCGCACGCTCGTGCTGACGCAGGCCAACGGCTCGCGCGCGTGGATCGAGAACTGCGACCTCGTGCGCAAGGTCTACGTCCACATCAACGGCAGCAAGGAGCCGATCACCGTCGAGATGGACGAGGACGGAATGGCGCCGGTGCGCGTCGACCTGCTGCGCACGCAGCGGGTCCGCCGCATCGATCTGGCCGTCCAGGCCCACGCCGGCGGCAAGCGCAACAAGGGCGCCTGCGGCTTCGGCGAGATCTGGCTCGAGAAGTGACCGCGGCTAGCCCTTCTTCCGGCCGCGGTTGCGCTTCGCGTCCTCACGCAGCAGTTCGACCTTGTCGTCGACCTGGCGGAACGCGGGGGAGCCGCGGCCGTACGCCTCCGCGACCTCCGCGAGATAGCGCTTCTGCGCCTTGTCGAAGAGGTTGAGGTCGCCCTCTGCCGCCGCGTGCTCCAGGAGGTACGGCCAGTACTTGGGCGCCCGCACCAGCTCCGGGATGCGGTCTCCCTTCGCCATCTCGCTGAACTTGCTGCCCGCGGCGACGACAGCGTCCGGCTGGCCCTTCACCTGTTCCAGCACCTGACGGTACTCGGCGGCGGCGAGCCCGGCTTCGAGCTGCTTCTTCAGCGCGCCCGAGACGCTGCCGAGTTCCTCGACCAGTGGGCCCGCATCGGCGAAGGTGACCGCGCCGTTGTCGAGATCCATGATCAGGAGGCGCAGCTTCGCCGTGCGATCGCCACCCTCGGCCTTCGCGCGCAAGGCCGCGAGTTCCTTCGCCTTCTTCTGCACGGAGGCGAGGCTCTTGGTGAGACCCTCGACGGTGCGCGGCCCCTGGTGCTCGCCTAGGAGTTCGCCCGACGCATCGAGGAACATGAGCGACGGAAAGCCCCGTCCGCCCTTCTCACCGAGGAGGTCGTCGTAGGGCCGACCTTCGATGCGGGTCGTGATGTGGCAGAAGAGGACCACCTGGGCGCCGAACTCGGCGAACCCGGCGTCGAGCAGCGTGGACTGCTCGAGCGCGTGGCACGGGGGTCAAGGTGCGTAGCTGCGCGTGAAGTAGGCGAGGATGACTCGGCCCTTCGCCTTTGCCAGTTTGCGCGCCTCGTCGTAGTCGGTCTTCCACTCCGCCTTGGTGAGGAAGGGAGCGGACAGTTTCTCGTCCAGCTTCTTCTGCAGCGCAGCGGGGTCGTTCTGGCTGGCGACGACGCCGGCCAAGAGAAGGGGCAGGGCGAGGAGCGCGCTGCGGACCATGGGCATGGATCTCCGAGAGGGGGCATGGGCAGGCGGGGGCAGGATAGCCACGCGGCGGCGAAGATCGCAACCCGGCCATCCGACCAGCCGACTGATACGGGCGGCGGGACCGCCGTCGCCCGTGTCGCTCAGCCGCCGGACTTGTCCTTGCCCGCCGCCTTGATCGCCTCGAGCTTCGTCGTCATCGACTTGACCCAGCGCTCGAAGTTCGGGTGTTCGCCGAACTCCTTGCGCATGCCCTCGATGCCACGCTCGAACGTCGCCGCGTCCTTCGCGGACTCGGCGTGCTGCATGATCAGGCTCCAGAAGTCGGAAGCGCGCGGCCCGGACGGCACGCGCTTCCACGCGGCGAAGCGCTTGCCAAGCGCGACGACGTCTTCCTCGCCCGGCTGACCCGCAGCGGTCAGCTTGCGGAGCTCGGCGTCGAACTCGAGATCGGCGAGGCTGCTCTCGATCTTCTCCGTGGTCTCGGCATCGAGGCCCTTCAGCTCATCGGCGAGCTTGCGCGCCGCCTCGAACCCGTGGTAGCCGAGGCTCAGCTCCAGGAGGAGCAGTTCGGCCTTCACGCCGACGGTCGCGTCGGCCTTGCCCGCAGCCGTGCGCAGCGAAGCGAGCTTCTCGAGGTTGGCCTTGCCGGCATCGAGCAGCTTGTTGAGGTCGGACGCCGGCGGCGGCCAGTTGGACCACTCGCCGCCGACCGCGAGCTTGTGGCCTTCGGCATCGAGCACGAAGAAGGACGGGAAGCCCGTCCCGCCCATCACCGTGAGCAGGTCATCGTTGGCCTTGCCCGGGATCTGGGTCGTGATGTGGCAGAAGAGGACCGCGTTCTTGCCGATCTCAGCGATCTCGTCTTGGAGGAGCAGACCGCCCTCCAGCATCTGGCAAGGGGGTCAAGGCGCGTAGCTGCGCGTGAAGTAGCCGAGGATCGGCTTGCCCGACTCCTTGGCGGCCTTGCGCGCAGCGTCATAGTCGGTGAGCCAAGGGGCCTTGGTGAGGAACGCCGAGGCGAGCTTCTTCTCGAGGTTGACCTCGAGCGGGTTGCGCTCGTCCTGGGCAGTCAGCGCCGACGACGCTGCCAGGATGGACAGCGCCGCGATCGCGACGGGAAGTGCTTTCAAGATTCGGACTCCGGAGATGGGCGCCAGCAGGGTGCCGGCGAGAAGGGCCCGAGTTACGCGTCGGGCCGCGACGAGGTCCAGCACCGATTGGAGATTCCGGTCCCGCGGGACGGTCGCGCATTCCCGCGCGAACCGCGCGCGCGTCAGCCGCGTTCGCTGGAGCGCACCGCCGATGCCAGAGCGTTGCACAGACCTCACCTTGGGCGTTTGATCCCCACCCCCCCGGCCACGCCCGGTCCGACGCTCCCAGCTCGCCCCACGAATCCGATGCCCGCCAAGAAGACGCAGCCGAACCTGGGGGTGTGGATCTTCGGCGCGCGGGGCGGCCTCGCGACGACGGCGATCGTCGGCGCGAAGGCCATCGCGAAGGGGCTCGCCCCGAGCCACGGCCTCCTCACCGCCACACCCGACTGGGCGGTCGTTCCGCTGACGGGCTTCGACCGGCTGGTGTTCGGGGGTCACGAGGTGCGCGAGGGTTCGCTGGTCGAGTCCGCGCGGGAGATCCATGCCAACACCGGCAGCCTCCCCGCACCGATCCTCGCCGCCGTGCGCGACGAACTCCGCGCCGTCGACCGCGACATCCGCCCAGGTAGTCTCGTCAACGCGGGCGCGTCCATCACCGCGATGGTCGGAAAGCAACGTGCGGCGGGATCGCGGCAGGCCAGGGACGCGACCCTGCGCGCCGAGACCGACCGCCTTCGCGCCGACATCCAGGCGTTCATGCGCCGGCGCAAGCTGACGCACTGCGTGTGCGTGAACCTGTGCTCGACGGAGCCCAAGCTCGCCCTCGGCGCGGGACACCGCACGCTGGCCGCGTTCGAGACCCTCCTGGACCGCGACCGGCGCCAGCAGGTCCGTCCATCCACGCTCTATGCCTACACCGCAGCGAGCCTCGGCCTCCCGTTCATCCACTTCACGCCCGCCAACGGCGCGCTGATCCCGGCCATCGTCGAGCTGTTCGAGCGCAACCAGACGCCGTTCATGGGCGCAGACGGCAAGACCGGGGAGACGCTCGTGAAGTCGAGCCTCGCCCCGATGTTCAAGTACCGCAACCTGCGCGTGCTCACCTGGCAGGGCTACAACATGCTCGGCGACCGCGACGGCGCGGTCCTCGCGAGCGACGAGAACAAGCGTTCCAAGGTCGAGACCAAGGACGCGCTCCTTGCCCGCATTCTCGGGTATCCCCTGCACACGCACGTGGGCATCGACTACGTGCCGTCGTTGAACGACCTCAAGACCGCGTGGGACTTCATCCATTTCGAGGGCTTCCTCGGCTTCAGGATGGCCATGCAGTTCACCTGGCAGGGTTGCGACGCGATCCTGGCTGCACCGCTGGTCCTCGACATGGTGCGCCTCGCCGATCTGGCCCGACGCCGCGGCGAGAAGGGGCCGATGCTGCACCTCGCGAGTTTCTTCAAGCGCCCGTTCGGCGTCGACGAGCACGACCTGCATCGCCAGTGGCACGCCCTCACCGGCTACCTGCGCGACGTGCGCGACAACCCGCCCGCGCGTCGGCGCGGCCGTCGCGACACCTGACGCCGCGATCCCGAGCGCGTGCAGGGTCAGCGGGCGCGAGCGAGCCGCTTAAAAAAGCGCGGGCGACCAGTCTCTCGGCTGATCGCCCGTGCCCCTCTTTCTCTCTCATCTCTGCTCATCAGTCTCACGTTCAGTGTGAACCTCCTGAGGGTTGGTGTTCGGTCGTTCGTTTCGAAGTCGCTCTCGCTCTCTCTCTCTCTGCTCTCTCGCTCTCTCTGCTCTCTCGCTCGACTCTCGCCTCTTCGCTCTTCTCGCGTCCGATCGGTCTCACGACCAACCGGACACCTGCCTAAGCGTCGGGCGGAGGGGGTTCCGTACAGCGAAGTTCGAAAAACTCAGCAACGCCCCCTGGCGACGCGCCGTCCGGCCCGGTCCGCCCTCCGGGGGGCAAAAAAAAGCGGGTGACCGGCTCGCTTCCGATCACCCGCCAGCGCGAGTCGGGCTTGCGCCCGCCCCGCGACTCATGCCTCGTCTCGTTCTCTCTCTCGTTCTCTCTTCTCTCGTCTCTTGCATGCCCGCGCCGTTTTTCGCGCGTGCCTGCACACCCCTGAGAGCGCGGCTGGGGCCGTTTTCTCACGAGCGTTTTGGGAAAAACTCAGCCGCCGCAGGTGCAGGCCCGACCCGGTCTTGGGCACGAAAAAGAAGCAGGCGGCGAGGCCCTCGACCTCGCCGCCTGCCAGCTTCGTCTCACGTCAGCTTCGCCGGGCCGAGAGGAACCAGCCCGGTCGAACACCCAGGTCCCATGCAACCTGGGCGTGGGTCACCCCACGCATGCGAGAGCGCGGAGAACCCCGGCCGCGAACGATCACGCCCCGAAAAGCCAGGTTTCCGCTGTTCCGAAACCAGCTAGCCCCCGGCGGCGACGAACAGCGCGCGAAGGGCCGCCAGGGCTTCGGCAGCCGAGCCGTCCGACAGCGGCGCGCCGGTGGCGTATTCCCGCTCCAGGTTCTCGAGAACGGCGCGGGCCCCACCGAGGTCGGCCGCGCTGAGCGCCAGCGCGAACAGCTCGACGAGCCACTGCACGTCGCCGGTCCAGCGGTCGGCCCACTGCTGGTGCATCGCGTAGGCGCCGGCGAGATCGCGCACCGGCCTTGCGACCCCGGCCAGGCGGGGCGGCTGCGGCTCGCCGACCATCTCGGGAAGCTCGAAGACACAGTCCGGCGGCAGGAACGCGTTGATCACGTGCAACGCCTCCATGAAGGCCCCGAACACGCGCCCTCGCGCCACGATCCGACGGTCCTGACCGAACGCGATCCAACGGATGGAGAGCACCTCGTTCGCATCGGGGTCGGCCCCCACCAACGTGTCCAGCGCGAACAACCCGGCCCGCTGCAGGCCCCGCGCCAGGCTGCGGGTGGACGCCGGCAGCATGCGGTACGCCGATACCCGGCTGAACACCGGCGGCCAGCCCCCCGGGAAGCTGCGCTCCGCGTCGACTTCGCGGTAGACCGAGTACCCATCTGCGAAGACGTGCAGGCTCTGCAGCTCGCGCTGGCCGGCCGCCGTCTGGATGCGGGCGCGCACCTCCAGATAGAAGTCGCGCGGCGGCCACTGCGTCGTCGCGGGCTGCATGCCGCCGCAGCCCGCGCCGCCGAGGGCCAGCAGCCCGGCGAGCAGCCGGGCGGCGAACCGGGGGAGGCGCGCGCTGGGGCCGACGACGAAAGACCGGTTCCTGCGCATCGACGGTGATCGCTTTTAGCGCCCCGCGCTCGCTCCAGCTATCGTCGCCGCCCATGGTTCATCCCCTGCCGGACAAGATCGAACGAGAGCTGGCCCACCGCGGCCTCCTCAAGCGTGACCTCGCGAAGGCGCTCGGCGTATCGCCGCAGACCGCCACCGACATCTGCAAGGGCCGCTCGGCCGTGACCCTGCCGCACCTGCGACGCCTCGTCGAGTGGCTGGGGCTGCGCGCGGACTACTGGCTGGACGACACGCGCGCGACGCCGGACGCAGCCGACAAGGTCTGCCCGCAGATGGACGCGAAGGTCAGGGCGTTGCACGAGTTCGATGGCTTCGCGGTGGAGAACCCCGCCGCGGCGTTCGCGCAGCTGCGCGAGTTCGCCCGCGAGCGCGCCGATGAGTTCGTGCGCCGCTTTCCCAACACGAGCGACGACGTGCGGCGCCAACTCGGCCTGCCGGCGCGCAACCACGGCCAGGTCGGAGCCGTCAGCTCCCCGGCGTCCGCGGAGGTCGGAGCATGAACGGTGCGGCAGTTGCCGCGCTGCTCACCCTCGCCGCCTGCGCCGGAAGCGGGCCCGCCGTCGGCGGTGACCTGCAGGGCCAGCCCATCATCCCCGCCCGCCCGCTCGTGATCCGCGCCGGCGAACCCGTGCCCGACGTGCCTGGGGAGCGCCATCTGCGCAACGTGCGCAAGCTGAGCATGGGAGGCGAGAACGCCGAGGCCTACTGGTCGAGCGACGGTCGCAAGCTCATCTACCAGAGCAAGCGGCCGCCGTATGACTGCGACCAGATCTTCATCCTCGACCTCGAGACCGGCCAGGAGCACCTCGTCAGCACCGGCAAGGGCAAGACGACCTGCAGCTACTTCCTCCGCGGCGACCAGGAGGTGGTGTTCTCGTCGACACATCTGCGCGACCCGCAGTGTCCGATCGTGGGCCGGATCATCCGCGGTCGCTACGTGTGGCCGATCTTCCCCGGCTTCGACATCTTCCGCTGCAAGCCCGACGGCAGCGGCCTCACCCGGCTCACCGCGACCGACGGCTACGACGCGGAAGCCACGGTGTGCCCGGTGACGGGACGCATCGTGTTCACGACCGTCCGCGACGGCGACCTCGAGATCTACTCGATGGAGCCGGATGGCACCGACGTGCAGCGGCTGACCAACCGCGACGGCTACGACGGCGGGGCGTTCTACTCGCACGACGGCAGCAAGATCGTGCTGCGCTCCGGCTTCTTCGCGAACGACCAGGAGCGCGACGAGTACCACCGCTTCCTGAAGGAAGACCTGATCCTGCCCGAGCGGGTCGACATCACCGTGATGAACCGCGACGGCTCCGGCTTCCATCGGGTCACCGACAACGGCGCCGCCAACTTCGCGCCCTACTGGCATCCCGACAACCGCCGGATCATCTTCTGCAGCAACGCGCACGTGTCGAAGGGCAGCCGCAACTTCGACCTGTTCCTGATCGGCGAGGATGGCAAGGGCCTCGAGCAGATCACCAAGTACGACCACTTCGACGGCTTCCCGATGTTCTCGCCCGACGGCAAGCACCTCGCCTTCGCCAGCAACCGCAACGGCAAGGCCTACGGCGAGACGAACATCTTCGTCGCCGAGTGGGTCGAGTAGCCCCGCGTCAGACCTCGGCCTCGGAGCCGGCGTCGCTGCCCGCCGCCCGAGCGGTGTCCGCGACCTGGAGGAGTTCGTCCTTCAGCTCCGTGAGGCCCTGTTCCTCGAGGGCCGGTGCGACGAGGGCAACCGGCGCCATCGTCGGCTGGCGCGGATCGACGACCACGAGGTCCGCCGCTTCCTCCGCCGCGTTGCTGGGATCGGCGATCTTGAGCACGCGCTTGCGCAGCAGGAGCAGGGCCACGAAGTAACGGAGCGCGGCCGGGCGCTCGCCGGGTTCCTCGCCGAGACGATCGAAGACGTGGCGCAACAGGGCCAGATCGAGCACTGGCTCGGTCCGCCCTTCCTTCAGCTTCTTGCGCCAGAAGACCGGCGGTTTGCTGTCGGCTGGGCGCGTGCGCTGCAACTCCGCGAAGCACATCGCGCAGTAGTCGCGCCGCACGCAGGCGGGCAGTTCGAGCACGGCGAAGGTCTCCGCGCCCCGCGGGCGGTCACAACACCCGCCGTCCTGGCGCTTGTCGCGCGTGATCTTCCACTGCTCCACGGTCACTCCCACTCCTGCGGTTGTCCGGCAACCCACACGGCCCAAGCCTCGACGGCGCGGGGGCGACGCGGGTCACGATCCGCGAGCTTCGCCAAGGATGCGTGCGCGGCGTCCACGCCATCGCGGTCGCTCGCCGCCGCGCTCGCGCGCATGTAGTCCAGCAGTGCCTGCGCCGTGGTGCGCGTGCGATCGCCCCCCAGTCCGCGCGCGGCGACCTGGCGCACGAACGGATCGCGCTCCGTCGTGAGCGCCGCGCGCAGGTCTTCACACGCGGCCTTGCCCATCCGGGCCATGCCCTCGTACGCCGCCGCGCGCACGGTGAACTCCGGGTCCTGCGCGGCGCGGCGCAGTTCGACCAGCGGCGCGTCGCCTGCCGGCATCTCTCCCACCGCCAGGACCGCCAGGCGCCGCAGCGCGGCGTCGCTGCTGCCGAGCTCGTCGCGCATCGCCGAGATCGCCGCAGCGCCAGCCCGACCGAGCAGCGTCACGCCGATCCGTCGCCGATCGCCACGCGGATGGCGCAGCAGGTCGGTGACCAGACATGGGGCGGCGGCGCCGCCGAGCGCTGCGATCTCGGTCGTCGCGCGATCCCACAGGCGGTCGACGCCGACCGCCTGACGCAGGAACTCGCCGTCGCTGGCCTGGCGCCGGTCGAAGGCCACCACGGCGTCGCGCGCGACCATGCGCGTCAACCAGAGCGCGGTCGCGGGATCGCGCGCGAGGTCGTCGCGCGCCGCCGCCCACGCCGCGTCCTCCGCCCGGTAGAGCCGTTCCGCCGCCGCCAGCGCCTTGTTCTGCGCCGGCGTCAACGGCGCCGGCGCCGCCTTCTCCACCGGCTCCGGCACGAGCCGCTCCGCGCCGCCGGCACAGGCGGCGAGGAACACCAGCGGGACGAGGAGTGAGCGGATCGCCACGCGCGCAATGTAGGGAGCCCCCGAGCGGTCGCAACCGCGAGTTCGCGTCGCGGGACCGCATCCCGCGTGGCTCAACGCGGCGGAATCGCGAGCCGCACCGGCTGGCTCAGCACCGCGTCCCCGAGCAAGGCCGGGTTCGTGAACCACGCCTGCAGGCAGATCGCCTCGAGGCCGACGGGAAGCGCGTGCTCGATGCGTTCCCGCCAGACGCCGGTCGCGTCGAAGCGACCACTCCGCGGGAGCAGGCGCAGGCGACCGAAGTGGAAGGGGGTGTCATCGGAACCTGGGGGCCGGCCATCGGGTTCGGCAGCCAACCCGAACGGCCCGTAGCAGGTCTGCGCCGGCTCCGAGCGCAGGTCCGTCGCCAGCCAGAGGGTGAAGCCCAGTTCGGGCCAGCGCGACACCCCACGTCGACCACCACCCGACCATCGCTCCGCGCGACCGACACCGTCAGAGAAGGAGCAGCGACGCGCACCGGGGCGGGCGATCGAACGCGACCGCGTCGCGTCAACAGGTCGACGAACTGGTCACCCGGGCGAAGCGCGCGCGCGATCGGCACCTCGATGGTCGCATCGTCGATGACCGTGAGCCGATGCAGCCATGCGTCGCCGAGCCAGACGCGGTCGATGGCGCCCGGTGCCGCGAACCCGCGGCCGCGGATCGTCAGCTTGTCCGACTCGATCAACCGCAGTTCGACTGGTGTCACTGCTTCGATCCGCGCGCTCGGTGCTGCCGACTCTCCGAGCGGAGCGAAGTGCGCCGGGGCGAACTCGCGCAGCATCTCCACGACACCCGTGGCGATCACGCGATGCCCGGTCACCGTCGGGTGCACCCAGTCACCCAGACAGGGCCACTCCCCGGAAGGCAGGCTCTGCCACTCCGCTGGCGCGGCGGAGTGCCGCGCCGAGAAGAGCGCCGGCGCGTCGAGGATCGGCACCGCGGCCGCCTGCGCGATGGCTAGCGTCGACGCACGGTACTCGCGCGCGATCGGGTGTCGTGCCAGCGACGCAGCGGTGATAGGAGCCAGCACCATGAGCACCGTGCTCCCCGCCTCTCGTGCCGTTGCGATCATCGCCCGCACGTTGTCCTCGTACTCCGACAGCGGCACGCGCCGACCCATCGGCGCCTCGCCACGACCGAACGCCGCCAGCACCTCGTCGCGGCGGTCGACATCACCGCGCGACAGCAGCCGGACCAGACGCAGCGACGACCACGGGCTCGTCCGCTGCATGCTGCGTTCGCGGTCGCTCGGCCCCACCGCCGCGACGTAGTCGTTCCAGCCGCCCACGTAGAGCACCGTCACGTCCGGCGCGAGCGGTGCGATGTGTCGCTCGAACAGCAGGCGGTTCTGATGCGTCGAGTACCCCGGGTTGGCCGCGAGGATGGTCGCCACGCGGCGGGCGGGTACCGCTTCGCGCAATGCCTGCTCCACCATCAGCCCGTACGTCTCCTCGTACCGGACGCCGACCCCAAACGTGCACGAGTCGCCGACGCAGGCGATGCGAAGCTCGCCCGGCTCCTTCGCGCCGGTCGGCAGCCAGCCGCGCAGGCCCAGCGAGTTCACTTCGGCGCCACCGCCGGACCAGCGCCGGAACAACTCGTCGTCGGCCACGAACTCGCCGGTGTCGAGGTTGGCACCCAGGAACTCGAAGGACTGTGCCGCAGCCGGCAGACCGAGCACCCGCAGCGCCGCCTCGATCGCGAGCGCTGCCAGCGCTACCGCACCGACGACGAGCAGCAGTCGCCCCGCAAGGCGCGAACCGCGACGCACCCTCAACTGGGCTCCCCTGGCAACGTCGACGCAGCTTCGGGCATGATCCGCTGGTGTTGTAGACGCACCGACCCCGCTGACAACAACCGGCTCGGGATCCGGCGGGCGCCCGCCCTATGCTCCGCGGCCATGGCAGCGCCCGTGCGCATCGAAGTCGCGCGATCCGCCGCGGCCTTCCTGGACGCGCAGCGCGCCTTCTACGTCGGCGACCCGCACTTCGTCCCGCCGCTCACCCTGCTGGACAAGCGCGCCATCGCGCCGCGCCACAACCCGTTCTTCGCGCGGGCGCAGGCCGGGTTCTGGCTCGGATGGCGCGGGCGCGAAGTCGTCGGTCGCATCAGCGCGGTGCGCAACGACGTGCATGACGAGTTCTGGGGCGATCGCGTCGGGTTCTTCGGCCACTTCGAGGCGCGCGACGCGGATGCGGCCGCAGCGATGCTGGAGCACGCGCGAAGCTGGCTCGCCGCGCACGGTGCGACGTGCGTGCGTGGGCCGATCGACCTGTCCACCAACGGGCGCACCGGGCTGTTGGTCGAAGGCGATCCCGGCCCCCCGGCCGTGATGATGCCGTACCACCCACCGGCCTACCCTGGCTGGATCGAGGCCGCAGGCTTGCAGCCCATCAAGGATGTTGTCGCCTTCCACATCGACGCGAGCACCGTCGATGCCGCGCGCCTGCGCAAGCTCGGCGACCGGGTCGCGGCGCGCGCGCGCGTCACGCTCCGCCCCATCGCGCTCCGGCACTTCGCCGCCGAGATCGAGGTGCTCTGGGATCTCTACAACGCGATTCTCGAACGCAACTGGGGCTTCGTGCCCATGAGCCGCGGCGAGTTCCAGAGCGAGGCGCAGGGGTTCAAGGCGATCTGCCGGCCCGAACTGATCCAGATCGCGGAGGTCGACGGCATCGCGGTCGGCTTCATCGTCGCCCTGCCCGACGTCAATCGCGCCATCGCCGCTTGCGACGGTCGCCTGCTGCCGTTCGGGTGGTGGCGCTTCATGCGCGCGCTCCGCAGGGTCACGCACCTTCGCGTGGTGATCCTGGGCGTGCTCCCGCAGCACCGCGGGCGGGGCGTCGACGCGGCACTCATCCAGGCCGTGGTCGCCAACGGCGTCGAACTCGGATTCTCGTCCGCCGAGTGCGGCTGGGTGCTCGAGGACAACACCGCCATGACGACCCCGTTGCTGCGGCTCGGCGCGCGCGTCTTCCGCCGCTACCGCCTGTTCGAGGCGCCGCTCAATCGATGAAGGTCAACTCCACGCCAGCCGTGGTCCGCACCTGCCACGCGGCGTCGAACCCCAGCGCCTGGCAGAAGAGCGGCGCGCCGCGTCGCGGCCCCACCACATCGAACCGCCACGTCGCGAACCCGAGCACATCGGTGTGCCCCGGCACGACCACCACGGGCACGGTCCGTAGGACGCATCCGAGCAGCGGGAGCTGCGCGGCCCGATCGCCGAAGACCACGAACGCCGGCGCCAGCGGCAATCCCGTGGCCGCTTCGATCGTCAGCGCGTGCGCGGTCGCCGTCGTGTCGTCGACGACCCGCAGCTCGGCGCCGCAGGCCTGACCGTACGCCGCCTGGCGCATCGGAGGCAGCGCCGGCTCGAAGCGGAGGATCGTGCGCACGCTGCCGCGCACGGTGCGGAACGGCACGGTCGGGCTTGCCGAGACCGCGCTCTCGATCGTCAACGTGAACCCGCCCGCGAACTCGAGGTACTCGCGATGCTCCGCGTGCGATGCGCCCTGGGTCGCGGCGGTGCCCAGGTCCAGCCCCGGCGCCGTGACGCGCGCCCGCGCCACCACCGACGTGAGCGAGCCGGCGCTCGCGTCGACCTCGACCACGAGCCAGCCGCGTCCCGGCCCCTGCAGACGCCACTCGACGCTGCCCGTGCCCCACGCCCCGGACCCGACCGTGTAGCTGTTGGCCGCGCCGGCGACGAACTCGATCCGTGCGGCCAGCGGCACGCTCAGGTCGAAGCTCGCGCTCGCAGCCGCACCCGCGTGGTTGTCGGCAGCGAGCGTTGCCGCCGGCGGCGCAATCTGCGTCGCCGACGCCATCGTGCTCGTGACCCGACTGGTCATGCCCGCCCCGCCGACCTCGATGACGGTCGCGGTGTGCAAGCTCGCGGTCTGCGCGGCCGCGCACGCGAGCAGGCAGGGAAGCGAAGTGATCGCGGCGATGCGCATGGGTCGGTCGGCTCGAGGCGCCGACCGAACCCTACCCCGCCTTGGCGGACCCGCGGCGGCGCGGCACCGACGCCCCGTTCCCAAGGTCGACTGGGCTCTGACCCCGGTACCATCCGAGAACGCCATGTCGAACGAATCGCACGGCCCCGGTACGGAGCCCGAGTCCTGCTGCCACGCTGCTGGGCACGAAGCCCACCAACATGGCTCCGCTCCCCGACGCAGGCCACGGACCGATCCTGGGGCAGCACCCGGCGCCGTCTACACGTGTCCGATGCATCCCGATGTCCGCCGGGTCGGACCGGGCTCCTGCCCGATCTGCGGCATGGGTCTCGAGCCCGTCGATGCCAACGTCGCAGAGGATGACTCGGAGCATCGCGACATGCTCCGCCGCTTCGTCTGGAGCGCGTGCTTCACGGTGCCGATCCTGGTCCTGGCGATGGGCGACATGGTGCTGCCGGGGGCGCCGGTGCACGGAACGCTGGGCGGAGCGGCCGGGTGGCTCGAACTCGCGTTCGCGACGCCAGTCGTGCTCTGGGCGGCCTGGCCACTGCTGACGCGGGCCTGGGACTCGATCGTCCGGCGAAGGCTCAACATGTTCTCGCTCATCGGCCTGGGCGTGTCGGTCGCGTACCTCTACAGCATGCTCGCGGTCGTCGCCCCGGCGGCCTTTCCCGACGGGTTCCGCGGCGAACACGGAGTCGCTCTGTACTTCGAGGCCGCTGCGGTGATCGTGGCGCTCGTGCTGCTGGGGCAGGTTCTCGAGCTGCGCGCGCGCCGCAGCACGGGGGCTGCGATCCGGGCCCTGCTCGACCTGTCGCCGAAGTCGACCCGGCGCGTGGGCACGGACGGAGCCGAAGAGGAGATCCCCCTGGAGGCGGTGCGGACGGGCGACCACCTGCGGGTGCGCCCGGGCGAGGCGATCCCGGTCGATGGGCGCGTCGTCGAGGGGAAGAGCTCGGTCGACGAGTCCATGGTCACCGGCGAACCGGTTCCGGTCGCGAAGTCGATTGGCGATCCGGTCGTGGGTGGCACGGTCAACTCGACGGGAAGCCTCACGATCGTCGCCGAGAAGGTCGGCACCGAAACGCTGCTCGCGCGGATCGTCCAGATGGTCGCGGACGCGCAGCGCAGCCGCGCGCCGATCCAACGACTCGCCGATCAGGTCGCCGCGTGGTTCGTACCGGCCGTCATCGCCTGCGCCTTGCTCGCGTTCGTCGCCTGGAGTGCCTGGGGCCCGGAGCCGCGGCTGGCCTACGCGCTGCTGAACACGGTTGCCGTCCTGATCATCGCGTGTCCGTGCGCCTTGGGCCTCGCCACGCCCATGTCGATCATGGTGGCCACGGGCCGCGGCGCGCAGCTCGGCGTCCTGTTCCGCCACGCGCAGGCGATCGAGAGCTTGCGCGACGTGGACACGCTCGTCGTCGACAAGACCGGCACGCTCACTCTCGGCCAGCCCAAGCTGACGCGCGTCGTGCCGAGCAAGGGCAGCGACGAGAACACCCTGCTGCGGTTGGCGGCCAGCCTCGAGTCGCGAAGCGAGCATCCGCTCGCGCGCGCGATCGTCGGCGGCGCCGAGGATCGCGGGGTCTCGCCGACCGACGTGCGCGAGTTCGAGTCCGTCACGGGAATGGGAGTCACGGGTCGGGTCGACGCCAGGAGCATCGCGCTCGGCAACAAGGGCCTGATGGAACACGCGAGCGTTGCGATTCCCGAGGCCGACTCCGCGCAAGCCGACGCTCTGCGTCGATCGGGCGCGACCGTGATGTTCGTCGCCGCGGACAGACAACTCCTCGGACTGATCGCCGTCTCGGACCCGATCAAGGATTCCACTGCCGCGGCGATCGAGGAACTGCATGGGATGGGGCTGCGCATCGTCATGCTCACGGGCGACAACCGCTCCACCGCCGAAGCCGTCGGTCGCGAGCTGGGCATCGACGAGGTGGTTGCCGATGCGATGCCCGATCAGAAACTGGCGACGATCGAGCGGCTGCAGCGTGACGGGGCGCGCGTCGCGATGGCGGGCGACGGCATCAACGACTCGCCCGCCCTGGCGAAGGCCGACGTCGGCATCGCCATGGGAACCGGGACCGACGTGGCCATGGAGAGTGCCGCGGTCACCCTCGTGAAGGGCGACCTGCGCGGCATCGTGCGCGCCCGACAACTGAGCGCGGCCACGATGCGGAACATCAAGCAGAACCTGGCGTTCGCGTTCGGCTACAACGCCGCGGGCATCCCGCTCGCCGCGGGGGTCCTCTACCCGCTCACCGGTTGGCTGCTGAGCCCGATGGTCGCGGCCGCGGCGATGAGCCTGAGCTCGGTGTCGGTGATCGGCAACGCCCTGCGGTTGCGAACTTCGCGGCTCGCGTGACGCTGCGGCCTAGCGGACGTTGAGTTTCACGCCGCCGGTGAACGAGAACTGCTGGACCGCACCTGGATCGAAGTAGGCCGACTGGAAGAAGAAGTCCTTGTTCAGCAGGTCGGTGTTGTTCGGGATGTCGAGCGGCAGCGAGTAGGTGCCGGCTCCCGGCACGTTGGGCGCGCCGCCGAGCCAGTGCGAGATGGTCACGACGGGAACGACGAGCAGCGTGCCCCCGAACAGCGGCAGGCTGGTCTGTTGCACGCCGGCCACGAAGATCCCCGCCGCCCCGCCGAGGCCCTGCGTCACCAGGAAGTCGACGTGCTGGTTGCGCGCGAAGCAGCCGCCCGTGCCGAGCGTGGGAACGTAGCCGCCACTCCCCGCGAGACCGGTGCCGTAGCGCGAGACCTGCCCGCACGGGAGGCCGAAGCCGCGCACCGCGATGACCCGGTTGCTCCCGCCATAGGTGCTGAAGAGGAAGTCGCCCGTGCGCGGATCCGATGCCGCCCCCTCCGCGCCGCTCAGTCCGCTCATGAACACGCGCCGCGTGCTCGGGATGGGGTCGGCGTTGGCGTCGATGTCGTAGACCGCGATCGCTCCCGCGGAGTACTCCGCCACGATGACGTGGCTGAAGTCGGTGAACAGCGGCGAGCCGGGCGGCGGATAGAGGATGCCCTCCGGTCCGTTGCCGGGCGTCGTGCCGAGCTGCAGGTTCACGAGATCGAACGTGCCGTTGCCGTCGGCCTGCACCGTCGCGGTCCCGAACCGGCCCGCGTTGTAGGACGCGAGCTTCAGCTTGCCCTGGTTTGGGTACCCCGCCGGCACGAAGCTCAACGCGCCGACCGACGCCGGGAACCCCAGCGGCGACAACGCCACGATCTTGTCGGGTGCCGTGCTCCCCGGCTTGATCTGCCCGAGTTCGTTCATCGAGTAGCGGGTGAAGAAGATCACGCCGCCGGGCCCGAACTGCAGCCCACCATCGTTGTTGCCCGCGGTCGAGACCTGGGTGGCCGTGCCGCTGAAGCCCGTGATGTGACCATTGGCGTCCCTGGTCACGGCGATGCGGTAGAGGGCCCCGGCCCCGCCGTTCGCAGCGCCGCAGATGTAGATCACCCCCTGATCCGCCGTCGAGAACGCGATCCCGCCGAGGTTCGCCGGCACGCCGGCTGGCGTGCCGAGATCGACGAAGCTGTAGGTACTGGAGAAGGGCGGCTGCAGGGTCTGCGCATGGCCGACCGTGGCGACCGCGAGGAGAGACGACGCAAGGGACAGTGAGCGGAGCATGTTCAGTGGTTTGCGTGGAAACCTAGACGCCTCGCGTCGCCCGCACCATCCCACCGCGTATGGACCCCGGCCCACCGCCCGGTAGCATCGGCGCCTCACCCGAGGCACCCGCCATCGAGGAGGGCATGGAATCGATCTTCGCCGGCATGAGCCTGCGCCTGTTGGCGTGGGAGGCCGAGTACGGCCCCGAGCTGCCGCTCGACGCTCCCGCGACGGACGACGTCGTCGACCTCGCGGTGGAACAGCCGGCCGATGCGTGGCGCGCGATCACGCCCCCCGCGCACCTGCGCCCGCCGCGCACCGTGTTCGTGGACGGCGTACGCCGCATCGACACGCGCCTGCTCGCGTCGCGCGCCGGCGAGACCTTCCACGGCCTGTTCGGCTCCTACGCGGTAGGCACCGCGCGCGTGATGCCGGGACACGCGCAGCTCGACGCCCACGTCGTCGCCCGGCGCGTCGTCCTCGGTTCCGGCAAGAGCCTCACCCGCCCGGTCACCCTCGGCCCGTCGTTGGTCTTCGAGCCGCTGTCGGCCGAGGGCACCGAACCCGACGCGCCCCTGCGCGCCCTGCAAACCGACATGCGCAAGGCCGAGGAGGGTCTCGCGCGCGAGGCGACGCGCGCCGGCGACGCGCTGGTCGTGGTCGACGGGCCGCTCTCCTTCGAGGGCACGCCCGGCGACCAGGTGGTCGGCTACGTCAAGCGCATCCACGACATCTACCTGCCGAGCGAGAAGCGACCGTTCCTCGCCGCGCTGCCCGCCGGCGCGCGCACGCCGCTCTTCGCGCTGACCGCGTCGAAGCGCTTCGCCCGCTACGCCTGGTTCCTGCGCCTCGCGCCGCCGCGCGTCGGCGACGCCGACCTCGTGGGTCTCGCCCGCCTCGAGTGCGTGACCTCGATCGGCGTCGACGCCGCGCGCACCCTCGCCGACGCAACCACCGCGCTCCTGCCCGGCCTCGCCCCCTCGCGTGGCCGCGACCCGCGCTCGCCCCAGAACCTCATGCCCATCGGCGCGATCGAGACGAGCCTGCGCAGGTGGCTCGGCGACGCGCGCGTCATACGATCGCAACTCGAACGCGCCATCGTCCTGGAGGCCATGCATGCGCAAGACCCCTGACCCTGCGAAGAAGACCGCTGCCGTCGCCGCGCAGACCGCGCCGGTCGGCGTCGTGCTCGGCTCGATGGACGCCACCCCCCTCGAGTTCTGGATCGGCGTGCGCGACGACGCGCGCGTGCAGCTCGACGATCTCGTGGTCGTGGTCGAACGAGCCCCCGACGGCACCGAGGTCTCCTACTACGGTCTCGTCGACATGGTGCGCAAGCGCTACGAGGGCCAGCCGTTCGACTCGGATGCCTTCCGCGCCGCGGAGGGCAGCCTCCCGGTGCAGATCTCGTACGCAGCGCACGTGCAGGTGACGCGCCTCGACCCGGAGATCTTCGTGCCGCCGCACCCCGGCACCGAGGCGCGCGTCGTGCGCGGCGTCGACTTCCAGCGCGCGCTCTCCTTCGACCGCATGGCGAAGCGCGTGCCCATCGGGCTGACGCGCGCCGGCGAGGTGGTGTTCGCGAACCTCGAGTTCATGGACGGCACGCGCGGCGCGCACGCCTCGATCAGCGGCG
>CAYQMF010000076.1:0-26071 GCA_964418595.1 uncultured candidatus Brocadiaceae bacterium
TCTCTCCCCGTGCACGCCCGAGCCCGTACGAGCCCGAGCCAGCCGCCGCGGCGCAACGCGCCGCGGCGGCGAGCCTGAGCCCAAGCCCGAAAACGCTGCCCCTCTCCTCCTCTCTCTCTCTCTCTCTCTTCAGCCCGCCGTCGTCCCGCTCAAACCCCGGTCGCCCCCGCCGCCCGCAGCGTATTCCGCATCAACATCATCACCGTGATCGGTCCGATCCCCCCCGGCACCGGCGTGATCGCCCCCGCCACCTCCACCGCGCTCGCGAAGTCGACGTCGCCGCAGATCCCGCCCCCCGGCCGCTGGTTGATGCCGATGTCGATGACGACCGCGCCGCGCTTGATCATGTCGCCGCGCACGAGGCCCGCCTTGCCGACGGCGACCACGAGGATGTCGGCGCCGAGGGTGTGCTCGCGGAGCTGGCGCGTGCCGATGTGGCACACCGTCACCGTCGCCAGGTGGTGCAAGAGGAGGACCGCGATCGGCTTGCCGACGATCTCGCTGTGGCCGACGACCACGGCCTCTGCGCCCTTCACGTCGGGGATGGCGTGCCGGATCGCGTGCTGCGCCGCGAGCGCGGTGCACGGTGCCAGCAGCGGCTCGCGGTAGAGGATCGCCCCCATGTTGGCGGGGTTCATGCCCTCGACGTCCTTCTCCGGGGCGATCGCGGCCTGCACCACGCGCGCGTCGACGCCCTCAGGGAGGGGGCGCTGCACGAGGATGCCGGTGACCCCGGGATCCCGGTTGTGCGCCGCGATCTTGGCCAGCAGGCCGGCCTGCCCGGTGCCGGCGGGCAGGTGTTCGTCGACGAGTTCGATCCCGACCGCGCTCGCGGCCTTCTGCTGGTTGCGCAGGTAGACCGCGGCCGCGTCGTGATCGCCGGCGCGGAGCGAGATCAGGCGGATGGGGCGAGCCCCGAGTCCCGCGCGCGCGGCGGCGAGTTCGGTCTGCATCTTGGCCGCGAGGGCCTTGCCGTCGATGATGTGCGCGGGCACGTTTCGGAGTACGAGGTGGGACTGCGGTCACCATAGCCGGCTGCCGAACTCCTCCGAAGGCGACGTTCATGGAATACGGCTACAGCATGCGCTGGCCGGCGCTCACTCCGGCCGTGAAGTGGTTGCTCATCGCGAACACCGCGGTGTTCGTGATCCATGCGATCGCCGTCGGGATCACGCGGGAGCCGGACATCCTCTCCCGCTGGCTCGGGTCGTCGCCGGCGAACCTGATCGAGGGCTACGGCCTTGGCATCGTCCGCCTGCTCACCTACCAGTTCGTGCACTCGTTCGGTGATCCCATGCACTTCCTGGGGAACATGGTGATCCTCTACTTCTTCGGCACCATGGTCGAAGGCGGGGTCGGGCGTCGCCGCTTCTTCGCGCTCTACCTCCTGGGCGGCGTCGTGGGTGCGCTCGTCGAGGCCGCGTTCTGGATGCTCGCCGACCGCGGCGGCGTGGTGATCGGGGCGAGCGGGGCCTGCTACGCGGCCCTCGTGTACGCGGCCTGCATGTCGCCGCGCGCGATGGTGATCGTGCTGGTCTTTCCGGTGCGGCTCGCGGTCCTGGTCTGGGTGCTGGTGGGCCTCGGCGCCTACATGCTCTACGTCAACCTCCTGTTCGGGGGCGGCGGCACTGCGCACGGTTGCCATCTCGGCGGGGCGCTGTGGGGGTATCTCTCCTACCGGTACCGGCTCGATCCTTCGCGCCTCCTCGATGGGCTCGCGCAGGCGCGCGTGGTGCGCCAGGCCAACAACGCCTTCCGCGACCAGCAAGTGATGGACGAGCTGCTCGAGAAGGTCCACCGCGAGGGGCTCTCTGCCCTCACGCCGGCGGAGCGCCGCTTCCTCGACCGGCAGAGTCGCAACCTGCGCGGGCGGTAGCGATCGGCGCACGGCCGTGGCTAGACTGGGCGGCATGCTGCGCCGGACCCTGTTGCTCGCCGTCCTGTGTCTCGCCCGCGTCGCCGTGGCCCAGCCCGAGTACGCCGCCTACACGCAGGATCTGCTGAAGGCGATCGAGTTCAAGGACGAGAAGCTCATGGACAAGAACCTGCGCGCTCGCTGCAGGTACGCCGTGTCGCACTTCTACATCCTGCTCCGGGAGTGGCGGTTCGGCCGGGGCGAGGTGTCCACGGAGGCGCGCGCCACGATCGACCTGGTGATGCCGGCGTGGAAGCGCGTGTTCAACACGACGACGCTGGAGAAGATCGAACGCTACTACAGCGGCGTCGACGCCAACGCGATCAAGCAGCTCGACACCAACGGCCAGCAGTTCGAGCTGCTGGGGCGCGACCTCGCCGCGGCACGGCAGACCAAGTCACGCAACGAGCTGCTGGCTGCCCGGGAGACGGCGTGGAAGCTGGCCGGGCTGTACGAGGCGATCGGCCACAAGCTGCTCGCTGCCGACTGCTGGGAGATGGCGGCGGTCGCGTTGTTCTCGCTGCCGGATGTGACGCTTGCCGAGCGGCGCGACAGCGTGTTCGCGCTGGGCCGCTACAAGGAGCTGCGCGAGGCGTGGGAGTTCACGGAGGAAGACCTCTTCAAGGCCAACATGGCCTGGCTCAAGGCGCAGAAGGACGAACTCGACGCCGTCGAGAAGGCAGCCAAGGAGCGTGAGGCGCGCGGCATCACCGGCGATGCGCGCGGGCCGGATGCCGTGGTCGACCCCAAGGCGCCGGAGATCGTCGCCGACCTGCACTTCGAGGCGCTCAAGGCGGAGGTCGACGACTGCTTCATCCAGGGTGGGTCGGTGATGCCCAACTGGCAGGTGATCGAGCTGAAGGAGGAGACCCCGAGCCAGCTCTTGTTCTTCCAGGCCACGCCCCTCTACAGCGTGCGGCTCGGCGGCAACAAGTACTTCATGTCGCCGAGCGCGGACGCGCAGACGCTCAAGGCCGCGTTCCCGGTGTCGCCGTCGTCGCGGCCCAAGCCCTCGCTGTTCTGGCTCGACGCGGAGAAGACCCGGCCGTACGCGATGTGGTTCTTCGTCGGCGGCGACAAGGAGCCGTTCATGGGCCTGGAGATGAACCTCGCGGCCGACGCCACGCGCTCGCTCGTGTACTACAAGAGTGCGTCGAGCTGGCGGGCGTCGATCAACGGCGAGGAAGTCACCTTCTACGACAGCAACGCGGACGGTCGCCTGTTCGAGGCCGACCCCTACAAGGGCGGGCGCCAGGATCCCACGATCGTGCCGGGCGAGCAGATCGCGGTGCCGGGCTACGACTCGATGCAGGTCGGCAAGCGCGGCACGATCCAGCCGTTCTCCGGCTACACCAAGATCGGCGACGGCTGGTTCCACCTGCGTGCCGCCAAGGACGGCAAGGCGGTGAGCGCGCGGCCCGTGGTCGCCGAGTTCTTCAAGACCGGCACCCTGCAGATGAAGTGGACCGGCCCAAAGTCGACCAGGGTGCAGGCGTTCGTCGTGCGTGGCGAGGGCGATCTCTCGGTCGCCGCCTTCAACCTCGCCGCCGGCAAACCCGTCGAGTTGCCGGCCGGGTCGTACGCGATCGATTACGGCCGCATCGCGGAGGGCAAGGGCAACAACTGGATGACGGCGGACATCTTCAAGGGCAAGGCCGAGACCATCGTGGTGAAGGCCGGCGAAGCGAAGGTCCTCACCATCGGTGCCCCGTTCCTCATGGACTTCGAGAAGACCACGTCGGGCGCCAACGTCGAGATCAACGCGCACAAGCTCGCGCTGCACGGCGCGTCGGGCGAGTTGTATGCGCACCTGAACGGCTGCGTGCCGGAGCTCGAGGTGTTCTTCGCGAAGAACGAGAAGGGCCAGGGCGCGCGGCCGATGGGGGCCTTCGAACCCGTCGAGTCCTCGGAGATGGCGACCAAGCTCAACACGGAGTTCCCCAACCTCGGCTACTGGGCGCCGATGTTCCCGGTGGTGAAGGGCGCCAAGGAACGCGTCAACCTGCTGATCTTCACGCCGCCGGGCGAGGGCTTCGTCGGCATGCGCGCCCAAAAGGCCAAGGTCTTCGGCAAGATCGACTCGCCCTGGAAGTGAGGGCGCGGCCCGACCCGACCTCTTTCGCCGAGACCTGAAAGCCGGCCGCGACTCGCTGCCGCCTGGCGCGTAACCTTCCGCGCCGAACGATGCTCCGCCTCATCTCGCTCGTCGGCATGTTCGTGATCCTCGGCCTGTGCTGGGCAATGTCGGCCAACCGGCGCGCGGTGCGCTGGCAGACGGTCGGCGCCGGGATCCTCATCCAGGCGGTGCTGGGGTTCACGTTCCTGTACTGGCCCGCGGGCAACGAGGCCCTGCGCGGCATGGGGCAGGGCGTGAAGCAGTTCCTGGACCTCTCGATGCGCGGGACGGATTTCATCTGGGGGCCGCTCGCCGACTTCGGGGCGATGCAGCGCGGCCTCGGCCGGGGGTTCGTGTTCGCCGTGCAGGTCCTGCCGACGCTGATCTTCTTCTCGTCGTTCATGGCCGTGCTCTACCACCTGGGCGTGATGCAGAAGGTCGTGCAGGGGATGGCCTTCGTGATGATGCGCGTGATGCGAACGTCGGGCTCCGAGTCGCTCAGCGCGTGCGCCAACATCTTCGTCGGCCAGACGGAGGCGCCGCTCCTGGTGCGGCCGTACCTGGACCGCATGACCCGCAGCGAGCAGCACGCGAACATGGTCGGGGGCTATTCGGCGATCGCCGGCGGCGTGTTCGTGCTCTACACCGGGTTCGGCGTCGATCCCGGTCACCTGATGGTGGCGAGCGTGATGGCGGCGCCGGCAGGGCTCGTGTGCAGCAAGCTCGTGTATCCGGAGACCGAGACCAGCGAGACGATGGGCCGGGTCGTGTCGAGCATCGAGCGCACCGCGGGCAACGTCGTCGAAGCCGCGGCGAACGGCGCGATCGACGGCCTCAAGCTCGCGCTGAACGTGGCGGCGATGCTGATCGCGTTCCTCGGCCTCGTTGCGGTCGTCGACTGGATGCTGGCCGGCGTGACCGGCGGCTGGTTCGGCGCCAACAGCACCGACCCTATCACGCTCGGCCGCCTGCTCGGCTGGGCGTTCAGCCCGCTGGCCGCGGTGATGGGGGCCTCGACGGACGCGCGCGAGATCTTCGTGCTCGGCGAACTCCTCGGCACCAAGCTCGCACTCACGGAGCTGGTCGCGTACTCCCGGCTCGGCGAGATCAAGGCACAGCTCTCGGAGCGCACCGTCCTCATCGCCAGCTTCGCGCTGTGCGGCTTCGCCAACTTCGGATCCGTGGCGATCCAGATCGGCGGGCTGAGCGCGATGGCGCCGGACCGGCGCAAGGACCTCGCCGCCCTCGCCATGCGCGCCATGTTCGTGGGCGCGCTCGCCACCTGTCTCACCGCCTGTCTTGCCGGAGTGCTCACCCGTGTCTGAGTTCGCCCATCTCGAAGAAGCCGCCCTCTACCTGGAGAGCCGGGGGCTGCCCCGCGCCAAGAAGGCGCTGGTCCTCGGCAGCGGGCTGAAGGGCTTCGCCGCCGAGATCCGCGACGCGGTGGCGGTGCCGTTCGCCGACGTGCCGGAGTGGCCGTCGCCCGGCGTCGAGGGTCACGGCGGCAGCGTGATCGGCGGCACCGTCGGCGGCGTGCCCGTGCTCTGTCTCACCGGGCGCGCGCACCTGTACGAGGGCTGGGACGCCGACGAGGTCGTGCGGCCGGTGCGCACGCTGCGCGTGCTCGGCGTCGAGACCTTCCTGCTCACGAACGCCGCGGGCGGGATCGGCGTGCACCTGTCGGCGGGTGAGCCGATGTGGATCAAGGACCACATCAACCTCATGGGCACGTCGCCGCTCGTCGGCGGGCACGAGAAGGAACTGGGTCCCCGCTTCCCCGACCAGAGCCGCGTGTGGAACCCGGAGTTGCGCGCAGCCCTGCGCGCGCTCGATCCCGGCGTGCCGGAGGGCGTGTACGCGGGGCTGCTCGGCCCGAGCTACGAGACCCCGGCGGAGATCGCGATGCTGGCGCGGCTGGGCGCCGATGCGGTGGGGATGAGCACGGTGCCCGAGGCGATCGCACTCAACGCGATGGGTGCGAAGCTCGCCGGTCTCTCTTTGATCAGCAACCTGGCCGCCGGGATTGCCGATACTTCCCTCAGCCACGACGAGGTCCTCGCCGCCGGCCGCAAGGCCGAGGCGCGGATGACCCGACTCCTGGCCGCCTTCTGCACGCTTCGCCAGTGATCGAGAGCACCAGCTTCCCGGGCGTCTTCATCCGACCCTACGCCGCGGGGGACGAGGCAGGGATCCTCGCGACCTTCAACCTCGTCTTCCGCGAGGTGTGCGGAGCGGGCTACGTCGATCGGGAACTCCCGTTCTGGCAGTGGGAGTTCCAGGATCGTGGCTTCGGCCGCCGGATGTCGGTGGCGCTCGCGCCGGACGGACGGATCGCGGCGCAGTACGCGGGCGTGCCGCTGCCGACGCACACCGAGTTCGGCGCCACGACCTTCGTGCACATCGTCGACAGCTTCGTGCACCCGGAGTTTCGCGCCGGCCTGAAGCGGCCGGGGCTGTTCGTCGAGACCGCGCTGCCGTGGTTCGAGGCGTGCGACAAGGAGTTCGGCGACGCGGTCCTGTTCGGCTACCCGGTGCCGACCGCGGAGCGGATCGGCCAGCGCTACCTGGGCTACTCGCGCCTGCGGGTGGTCGACTACCTGTGCCGCGAGACCGGCAAGGGCGAGGACCGCGTGCCTTCTGGCATCGTCGTCGAGCGGCTGCTGGCGCTCGGGGCGGAGGTCGACGCGCTGTGCGCACGCTTCCTGGCCGACAAGAAGTGCACGACGATTCGCGATGCCGCCTACTTGAAGTGGCGGTTCGTCGACGTGCCGTCCGACCAGTACGAACTGTGGGCCGCACGCCGCGACGACAAGCTGGTCGGCCTGATGGTCCTGCGGCCGCGCCACGAACTGGTGCCGGACTCCGCGTGCATCGCCGACTGGCTCGTGCCGACGGAGGAGGAAGACGCCGCCGCCGGTCTGTTGGCCACGGCCACGCGACGCGCGCGCGCCTGCGGACGCAAGACGCTGATGACCATCTTCCCGGAGCCCGCCGTGGAGAACGCCCGCCTGCGGGCCATGGACTTCGCGGTCGTGCCGTCCGCCAACTGGCTGGAGCGTCGGCTCACGCACCGGATCTACCATCCGCGCCTCACGACCGAGTGGCTGACCGAGCACTGGTTCTACACGCTCGGCGATACCGATCTGGTCTGAGCGGACGAAGCCGAGGAGCCCGATGGTGGCGCCGCTGCGTGCGCGCGGCATGATCCGGCCATGCCACGTCGGCTCGCCTCGCCGTTCCGCCGGACTCCGCACCGCGGATGCGTCTGAACGGTCGCGTCATGCGCCTCCTCCTGCTGCTCGCGGTCGGCTACCTCGCCGTCTGCGCGCTGGTGTTCTTCGTGCAGGACCTGCTCCTGTTTCCCGCGCGCGGGACGGGCCGCGGCGCAGTCCTGCCCGACGTCCCCGGCGTCGAGGTCGAGTGGCTCACCCGCGTCGATGGCGGGCGCTCGCGCGCGGCCGTCGCCACGCTGGCGGCGCCGGCCGCGGTCATGGTCTGGTTCTGCGGCAATGGCGAGGACCTCCGCTCCGGGGTGATGTGGGCGCGCGCGTGGCGCGAGTACGGGCTCGGCGTCGTGGTGGCGGAGTACCCCGGATACGGCGACAGTGAGGGCACGCCGAGTGAAGCGAGCGTACGCGCTACGGCGGATGCGGCCGTCGAGCGTGCGACTGCCTTGGCGAAGTCGACGGGCGTACCCGTGATCGCCGGCGGTGCCTCGCTCGGTTCGTACGGCGCGGTGCACGTGGCCGCGAGCGGTCGCGCGTCGCGGCTCCTGCTGCTTGCGCCCTTCACCAGCGTCGCCGAGGTCGCGGCGTCCCGCTTCTGGTTCGTCCCCGTCGGCCTGATCCTGAAGGACCGCTTCGACAACCTCGCGCGCGCCGCCGAGGTGACCGTGCCGGCGCTCGTCCTGCACGGCGATCGCGACGCGGTGATCGCGCCGGAGTTCGGCGCGCGGCTGGCGCAGGCCCTGCGGGCGCGCCACGTCGTCGCCAGCGGGTGTGGGCACAACGATCTCCAGGTCGGCCGCAGCGGTCGGTTCGGGGACCTGCTGCATGGCTTCCTCCACGGCAACTAGGCTCGGCACGGCAGCCGCTGCCGTGGCCGGCGCGCTCGCCGTGGTCGGCCTGCTGCTCCGCATCGACCTCTCTGCGCTGCCGGAGGTCACCCGCTTCCGCGACGACGCCTACTACTACTTCGTGTTCGCTCGCAACCTCGCGCATGGCGATGGCCCGTGCGTGACGCCCGGTGTGCCGACGAACGGCGTGCACGCGCTGTGGGCGGGGCTGCTCACCGTGATCGCGGCGCTGCGTGGCGACGGCGGCATCGTGCTCGGCGCCCAGCACCTCGGGCTGGGCCTGCACGTGCTGACCGCGCTCGGCGTGTTCCTGGTGGCGGGCCGGACGCGTGTGGCGGCGGCAACGGCGTGCCTGTACCTCGGCAACCCGTTCCTCGTCGCAGAGGCGCAGAACGGGCAGGAGACGGCGCTCGGGTGCGCGCTCACCCTCCTGCTCGTGGCTGCGCGAAGGGCGTCGGCGCCGGTCTTCTTCGCCGTCGGGGCGCTCGCCGTGCTCGGCCGCAGCGACCTCGTGCTGGTGCTCGCGGGTGTCTCGATCGCGCGCGGCGGGTGGCGCGTGCGGGCGGCGCTGCCGCTCGTCGTCGCGGTGGCAGTGTACGCGGTGGTGAACCTCGCCCTCGCCGGGCGCTGGCTGCAGGACTCCGCCACGCCGATCCCCTGGCTCTTCCGCGCCCACTTCCTGCGTACGGGTCCCGACGCGTGGGAACACCTGCGCCACCTGTGGTGGTACCTGCGCCCGTGCCTGGTGGGCGGGCCGTACGCGGTGGCCGGGCCGATGTGGGGGGCGGTGCTCGTCGCACTCGCGCTGTGGGCGCTGCCGCGACGCTGGCGCTTCGTTCCGCTCGCGCTCACGTGCGTGGGTTGGCTGATGGGCGCGCGCGACGTGGCGGTGCCGTTGCTCGCGTCGGCACTGGTGCTCGGGCGCGGTGCGGTCGACGGCGACGTGGCACGCGTCGCGCGCTACGCGCTCGGTGGCTTCGGTGTGCTGGTCGGCCTGCATCTGGTCGTGCGCGGCTACCCGCGCGACTACTACTTCGCACCGCTCGCCGTCCTCGGCGCCGTGGCGCTTCCCGCGCTGCCCCTGCACCTTGCGTGGACCGCGCTCGCGGTGGCGGCGGTCGGCACGGTCACCGCGCTCGCGGGCCCACGCGTCGACCAGGCGTGGCAGGAACAGATGGCGATGGCGGGCCGGTTCCTGCGCGAGGTGGTGCCGGCGGGGGAGCCCGTGGGCTGCTTCAACTCCGGCATCCTCGCGTTCCACGACCCGGGTCCCGTGCTCAACCTCGATGGCGTCGTGAACGCCCCCGCGTTCGCGGCGCTGCGCGCGGGGAGACTCGATGCGTATCTCGACGCGCAGCGCGTGCGCTTCGTCGTCGACTCGGCGATCCAGTTCCGGCGCGACGATCCCTGGCCGCACGCCAGCGGCGTGCACTTCGGGCCCGACTTCGATCCCGATCGCGATCTCGTCGAGGTCGCGCGCTTCGTGGTGCCGGGGTTGAGCGAGCCGTTCGTCGCCTACCAGCGGCGAGGACGGGGTGTCCGCCCGCCGCCTCCCGAGGCTCGCGACCTCGGTCCGGCTCCGGCCTGCCTCGACCGGCGCGTCGGGCGCTACGTGCTGTGGTCGACGCCGGGCGCCGCGCGGCTCTCGTTGCGCAGGGTCGATGGCATCGGTGACTCTCGTGAGCTGACTCGCGTGACCGCGGCGACCAGTGTCGTGCTGCGCGCGGACGCGCCGGAGGTCGGGAGGTACGGCCTCTTCGTGGGCGACGCGGGCGTTCCGATCCTGACCGTCGACTTGTGATCCAGGCCGGGTGAGACTCTCGTTGCGCGCAGTCCGCAACCGAAGAGATCCTCGATGGCAGCAACCCTCGGCGAACAGTTCGTCCTCGATCAGGCCAAGGTCCCCGGCGCCACCGGCGCACTGTCGACCGTCCTCAACCGCTTGAGTCTCGCCGGACGCATGATCGCGCTCGAGATCATGCGCGCGGGGTTCGTCGGCAAGCTCGGGCTCACCGGCGACACCAACGTGCAGAACGAGGAGGTGCGCGCGCTCGATGCGATCAGCAACGACATCTTCCAGCGCGCCTTCGAGAACATGCACTCGGTGCACGCGATGGCGTCGGAGGAGATGGAGGACATCGCCTACATCGAGGGCGGCGCCGACGGCAAGTACCTGCTCCTCTACGATCCGCTCGACGGGTCCGGCAACGTCGAGGTCGACGGGCCGATGGGCAGCATCTTCAGCGTGCTGCGGCGCACCAACGACGATCGGCCCGCGACGCCGCAGGACTTCCTGCGCAAGGGTGCCGAGCAGGTCGCTGCCGGCTACATCCTGTACGGACCGGCGACGATGTTCGTGTACACGGTGGGCTCGCGCGTGCACGGCTTCACGCTCGACCGCGGCATCGGCACGTTCTTCCTCACCCATCCCGACATCAGGTTCCCCACCGACGGCAAGAAGGCGAGCTACGCGGTCAACGAGTCCAACTTCGCGAAGTGGGCGCCCGGCACGCGCAAGATGGTGGAGACCTTCCGTGCCGGCGGGACCGCCTGCGGCAAGCGGGCATCGCGCTACTCCGGCGCGCTGGTCTTCGACTTCCATCGCACCCTCGTGCAGGGCGGGATCTACATGTACCCCGGCGAGGAGAAGAAGCCGGAGGGCAAGCTGCGCCTGCTCTACGAGGGCAACCCGCTGGCGATGGTCGCCAAGGCCGCCGGCGGCCACGCCACCAACGGCGAGATCGGCATCCTCGACGTGCAGCCCACGGCGCTGCACCAGCGCTGCCCGTTGTTCATCGGCAACCGCCCCGACGTCGACGAGGCGATGCGCCTCATGCGCAGTTGAGCGGCCGCCTCCGTCGCCGCGCTCACTGCTCGCGCAGTGCGTAGTACTCCGGCGTGCGTGCCGGCGGGGCGAGGTCGGGATCGAGGAGCAGGGTGCGCGTGCGCCAGATCTCCTTGAACACCCGGTAGCGGAGCGCGGTCTGGTCGAGGTACTCGACGCCGGCCGATCCGCCGGTGCCCACCCGGCGTCCGATCACCCGCTCCACCATGCGTGCGTGCCGCTGCCGGAAGATCAGCATCGCCTGCTCCGCCTCGAGCACCGCGTCGAGGATCTCGCCGGGCCACGAGAGCAGCGGCAGCTGGCGGTGCGTGTTGATGTAGAGGATCGCGGCGCGCAGCCGCCGCACCGTCGCGCGCGCGGCGGGATCGGTGACGTCCGCAGCGCCGAGGAACGCGCGGGCGTCGGCGAGTTCGCCGTCGTAGCGGCCCTGCAGGCGCGCGTGGTCCTGCGGCGTCAGCGCCTGCAGCCCCGTGGCGATCGCCCGCTGTCGCTGCAACATGCGGCTGTGCCCGGCCAGGAAGTCGTCCAGGAAGCGCGTCACGCAGCGCTCGTCGTCGGGGTCACCGGGCTTGCTGCCGTCGATGGGCGTGCGCAGCAACCAGCCGTCCAAGGCTTCCTTGAACGAGGGGCGATCCGCCAGTCGCCGCTCCACGCGCGCGGCCGCCGGCGACGCCCCATCACCCGCCTGCAGCGCCTGCAGGTAGCTGTTCTCGTGTCCGAGCGGCACGCGTTCCCCCGCATCCAGACCGAGCAGGATCTCGATCTCCCGCATCTGCGCCGACTGGAACCCGCTCGCCGGCGACAGCTTGTCGCGGAACGCCAGGTAGTCGGTCGTCCGCATCGTCTCCATCAGCCGGAAGTGATCCCCGGCCAGTTGGAAGATGAGCACGATCCGCCGCAGCGAGGTCGCCGCCGCCGCCAGACTCGTTTCCGGCACCCGCTCCCTTCGGAACAGATCGCGGCCACGCTGCAGTTCCCGCAGCACGAGCTTGAACCACAATTCGTCGATCTGGTGCACCACGATGAAGCGCACCTCGTCGTCGCTCAACCCCGCCTCGTCGCCCTCCACCCCCGTCTGGAGCCCGAGCAGATCCTCGACCCTGATGTAGTCCCAATAGCTGGGCTTGCGCGACGCGGCCATGCCGCAAGTGCTACGCACCCACCTGACCCGAGTCGAGCAGTATCGACCTGCACGATCGTGCCGCCCCCGACGGCCCGCGCGGAGAGACCTCCGCAGCACCTCCGGTACAACCAAACGGCAACCCAGAGAGACAGCAAGCAGGGCGACTTCGAGCGGCGACCGCGAGTCAGCCCGAAGGCAACCGCGAGTCAACACCAAGGCAACCGCGAGTCAACACCAAGGCAACCGCGAGTCAGCAGCACGGCACCCGGTCGGCGCAGCGGCGCCGCAGCGCCTACCCTCGCCCCGGCTCGCGCCGCGTAGCGCCGACCGAGCAACTACTGCGGCGGGTCCAGACTGAAGTCCATCACCATCTGCCCCTGGGCGCCGACGGCGACTTCTTGCTTCGACTTCTGGAACTGCACGATCTGGTAGAGCGGGTTCTCGAGCGTCTGCTGCGCCGCCATCACTTCGTACAACCCCGGCGGCAGCCGCTTGGGCATGCGGTAGTTGCCCTGCCCATCGGTGTACGCCTCGCACATGAACGGTGCGGGACGGTTGTTCGGCGGCGCGTTGGGGTCGTGCTTGGTGCTGATCGACACCTTCACCTGCGCGGTGGGCTTGCCCGCGACGCGCACGGTCCCGGCGAGCACGCAACCCGGCGCCATGATGATCGGCTGCAGGGTGAGGGTCTGGCCGACCACGACCTCGAAACCCTTCTTGAACACCTCGATGTGCTCGGGGTGCGAGGCCTTGATCTGGTAGCGCCCGGGATTGAGCAGCTTGAACTGGAAGGCGCCCGCGTCGTTGGTCCGCTGCGTCTCGCGCGTGATCTTGCTCGGGATCATGCTCTGGAACATCGTGGTGAAGGGATTGTCGTCGAGGTCGTTCGGCCGCGTTTCGACGGTGACTCCCGCCAGCGGCTGACCGTTGGCGCTCACCACGACGCCTTCGATGACCCCGCCTTCGTTGAGCTGCACTTCGACGATCGGCGCGTCGCCGTCGGTGCCCACGCTGAACGGCTCGGAGAACGCCATCGCGTAGCCGCGCGCGTTCACCTGCATCACGTAGGTGCCCGGGTTGAGCCCCTCGACCAGGGCGATCCCATCCTTCGGGTTGCGGATGTTCTTGGGCGGGATCATCGTGTTGCCGTACGTCGGCTCGCTCGTGGTCGCGCCCTGGCCCGCATCGCCTTGGCCAGGCGCGCCGGCGGTGACCGGCTGACCGGGGAAGTAGGTCTTCGTCGTCAGCGTGTACTCGCGAAGGGTCTGACCGTTCTTGCCGACGACGTGCACCATCACCGAGCCCTGCCGCTCGAGCACGAGGGCGAGATCCTGCACACCGGCGGCCACGGGCTTCTCGGTCGCGTCGATGAAGCCGTCGGCGGCAGCGGTCACCTGATAGGGGCCCGCGACCAGACCGAGGATCTCGAACTTGCCGTTGTCGTCGGTGAACGTGTCGGCGGTGATCGGCGCCTTGCTGCTGATCGCGATCGCCGTGACCCGCGCGCGCGCGACGCCCTTGCCCGCGGGATCGGCGACCGCGCCGGCCACGGACAGGCCGCGCGGCAGTTCGAACGCCAAGCGGTTCTCGGCCTGCGGGTTGATGCTGACGCTCGCGTTGGTCACGCGCGCGTAGCCGGGGGCGACGGCGGCGACGTTGTGCACGCCGGCCGGGACGTTGTCGAAGCGGTAGAAGCCCGCAGCGTCGGTCTTCACGGTCAGGCCGCGCTCGCGTCCGGGTGTGACGCAGACCTCGTAGGGTCCAGACGCCGAACGGACCGAGACCTCGGCGCCGCCGATCGGCATCCCGGCGGTGCCGGCGGCGGTGACCTGGCCGACCAGCGTGAGGCCCGCCTTCAGCTTCAGGCGGCCCGTGTCGTACCAATCGCTCTCCTTGATGCGGATGCCCGGCTGCGTGAGGTCGGTGTAGTCATCGGAAACGACGCGCAGCTCGAACGTCTTGTTCGGCTCCGGGAACTCGACGCCCAGCGCGAACTGCCCCATGGCGTCGGTCGAGCCGCCCGCGATGGGCGGGAGGGTCACGCCACGCTGGGCGAGCGTCATCATCCGGAAGATCTCGGCGCCCGCAGCGCTCTCCATGAGGAAGACCCGGCAGTTGGCCGCGGGTCCGCCGTGCGGCGCCTCGATGATGCCGCGCACGCCTTGGGCGTACTTCTGGCCGGAGCGATCGATCACGACTTCCGTGCGGACCTCGGTAGGAGGCGGTGAGTCGACGGGCTTGTCGAGATTCAGCACGGCCGTGGGCCCGGTCGGCGGCTGGGTGGGCGCATCGCCGACCGGACGCGGCGGCGTCACTTCCGGGGTGGGCGGCGTCTGCAGGACGAACCAGGCGCCGACGCCCGCGGCTGCGAGCGCCAGGGTGAGGATCGAAAGTCGAGTCGTGTTGCTCATGGTCACTTCGGGGCAAGCGTGACGGTGGTCGTGCTCTCGGCGCGGACGTGCACGCGCGTCAGCGTACGCGTGCGGTTCGGCGGCGAGGCGAGCGGGCCGTCGCGTTCAGGGTAATGGTAGAACAGCTCGAACTCACCCTCGCCGAGTTCGCCGAACTCGAACCGGCCGGCGCGATCGGTTCGCACCTGCCGAGCCGCACCAGTGGCGGAGAGGGCGTCCAGGCAGACCGTGGCACCGGCGGCGGGCGCGCCGTCCGCGTCGAGCGCGGTGCCACGTAGGATCGCCTCGCGCGTCAGCGTGATCGATCCCAGTTCGAGACGGTCGCCGGATCGCCCGCGCAGGACCTCGCTGAGCCAAGGGGCGTGGCCGGCACCCTCGATCGCCAGGCGGTGTTGGTCCGGCTCGATCCCGCGCACCTCGAAGGCTCCATCGACCCCCGGTGTCACCACGACCGTGGTGGCGTCGGTGACCGCACGCTTCCAGCGGGCGTAGGCAGTGTCGGTGTGGTCCGCCCCGACGAGCGCGACTCGCGTGCCGGCAGGCGGCAGCCCGGCCGCATCCTGCACTCGGCCCACGGCCGACAGCCCGGCGTCGAGGTCGAGGCGCAGATCGCGCGTGCCGGTGGGGGTGAGGGGGGATCGAGTAGCCACGAACCCATCGGACGCGGCCTCGACGTGGAATCTTCCCTCGGGTAGTCCAACGATTTCGAACCGCCCCGCCGCGTCGGTGAACGCGCTGGGGACGACCGACTGACCGGCCCGCTGCAGCGGCCAGCCATCTTCGGGTGTGGCGCGGACCTGCGCGCCCGCGAGGGGCGCACCGGAACTGCGGACGGTCACCTGGCCGGCGATGGTGCCCCCTGGCGCGAAATGCAGCGTCGGCGATTCGCCCGGCACGATCACGTCGGCTTCCGCCGTCCCGAAGCGGGTCGAGTCGGCCATGACGCGGTAGCGCCCGGCCAGGGCCCCGGCGATCCGGAACTCGCCCGTTGCGGCGACGCCGCCGCGCAGCACGAGGCCACCTTCCCACGCCTCAGCGCGTACGGCGGTGACCCCGAGGTCGGCGCGCTGCGGGGCCACGAGCCGGCCGCGGATCACCTGGCCGGCGGCGAGATCGATCTCGACGACCGGGGCGGTCGCGGCCGCGGTCGGCTGGACGTGCGTGACCTCCGTCGTGGCCGCCTGGGCCGCCTCGACGCGGATGCTGTAGGCGCCGGGACCCACCCCGTAGAGGAGCGCCCGTCCGTCGGCGTCGGTCACCGCGGTACGCTCGGCGAGGTCGCGCGCCGGCGAGGGCAACGAGACCTCGACGAGCGCAGGCGACAAGGACACGCGCGCGCCGGCGATGCCGCGGCGGTCGGCCGCGGCGCGGACCAGCACGACGATCCCCGGCGCGGAGTGCAGCACGAGGTCGCCGACGCCGCGCACCTCGCCCGCCTCGACGGCCAGATCGGCGCGTGCGATGCGCGGTGGGAAGTCGCGGTGCGACAAGACCAGCACGCCAGCGCACAACGGCGGCAGGACAAGCCGGAACCGACCGTCGTCGCCGGTGGGGACGCGGAACGTCGCTGGGTCATCGCGCGCGGACTCCTCGTCGAGAGGCGAGCGCAGCTCCTGGTAGGTCACCTCGCATCCGGCGACCGGCTGGCCCAGCCCATCCAGGACCCGACCCTCGATCATCGCCGCGGCCGTTCCCGCCGGTTCGGGGCGTGCCGGGTCCCGGTCGATGCGGCGACGCACGACGCCGGGGGCATCGGCCAGGGGCGCGCGCTCGCCTCCCGCGCCATGGTCCAGCGGCGCCATACGGAGGGGGCCCTGCGGCTCGCGCGCGAACACGAGCAGCGTCGCCACCAGGGCGAGGCCGGCCACGACCAGGGCGAGCAACCGGGTTGCCGGGAGTGCTCGCATCAGCCCCTTGCCTCGGACTTGCCATCGCCGCTCCCTTCGAGGAGAGCGAGCAGATCGATGCGGCACGTGCCGCACCCCGACCCGGCGCGGGTCGCCACCTGGAGCGCCTCCAGGCTGCGCGCGCCCGAGGCGATGGCGTGGCGAAGCGTGCTACGCCGGACCCGCATGCAGAAGCAGACCAGCGGATCTTCCTGGCTCTGTGCCTGGCTGGCGACAGCGGGCGTGGGTTCATGAGGCACGGGCGACACGGCACCGATTATGCCGACGGCCCGCGCGTGGCCCGCGCGTGGATTGACTGCGGCGCGACGCTATCGTGTGCCGCCCCTCTCGCCGCCGAACCTTGAACGACCTCGAGATCGCACGCTCCCGTCCCCTTCTCCCCCTCCCGGACGTCGCCAGGAAGCTCGGTCTCGGCGAAGCCGACCTCGAGCCGTACGGGCGCACGAAGGCCAAGGTGCGCCTCGACATCCTCACGCGCGAGGAACCCCGTCCGCAGGCGCGCTACGTGGTGGTCACCGCGGTCACGCCGACGCCGCTCGGCGAGGGCAAGACCGTGCACACGGTGGGCATCTCGATGGCGCTGAACCGGATCGGCAAGCGCGCGGTCTGCACGATCCGCCAGCCGTCGATGGGTCCCGTGTTCGGCGTGAAGGGCGGCGCCGCCGGCGGCGGCTACAGCCAGGTCGTCCCGCCGGAGGACTTCAACCTGCACCTGACTGGCGACTTCCACGCGGTCACAGCCGCCAACAACCTGCTGGCGGCGTTCCTCGACACGTCGCTCCTGCTCGACAACCCGCTCGACATCGACCCGGAATCGATCACCTGGCGCCGCGTGTTCGACATGAACGACCGCGCCCTGCGGCAGATCAAGATCGGGCTGGGCGGGGACAAGAACGGGGTGCCGCGCGACACCGGCTTCGACATCACCGCCGCGAGCGAGGTGATGGCGGTGCTCGGTCTCGCCCGCGACCTCAAGGACCTGCGCGCGCGCCTCGGGCGCATGGTCGTGGGCCACGACCGCGCGGGTCGGCCGGTGACGGCGGAAGACCTGCGCGCCGCGGGCGCGATGGCCGCGATCCTGCGCGACGCGCTCAAGCCGACGCTCATGCAGACCCTGGAGGGCACGCCCGCGCTCGTGCACACCGGGCCCTTCGCCAACATCGCGCACGGCAACTCCTCGATCGTCGCCGACCAGCTGGCGCTGCGTTGCGCCGACTTCGTCGTCACCGAGGCGGGCTTCGGCGCCGACATGGGCTGCGAGAAGTTCTTCAACATCAAGTGCCGGGTGTCGGGCCTGCGGCCACACGCGGCGGTGCTGGTGGCGACCGTGCGCGCGCTCAAGATGCACTCCGGGCGCTTCGACGTGAAGATGGGCAAGGCCCTGCCGGAGGGCCTCGTGCGCGAAGACCTCGACGCGCTGCGCGCGGGCGCCGGCAATCTCGTGAAGCAGATCGAGAACGTGCGCCTGCATGGCGTGCCGGTGGTGGTCGCGATCAACGTGTTCCCCACCGACAGCGCGCGCGAGATCGAACTGGTCAAGGAGATCGCCATGGAGGCCGGCGCATTCGCAGCGCACGAGTCGCGCGTCTTCGGCGAGGGCGGCAAGGGTGGCGAGGCCGTCGCCGAGTCGCTGGTGCGCGCGGCCGCCGAGCCGCAGACGTTCCGGTTCCTGTATCCGACGGAGGCGAGCCTGCGCACCAAGATCGAGACGCTCGCGGCCAAGGTCTACGGCGCGTCGGGCGTGGAGTACAGCGCCGAGGCCACGCGGCGCCTGGAGCAGTACGAGGCGCTGGGCTACGGCTCGTTCCCCGTGTGCATGGCCAAGACCCAGTCGTCGCTCTCGCACGACCCCAAGCTCAAGGGGCGGCCGGAGGGGTTCGTGTTCCCGATCCGCGACGTGCGCGTGTCGGTGGGGGCGGGGTTCGTGTATCCGCTCGCTGGCGAGATCATGACCATGCCAGGCCTCGGCCGGAACCCCGGCGGCACCGAGATCGATCTCGACGACGACGGCAACATCGTCGGGATGTTCTAGCGAGTCGGAGTCTCCAACCGCAGGATGGCCACCAGAGTGCCGCGCAGCGACCAGCGTGTGTTCCCCCGGCTTGCGGTCGCGTGGCCGGTGGAGTACCGGATCGTCGGACCGAGCGGCGACGCCGGGTTCTCGGCCGGGCTCGCACTCAACCTGAGCTTCGGCGGGATGCTGCTGCGCGCGCCGCAGATCCCTACGCGTGCGCTGCCGCTCCTGGTGCGGGGCGAGGGCACGATCGAAGTCTGCTTCGACCTCGGCGATGGCCAACCGCGGCTGAGCCTGCGCTCCCGGCTCATCTGGCTGCAAGCGCCGGAGGCGGGCGCGCCGGACTGTCGCCTCGGCCTGATGTTCCTCGACGTGCCCGACGCCGCGCGTGAACGCCTGCGGGCGTTCGTCGCCGCGCACGCGCCGGCCTAGGGCAACTGCGCGGCGATGCGGTCGGCGACGGCGGTCGCCGTGAAGCCGAACTTCTCGAGCAGCACGCCGTGCGGGGCGCTGGCGCCGAACCGGCTGACCCCGATGACGCGGGCGAGCGAGCCGGTGAGCTGGCACCAGATCTCCGGTCGGCCCATCTCGAGGGCGAAGGTCGGCGCCGTGCCGAGCACGCGGCTGCGCCAGGCGTCGTCCTGGCGGAGGAACACTTCGAGACACGGCACGCTCACCACGCGCACGGGCTTGCCGCGGCGCGCGAGTTCGTCCGCGGCCGCGACCGCGAGGCTCACCTCGGATCCGGTCGCCAGCAGGGTGGCCTTCGCGGCCGGCGCGTCGCGCAGGACGTAACCGCCCCGCAGGATGTCGCGTGGGTCGAAGCCCGGCGCGCGCGCAAGGGCAGGCAGGTTCTGCCGGGTGAGGCACATGGCCACCGGACCGTCGGTGCGCGTGAGCGTGTGCGTCCACGCTGCCGCCACCTCGAGGGCGTCGGCGGGGCGCAGGACGTCCAGGTTCGGGATGAGGCGAAGGCTCGCGACGTGCTCGATCGGCTGATGGGTGGGGCCATCCTCGCCGACCATGAGGCTGTCGTGGGTGAACACGAACGCGCAGGGCTGGCGCATGAGCGCGGCGAGCCGGATCGAGGGGCGCATGTAGTCGGAGAACACGAGGAACGTGCTGCCCAGCGGCTGGAACGCGCCGTGCAGCGCGATGCCGTTCATGAGCGCCCCCATCGCGTGCTCGCGGATCCCGAAGTGGAAGTTGCGTCCGGTGAACTGGCCCGGCCCGATCGAGGTCGTGGCCTTGATGTCGGTCTTGGTCGACGAGGCGAGGTCGGCGGAGCCACCCACGAGCCGCGGCGTGAGTGCCGCGACCTTCTGGATGACCTTGCCCGAGAGCACGCGCGTTGCGACCGAGGCGTCGGTGCCGGCAGCCGCGACCAGTTGGGCCAGCAGGTCGGCAGGGAGCTTGCCGTGGCGCAGGGCGGCGAACCTGGCCGCGCCGTCCGGGTGTTGGGCCTTCCACGCCTCGAACTGCTCGTTCCAGCGCGAACGCTCCGCTTCCACGTGACGCGTCCGCGCTGCGAACACCGCGCGCACTGCGTCGGGCACATGGAACTCCGCGTCCGTCATGCCCAGCGCCTTCTTGGTGGCGGCGATCTCGGCCTTGCCGAGCGGCGCGCCGTGCGACTCGCTGGTGCCCTGCTTGTTCGGGCTGCCCTTGGCGATCTCGCTGCGCGCCACGATAAGGGTCGGACGCTTGAGCTGGCCGAGCGCGCGATCGAGGACCTGCTCGACCTGCTCCGGATCGTGGGCGTCGAGGGGAAGGACATCCCAGCCCAGCGCCCGGAAGCGGAGGCCGACATCCTCGCGGTAGGTCAGCTCCGTCCGGCCGTCGATGGTGATCCGGTTGTCGTCGTAGATGTAGAGCAGGTTGTCGAGCTGCAGGTGACCGGCGAGCGAGGCCGCCTCCTGGCTGATGCCCTCCATGAGGTCTCCATCGGAGACGATGCCGATGACCCGGGTCTTGAGCAGGGGGCAGCCGGTCTGCGCCGCCTCCATCTGCGCCGCGATGGCCATGCCGATGCCGTTGGCGAACCCTTGCCCGAGCGGGCCGGTCGTGGTCTCGACGCCCGGGGTGTCACCCACTTCCGGATGCCCTGGCGTCTTGCTGTCCCACTGCCGGAACGCCTTGAGGTCGTCGAGCGAGAGGTCGTAGCCGGCGAGGTGCAGGAGCGAGTACAGCAGCATCGAGCCGTGGCCCGCCGACAGGACGAAGCGGTCCCGGCCCAGCCAGCGCGGGTCCTTCGCGCTGTAGCGCAGGTGCTTCAACCACAGCACGGCCGCGACGTCGGCCATGCCCATCGGCATCCCGGGATGGCCCGAGTTGGCTTTCTCCACCGCGTCCATCGCAAGACCGCGGATGGCGTTGGCAGTGAGCGAGACCAGGTTCGTGTCCGTCGTGTGCATGCAGGGGATCCCTCCCAGGGATGTGCGCTGACCGCGCCGGCGGCAGTCTAGCCACGCGGCACGCGCGGCCGAAACGCGCGGTGCAGAGCTTTCGTCGCGAGCGGAGTGCGCTCGACCGAATGAACCAAGCGTGCGGACCATCGCCGTCTGTGGCTATCCTGCCCGGGTCCCTGTCCGCGACCGCGGGTGATCTCCCCGCGAACGCATCTCCTTCTCGATCCACGCTCACAATGCGCACCACCCTTCTCCTCGTCGGTCTGGCCGGCGCTCTCTCCGCACAGGCCCCCAACCTCATCATCCTCGACTCGCCCGCCGTCTACATCTATTCGGGCTACCCGACGTCGCGCACCGACACCAACGGCCAGTCGTTGTTCTCGACCGGGACGAACCACCTGGCCGCGAACTGGTGGTACTACTGCGTGGCGGGCGACACGACCGGTTCGGCGTTCTACGACGACCAGTCGACGTTCACCGTGGCCGCGTCCACGGATCGCAAGACCGGGACGCTGACGTGGCCGAACGTCGACAACCGTGGCTTCAGCGCCGTTCTCGTCAACTGCGTGCACAAGGTCGGCACGTCGAGCGGCGTGTCGGCGCAGACGATGACGCTGACCAACCAGACCGCATCGCCGATCACGCTCACGCTGTACACCTACGCCGACCTCGACCTCAACGGCTTCGGCGGCGACGACTCGTGCGTGCAGGCATCCGGCGCGCCGGTGGGCCAGCAGCGCGTGACCGATGCCACCGGGCTCTGCTTTTTCATGGGGCAGAACTACAACGCGTGGGAAGTCGACAGCTACCCGGCCCTGCGCAGCCGCGTGCTGGCGGGCCAGAACGGGCAGTGTTACTCGCTGCAAAACACCGGGCTGCCGTACGGGCCGGGGGACTACACGGGCATGTTCAGCTGGAACCTCACCCTGCCGGCTTTCGGGTCGCAGAGCGTGCGTGCGCTCCTGTCGGTGACCTTCCAGCCGCCGTCCAACAACACCGCCAGCGTCGCCCGCTTCGGCGCCCCCAAGGCGGGCACCAACGGCCTGCCGGTGTGGGCCGACAACCGGCCGTTTGCCGGTGGCGTCGCCAGCCTCGAGATCCGCAACGGGCTGACCGGCGCGTCGCCGCTGCTTCTCATCGGCACGCAGACCACGACGTTCCCCTTCCCGCCGTTCGGCACGATCTACGTGCTGCCGGCAGCGGACGTGCCGATGCCCGCGTTCAACGCCACGGGCATCTCCAAGGTGAACATCGCCATCCCGCCCGTGGCGGGGGGATTCGCGCATTTCCAGGCGCTGTGGCCCGACGCGGGAGCCGCGGGCGGCGTCGCCCACACCGAAGGCCTCACCTGGAACATCGGCAGCTTCTGATTCGCAGTGCGCCAGCGGCCGCAACGGCTTTCAGGGGTGATGCTCCGTTCCCGCAGCCGCGCGGAACGCGAGGCTGCGGATCCGGAGGATCGACCCGTGTCCGACACCTCGTTGCAGCGGCAAGCTGCTGCACCGGGTGTCGTTCTTTCCGGGTTCAGTGACCTTCGCGCGCGATGTTCACGTTCCAGTGCGGGATCGCGGCGGCGATGACGCCGCCGCGCGGCGCCCGCTCGATGCGCGCCTGACAACCGAGCCGGCTGGTGAGGCCGACGTCGCGCGCGGTGTCGAGCTGGTCCTGCTCGTCGTCGCTGGCTTCGCTCAGCGCGTCGGCCCCTTGCTCGACCTTGACGTGGCACGTGGAGCACGCGCACACACCGCCGCAGGCGTGGTCGAGCGGCACGCCGTGGCGAAGCGCGACGTCGAGGAGCGTGTCGCCGACGCGAGCGATCAGCTCGGCGCCGTGATCCTTGAAGCACACGCGCACCTCGCTCACGGTTCGCTGCCTCCGAGCGCCTTGCGCACGGCGGAGCTGATCACGTCGTCGGCGATCTGCGCGGTCAGCCGCGACAGCTCCTCCACGCCGGCGGTGAGGGATGCGGTCTCGGCGTTCTCTTCCAGCAGCTTCGCGAGGCGCTTGGTGGCCTTCTGCACGGACCAGGTCTGGTCGGGAGGCAGCTCGGCCATCGCCAGGGCACGCGTCGTACCCCGCACCATCGCTTCTGCCTTGTTCCGCACCTCGATGCCAGCGCGCGCCGCCATGTCGTCCTCGGCGTGCACGATCGACTCCTGCATGAGGCGCTTGACCTCGTCGCGGGTCAGGCCGAACGACGGCACCACCCGGATCTGCGCGCTCTGGCCGGTGCGCTCCTCGATGGCGCGCACGGTGAGCAGGCCGTCGGCGTCGACCAGGAAGGTCACCGCGATGCGCGGCAGCCCGGCCGGCATGGGGGGGATCCCGGTGAGCTTGAAGGCGCCGAGGTTGCGGCAGTCGCGGACCAGCTCGCGCTCGCCCTGGTAGATGTTGAGGTCGACCCCGGTCTGGTTGTCGGCCTGCGTGCTGAACATCTCCGTCGCGCTGGCCGGCACCGTCGAGTTGCGCAGCAGCAGCTTGCTCATCGCGCCGCCCATCGTCTCGAGGCCGAGGGACAGAGGCACCACGTCGAGGAGGAGGGCGTTGCGCGTGCCGCCGACGAGGATGTCGGCCTGCACCGCCGCGCCGAGTGCGACCGCGAGGTCGGGATCGATGTCCGTGCGCGGGGGCTTGCCGAGCAACGTCTCCACGCGGGCGCGCACCAGCGGCGTGCGCGTGCTGCCCCCGACGAGGAGGACGTGGTCGATGGCGTCGGGGGCGAGCTCCGCGTCGGCGAGTGCGGCGCGGCAGCCCGCCAGGGTGCGCTCGACGAGGGGGGCGATCGCTGCCTCGAACTCGGCGCGGGTGAGGGTGAACTCGAACCGGCCGCGGTCGCCGAGGTCGAGCTGCAGGGTCTGCGCGTCCCGCACCGACAGCTCGCGTTTGAGCTGTTCCGCGGCGCGGCGGATCGACTGTCGGGCGAACGGATCGGCGATCCCCGCCGCGGTCACGCCCCGCTCGGCGAGCGCGGCGTGCATGCGCTCGACGATGGCCGCGTCGAAGTCGTCGCCGCCGAGGTGCGTGTCGCCGTGCGTGGCGAGGACCCGGAACACGCCGCCTTCCACGCGCAGGATCGATACGTCGAACGTGCCACCGCCGAGGTCGTACACGAGCACGACGCCGTCCTTGCTGCCGTCGATGCCGAAGGCCAGCGACGCCGCGGTCGGCTCGTTGACGATGCGCAGGCACTCGAGCCCGGCGAGCGCCGCGGCGTCCTTGGTGGCGAGGCGCTGCGCATCGTCGAAGTAGGCCGGCACCGTGACCACGGCCTTGCGCACGGGGCGCGCGAGCGCCGCTTCGGCGAGGCCCTTCACCGCCCGCAGCACGTCGGCCGAGATCTCCTCCGGAGAGAGACGGCGCGCGCCGATACGGACCCGCGGCAGACCGCGCTCGCCGCGCTCGACCACGTAGGGGAGGCGGGCGAGTTCGGCGTCGAGTTCGGCGCCCGCGCGGCCGATCAACCGCTTGATCGAGTGGACGGTCCGGTCGGGGTGCGACAGCGCGAGTGCCTGCGCCGCGCGACCGACGAGGGTCTGATCCTCCGTGAAGCAGACGACCGACGGGACGAGCGCTTCGCCGTCGGCGTCCCTCAGGACGATGGGACCCTTCCGGCCCATGACGGCGGCGAGGCTGTTGGTGGTGCCGAGGTCGATGCCGACGACGATGTCGTCGTCTGCGGGCTGGCGCGCGGAAGTCATCTGGGCAGGTCTTCCAGTGCCTTGCGGTGGTAGCGGGATTGGTGGATGCGCACGGCGGCGGCGTCGTGGTCGCCGCGCGCGATCGCGTCGACGACGGCGGCGAGATCGGCGCGCACCAGCTCGGCCAGGCGGGGTCGCAGCGTCTTCGCGGCTTCGGCGTCGGCACCGGCGACGGTCTCGGCGAGTTCCAGGGCGGCCATCAGGAAGTCCGGCGCGAGTTGCTTCCTGGCGGCGAGGACACCCGGCGCACGGAGGTCGAGCAGCGCCTCGGCACGTCGCCAGGGATCCTTGAGCATGCGGTAGGCATCGTTCAACTCCGCGGCGCGCGCGAGGATCGCGAGCTGCTGGTCGGCGTCGGCGGCGCGATGGTGGTCGGGGTGGCAGTCGCGCGCCAGCGCGAGGTAGCGCTCCTCGAGGCGCCGCGGGTCGAGCTCGACCGCAGGCGGCAGACCGAGCACCGCGAAGGGATCCATGTCGGAGCCGGAGCGCTCAGGCGGAGAAGGATGTGCCGCACCCGCAGGTGCCCTTGGCGGTCGGGTTCTGGAACACGAAGCCGCGGTTGAGGAGGCCGTCGTTGAAGTCCAGGATCGTGCCGCCCATGAAGAAGTCGCTCTTCTTGTCGACGATCACCCGGATGCCGTGCATCTGGAAGGCCAGGTCGAACTCGGTCGGCCCCTGCTGATCGAAGTCGAGGACGTAGCTGAATCCGGAGCAGCCGCCGCCCTTGGCGCCGACCCGCACCCAGGTGGTCGCGGCGTCGAAGCCCTGCTCCTGCACCACGCGCTGGATCTCCTTGGCCGCGCGCTCCGTGAGGTGCACGCCGCGGCCCTTCTTCGGGGGCTCGAGCGCCGGAGGCGCCGCGGTGTCCCTGTCTTGGTTCTCGGTGCTCACGCGGGCGAACCCTTGGCCGAAGCGGCCTGCTTGGCACGGTAGTCGGCGATCGCCGCCTTGATCGCATCCTCGGCCAGCACCGAGCAGTGGATCTTCACCGGCGGGAGCGACAGCTCTTCGACGATCTGCGTGTTGGCGATCTTCGCCGCGTCGTCGAGGGTGGTGCCCTTCAGCCACTCGGTGGCGAGCGACGACGATGCGATGGCCGAGCCGCACCCGTAGGTCTTGAACTTCGCGTCGACGATCCGCCCGTCGTCGCCGACCTGGATCTGCAGCTTCATCACGTCACCGCACTCGGGTGCGCCGACGACGCCGGTGCCGACGTCCGGCGCGTTCTTGTCGAGCGCGCCGACGTTGCGGGGGTTGTTGTAGTGGTCGAGGACCTTGTCGCTGTACGCCATGGGATTGTCACTCCGTGTCGATCGTTGCCCGGTGGGTCGAAGGAGGCGGGCACCGCATCAGTGCACCGTCCACTTGACGGTCGAGAGGTCGATGCCGTCCTGGACCATCTCCCACAGGGGAGACATCTCGCGCAGCCGCACCACCTCCTTGGTCACGCGCTCGGCGACGTAGTCGATCTCCTCCTCGGTGGTGAACCGGCCGAGCGAGAAGCGGATCGAGCTGTGCGCGAGTTCGTCCCCGACGCCCAGCGCCTTGAGCACGTAGCT
>CAYQMF010000076.1:26081-32488 GCA_964418595.1 uncultured candidatus Brocadiaceae bacterium
CGGCTCGAGGCTGGCGGACGTGCAGGCCGAGCCCGACGACACCGCGATGTCCTTGATCCCCATGATCAGCGACTCGCCCTCCACGTACGGCAGCGAGATGTTGGTGAGGTGGGGGAGGCGGCTCTGCGGGTCGCCGTTGACCCTGGCTCCGGCGATGGCCTTCACGAGCCGGGCCTCGAGGCGGTCGCGCAGCGCGCGCAGGCGCGGGATCTCGGTCGCCTGCAGCTCGCCGACCAGGCGTGCTGCCTCGCCCATGCCGACGATGCCGGGGACGTTGAGGGTGCCGGAACGCATGCCGCGCTCGTGCCCGCCGCCGTCGAGGATCGGGCTCAGCCGCACGCGGGGGTTCTTGCGCCGCACATAGAGCGCGCCGACGCCCTTGGGTCCGTAGAACTTGTGCGCCGACATGGACAGCAGGTCCACCTGCAGCGCTTCGACGTCGATGGGCACACGACCCACGCACTGGGTGGCGTCGGTGTGCAGGAGGGTGCCCTTCTCCTTGCAGATCGCCCCGATCGCGGCGATCGGGTGCACGGTGCCGATCTCGTTGTTGGCCATCATCACCGAGACCAGGATCGTCTTGTCGGTGATCACCGCGCGCAGCGCGTCGAGATCGATGTGGCCCAGTTCGTCGACCGTGAGGAACGTGGCGCGGTAGCCGAGGGCTTCGAGGTGCTTGATCGGATCGATCACCGCCTTGTGCTCGGTGACGACCGAGATGAGATGGTCGCCCTTCTCGCGGTACATCTCGGCCACGCCCTTGATGGCCAGGTTGTTGGCCTCGGTCGCGCCGCTGGTCCAGAGGATCTCCTTGGGATTGGCGCCGATGACCGCGGCGACCTGCTCGCGCGCACTCTCGACGGCGGCCTCCGCGGTCCAGCCGAACGCGTGGCTACGACTCGCGGCGTTGCCGAACTGCTCACCGAAGAACGGGAGCATCCGCTCCAGGACGCGGGGGTCGACCCGGGTCGTCGCGCTGTTGTCGCAGTAGATCGGGAACGAGAGCGTCATCGGCGATCCTCCTCGCTCGACCCGTTGGCGAGCGCGCCATGCGTCGGCGCGCCGGCGGTCGCGAAGTCGCACAGTTCCGGCAGGCGGATCGTCTCGAACATGCTGGTGATTCGCTCGTGCACGCGTCGCATCGGACTGCGCGAGTGGCAGAGGCAGGTGAGGGCGCAGGCCTCGGTCTCGCCGGTCAGGTTCGTGACCAGGTCGCTTGCGCAATCGACGAGCACGAACGGGCCCTCGACCGCGGCGAGGATGTCCTTCAGGCTGATGTCTTCCGGCGCGCGCAGGAGTCGGTACCCCCCGTTCACCCCGCGCTCGGACTCGAGGAGGCCAGCGCGGGCGAGATCCTTGAGCAGGTTCGCGACCACGGATCGGTTCAGGTTGGCGCGGTCGGCGAGGTCCTGCGCGCTGACCACCGGCGTCGGCCCGTCTCCCGTGGCCACGGCGTGCGCAGCCAGTTGGCCCATGACGAAGACCGCGTAGTCGGCTTTCTTGGAGAGGCGGATCATGGCGAGGCCGCGAAACTAGCTCTGGATCGGTGCTCTTTCAACGAGCCTGAAGAGAAAAGAGCCCGTGGATGGTGCCATTTGTTGTGACCACCCTGGTCGGCTAAGCAAGCCGCCTTCCCATGAAGACTTGTGCTGATCTACTCGGCCCGGAGCTGGCAGCCGCGACCGTCTCGATCGACGACGCGCCGTTTGCGCTCATCGCCCTGCGGGGCCCGGACGCCGGCGACTTCCTGCATCGCTTGTGCTCGCAAGACGTGGCGGCGATGGCCGTTGGCAAGGCCCTTCCCGCCGCGTTCCTGACGGCGAAGGGCAAGCTCGAGTCGGTGGGTCGGATCGCGCGCCTCGGCGATCGTTGGCTGGTGGAGGCGCAGGCCCACGAGCGCGAGAAGGTCGCGGCCCTGCTGGAGCGGTACCACTTCGCGGAGAAGCTTGCGATCGACCCGCCGTCCGACCTCATCTGTGCGATGGTGTTGGGGCCGGGGGCAGCGGACGGCCATGAGGTCGACGCGGCGCAGGGGCACGACGAGGTGATGGCCTTGAGCGGCGCGAGGCGCGGTCTCCGTTGGGTTCGAACCTATCGGCCGCGCGGGACGGCGGCGCCCGCGTCTGCCTGGCCGCGCGCGGGCGTCGCAGAGTGGCACCTCCGCCGAATCGCCGCGGGCATCCCGTGGATGGGGGTCGACGCGGACGGCTCGACGTTGGCGATGGAAGCCGCGCTCGACGATCACATCTCGACGACGAAGGGTTGCTACACGGGGCAGGAGATCGTCGCGCGCATCCAGACGTACGGCCACGTCAATCGCGGCCTCTCCCGGTTGGTGATCGACGGCATTGGGGCGGTGGCGCCGGGAACGAGCATCGAAGACGACGATGGCATCGCGGTGGGCCGCGCATTGAGTGTCATGGACGTCCCGATGGCATCGCGTCGCCTCGCCCTCGGCTACCTTCCTCGTGAGTTCTGTCGAGCCGGCGTGGTGCTCCGCCTCGAGGATGGCTCGGCCGTGCACGTCGTGCCCTAGCGCGCACATCGGGGAACACCTCGTGGCGAAGCGGACGTCCCACGCATCGTGAGAGCCGGTGCGTCGGGTATTCTCGTGCGCCGGCGGTGTCCGACCGTCGATTCCTCTTCCCCCCTCTCTTTCGCTTACGCGTAAACTCATGCGACACCTGCTCGCCATCGCGGCCCTCGGCGCCGCCCTCCCTGCCCAGGCCCTCGTCAGCATCGGCGACGGCAACACCAACTTCAGCATCTCGTCGTACCCCACAGCCACCAACTCGGCGGCCGGTCTCGGCAACTTCGGCGCCAACGGAGTGGATCACCTGTACCAGAACTGGTGGTACTACTCCGTTTCCGGGGACACCACCGGGTCCGCGTTCAACAACTCCGGCGGTCAGCTCACGATGACTCCGGATCCCGACGGGCGGTCCGCGACCCTGGCGTGGGCGAACGTCGATGGGCGCAACTTCGCGGCGCGGCTCGTGAGCTGCGTCTACTCCACGAGTTCGACGACCGGCGTGTGCACGCAGACGATGTCGATCACGAACAACACGGGCGGCGCGCTCGGGATCAACATCTACAACTACACGGACTTCGACGTGAGCCAGACTGCGGGCGGCGACTCGGCTGCGCAGATCCCGAACGGCACCACCGGGCAACAGATGGTGACCGACGGGACCACCAACGCGACGGCGTACTTCATGGCTGAGGGCTTCCTCGGGTACGAGGTCGCTGCGTTCGCCGGCCTCCGCACGAACATCCTGAACGGCTTCAACGGCGCCGCCTATCCGCTGAACAACAGCGGCCTGCCGTTCGGGCCCGGCGACTACACCGGCGCCTACCAGTGGGCCGTCGCGATTCCGCCCGGCGCGACCGCGCACTTCCGGATCATCCTCGCCGACGGCGTCATCCCCGTGTCGCAGAACGTCGCTGGCGCGGTCCCCTACGGCGTCGCCAAGGCAGGCACTCCCGGCTTCCCGACGTGGAGCCTGCAGCGTCCGTTCGCCGGTTCCCGGCCGAACCTCGAGATCCGCAATGGTCTCACCGGCGCTTCGCCGCTGCTGATGATCGGCGCGTCGCAGCTCAACCTGCCCTTCCCGCCCTTCGGCACGGTGTACGTCAACCCGCTCCTCACGATCTCGATGCCGGCGTTCAGTGCGGCGGGATTGTCGTCGATCCCGATCCCGGTGCCGATGACCCGGCAGGGTGGCGCCTTCTTCCAAGCGTTCTGGGCCGACCCCGCGGCGTCGAATGGCATCGTGCACACCGAGGGCCTGACCTGGGTGATCGGTAGCTACTGAGAACCCGGCGTGGGTGTGGTCTTCGGCCATGCCCACGCGCAGACCACGAGCGCCGCGCCGCCGCCGGCGCTGACGCGCGGCGGCGAGGCCGCGGCGGTGAGGAACACCGCGTCGCCGCGCACCGTCGTGCCGCCATCGGCGCCGTGGATCTCCGCGCCCTGCGGCGCACGCACGAAGATGGCGAGGTCACCCGTCGCGGGCGGTGAGCCCACATCGGGACGCGGCTCGAAGGTCGTGTGCGGGGCGACGACCGCTTCGTCGAGCCGGAGCGCCAGCGCCTTGAAGCTCGTCGCGAAGACGCGCTCGACCGGCGTGCCCCCGATGTCGTGCCGCACGATGGCACGCGGCAGCACCGCCTCCGGGGCTGAGGGAAACCGCTCCAGCAGCTCCCACGTGCCGGTGCGCGCGTCGAACGCCTTGCCGCTGCCCGCGAGCGGCAGGAGCGGCCGCATCTGCGGCGGCGCCTCGGCCGCGGGCGGGAGCTCCGGGCGACGGCAGCTCACGAGGAGCAACTCGCCGTCGCCGACGGCTTGAACCGGCGTGTCGGGGGGCAGGTACAGCGCGCAGGGGCGACCGTCGAATGGAGTCGCGCGCCGGCCCCGCTGCGCCCAGCTCCCCGACCCCGCTGCCAGATCGAAGGTCCCGCCGAGGATCAGCAGCGCCGACTCTTCGCCCGGCGGAGTCTTCACCCGGAACTCACCGCGCACGGTCGCGAGTTGCAGGCCGCGGAACCAGGCGCGCGTCGCATCGCGCGCGTCGCGTTGGCCGCCCTGCTGACACCACTGGACTTCGCGCATCAGCTGCCCTCGACGAAGCGGAGGTCGGCGCGCGCGAGCAGCTCCCGATACAGCTCCTCCTCCAACGCATCGGTGAGGCGCGCTTGCAGCGTAGCGCGGTCGGGATCGGCCTCGATCGCCCGGACACGCGCGAGGCACACTCCGTCGTCGACCACGATCGTCTCACTCATCGCGTTGACCTTGGCGGCGAACGCCCACGCGAGCACCGCCGGGGGAAGCCGCGTGCTCACGGCGTGGTGCCATCCGGCGTTGCCCCCGTTCATCTTCGTGCGCGGGTCCTCGCTGTGGATGCGGGCCAGCGTGGAGAAGGGCTTCTGCGGCGAGACCTCGGCGCGGATCTTCTCGAGTTCCTCGCGCGCGCGCTCGAAGGTGCGCGGGATGAGCGGGTTGGGCGTGGCGGTGGCGCGCAGCCACAGGACCTCGATCTGGCGGCGGGCGCCGAACCGGCCAAGGAAGCCGGCGGTGTCCGCGGCGAGCCGCTCGGTGAGGATCTTGGCCGGATCGCGCGCCTCCACGAGCGCGCGGGCGATGATCTGCGCGCGCACCACCGGCGACTCCAGCAGACCCGCCTCGTCCGTTCCCAGCGCTTCCAGCACGGAGTCGAAGTCGACCGCCTGCGTGGCGTCGGTCTCCGCGCGCGCGCGGATCTTCTGCACCATCTCCTCACGCTGCTCGCGCGTGACGGCGATCCCCTTCGCGGCCGCCTCGGCGTCGAGCATCCGGCGAAGGACCACCTGGCGGGCGAAGCGCTGGCGCTCCGCGGGCGCCGCCCGGGCGGCGAGGATCCGACCGAGGTCCAGCTCCGTCAGCGTCGTGGCCCCGACCCGTGCGACGACGCCGGCCGGCAGCGCCGCGGCGTCGGTGACGATCGCGTTGGTCTGCTTGGCATCCTTGAGCCACAGCTCCCGGTACTCGTTGGTCACGCGGCTCGCGTCCGAGAGGCTGAGCGACGCCATCACCAGGCGGTCGAGCGCCAGCGTGAGCGTCGTGTAGTCGGTCAGCTCCTGGTCGGTGACCCCGCGACCCTCCAGGAACTTCGCGGGGTCCTGTCCCTGCTCGGCGAGCTTCGCCTTGTAGGTGGCGATCTGGGCGGCGACCTCGCCCGGCTTGGGGAAGCAACCGTTGGCCTCCGCGGCGGTGCGCACGAGGTGCAGGTCGATCAGGTGCTGGATGGTCTCCTGACCGCGCGTCGTGCGGCGGAAGCGCGGCGCCATCTCCAGCGCGATGTCGTCCGTGGTCACGGACCGGGTCTCGCCGTCGATGACGTAGTGCGCGACCGGGCGACGGTCCTGCGCGACCAGCGAGGCGACAAGGCAGGTGCTGACGACAGCGGCGTGGATCACGCGGGGGTTTATAGCAACGGAGAGCCACGGTGACCGCGTCGAGACGCGGCCAAATCCTCCGCCGCGCTGCCTGGCGGGCGCACGCGGCGGCATAATGCGCGGCCGCACATGGTCGACCGCGAAGAAGCGCTCCGTTACCACTCCGTTCCGCCAGCCGGCAAGATCCAGGTCCAACCGACCAAGTCGACGCTCACGCAGCGCGACCTGTCCTTGGCGTACACGCCCGGCGTCGCGGAGCCGTGTCGGGAGATCGCGGCGGATGCCGCGCGCGTCTACGACTACACCGCGAAGGGCAACCTGGTCGCAGTGATCACCAACGGCACCGCGGTGCTGGGGCTCGGCAACATCGGGCCGATGGCCGGCAAGCCGGTGATGGAGGGGAAGGGGGTCTTGTTCAAGCGCTTCGCGGGGATCGACGTGTTCGACATCGAGCTCGACGCCCCCGACATCGA
>CAYQMF010000077.1:0-32479 GCA_964418595.1 uncultured candidatus Brocadiaceae bacterium
AGGCGCCGCGCAGGCCGCCCTCGACGTCGGAGTGGTGGTCCCATGCTTCGTGCAGGAGCTGCACGAAGCGCACGCCGCGCTCGATGAGCCGGCGCGCGAGCAGGCAGTTGCGCGCGAACGAGGGCTTGGCCGGGTCCACGCCGTACAGGTCGAGCACTTCCTGCGGCTCGTCGCGCAGGTCGGTCAGCTCCGGCGCGCGCGCCTGCATGCGGTACGCCAGCTCATAGGCGGCGATGCGTGCCTCGATCGCGGGGTCGCCGAGCAGCGCGTGGCGCTGCGCGTTGAGCGCGTTGACGGTGTCGAGGGTCGCCTGCTGCAGCGTGCGGTCGACGCCGGCCGGCGACGACAGGTTGGGGATGGGGTCGCCGCTGCGCAGGAAGGCCACGCCCGCGTGGCGCGTAGGCAGGAACCCGGCCGACCAGTTGGCGGCGCCGCCGCTCGTGCCGCCGCCCGACGAGAGCGCGACGTACGCCGGCAGGTCCTTGGCGTCGCTGCCGAGGCCGTAGCTGAGCCACGCGCCGAGGCTCGGCCGCCCCGGGAACGGCCCGCCGGTGTTGAAGAAGATCTGCGCCGGGGCGTGGTTGAACTGGTCGGTGTGCACGGAGTGCACGAACGCCAGCTCGTCGACGACCTTGGCGAGGTGGGGGACGATCGACGAGAGGTTGGCGCCGCACCGGCCGTGGCGCGCGAACGGGAAGCGCGGGCCAAGCAACGACGCGTCCTTGCGGATGAAGGCGTAGCGGGCGTCCTTCACCAGCGACTCCGGCACCTGCTTGCCCTCGAGTTCGCGCAGGAGGGGCTTCTCGTCGAACAGATCGAGCTGGCTCGGCGCGCCGCCCATGAAGAAGTGGATCGCGCGCCGTGCCCGGGGCTTGAAGTGCGGCTCGTCGCTGCCGCGCAGGAGCGAGGTGAGGGCGACACCGCCGAGGCCGACGCCACTGCGGCCCAGGAAGTCACGTCGGGTCAGGCGCAGGTCAGCCACGGGTGATCGCCTCGTCGAGGTTGAGGATGACGCGGGCGAGGGCCGCCCACGGAGCGAGAGTGGTGGAGTCACCGTCACCCGGCCCGGCGAGCGCCTTGGCGTCGAGCTGGTGCGCCGCGATGCGCGCCCGTTGCTCGGCGAGGAACGCGCGCATGCGGTCGCGCTCGGCCGGCACCGGAACCCGCGAAAGCGCCCGGCGGCACATCGCATCGAGGCGCGCGTCGTCGGTCGTGTGCTCGGCGCACACGCGTCGCGCCAGTGCCTGCGCGGCTTCGACGAAGACCGGGTCGTTGAGCAGGCTCAGCGCCTGCAGCGGCGTGTCGCTCCGCGCGCGCTGCGCGAGGCACGCCTCGCCGCTCGGCGCGTCGAACATGGCGTGCAGGACGTAGGGCGCGGTGCGCTTCTGGTACGTGTAGAGCCCGCGGCGGTAGCGGTCGGCGCCTTCGCTCACGCGCCAGGTGAATCCGCCGTACGACAGCCCGCCGGTGCCTTCGGGCTGCGGCGGGAACACGCTCGGCCCGCCGATCTTGCTGGCGAGCAGCCCGCTGGCGGTGAGCGCGGCGTCGCGCAGCAGCTCCACCGGCAGGCGGATGCGCGTCATGCGCGCGAGCCAGACGTTGTCGGGATCGGCCTGCCACGCCGCGTCCGTCGCCGCGGCGGCCTGCGCGTACGTGGCGCTCGTGACGATCAGCCGGTGCAGCCGCTTCAGCGACCAGCCATCGGCGACGAACTCGCAGGCCAGCCAGTCGAGCAGCTCACGGTGGCTCGGTGCTGCGCCGCGGGTGCCGAAGTCCGCGACCGTCGCCACCAGCCCGCGCCCGAAGAACTGCGCCCACGCGCGGTTCACGACCACGCGCGCGGTGAGCGGGTGTGTGCCGCTCACGAGCCAGCGCGCGAAGGTGAGGCGATCGGCGGGTGCGTCGGAAGGCAGTGGTGGCAGGCACGCCGGCACGCCGGGCGTGACCACGTCGCGCGGCCGCGTGAACTCGCCGCGCTGGTGGAACCGGGTCTGCCGCGCGCGCGCGGCCTCGCGCTCCTGCACGACGAGGGTCGTCGGCGGCTGCGGCAGGGCGCGTTCCTTCGCGGCGATCTCCGCCTGCCAGCGCGCGAGTTCGGGGGCCTGCTCGACGAACGCCTGCAGGAGCGCGTCGTGCGTCGCGGCATCGAGGGGCGCGCCGCCGGCCAGCGCCGCCTCCAGCTCGCTGCTCACCCGGCATGCGACGACGGGTCGCGCGTCGGCGGTCACTGCGACGCGGAAGCGACCCAGGTTGTTGTTGTGGATGCCGTGCTGCGCGACGACCACTTCGAGACGCTCGTCGTCGGCGAGGCGGACCGGCGCGGCGAAGCCGAGCACGAGGCTCACGTCGCGGCCGACGGCGCCGTCGTTGGTCCAGCCGGTGTCGGGCGCGTCGTCGATCGCGTGCGCGGCAGGGTGCTCTTGGTGTTCGTGGCTCGCCGCGGCGGCGGTGATCGCGACGCTCCGGCGCGCGTTGCCGTCGCGGTCGACGACGCGGGCCTTCACGTCGCTGATCGTGAAACCGGCCTCCGGGAAGAACGCGGAGCGGCCCGGCCCGCGACCCGGGAGATCGTTGTTCGTCAGCGCCTCGAGGCGGAGCGCAGCGATCGCACCGGGTGCGGCGAGCTCCAGCGTGGTCGTCTCGCGATCGGGGTTGTTGCCGAAGACGTCCACCGATCGGTCCTCGCGCACGCGGAAGTCGGCGAGTCCCGCGGATTGAATCGCGGCGGGCACGGTGAGGACCCACGGCCGCGCGGCGTCGCGCTGCGCCGCGAGCCACGCCGCGAAGTGCGCGTCGAGGTTGGCGCGGCGCTGCGCGGCGAGGTCGCCGTCGCCGTCGGTCTGGGCGAGCGCCAGCCGCAGGCGCAGGAGCGTGTGCTCGCTGCCGAAGCGCTGGCGCAGGGTCACCCGCACGCGCGTGCGCCCGGCGAACGCTTGCGGCGCGGCGGCGAGGAAGCGCGCGGCGCGCGCCTGCCGCCAGTCACTGTTGCCGCCGTGGATGCCCCAACCGGTGTCGTCCTTGCCGTCGATCGCGGCGGCGACCGGATAGCCGGTCTGCTCGAAGTCGGCGTCCGACCACGCGAGCGGGATCGGATCGAGCGCGCTGCCCTCGGGGCCGGCCGCGAGACGCAGCTCGCTCAGCACGAAGTTGCCGTGCGCGGTGCGCCCGGGCCCGCGCGTCGGCTCGGTCGCGTCGGGCAACGCCTCGACGCGCAGGCCAGCGAGGATCGGCGCGTCGAGCACCGCCTCGACGACGTACTCGTCGCGTGCCGGCGCAGCCCCGCTCGCCGTCACGCTGCCGTCGTCGGCGATGGTCATCGTCGCGCCGTCGGTGCTCGTCGCGCTGGTCGGCTGGAGGATCGTCCAACCCGACGGCATCGGCGGCGGGAAGTGCGTGCGCAGGTCGCGACGCAGCGCGGCGATCCCCTCCTCGGCCTTCGCGCGCGCGCGCGTGGTCGCCTCGTCGTCCAGCTTCAGCACGACCTCGTCGCAGTTGTCGAAGATCGCCAGCAGGGCGAAGAAGTCGCGCTGCGTGATCGGGTCGTACTTGTGGTCGTGGCACTGCGCGCAACCCACCGTGAGCCCGAGCCACGTCGTCGCCGTCGTGTTCACGCGGTCGATCACCGCGGCGTAGCGGAACTCCTCGACGTCGACCCCGCCCTCCTCGTTGAACATCGAGTTGCGGTGGAAGCCGGTCGCCACGCGCTGCGCCCGCGTCGCCTCCGGCAACATGTCGCCGGCGAGCTGCTCGATCGTGAACTCGTCGAAGGGCAGGTCGCGGTTGAACGCGTCGATGACCTGGTCGCGCCACGGCCAGATCGAACGCTCGCGGTCCTTCTCGTAGCCGTTGGTGTCGGCGTAGCGCGCCAGATCCAGCCACGGCCGCGCCTGCCGCTCGCCGTAGTGCCGCGAGGCGAGCAGGCGGTCGACGACGCGCTCCCGCGCCCGCGGCCGATCGTCGGCGAGGAACGCGGCCAGCTCCGCCTCGCTCGGCGGCAGCCCGATCAGGTCGAAGCTCACCCGCCGCAGCCACGTCGCTGCATCCGCCTCCGGCGCGTGCCGCACGCCCTGCGCCTCGAGCCGTGCGAGGACGAACCGGTCGATGGCGTTGTTCGGCCACGCGACCTCGCGCACCGCCGGCAGGTCGGGGCGTGAAGGCGGCGTCAGCGACCAGAGGCGGTCGTGCTGGGCCGTCACGGTTGCGGCGAAGCCGCAAAGGGCGACCGCGGAGCTGAGCAGGGCGAGGCGGGCAGCGAGCAAGGGGCCGCCATTATGCACGCGGCGCAGGGTCGGACGCGCGTGCCGACGTAACGGTGCGGCGGCGGGCCGAGGGAAGGAGCCGATGACGGCCGGGGACCCTCAAACCTGGCCTGCGGGTTCCCTCGCGGCCTCAGTGCGGGCGCCGGGAGGAACAGGCCTGGGCGAGGTCATGCCGAGCTCCGGCCGGACGTGCCGGACGACGTCCTGCCGCAGGGCAGGAGCGGGCTCGGGGGCCCTGGCGTTTCAGATCGGCTCCTGCTCACAACTGTAGTTGTAATGCGCGCAGGCGGAGCAGACGATGTGTCCAATCATCACGAACGCGACTCGACCTGCGGTGAGCGGTGGCGAACAGCTCGTGCCACACTGCACGTAGAGGTAGACCCACTCGTCCGCGTACGACCCAGATCCGGTCCCGGAGTTGCAGGCGACCTGTTCTCCGGCGAGGGTCATCGACCTGGTGTTCCTCGCACCGCTCCAGCCGTAGCCATCTTCGCAGAAGACGTAGCTTCCGCTCGATGCTGTCACGGTCACGGACAGATCCACGACGGGGGTGCAGGTCGTTCCTTCCACGGCACCACACTTGTGCGTCTGCTCGTTGCAGTTGCAGGCTCCGTTGACGTTGGTTTCGTCCAGCGCCCCGGATACATCCACGGCGATTCCGCACGTGTTGGAGTATCCTTGAACGGACGTCAGCGTCCAGTACGTCTTGCATCCGTCGGCTGCGCACTGGCCTTCCCCGGGCGGCTTGCCCCCGCCTGCCTCGTCGAATACGAGCGGGAGAAGGGCAAGTGCAGTAACAACGATGAGCGCGCGAATCATGGTCCTCCGGTCTCCGGTCAAGTGGTTGAGTGAATGGTCAGCGATTCCAAATCGCCTCCCACTGGTGAATGAATCGGGTCACGAGGCGCTCGGCTTCTCCTGATGGAAGGCAGCCGTGCCGCTGAAACCAGTCGATGATCGCGTGTCCGGCCTCGGCGGCCATCAGGGCAACGTGCCCCTGTTCACGAAGGGCGAAGGAGGTTGGGCACCACTCGTGCTTGGCCACTCGCCACTGATGCTCGTCGTGAGCCTTCGTGAAGAGCTTGAACGCAGTCTCCTGCGTGAGCAGTGTGACCAGGCGATCGGCGTACGCACTCTCGAAATCGACGGCCTTGGCGGGCTTTCCAGACGCGTGCAGTCGATCGGCCAAGCGGACGTCGCGCAAGGCGAGTTCCTTAGCCTTGTCCTTGAGCTCCGGTGACGCCGCCTCTTCCGCGGTCGGGAGTCTCCCATTACGCTTCAGGGCGACCAGTTCCTCTTGCCGGACGTTGGCGATTCCCTGCCGCAGCTCTCGGATTCGTTTCTGATGGAACTTCAGCAAGCGGTCCAAGTCATCGCGCGCCTCGCGCGGGATGTACTGGTCGAGCGGATTCAGTTGTGTCGATCGGGCAAGATGGTGGATTCGCACTGTCAGCCCGCCGCGGGCCAGAGAGTCGAGGATGTCCATCTGCCAAGGCTTGATCGTCGCCCAACTGGCATCTTCCGAGGGTTCGGCGCTGATGCCCGGGGGATGGCTCTGATCCGCAGGTCCCGGTTCCGACGGCTCCTGGACTCTCTTCAGCAGACCGTCTGCTGTGACCTCGAAGTCTGCCGCCGCCGCCGCTACGGCGGCGGTTCGAGGGGCACGCACTGCGTCCGTCGACCGGTTGGGTCGGAGCATGTGGCGAGACCACAGCGCGCCACCCGCGCAGACAACCAGGACCAGGATTGCGATCGATGTCCCGGCTGCCAGACCCCTGGTTTGGGATCGACCGCCGAGCTGCCGCGGGGGCTCGTCAGAAGTGGGCGGGGTTCGAGGGATCTTCACCATCTGTCGCCACTCAATTCCTCGTCTTGCTCGACGAACTTTCTCACCCTTTCCAAGATTCTCTTCGCGGCACTGTAGACGTGGCCAACCTCTTCAGTGGTCTCCCGGGCGATCTGGCCTCGGGTCTCGCCGGCAGCGAGCGCGAGAGCGATCGACCGCTCGAGCGGGGTGACGTGAGGCCTCAGGTCATCGAGCATCCGCTCCAGCGACTCCCAGCCACCGAGCGGTCCGTTCTTGGAGTGGATCTCGCATTCCTCCGAAGGAAGCGCTTGCTCTCGCCGCCGTGTGCGCCGGCGCCTCCGGTCTGCATCGAGGTGGCGCAACACGGCAAGCAGCCAGGCGTGAGGTTCCAGCACTGGCCCGCGGAGCCGCTCCTGGGATAGGAATGCGACGAGGGCATCCTGGGCGAGGTCGCGCGCGTCCTCGGCGCTTATGGGTCGGCAGTGTTCTCGCGCCAGTCGGTGGGTGTACGAGACCAGAGACTGCCAGCGTGCCTCCGAGTCGTGATCCTTCACGATGAGGCTCCCGCAAAGGAACCGGGGATCCACGAGCGACTGAGCTCGGCCGCCGACACCGCGTATGTCCCGAGACCCGAGCCCCGAGACCCGAGACCCGACGTCCTTATAGGTTCGACTCCACATTCTCCTCGGCATCGTGGCCGAAGGTACCGAGCCATCGCACCGTTCGCAAGGGTCCCGAATCATTCAACAGACGGTGCGGCGTGCCGCCCGACACTGTGCCTGCGGGCCGACTATCGTCGCCGGATTCTGCGATCAGCCGACGTGCGCGCGTGTCGACACGTCTCTTGCGGAGGGTCCCGGCCGCGTAGCTTCGACGACGTCCTTCAGCCGCCGATCTGCACGTGCGCGCCGTGCGAGGCGGTGAGCCCGAGCGGGTTCGCCACGGGATCGAAGGGAAACGCCTGGAGGTACACGGAGCTGCCGACGGTGCTGAGCGGCAGGTCCAGGTTCAGCAGCGCGGTGCCGAGCACGTTCTGCACGGCGACGAGGGCGTCGCCGCTCGCGTAGAGCGTGCAGCCGGTCATGCCGATGCCGCCGAGCGGGAAGGGCAGGGGCAGGACGCCATAGAGGCTGTTCGAGGCGCCGACGAAGACGAAGGCGGGCCCGACCAGCGGCAGGTTGTCGACCTGCACGCGCAACGGTTGGCCGGCGGTCGGCGGCGAGCCCTGCAGACGCAGCGCGGGCACGCCGCGCGAGCCGGCGCAGCCGACGCCGAACGGCGTGAACGAGCCGATGACGCCGGGGGTGTACTCCCAGGTGTCGCGGAGGCCGGGGGCGCTCGACCAGTCGCGGACATACTGCGCCCAGGTGGTGTTCTGGCCGCCGAACAGCACGAGCTTGCCGCGCGCGGTGTCGAACGCCATCCCGCAATCGAAGCGTCGCGCCGGTGGGTTCAGGGTCACGAGGCGCGTCCAGCTTGCCCCGTCGAAGACCCACAGGTCGTTGAGCGGCGTGCCGCTCGGGTCGAGGCCGCCGAAGAGATACGTCACACGCGCGACAGGGTCGTACGCCATCGCGTGCTCGTGCCGCGCGCCCGGGGTCGATCCGAGCGGCGTACGTTCGAACCAGTTGCTGCCGTCCCATTCCCAGGTGTCGCCATGGAAGACCTCCGGCGGCCGGTTCGTCGCGTCGACGCCCGCGGTGGTACCGCCGAACATCACGACGCGCTGGCGCGCGGAGTCGTACGCCATGGCGTGACCGCCGCGGACGGCAGGGAAGCTCAGGGGAAAGCGCTGCGCCCAGTTGCTGCCGTCCCAGGTCCAGGTGTCCTGGCGGAACGAGAGCGTGCCGCTCGCCGCATGGCCGCCGCCGAACATCACGGTGACGCCGCGCGCGGCGTCGTAGGCCAGCGCGTGTCGGGTGCGGACGGGTGGCTGCGACTGCAGGCCCGGCGTCGTCCAGAGCGAGCCGGTCCACTCCGCGAGGCCGCCGAGGCCGCTGTCGGGGGTGTTGCCACCGGGGAGGATGACCGTCACGCCGCGTCCGCTGTCGAACGCCGCGGCGTCGTGGAAGCGGCGCGTCGTCGGCAGGCTCCCGCCGCGCAACGACCAGTTCGCGCCCGCGCGTTCCCACACCTGGGTCACGCTCGCGCCATAGCCGGTTTCGACCGTCACACCGCGGGTGGCGTCGAACGCCATGGCCGGGGACGTGTCCGGCGGCGAGCCGGCCGACGCGACGAAACTCCAACTGCCCTGCGCGGCTGCGATGCCGGCGGTGAAGACGCACACGAGGGGGATGCGCATGTCTCGGACTCCGATGGGATTGGCCGGACCCGCTGGTTCCCTTTGGTCGCGAGTCCAGAACGGGGCCACGGTGCCGAGCGCAACCCGGGCTGTCAATCCCCTGCAGTCCGGCAGACCGGCCGTGCGCGTCGCCGGCGGCTACTTCCCCAGCAGTTCCTTCAGCGGCCCATCCAGCGGCGTGCTGCCCCCCGACCAGCCATTGGTCCGTTCGAGGTCGGCGCTGCCCATGAACACGACCCTTCCCTCCGCATCGAGGAGCAGGATCGTCGGCAGGCCGCGCACGCCGAACGAGCCGAGCGTGAGGTTGCCGTCGTCGGCGGCGATGTGCGCCGTGGGCAACGGCCGCGACGCGAGGTGTTCGAGCACGCCGTCCTTGGTGCTGCCGCCGTCGCAGAAGATCACCAGCGCGAGGTTCTTGTCCTTGCCGCGCTCGACGAGGTCCGCGAACAGGCGCGTGCACGGGATGACGCGGTTCTGCTCGACCGACCAGAACGCGAGCACCACGGGCCGCCCGCGCAGGTCGCCCAGTTGGATCGGCTCCCCCTGGATCCAGACCGCGGGCTGCAGCGGCGGGGGCTCGATCCCCAGCAGCTCGCCGAGGCGCGCCGGCCCGTTGCCGCTGGCGCGCTTGCCGAGCGCGAGCGCGTGTTCGAGCACGCCCGCGGCGTCGTCGGCGGGGCGCGGCAGCACGCGCACGTTGCGAAAGAGCGTGCGGCCGCTGCCAGCGAGCAGGCCGACGCCGCCGGCGGCGGCCTCGACCGTGGGCAGGTCGAACTGGTGGACGAGCGCGCCATCGAGAAAGAGATCGACGTGCGCGCCGGTCACGTCGATGCGCACGCGCGTCCAATGGCAGCCGATCAACCACGGCCGGTGCAGCGACGCGGCCCAGGTGTCCTTGCTGCAGGCGGCGGCGTCGAGCACGTCCTGCGGGGCGAGGAGCACCGCCTGCATGTTGGCAGCGTCCTTCACGCCGAAGCACACGCCCATGCGCGCGCCGACGAACGCGCCGCGGCCGTCGCCGGGGATGCGCATCTCCGCTTCGAACGAGAAGTCGCCGGTCGGCGGCGTCTCGAGCAGGACGAGCGTGCGCGGGAAGGTCGCCTCGAACGGCGAGTCGGCGGCGAGTGGCACGTGCACACCGAGCGCGCGCGCGGCGGCGAGCTGGCCCGGCAGCTCGGCGACGAGCGTCTCGCCGTTCGCGCGCCAGCCTTCCGCGGCCACGAACCCGGCCAGCGACTCCTCGTCGTACGCTACGCGCCACGGCAGCGTCGGTCGCACGGTGCGCTTGGCGAGGTCGTGCGCGTAGGTGAAGGCCTCGGGTGCGCCCAGCGCGTCGCTCACCGTGAGCGCCACCCGCAATGCGAGGCGCGGTCGCCCGCCGGTCTCATACTTCTTGGCGAGGTCGAGCGCGCCGGTGAGGAACGCCGCGCGCGCCTTGCCGTACTGCTCGCTGCCGCGGTCGGTGGCCTGCCAGCGCGCGAGCGTCGGCGTCCACGCCGGCGATGCCGTCTCGCCGGTGAGCGTGAGCATGCGCAGGACATCGCGGTAGGCGCGCGCCGCCGCGTCGCGGTCGCCGAGTTCCTCCAGCAGCTTCGCGCGGCGCAGGCGCGCGTCGCGATCGTTCGGCCGCAGGCGGCAAGCGGCGTCGAGCTTGCCGAGCGTCTCCGACGTGCGTGCCTGCAGGAGGGCGGGTTCCTTGCTGGCGAGGCTCGCCGCCGCGCGCGTGGCAGCGACGTTCTCGACGTCGAGGCGCAGGATGTCCTGCTGCACGGCGTACGCGGCGGCAGGGTCCTTGCGCTCGAGGGTCTTGCCGTTGCCGGCGAGCCAGCGGAGGTAGGTGGCGCTCAGGTTGTCGAAGGTGCGGTACTCCGGGTCGAGGCGGGCGAGTTCCTTCTCGACGTCCTGGCTGAACTTCGACGGGATGCCGCGCATGGTGCGCGCCGCGTCGCGCCACCGGTGCAGCGTGAACGCCGCGAGGTCGTTGTCCTCGACGCCGACGGCGAGCGACGCGAGCAGGCGCAGGCTCTTGAGGTCGCGGCCGTCGCCTTCGACCGCGCGCATGGCGGCGGCGAGCGCGTCCTTGGTCTTGCCGGCGGCGGCGAGCGCCTCGGCCTTGCCGCGCCAGCGCTCCGTGAAGGCGTTCGACGGCGGGCCCTGCGCGGCGATGGCGCAGGCCAAGAGAGAAAGCAGGAGGACGTGGCGCATGAGCAGAGCGCGCTGGCGGGCGACCGCGCGGGTGGGACTGGGTGCGTTCTACCTTCGCGGCGCTTTGGCGTCGACGAACGGCAGCCGCGACACGCGCACGAAGCGCGGGAAGTACAGCGTCTCGTCGGCGACGGCGCGGCCGAAGTCCCAGGCGTTGCTGGCATACGTCGCGATGAGGTCGCCGCCCGAGAGCTGCGGATGCGCCTTGCCCGCATACACGAACAAGCCGTCGAGGCCGGACTCCGGCGGGCGGAACACGACGCGCGGCTCGCTCCACGGGCCCTCGGGCGCGGGCGCGGTGCGCAGGGCGAGGTCGGTGGCCCCGAAGCCCAGCGACTGCACCATCACGAAGCCTCGTTCGATGGCGCTCACCGAGAACTCCGGAGCGCCGGCGGCGAGCACCGGCGTCGGGGCACGCGTGAGCGTCGTGTGCGGTCGCCACGCGCCGGCGTCGAACCATTGCGGCGCGTTGAGCTGGCCGGCGGCGAAGGCCCGGCGCGGCCAGCGCAGGAGATACACGGCGTGGTCGCCGGGCTCCTGCAGGGCGTAGGCGTAGACGTGGTCGAGGTGGGCGACCAGCGCGGTGCCGACGACGACGGGGAAGGGGGCAGCGAAGGTCGCGAGGCGTTCGCAGCGCCACTCCGCGGGCGGCCGGCCGAGGTCGCGCAGCGCGAACGCCGTCCAGCCGACGGCGCGGAACGCGAATGGGCCGTCGCCTTGCGTGCGGCGCACGCGCGTGCAGAACACGGTGACCGCGTCGTCGACGCGCACCCCGGCGAGCGGCCAGTGCCAGACGTCGCCGTCCTCCGGCAACCACGACGCCGGCGCATCGGGCGTGCCGCGCCAGTGGAAGGTGATGTCGGCGCGCGACGGGTCGGTGCCTTCCTGCACGGCGATCGAGTTGCGCACCATCGCGCAGCCGCGGCGCCCGTCGCTGCCCGGCCGCGCGATGAAACTGTCGCCGAACAGCCAGAGGGTGCGCGAGCCGCCGAGGTCGATCGAATACGCGGCGTCGCCGCCGCGCCACGCGGGGTCGCGATGGAAGAGCGCGTCGGCCTCCGGCCAGGCGCTGGCGGAGGGCGGGGTCGTGACCGGCGCGCCGGCGCACGCGACGAGCAGGGCGGTGGCGACGACGACGGGCAGGGAGCGCATCTTGGGCTGCAAGGGCCGCGAATTGTTGCCTCACGCACAAACTTGGCAAGGCCCGCAATCTCGCCACGCCCGTCGAATTCGCCACGCCCGGGCGGCCCTGGAAGCCCCAGTCGATAGCCATCGCCGGCGGCCCCTTCTGGCGTCGCGCAGCGACGCATCAACCCTTCGGGTTGCGGCCGCCGGCCGCGATGGGATTCAAGCGGCGGCGGCTCGATACCGTCAACCGTCACGTGGGCAGCCGCGCATCCAGACCCGCGCTAGGATCCGCGGTCTCGCATGCGCTGCACCACGCTTCGGCTCTCTCTCCTCGTTCGTCGTCTGCTCGTTGCGAGCCTCGCGCTCGCGCCCATCTGCGCGCAGGAGCGGCGCGTCGACTCGGAACTCGAGACGATGCTGCGCCGCCTCGAGGCGATGGAGCGTCAGCTCGACGGGATCGCGAGTCAGCTCGCGGTGGAGAAGGGTGGGGCCGGTCTCTCGGATGCGACCGCGCGCCTCGCCGCCTACGAAGCGCACGTGCGCATGCGCACGGAGTCGCCGTGGCAGCAGCCGCGCTGGCAGTTCCTCGGCCCCACCAACATCAGTGGGCGCGTGACCGACGTCGCCCTCGCCACGCCGCGCGGCAAGACCTACGCGATGTACGTGGCCGGCGCGTCGGGCGGCGTGTGGAAGACCGACAACGAGGGCACGACCTGGAAGCCGGTGTTCGAGCATGCCGCGTCGACGTCGATCGGCGACGTCACGATTGCGCCGTCGAACGCCGAGGTGGTGTGGATCGGCACCGGCGAGGCCAACATCCTGCGCAGCTCGATGGCGGGGTGCGGGGTCTACAGGTCGACCGACGGTGGTGCATCGTGGACGCACAAGGGGCTCGCCGCGACGCACGCGATCGCGCGCATCGTGATCCATCCCACCAACCCCGACGTGGTGTACGTGGCGGCGTCGGGGCACGAGTGGACCGAGAACCCGGAGCGCGGCGTGTACCGCACGACCGATGGCGGCGAGACGTGGCGGCTCGTGCACCACGTCGACGACCGCACCGGCGCGATCGACCTTGTGATGGATCCGACGGAGCCGCGGCGAATCTACGCCGCGACATGGGAGCGCATCCGCAAGCGCTGGAACGACCCGCGCAACGAGGACGGCTACGACGGCAGCGGCATCTGGCGCAGCGAGGACGGCGGCGACACATGGACCGCGATCGTCGCCGGTCTGCCGGACGCGCGCTGGCGCGGCCGCATCGGCATCGACGTGTGCCGCAGCAAGCCGGAGACCCTGTACGCGTTCGTCGACAACTACGCGGTCGCTCCGGGCCAGCCCGAAGGACGCGACTCGTACGGACGCGTGACCACCGGGCGCATCAACGGCGCCGAGGTGTACCGCAGCGACGACCGCGGCGGGTCGTGGCGCAAGGTGAGCGAATCGAACCAGTTCATGCTCGGCCACTCCGGCACCTACGGCTGGGTGTTCGGGCAGGTGCGCGTCGACCCGACGGACCCCGATGTCGTCTACACGATGGGGCTCGGCCTCAACGTGTCGCGCGACGGCGGCAAGACCTTCCGCCCGCTGCGCGGGATGCACGGCGACCACCACGCACTGTGGATCGACCCGGAGAACCCGCGCTACCTCGTCAACGGCAACGACGGCGGCGCCAACGTGTCGTACGACGGCGGCGCGACCTGGAAGCTGTTCACCGACAAGCTGCCGATGGTGCAGTTCTTCAACGTCAACTTCGACATGGCGGAGCCGTTCCGGGTGTACGGGTCGATCCAGGATCACGGCAGCCGCCGCGCGATCGTCGACCTGCGGCGCGGCCGCAACCGGATCCCGGCGCAGGAGTGGGCGAACGCGCCGGGCGGCGAGGGCTCGCACCACGCCATCGATCCCACCAACCCAGACATCGTGTACTCGACGGGCTTCTACGGGAGTCTGTCGCGCGCGGACCTCGGCAGCAACGCGCGCGCGTCGATCGTGCCGAAGGCCGGCGAGGGCGAGCCGCCGCTGCGCGGCCAGTGGCTGGCGCCGTTCCTGCTCTCACCGCACAACCCGCGCATCGTGTACCACGGGATGAACGCGCTGTACCGGTCGTGGAACCTCGGCGACCAGTTCGAGCGCATCAGCCCCGATCTCACGCACAACGACGAGGCGACGATGGGGGACATCCCCTTCCACACGCTCACCGCGCTGTCGGAGTCGCCGCTGCAGTTCGGCGTGATCTACGCGGGGACCGACGACGGGCGCGCGCACGTCACGCGCGATGGTGGGCGCACGTGGCGCGAGATCGTGCAGGGGCTCGCGCCGGAGCGCTGGGTGTCGCGCGTCGAGGCGTCGCGCTTTGTGCCGGGGACGGTGTACCTCGCGCAGAACGGCAAGCGGCACGACGACTTCGCGGCGTATCTCTGGCGGTCGAACGACTACGGGGCGACGTGGGAGAGCATCGCGGCGGGCATCCCGTGCGGGCCGATCAACGTGGTGCGCGAGGACCCGACCAAGGCCGAGATCCTCTACGTGGGGACGGACCTCGGGGTGTACGTGACGACCGACGGCGCGAAGTCCTGGCAGAGCCTGCCGACGGGGCTGCCGACGACCTTCGTGAGCGACCTCATCGTGCACCCGCGCGACGGGATCATGGTGGCGTCGACGCACGGGCGCGGGATGTACGCGCTCGACGTGCGGCCGATCCGCGGCGAGAAGGAAGAGGCTGCGCCGGAAGCCGCAGCGCCCGCCGAGAGCGGGCGGGGTCGGGGTCGGCGGCGCGAGTAGGGAGAGCACTGGCACGAAGCCGGGTCCCCCACCGATACCCGTCAAGGCGTCAAGGCTGCCGCGGGCGATGGGATCCAATGATGAAGAGCGACAAGGATCCAAGTAGCAGGGCCGTCGCAAGTCGCAGCGCACGGCTGCAGACAGCGTAGGCGGCGAGTCATCCGAACTTCCCGTCTTGCGCGAGCGTGACTATCGTCGCGAAGACGCTGAAGGCGAACAGGCACCACGCCGTTGGCACGCGCCAGGTCAGCAATCCACAAGCCAGTGCGAGCTCCAATGCCGCCACGGCATAGTAGGCCCATGCAGGGTACGAGTAGTCATCGCGATATGGCGTGAGGTACTTGCCCAGCCCCAAACCAAAGAGTGCTGCGCATGCGAGGACCGTTGCGAGTGTATGAGCATGCCGTTGCCCCAAAGCTACTCGCACCCACAGAGCCTGTCGCCCGACTGGTAACTCTGACGAGGATATGGCGGGGGAAGCTGTTCGCACGCGTCCCCACCCTCGCAGCTGTTCACGCACGCCCAGTTGTCGATGTCCAGCTTCAGCCAATCCTCGTCAGATCCCTCGCCCAAGTATGTGACGACTGCGTGGCACCCACTATTGTCATCAGACCCATTCTGTGCTCCTCCGCATTCGCACCAAACATCGACGCGCCAGCCAGTGCCTGAAGAACCCCAGACCCTCGAGTCAGCAACGCAGCTCGAGGTACAGTCCCCAAGATCACAAACCTGCAGATCGAACACGGTTCCGCCCCAGAGGTCGATCGATGGGTCGTAGACCGCATAGCAGGCGGTCGTGGAAAACAGGCTGGCGCCATGCATGAAAGCTGTGAGCGACAGCGCGAGCAAGAGAGTTCCAGCGTAGATCGTAGGGCTCTTGGAAGCCATGTGATCGTCCTATCGTGTACCAACTACATGTGCATGCCATCTCGGCTGTGCCGACATCGACACAGGAATCATGACCCGAGACGCACCACGAGCGGAGTCAGATCTCTAGAGACTTCGAGTTTCTGCGTGTACCGATGTCCGCGAATCGAGATACTCCACACCATGGACCCAACAGGGAGTGACATGCTCCCCAAGTCGCCGGATGTGAACGTCTTTGTTCCACCCACGCCAAGCACTAGCCGGCGGTTCCCCCACTCTCCCAGGACGTGGACCTGGAATGCGTCGCCTTGCGGCACTGGTTTGTCATCGACTGTGACAAGGACGGGGCGCGTAACGTATTCCACTGGGAGATGAATACAGATTTCGCTTGCCCCATCGTTCGGGACACGTCCATCAAGGCGTGCTTCGGTCAACGATTGCCACCGGACAGGGAATCGTCCAAAGAACAACGCGTAATCATGCCCAAACGGAGCCCAGCATGGCTCTCCGAGCATGCAATCGATTGTTGGGCCATTCGCGCATCGTAGTTCGACAACATCAAGTGAGACTGCCTCGCCGGCGCTGTCGACGGCAGTGAACTTGGCCAATCGCGCCGGACGGACTGGGAAAGACGAGAGATCACAAACGAATGGGTCCCCCACAAGGTCCGCTCGAACAAGAGGGACGTCGAACCGGCACTCTCCGTGGTTCTTGCCGTACACAGTCACCACGACAGACCCAGGTAGTCCTGGGAACGTGCCGACAGCGAGTGGACGGTAGTCGAAACGCCATCGACCCGGCCCACGATATGGAGAGCGAGCTTCGACTTGAAAACCGTCGGGCGTCCGCCCGGACCCGACGACCACGACATCGTCTCCGATGCAGCGAACGTCTGCGACGTACCTCGGTGCAAACTCGAGTGTCACCTCCTGGCATGGCACGGAAGCAACTCCCCTGGGGCCGATGCTGGATCGTACAACTGACAGCAAGCCATCTGGATCTCGACCCGCGACGTAGTACTCGCCGGGTCTGACCGCGTCAAAAGTCACCAGGCCGTCTCGCGACGGCCGCTTTCTCTCACTGGTCGCCTGCATGGATGCGGATTTGATCTGCACCTCGACCCGTGCAAGCGATGCCAAGTCGCCAGAAGCAAGATTGGCACAACGGACCCTTAGCTCATAGACAGCACCTTCAGGGGCTTGCTTGCCTTCGGCAAGCCGCTCGGCTGGAGCAGCGACTCGCCTACGAGACGGCTGTGTTTCGGGATGTGCGGCGGTCGTATCGAGCGTAGCGGAGGAATCGGGGCCGGGAGCCGACGTCGGCTCGGGATGCTGGAAGCGAAAGAGGCAGAAGGACGCGATGGCCGCAACAGCTGCAAGGGACGCAACTGCGAGCACCTTGATCGTTCGTACCAGGCGCTTCCTGGGCGGTAGTGTCGGGCTACTCATCGGTGCGGATGGAGGGCCATAGTGATGTCGCGTCAACGGGGCCGGGTCCGATGGCAGTGGGGAGAGTCTCATCCGTTGGCTCCGAGACGACGGCGAGTCACGGTTGCTCGACTTCGTGAGTGATGAGTCACTAACACCAAGAGGGGGGGGGGGGCACCGTTTTGAGGCACAGAACAGAGGGTTTCTTGGAGTGCTCGGAAACCGGACACTGTTCGGGACTGCGGTGCGGAGAAGACGCGCTGCAACACTCTCGTCGTTTGACAGTTCGGTCGACGCGGCTACCATGCACCGCGTGCAGGAGCCCCCCGAGAGTGTCGGCGAACGGATCCGGCAGGAGGACATCGATGTCGCGCGGGTCTGCGGAGCGGCGGGTGCGCGGTCCGTGACGAAGCGCGGGGACGTGGTCCAGGCGGCGGCGGAGCAAGCGGCGGACGGTTTCGTGCTTGCGGTTCTCGCGGGAAAGCTGCCGCGAGACCTCCGGGCCTGGGCGTGGACAGTAGGGCGCAACACCGCGCGGAAGCTGCTCGCCCGACGTTCCGTAGTGTCAGTCGACCGGCTGGAGCTGGTAGCACGAGTCGAAGTCGATCGAGGCGCGGACCAGTTCGACTCGTGTTCGTTCCTGACCCGGGTCGGGGGGATGGTCGCGGATCCAAGTGTGCGCCTCACGGCGCGGCAACGCGAGGTCTTGCGGCAGCTCGATCCTGCGGCGGCCCTCAAAGCCAACGCCCGGCGGATCGGGATGAAGCCGTTCGTGTTGCGGCGGATGCTCCGGTCGGTGGCACTACGCGTGCTGGCGACGGGGAGTCGCGTAGCGAGCGACCTCGTGCCGCCGAGAGGAACAAGGGCTGAGAGGCGCCGGCGTTGAGGTGCCGCGGACCCGACACGGGCTTGGTTCCGCGGAGAGGAGTCGAGCACGTCGTCGTGCACAGCGTTTTCCCTGTGCAGCCCCAGCCGCCCCCAGTGTTAGATCCCCCGCGTCGAAGGGGCGGTGCTCGACCTGGAGGGTCCGGCGCTGGCCCCGGCGGCGCGGGCGCGGTGCGCTCGCGGTTGCAGGCGATGGGGTTCCGTCCGATCACGATCGATCTCCGCACGCACCCAGAACGCGACGTGGCGCAGCACCAGGCCGATTCGCGACTGGCTGCGGGCGAACGGCTCCGAGGTCGGGGCGGACGGGAAGCCGCTCCGCCCGAAGGAGACCGCTTCTGGAGCGCGAAACGGATCTGAGTACCTCGTCGGGACTGCGCGCCTGGCGGCGATGGCGTGGGCGGGAGAGTGAGTGAGTGAGACAAAGGTGGGCCGCCGCCTGGGGGGAGGTTTACGGCGGACTCGATAGCCCTCGCGCGCCGCGGCCAAGGTTGGCTGCGGGCCTTTGACAACAGGGAAGGACAGCGGAGGGAGAAGCGATGCGTACTTGGGTGAAGGCGGTGTTGGGCGCGATCGTCTGGGGAGCGATGTCGGTGGCGGCGGCGGCGCAGACGCTGACGGTGCCGAAGGCGCCGGTCATCGGCACGGGGATCACGATCGGCTACTCGGACCCAGGGCGCGCGGGCGAGACGATCACGATCGAGATCGACAACGGAGGTTCGGTGCCGATCGTGGTCGAGCTGTCGGTCACGCTGGACGAGAACGGCAACGGCACCGTCGAGTGGATGGTCCCCGACTGGATGGGCGCAAACTTCAACGCCCCCGGAGTGCCCGAAGAGACGCGTGCGTTCGAGTTCGGCGTCTCCCCGATCTTTGCGCGGGTCGCCGCGACGCTCGGCGTTGCCGAAGCCCGTCCGACTACCTGGTGAGCTGGTAGCGGAGCCTGTTCACCATCGATGTGCGTGTTTGCGCGAGGTCATTCGTTTGCGCTGGCATACAGCGCAGTTCGCCGACCGCGGTCCCGATCGAGATGATCAACCGCTCGAGCTGTTGAGCCCGGGCGACGACAGGCTGTGCGGCATCCTTCGACGCCAACGCCGCCTCCGAGATGTCCTGGAAGCGACCCGGGAGGCGCTGGGGTGGCTGGATCTCGACTAGCTCCCGCAAGCGACCGAGACCGGCAATAACCCCGGCTGCGAGGGGTTGGGGAGTAGTCGGGTCGACTCGGAGCGAGCGCAGCGCGACGATTCCCTCCTCCGCCCGCTGCGCGACCTTGAGGGTTGCGCTCATGCGAGCGCGTTCCGGTTGGTCGGTCTGCCAGAGCAACTCGATGGCCATCTCATCGGTCATCGTCTCCCGGCTCTTCTGTCCCGCCGACCACACCAGGTACACCACCACCAGCGTCCCCATCGTCCCGGCAGTCAGCATCGTCGACGATCCCATCAGGATCACCGCTGCGCGCATCCACTGCCGCAGCTTGCCCACGCCGGACTCCTGCAACCCTCGCGTCGGCGCCGGGTGCGTCGCGTGCCGCACCAGCGTCTCCGCCATGCCCTGCGGCAGGGGCGCGTCGTCACCATCCTGCAACCGCTCCTCCGCGGCCTCGAGGTCGCCGACCTGAAGGTCCGCGTGCGCGATCGCCTCGTCCCAGAAGGCCTCGTCGTCCGGCTCGGTGTGTTCGCTCACCCCGCTCATGACACCTCGCTCTCGGCTTCGCCGATCACGTCTTCCTTGGGGGGATAGCCCATCGCGGTGAGGATCTCGCGCAGCCGCTTCCGGCCGGTGGTGCGGGCGACGTAGATGTTGCCCGCAGTCGTGTTCAACTGAGCCATCAACAGCTCCGTGTCGGCGGTCCCACCTGCGGCGAGGTCGGCGCGCATCACCGCGCGCAACTGGCCGGGCAGGCGGTCGATCGCCTCGTAGAGGATCTTGGTCGCGGCGGCGGCGGCTGCGCCGTTCTCGCTCTCCCGCCGCCGCACCAGCAGGTCGAGGTTGCTCGTGGCTCGCACCACGTTCGGGCCGCGCTTGACAGTGAGCAGGCGGAGCGAGCAGTTGCGCGCGATCGAGTAGTACCAGGCACGCAGGGTTCCCCGCGACAGGTCGATGCGCTGTCGGTACTTCCACACGCGCTGGGTCGCCTGACTCAGCGCGTCGTCGATCTCGAGGTAGTCGAGCACTTTCCGGAAGTCGGCCTGGAGGGTCGACCGGACCCGGCTCGCGTGATCCTCCACGAGGCGCCGCAGCCCTGCCTGATCCGAGGCGAGGAGGAGACGGGCCGTCTCCGCGTCGCGTTCGGCGTCAGGGGAACCAGGGTCAGGGGAACCTGTGGGGTTCTGGCCGGGGGGTTCGGTCACCGGGGATACCCGGGGATCTTAGTTCGCGATTCCGAAAGTCGCGGTCGCCGATCTCGCCCCAGCATCAACTCGAGCCTCGGGGGTACCCCGGCTGCGGGGAAACCCGGAGCAGCGGGCGCATGAAGATCCCGCTAAGGCCCGTGAGTACCGGGAGATGGCGGTGACCCCCTCACCGTTCGCAGCGCCCTCCCGGCCTTCTTCCGATCCGGCGCCGCGGGTTGCCCAGTCTGGATTCCCCCATGTTGTTCGCGATCCCTTCGCCTGACCTTCTTGTCAACCTGTTCGCCAGCGGCGCCCAGATCATGGGCCTGCTCGCGGTCGCGCTCGGTGGCGCCTGGTTCAAGAAGTCCCGCTTCGACGCCGACTCCCAGGTCCGCCGCGGCTCCCCCTGGCCGTTGCGGATCGCCGTCCTCCTCCTGCTGGGCGTCTCGACTGCGTTCACCCTGTACGTCCTGCAGGCCAACGACGCGGTCAATCGCCGCATGCAGGCCAACCTGCTGCGCTCGTCGACGGAGAAGGGCAAGAAGGTCGGCGACACGTCGCTCAAGACCCTGGCCTTCAGCGATCAGGCAAGCCATCCGCGCGCGCTGGCGTCGGAGACGCTCGCCGCGTGGATGGCGGAAGGCAAGCCGGTCAACGTCATCGACGTGCGCGAGCCGGAGGAAGTGGAGATGGGTCAGCTTCCCGGAGCGTGGGCCCGCCGCTATCCCGACCTCCGCGGCGACCGGCGCGACCTGATCAAGCCGGACATGGACACGGTGCTCATCTGCGACTCGGGGAATCGCAGCAGTGAGCTGTCGGACGTGTTCGCCAACGACGGCATCACCACGTACTTCGTGATCGGCGGGTGCGAGAAGTGGGTGGCCGAGGGCCGGCCGCTCATCAACGAAGCGCCGCGCGCCAACATCCGCGACATCCCGGAGTACCCCAACAAGAACGTGCTGCTCAGCACGGACGAGGTCGTGCGCCTGGTCCGCGAGGAGAACGCGCTGTTCGTCGACGTGCGCTACCCGGAGGAGTTCGCCAAGGGCGCGCTCCCCGACGCGATCAATCTCACCCTGCGCAAGCAGCTCAAGGAGGAGATGGAGTCGTCGCTGCGCGCCCTGCCGCGCCGGCCGGTGATCGTGCCGGTCTACGACAAGCGCAGCGCCTTCTACGGTCTGATCCTCGGCATCCGCATGCACCGGCTCGGCCTCGACTACCGCGGCCGCTACTCGCTGCCGCACGAGTACTTCGTGCCGCCGCCGGACGCTGCGCACCTCGCCGCGTGGAAGGCCAACCGCAAGGAACACACGATGTTCTCCATCGCGTCGGCGTCGATGGCGACCGACCTCGGTTCGCTGTCCACGTATCTCGGCAGCCTCCTGCTGGCGGTGTTGCTCGTGGTCGTGGTCGCGCGTCTGCTGCTCCTGCCGCTCACGCTCAAGGCCGATCGCGACCAGATCGTGCTGCGCAAGCTGGCGCCGAAGGTCGAGGCGCTCCGCGCCCGGTACCCCGGTGACCCGGGCCGCGTGCGCCGCGAGACCTTCGCCCTGCACAAGGAGGCGAAGCTCACGCCGGTGCGCAACATGCTCGGCTCGATGGTGCAGCTCGTGCTGTTCATCGTCCTGTTCGCCGCGGTGGACATCGCGGCGACCGGGCACGCCACGCCGTTCCTCTGGCTCGACGGCCTCGGTCTCGCCGACCCGCTCGCGATCCTGCCGGTCGCGGTCGGCCTCGCTTTCCTGGGCCTGATGCTCGCGGTCGCGGCGAAGCACACGGTGATCGGCACGACCTTGCGCGTCGCCTTCGCCGCCCTGATCACGGTGGCCATCTGGACGGGCAGTGCGGCCGTGTCCCTCTACCTGCTGATGAACCTCGGCCTGATGCTGCTGCAGCGCGTGCTGATGACGCGGTGGTCGCAGCGCCGCGAGGCGCAGGCGGCGGGGCCGACCCGCACGCTCCGCGTGGTCGCCGAGCAGCCGACCGTCACGCTCCGCGAGGCGGAAGCCCTGCCCATGGCCGGCCGCAAGGCCCAGCGCCTGTCGGCCCTGATGCGCGCCGGCTTCCCGGTGCCCGATGGTTTCGTCGTCGCCCACGGCGAAGCGCTCGCCAGCGAGGCCGGCAAGGCGGCGATCCTGCGCGCACACAAGCGGCTCGGCGCCCAGCGCGTCGCGGTGCGCAGCTCCGGCATGGGTGAGGACGGCGTCGAGTTCAGCCATGCCGGCGAGTTCGACTCGATCCTCAAGGTCACCCGCGAGCGCCTGCTCGACTGCGTCGAGCAGGTGCAGACGTCGCTGCGGCGGCCGCACTCCGGCATCGCCGAGCGCTGCGACGAGGGCGGGGTGCTGGTGCAGACGATGGTGCCGGCGGAATACGCTGGCGTGCTCTTCACGGAGGACCCGGGCTGCGCCGGCGCGATGATGGTCGAGATGACCGCGGGCCTGGGCGACAGCCTGGTGTCCGGCCAGGTCGATCCCGACGGGTACCGCTTCGGTCGCCTCACGCTGCGGCCGCTGCAGACCAGCACGGCGCCGATGGACCTGCGCAAGCTCCTCGAGCTGGGCCTGCGCGCGGAGCGGATGTTCGGCCGCGCCCAGGACATCGAGTGGGCCTACGCCAAGGGCCGGTTCTACATCCTGCAGGCGCGCGACATCACCTGCACGGCGCAGGACACCACCAACCTCGGCGACGCGACGGCGCGGCGCGAGGCCGAGCGCGCCCGGCTGTTGAAGCTGGCGCCTTCGAGCGGCGATCCGCGCAAGGCCATGCTGGCGCAGAACGAGCTGGCCGAGCTGCTGCCGGAGCCGACGCCGTTCAGCCTGTCGCTCATGAACGAGCTGTGGGCCAAGGGCGGGAGCGTCGAGCGCGCCGCTGCGCGCCTCGGCATCCCGTACGCGGTGAGTGCGACGTCGGCGCCCTACGCGGTGTCGGTGTTCGGTCGCCTCTACGTCAACCGCCACGAGCAGCAGCGGCGCTTCGCCAAGGGCGTCGGCGCGATGGCGAGCATGTCGCTCGCGCGGGGTGCGAGCGCCATCGAACGGGCCTTCAAGGAGGGCTTCCTGCCGAGGTTCCGCCGCGAGGTGCGCATGCTCGAGGCGGTCGATCCGTCGCGCCTGTCGCTGAACGAGCTGGTGGCCGCCATCGGCGACGGTCGTGCGCACTTCGTGCGCACGACCTACGTCGAAGCGGAGGTCGTCAACCTGGCGTCGACCTTCTACAACGACATCGCCCGCCGTCGCCTGCTGCGCGCCAAGCGCAACCCGGCGGAGGTCCTGGGCGTGGCCGACGGCACCGTGCTCCTGCGCGCGGTGGCGAAGCTGCGGCTCGGCGGTGAGGCGGCGATCCAGTCGGCGCTCGCCGATCTCGGTCATCGGGCGCCGCACGACTTCGAGCTGGCGCAGCCGCGGTACGCGGAGTCGCCCGAGGCCGTGCGCAACCTGATCGCCGCGGCGTGCTCCGGTGCCACCGCGAGCCGGGCGACCTCCGGCCCCGTCGCCAGGCTGAGCCGCGTCGACCAGATCGCGGTCGACAACGCCAACCGCTTCGAGGCCCTCAAGGAAGAGGCGAAGCACGAGGTGCTCCGTGAGCTGGCCTGCCTGCGCGCACTCCTCGTCGAGCTGGGCGAGCGGCTCGAGCTCGGCGACGGCGTGTTCTGGCTGCTGCCGGACGAGATCGCCGGCTGTCAGGACAGCAGCGTCGAGTCGCTGCGCGCGAAGATCACCCAGCGCCGCGCCTCGCGCGCTGCGGGCCTCGAACTCGAGTTGCCGGCGGAGCTGAGCTTCGCGGACCTCGAGACCGTGGCTTCGCCGCTCGAGCAGGCCGGTTTCGGCGACGGCGCCGACGCCTCGCGCCTGCACGGGCTGCGCGTGGCTGGCACCGGCGACGTGATCGGACGGGCGCGCGTCCTGCGCGAGCCGAGCGACATCGAGTCGTTCGCCGACGGCGACGTCCTCATCGCCCGCTTCACCGACCCGCGCTGGATGCCGCTGTTCCGGCGCGCGCGCGGCATCGTCACGGAGGTGGGCGGCTGGCTGAGCCACGCGTCGATCCAGGCGCGCGAGCACAAGCTGCCCGCGATCGTCGGGGTGCGCGGCGTGATGAGCCGCATCCAAGACGGCGACCTGGTCTGCCTGCGCGCCGACGGCAAGCTCGACGTCATCGAGGATCGTCGCCAGCGCGTGCGGGCGCCGTCCGGCCAGCCGGTGCACCTGCGCGCCGATGCCGCCATCCTCACCGCCGAGGTGGTCGACATCAGCGAGACCGGCCTGCGCGTCTCGAAGCTGGACCGCGACCTGGCCGTCGGCCAGATCGTGGATGTCGCGATGAGCGACATGTCGGGTCGGGCGACCATCGTCCACCGCCATGGCGAGTTCGCGGGGCTGCGCCTGCACGCGCCGATGACGCGCACCGCCCGCACCCGCCTCGCGGTCGGCTGATCGCGCGGAGCGCGAAACTCCGATCAGGCGGCGCGCGGGACTTGTCGATAGGGGCTGCGGGGCCGTCCGCCCCGACAGAGGAACCCATGCTCAAGTCCCGGCTTGCCGCGTTCGCGGTCGCGACGAGTGCGCTCGTCGCCCAGTCTTCACCCGCCCCTGCCCCGTCCTCGAGTGCCCCCACGGCCGCCGCGCCGACGTCGGTGGAGCTCGTGTTCGGGGTCTACGCCACCGACCTCCCGACCGTCGTGTACCGGCAGTTCCTGCCCATGCTCGAAGAGGTGCAGGTCCAGCTCGCCAAGACGCTCGCCTGCCAGGCCAGCGTCGATCTGCGCATCTTCAAGACCTACGACGGGGCGCTGGATGCGCTGGTCAAGGGCGACGTGGACTTCGTGCGCTTCGGTCCCTCCTCCTACATCCTCGCCAAGGCGCGTCAGCCCGGCGTGACGCTGCTCGCCATGGAGGACAACGACGGCGAGAAGGTGTTCCAGGGTGTGATCGCGGTGCGCGCCGACAGCCCGATCAAGACGCTGGCCGATCTGCGCGGGCGCAAGTTCGCGTTCGGCGACGAGAACTCGACCATCGGCCGCTACCTCGCCCAACTGCAACTGGTGAAGGCGGGGATCACCGCCAAGGACCTCGCCGGCCACGCCTACCTGGGCCGGCACGACAAGGTGTTCGCCGCCGTGGAGATCGGTGACTTCGACGCCGGCGCCGTCAAGGAGAACACCTTCGACAAGATGAACGCGAAGGGCAAGCTGCGCGAGCTGGTGCGCTTCGACAACGTGACGAAGCCCTGGGTGGCTCGCGCCGGCCTCGACGCCACGGTGGCCGCCGGCCTGCAGAAGGTCCTCCTCGACATGAAGGACAAGGCCCTCCTCAAGGACGTCGGGATCACCGGCTTCCGCGCCGTGAAGGACTCCGACTACAACTCGATCCGCGACGCCATGCCGGCCGCGGAGAAGTTCATGCAGGGCATGGCGGCGAAGCCGGCCCCGGGGAAGTGACCTCGGACGCGCGGTGATCCACCCGAGCCAGCTCCTGCCGCGCTTCATCCGCCGGCGGGTCGGTCTGCAGCTCCTCGTGATCTGCGGCTCCGTCCTCGCGGTCGCGGCGGTCGTCTCGGGCACGCACGCCGCGGAGACCCAGAAGACGGTCCTGCTGGCGGAGGTCGAGCGCCAGGGCCAGATGCTCGCCAACGCGCTGGCGATGTGCTGTCCGACTCCGATCGTGTCCAACGACTGGCCGGCGTTGAAGTCGTACGTCGACTCGTTGGTCGACAGCGACCGCGTCGTGTTCGCCGACATCGTTCGCGAGGACGGCAAGTCGGTGGCGGCGAGCGGCAGCCACACCGTCGATGGCCGGCAGTATGTGGCACCGATCCTGCTCCCGGACGAAACCGGGATCGTGCCGCCGAACGCGCCGCGGCTCGGCCGCGTGTTCGTCGAGATGTCGACCAAGCACGCGAATCTCGTCGCCAGCGCCAGCTCGCGCCGGTTGCTGAACGAGTGGGGAGTCACCTTCCTCGCGCTCGCCGTCGCGCTCGGCCTCGTGTTCCGCTTCCTGATCCACGGCCGTCTCGATCGTCTCGCCCGCCAGGCGGTCCGGTTCGGCGGTGGCGATCTGGAGAGCCCGATCGTGCTCGGCGCTCCCGACGAGTTCGGCCAGTTGGCCTCCACGCTCGACAGCGTGCGGCAGCGCTTGCGCGCGTCGTATCGGGACCTGCAGGAACGCAACGTCCAGTTGCAGGAGCTGGACAAGCTGAAGACCGAGTTCCTGGCCAACGTCAGCCACGAGATCCGCACCCCGCTGAACGGGATCCTCGGCTTCTCGGAGGTGCTGCTGCATCGCGGGCTCGAACCCGACGTGTCGGAGGTGATGGAGACGATCTTCTCCTCCGCCCGCAGCCTGCGCAGCATCGTCGACGACGTCCTCGAGTTCTCGAAGCTCGAGGCGGGCGAGGTACGCATCGTGCCGGAGCCGGTGGATCTGCGCGCGTTGCTGGGCGACGTGGCGCAGCTCTATGCGCCGGCGGCCTGGCAGAAGGGTGTCGAGCTGGTCCTCGACGTCGACCCGGCCGTGCCGGCGCGCGTGCTCGCCGACCCGCTGCGCGTGCGCCAGGTGGTGTCCAACCTGGTCGGCAACGCGGTCAAGTTCACGGAGCGGGGCGAGGTCGTGCTCGCGGTCGAGAGCCTGCTCCTCGAAGGGACCGAGGTGCGGCTGCGCGTCGCGGTCACCGACACCGGCATCGGCTTCGATCCGGCCCTGGCCGGTCGGCTGTTCCAGTCGTTCCGGCAACTGGATGGCTCGATGGCCCGGCGGCACGGCGGGACAGGGCTCGGGCTCGCCATCGCACGCCACCTCGTGCAGCGCATGGGGGGCTCGATCCACGCGGAGTCGAAGCCCGGCGTCGGCAGCCGCTTCTGGCTCGATGTGCCGCTGGCATTGCCGGCGGTGGAGCCGGCGACCGACGCGGCGAACACGACCGGCGAGCGTGGCGAAGTCATCGTGATCGCCTCGCACGAGAGCCTGCGGCGTGCTCTCGCGCACGAGCTGGAGACGCTGCGCCACCCCTGCCGGGCGCTGCCGGCCCTGCCGGGCGACGGCATCGGTGCCGGGCCGGCGACGCTGTTGTTCGTGGTCGAGGGCTCCCCCGACACCTACGCCGAACAGGCTTCGGCAGTGCGAGCGGCGCTGCCGGCGGCTGCGCCGCGCGTCGTGGCCGTCGTGCCACCCGGCGCATCGGCACAGGCCAAGGACCTCGGCGTCGATCACGTGCTGCAACGGCCCGTGCGCAGCGACCGGCTCCGCGATGCCCTCGCGGGCACAGCCGCCGCGAGTGCTCCCAAGCGCGCTCTCCCCGCCGCACGGCGCAAGGGGCGGGTGCTCGTGGTCGACGACAACGCCGTCAACTGTCGCGTCGCCGGCGCCATGCTCAAGCGCCTCGGCCACGAGGTGTCCGCCGCCCCGGGTGGGCGCGAGGCCGTGGCGGCGCTCGAAGGCGGCGCCGAGTTCGACGTCATCCTCATGGACTGTCAGATGCCGGAGGTGGACGGCTTCGAGGCCACGCGCCTCATCCGCGCCCTGCCATCGCCCAGCTCCGCCATTCCGATCATCGCCTGCACCGCCAACAACCTCGCCGGTGACGCGGAGCGCTGCATCGCCGCGGGCATGGACGACTACATGCCCAAGCCCATCGAGCTGGCCAAGCTCCAGGGCGCCATGGACAAGTGGATGGGTGTCGTCGTCGGCCAGAAGGTAGGCGGCTGAGCAGTGTTTGCGCTCAGCGCACCTGCACGCCGAGCCCATTGCTGACGAACTGCGTGCCGCCGACCGGGAAGACCGCGGCCTGCACGAAGAGGTTGCCGATGAACAGCGGCAGGTCGGGTAGCGGCAATGGCAGGGTTGCGCTGCCACCGGCGCCCTGGTTGACGAACGAGATCATCACCGCGGTCGACGGATCCACCACCAGCGAGCACTGCGGCGGGAAACCGAATGGCCCGAGCGGCACGCTGGTGGGGGCGAAGCCGACGATGAACAGCACGACATCGAACGCCGCCACCGGACGGACCTCGACGCGCCAGAACTCACTGCCCGCGTACGGGGACGGCGCGACGATCGTGCTGCCGAGCCGGCAGGTGGGACCATAGAGCGTCGTGACGCCATCCGACGGGTAGCGGAAGATCGTGCCGCGCAGCTCACGCAGCGCGCCGTTCGTGCGGTAGGTCACGAGGAAGCGGGACATCCGCGACACGAAGGCGATGGCCAGTGCGCCGGGGTTGTCGGCGCTCGGGTGCAGCGACTGCGTTTCGGTGATGGCGGCGTGGGCACCGAGTCTGAGCACGTTGGCCGAGGTGCCGACCCCGACGATCGCGCGCGTGTAGGTCACGGCCCAGTGCGAGCGCGATTCCCCGTCGTGCTCCATGGCCACGTCGCCCAGCACCCCGGTGCCGCCGCTGACGAGCTGGCGCTGCGGTTGCAGGATCGGCGGTCCGGAGCTGCCGAGATCGAAGCGCATCGCCTCGAGCGTCTGGGTGCCGAGTCCGCTCGACGCGACCCAGGCGACGGTGAATCGACCGGTCGGATCCCCCGCCCAGGAGCCTGCGACCGCCAGTTCACCCATCGTCCCGAGGATCGACGTCATGGCATAGCCTTCGCGCGTACGGGCAGGGGTCATGCGACCGACCATCAGGACATCGACTCCGAGCCCCGCGTCGCGGCGGCGCCAGACCAACACCCAGTCGGTGTTGCCGACTCCGCCCCGGATCGGGACCAGGGCAGGCTGCTCGGCGTCGTAGCTCGCACCGTCGTCGACCACGTAGTTCCAGGCGATGCTCGGGACCTGGTCGAGGTTCGTCACCCAGACCTGGGTGGCCTGGGAAGGCACGACCGTCGCCGGTTCCTGCTCGAAGGCCAGCAGACAGTCGCCGGATAGACCGTCGGCGTCGCCGCTGATGCAGGGGCGCTGGCGCCGGTAGCCCGTGGGTGCATCCGGGAAGAGGGTGACGCCGCTGTTGAGGGTCGTGTTGGTGTCGCCGTGGAAGTAGACCCGGACGCCGCGGCTCGTGGCGCTGAAGTCGCGCTGGACCGCGATCGCGAAGCGCGGCGTCGGCGCGCTCCGCACGTGGGCGACGTCCACGTCGACCGTGCTCCACGCCGTCGTGACGTCGGCGTACACCTGCACGATGTTGGCGAAGTCCTTGTCGCACAGGAAGCCGTAGGCGTCGTCGTCGCCGGCTGCGAAGTTGCGCGTGTACACGACCATCGCCTTGCCCGCGGCCGACGCGTTGTTCGCGGCGACCGCCGAGTGGACGATCAGCGCTGGCGGGACAGCCAGCGTCACCGGCGTGGTCAGCGGATCCAGCGTCACGGGGAACACCGCGTCGGCGAGGAACGAGGCGGCGAGCCGCAGCTCGATGTGGGTGCCGTCGAAGTGCGTCGTCACCGGCGTGCGCCGCCCCGCGGCATCGAAGGCCAACGCCGCACCGGAGCGGACCACGGGCTCGCCCCCGCTCGCGAAGGTCAGCGCCTGCGATGCCGCCGTGGGTGTGACCGCCGCGGTGAGCGCGGTGTCGATCCTGCCGCGCACCACGAGATCTCCCGGCCCGACCGGACGAGGCAACACGAACGACTGCTCGACGCCCCCGGCGAGCACGTCGTACACCTCGGCGACGTTGCCGTGATCGAGCACGTGTCGCCAGGCCGTCGTGTGCGCGCGGGGCGCGTCGGTCCGCAGTTCGACCTCCCCGCAACGGATCGACACGGTGCGCCAACGCAGATGGACGAGTGGCTGGTCCGGTCGCCGCCGCGGGTAGAACGAGAAACCGTCGTGGAAGCTGGCCTTGTACTCGGCCCCCGCGGCCCACAGGCCGTACGACCCCCCGACGGTGTCGTCGAAGTGCGCGTGCAGCGGCACGCGCCAGGTGTTCTCCGCCGCGTTCGCGAGGAGGGCCAGGTCTGCGGCGCAAGGCGTGGGCGGGACCTGGGCGCGGATGCTCGCAAGGAGCGCGGCACCGAGGACGAGGACTATGGTGTGGGAAAGGGAGCGCATTGGGTCAGACCTTCGAGGGCGCGGCGCCTGGTCACGGGTGCGCCGCCTCCCTCCAGGTGCCCGCGCGGGATCCGACCGAACCAGGAAACGCTTCATTCGTCGCCGTTTCGGGGCACGCCCCAGGCCGCCCATCCTCTCGTCCCGACCATGACCCCGAAGCCGCGCTCGTCCTCGTCCTGGCTCCTCGATGGCCTCGCCCTCGCCCTCGCCCTGGCGCTCCCGGTCTCGCCAGTCGTAGCCCAGGGCGCGCGCATCGAGGTCGCCTTCCCGGCGGAGCGCAGCGCCAAGCCCCTCGACGGTCGGCTCCTCGTCATCCTCGCGACGCGCGACTCCGAAGAGCCGCGCTTCCAGGTGAGCGATGGCGTCGCCAGCGCGCAGGTGTTCGGCATCGACGTCGAGGACTGGGGGCCCGGCCGCGCCGTCGCGATCGACCGCAGCGCGCTGGGCCATCCGTTGCGCAACCTCGCCGACGTGCCCGATGGCGAGTACGTGGTCCAGGCGCTGCTGCACCGCTACGAGACCTTCCGCCGTGGCGACGGCCACGTCGTCAAGCTGCCGATGGACCGCGGCGAAGGGCAGCAGTGGAACCGGGCACCGGGCAACCTGTTCAGCGTGCCGCGCAAGGTCCGGCTCACACCGCGCGACGCGGGCACGCTCGCCCTCGTCCTCGACCGGGAGATCGAGGCGATCCCGCCGCCCGCCGACACGCGCTACATCAAGCACCTGCGGATCCAGAGCAAGCTGCTGACCGCGTTCTGGGGTCGGCCCATGCACCTCGGCGCGGTGGTGCTCCTGCCGCACGGCTTCGACGAGCACCCAGACGCCCGCTATCCGCTGGTGGTCAACCACGGCCACTTCCCGCACACGTTCGACGGCTTCCGTGAGACCCCGCCCAACCCCGACCTCGCGCCCGACTACAGCGAGCGCTTCCGCCTGCACGGCTACAACAGGATCCAGGAGGAGCAGGCGTACGAGCTGTTCAAGACCTGGACGGGTCCCGGCTTCCCGCGCTTCCTGATCCTGCAGATCCAGCACGCGAACCCCTACTACGACGACTCGTACGCCGTCGACTCACAGAACCTCGGCCCGTACGGCGAGGCGATCATGCGCGAGCTGATCCCGCACGTGGAGAAGACCTTCCGCGGCCTCGGCGCGGGGTGGGCGCGCTTCACGTACGGCGGCTCGACCGGCGGTTGGGAAGCGCTGGCGGCGCAGGTCCTCTATCCGGACGACTTCAACGGCTGCTTCGCGGCGTGCCCCGACCCCATCGACTTCCGCGCCTACACCGTCGTCGACATCTACCAGGATCGCAACGCGTACTGGCTCGAAGGCGACTTCGCGCGCGTGCCGCGGCCCGGCAAGCGCGACCACCTCGGCCGCACGACCGCGACCATCGAGCAGATCAACAACCTCGAACTCGTGCTCGGCACGAAGTCGCGCTCAGGCCAGCAGTGGGACATCTGGGAGGCGGTGTACAGCCCGGTGGGCGACGACGGCTATCCCAAGCGCATCTGGGACAAGCAGACCGGCGTCATCGATCCGGCGGTCGCCGCGCACTGGCGTGAGCACTACGACCTCGGCCACATCCTGCGGCGCGACTGGGCGACGCTCGGGCCGAAGGTCCGCGGCAAGATCCACCTGTACTGCGGGACGATGGACAACTACTTCCTCGAGCTGGCGGTGTACCACGTCGAGGAGTTCCTGCGCGCGGCGACCGACCCGCCGGCGGAGGCCGAAGTCCTCTACGGCGATCGTGCCGAGCACTGCTGGAACGGCGATCCCACGCGCCCCAATGCCATCTCGCGCCTGCGCTACCACGTGATGTACGTGGACAAGATGCTGGCGCGGATCGGCAAGACCGCGCCGCCCGGCGCCGACGTCACGAGCTGGCGGTACTAGTCCCCGCGTCCTTCTTGCGGCGGCCGAGCATCTTGGCGACGACGCCGCCGACCACCGCGAGCAGGATGAGCAGCGGCTTCAGCAGCACCTTGAAGAGCCCTGCCTTCGCCAGCACCTTGCCGGCGATGAGGCCGCCGATGCCGTAGGCGGCGACCTTGTGTACGCTCGAGTCGAAGTCGCCGTAGCGATGGCCGGCGCGCAGCTCCGTGGCCGGGAGGATCTTCTTCACCCCCGCGGCGACGGCCGTGAGTTCGGACATGTCCGCGACGGCGCTCATGACGAGGACGCCACCGGCGGCGAGGACGCGCACGTCGTAGTTGAGGGTGGGGCTCTCGTTGCCCTCGAACTGCAGCTTCTTCGCCCAGTACAGCTTCTTGGTCGTGCTGTCGTAGTGCGGGGTTTCCGCCCAGCCGAGCAGGTCGACGCCGCCGTAGCCAGCCTTCTTGCGCGCGGCGTTGCCGGAGCGCGCGTCCTCCTGCATGTCCTTGAGGAGCGAGGCATAGTCGAGGCCAGCGGCGTCGTCGTCTTCGACGTGGCCGCTGTCCTCATAGCTGACGATGATCGCCCAGTTCTCGTCGCCGGGCGGGGCCACGAGG
>CAYQMF010000078.1:0-32190 GCA_964418595.1 uncultured candidatus Brocadiaceae bacterium
GCAAGCGATCAGGCCCCGAGATCGCGGTCTGCCCACACGGATTCCTGAAGACCCTCGCCCCGAGCGGGTCCTGCTTGCGGTGTTGTCGCCACACCCACTTCTTGGCGCGATGCGTGAGCAACGCGCCGTTCGCGACCGGGAGCCGCAGGACCTCCTCGTGCAAGAACGCCCATGCCAGCGCCTGTTGGCACTGGACGCTGCGCCAACGTTCCTGCGTCGAACCGAACGGCTCCGGCGCGAGGTGATGCCGATGCACGAGCGCCGCGAGCACGCTGCGCCACAGTTCGTCGAGCAACTCGACCGGCACGCTCGAGGCCGGGTCGCGGTGGCGGTGCGCCACCAAGGCACTCACGCGATTCCCGAGGTCGTGCGACATGGCGCCGGGAGCGTAGCGGCGGCGCGGGGCGGCGACAGCCCCCGGCGTCGCACCCGCGCGTCAGTCATTGCCGTAGTGCGGCGGACCCACAGCGTGCATCGAGGCCTGCGTGCTCAGGTCGTGATTGCCCGCAGAGTTACGCGCGTCGTTGCACGAACGGACCGGGCAGCGTCTCGTGCTCCTCGGACACGGTGGCCGCACGCTGCGCGAACGCCCACGCCACGCGCTTCCCTGTCGGGCGCCACAGGACCTTCCCCTGCCAGGGCAGCTCCACGGTGTCGGACAGCGACAGGTACCAGCCGCAGTCCCGCCGTGACCAACGCAGCGCTCGATCCGTGCGTGGTCGGAACCAACCGTGCGCCGTCGCGAGCCAGCGCACGTCCCCCTCGCGCACCACGAACGGATCGTCTTCGCGAGGCACGCGGCGTGCGTGCGCGTGCACGCGCAGGATGCCGTGGTCGTCGACGAAGAGGGCGCGCCGACCGAACCGCACCAGGTCGAAGGTCACTTCCCCGCGGACGTGCTCGAGGATGTGCTGGCCGGCCAGGCTGGTGCGCTTCACCGCGGCGCAGATCTCGCGGTACACGTCGTTCCACGGTCGACCGACCTGCCTGCGCAGCATCCGGCGCAGGGGCCCGAGCCGGTCGGCGAATTCGAACTCGAGGCGGTAGCCCGCCCGCATGGGTTCCTTCGCCGCCTCCGGATCACGCGTTCGTGGCGTCGGCCGACGCTTGTGCCGCCCCGCCTCGGTGAGGATCTCGTGCAAGTCGGGTCGCATGTGAGTGCGACCGAGACCAAGCCTGCGAGGCGAAGCGATTCCGGACTCGGCGGGCGGTGCTGTCGAACCGGGTCGACAGCGCGCGCCGAGAGCGTGCCGTGCCCCAGCGGGCGAGATCTGCGCGCCACCCGCCAGCGCGCTGCAGTTGTTGCAGGTCGTCGGCCGTGACCGCCCTCGCCGTCGGGTTCGTCCCCACGAGCACGCCGGAGCAGCGCCAATCCTTGGCGCGGCCTTCCGGCCCCGCGCCCACGCCCGGCGCACCTTCGTCCAGGAGTTTGCGGAACGCGCCCCCGAAGGCCCGGTAGGTTCGCGCCGTCACGGGGTCGTGTTCCGCGTGACGCCGCCAGACCCAGTGGCGCCCCATGTGCACCAGGAGGGCCGTGGCGACGCCGGCTTCGAGGTCGGCGGTGGGGAGCGGGAGGATGTCGTCCGCGAGGAAGGCGAAGACCGCGGCGGTCTGCGCTTCGGCGTCCCAACGGGTTGCGCTGGGAAGGAGGATGCGCGGCGGGAGGCGGTGACGGTCGATGGGCTGAGACAGCACGGTCTGCCCGATCTCGGCAAGGAGGCCAGCCGGCACCGGTGCGCTCGGCTCGCAGCGGGTGAGCAGCACCCAGTCGCACAGGCGGCGTCCGAGGTCGGGGGTCACGGGATGGGGGAGAGTAGCCGTCGGTGGCGAACGTGCACGGACTCGGAGCGACGTTTCGATTCCACCGGATCCTGCGAACCACGAACCGGAAGCCGGAATCGAGGCAACCTGACGCCTTGGGGTGACACGAGTACCCGAATGCACTCCCCACCTCAGCTGCCCCCAGCGCCGGATCTGAAACCTCGCTCCTGCGCAGACGAGAACCGTACCTCGCGAACAGCGCATCGATCCCCAACCACTATCTCATAGTCCACGACGTCCGATCTCCGAGTTCCGTCCGACCCACGCGTCCCCGCGATTCGCATCCAACATGTTGAACGACCGTCTTCTTCCACGGCTGCTTCTGCCCCTCTTCGTCTACGCGACCCCCCTCTTAGGTCTAGGCGGGCTACCTGCACAACGAGCTCAAGCTGCACCAGTCGCTGAGTCGGCGCAGCTCCCGATCGTCGGGTCGGCCATACCGGAGCCGGGCTACGGAATCGTTGTAACTGGGCGCGGCTACCAGCTGCGGAGGCCCATCGCAACAATCTCGGCACCCAACCCTGGCGTTCAACCGGCAGTCGGCCCTGAGCCGTCTGCGGGAGGTGGCCGTGAGAATCTCCCTGGCGTTCGCGGTGTCTTTATCATGCACGAAGCCGAAACGCGCGACCAGGTGGAGCAGCTTCTGAAGACGGACTTCAGTTTCGCGGGCTCATTCTTGATCGCCTCCGGTGGATTCAGCTCCGCGCAGAATCGGAGGCGGGAGAACCATAGTGAAAGCCGGCGCGTTTTCTTGTCGTGGGAATGTAGCGAACAGGAGCGAATCCCCCAATCGCGCACGTTGATAAAAGAGGTAGCCAGTTACCTAGATTCGATGGAGAGGAAGCTGAATCCCCCTGCCGTCACGAACTCGTCCGCGCCTAATGGTAGTGAGGCTCAGCAATTGAAGAAGGACATCATAGACACCCTCGGCACGCACTGCGTCGTATGTGTAATCAAGGGAGCAAGGATTAGCATCGTAGCGACCATGAACAGCGAATCAGTGACTGATTCCGAGGAGGCAAAGCGCAGCATCAAAGCGAATGTCGCCCTTCTGGGAGAGATGAGCCTCACGGATGAGAGGTTGGAGTCAATGAGCAGGACGTGTCGAAGAGCTGCGGTCAGCATCTCCAGCTTCGTGGCAGCAGGCGGAGTCTACTCGATGGCCACCCCGTCGTCCGTGAGTCCTGGTACTGAACTGCTCCGTGTGATCTCGGGGCTGAACTCCCTGGACAGTATCAGGGACTTTCAACGCAGCCTGAACGAAGGCGCGATCCGGGTCGTTCCTGGACCAATGTCCGTCGTCGCCCTTCCGCTGGCGGCGGTAATCCCACTGGAAGCGTACCCCAAGATTCGCCAACTGTTGCGACAGGAAGATATGAGTGCGCAGAACGCGACACCTGATCCGAGGGCTCACACGTTCTTGGCGCAAGACATCTTTGAAACTCTAGGAGTTCAGCATCCCGGGCTTGATGATCCTGACATCGTGACCACGGGGATCCAACTGTTCAACAACGATCATCTGCAGGGTAACAGTCAGACCAATAACGCACAGATTGTGCTGAGTATCAAGCTTCAAAAAGATGGTGTATACAGCATGCACGCGACCTACGAGAATCAGTGGGGCCGAAGCCTGAAGCTCTGGGTGAACCAGAAGCCGGACCAGAACGGGAAGTCAACGGCCGGGAAGGGAACGGAATGGCCAAGCACTGGACCGGAGTTTCGGTATCGCCAAGTATGTACCGGGATCAACCTCCGGGCTGGAGATAACTACCTTGTGTTTCGGACAGCCGGTTGGCCGGCCCAAGAGGGAGCTACGATGAGCATGTTGCATCTGCGAGCCATCCGCCTTGAGCGCCTTAACGAGTGAATTGAATGATGGAATCTACCGCCCGCTGATCTCGGAGCAGCTACTCCGCGTTGCCCCGATACACCACCCGTCCCAGTCGCGTAGCCCGCGGAATCCGCCGGACCAACGCCTTCGGCAGCCAGAGGAACGCGCTGTGCACGTCCCCGACCCTCTCGTGCAACTCGTCGACGCTCCGGACCAACGACGCCTGGATGCGCGACACCGCATGCTGCACCTTTCCCACGCTCCGGAGGTCGTTCGGTGCGAGCAGCATGGGATGCAGCCGTCGACACCAGTCCTCGCCACGGCCGCGCGCGTGCGCGCGGAAGGCGCTGGCCACGCGCGCGAACGACAAGGGCTCGAAGCACGACAGTACGCCCGGTTGGTCGAGCCGGATCGGGAGCACACGCGCAACCCGGCTGGTGAGGGCTGACCAGTCCTCCTCCATGGCCTTCACCAAGAAGTCGAAGAGGACGAAGACCTCCTTCCGGGCAGGACCCGGGACGCGCAGGCCGGCGCAGAGCCGGATCTCCGTGGGAATGCGCAGATGCTCGTAGGCCCGCGCGAACGTCATCATGAGGCGCGGCGCGGCGGAGCCGCCCTCGAGGTCGCCGGGGCGGGCGGCAGCAACGTCGTAGAGGATGACCGCGGCGTGCTGGGTGGGGTCGAAGGTCGTCTGCGGGTCACCCTCTTCGACGAACACGGCGAACTCGCGGCCGGCGCGGAGGGCCGCGCGCATCTCGGCGAGGCGGTGGTGGTCGAGGGTCGAGGCGGGCGCCGGCGAAGGCGGACGCCTCGGGCGGCTGCGCCAGCGGGAGACCCTCGGCGGACTGACGGACGCAGCGCGCGTAGGACTGGACCAGGCTCTCGACGGGCGCGAGGCTGCCGTCGTCGTCGGACTGGCGTGGTGCGGTGTTGACGCGCACCTGGGCCACGACGAAGGGGACGTCCGGGAAGTCGGGGAGCGTGTGGAGACGGCGACGACCGGCGCGGATGGACGCGAGGAGTTCGTCGATCGCGGAGGGCGCGCCATCGAACTGGGCGTCCGAGAGGACGAGTTCGAGATCGATCCCAGGCAACGCAGAGCTCGAACGGACGGCCTGGTCGGAAGAGTGCTCCACCCACTCGGGTGCCTGGGTGAGGGTCGCGTGTGTCCGGCGGACCGCGGGGCCGTCGTCGTCGCCGAACGCCCGTGCCCACAGGTCGCGCGGGACCGCATGCAGGGCGGGAACGCGGCGGATCAACGATGCCCGCGCGCGCGATGTGACGCGCCGCGGGAGCGGGGCGCCGGCGCGGTCGGCCGCCACGGCTTCCGACAACACGCGGGCGGCCAGCAAGAGGCCGAGGATCGTGCAGCGCTCCGGGTGCACGACCAGGACGCGCGGCTCGACGACCGCCGTCGCCGTGCGCGCGCTGCGTGCGTCGATCTCGACGGGCAGGCCGACCTCGGCGATCCAGGACGCCAGGATCGGGAGCACGTTCGGCCGGAGCTGGCCAACCGGCGTGAGGAGGCTCGGGGCCACGGCACGACTCACGGGAGCGAAGCAGTGAGCCGCGCCGCCTCGTGCCGGTCGCGGTCGAGGAGGAACTTGCCGACGATCGCGAGCTCGACGGCCTGACGCTCCTCCATGCCGCCACGGATGAGATCCAGGAGCTGCATGAGGGCGCGCGCACTCACCTTCGGTTGCTTGTCGTCACCGTTCTCGAGGAGGCTCTGGAAGCGCCCACGCATCGCGAGCACGCCGTCCAGTTGCGCTTCGCTCGCCTTGGGGCAATGCGCCGCGAGGATCGCGCGCATCTGCTCGTCGGTCGGCTCGGGGACCTCGACCACCAACGCCCCGTCGAGCAGCGACTGCATGGCGGTGGCGTTGTTGCGGCAGGAGGAGTTCTCGTGGTTGGTGGTGAGGATCACGCGGAAGCTCTCGGGGACGGCGATCTCCTCGAGCGAGAGCGGGTTCACCATGCGGTTGCCATGGCGGAGCGGCAGGAGCGCGGAGAGCTGCGCGAAGGGCACCTGCCCGGCGTCGTTGAGCACGAAGAAGGTCCCCGCCTTGAGCGCGCGAGCCAGCGGGCCATCACGGAACGGCGTGGTGTCGCGCTCGAGCACGTAGCGCCCGAAGAACGCGACGTCGTCGACCTTCGGTCCGCCCTGCAGTTCCTCCGCCGGGCGGCCGGTGGTGGCGAGCGACTCGTGCTGCACGAACGCAGTCTTGCCGACGCCGGGCGAGCCGACGAGGACGAGGATGCGGCTGGTGCGGAGCGCGGCGCGCGTGTGGTCGTGCCAGCTCAGCGGCACGAGCGGGGCCGTCGCGACGCCGACCGGCGTGGCGGGGTGGGTGGGCGAGGTTCGGCGCATGGAGATCAGACTTTGCGTGGCTGCAAGGAGGGATCGGGGGGCGGAGTGCTCAGCAGTCAGCAGACTCTGCCGGTCTGCAAGGCTTTGCTCCCGACCTGGGCAGGAGCCGCGGCTTCGGTGCAGGTCTCCGCGGCGGTCTCGGTGGCGATGGCACCGTCCTGGGTACCCGGCCAGATGTGGAACCCCGAGGAGTCGTACCGCGCGATGGTCCACGTGCCCCAGATGCCGCGGCCTTCGCGGAAGCCCCGGTACTCCACGGAGTGGGCGCCGAGGTAGGTCTTGGTCCAGGTGACCTCGAGGCTCTCGCGGCAGTAGCGACCCCGGACCACGAAGTTGCCGACGATGTCGGACCCGATGCCGCGAAGGCCGCCGTTCTCGAACGTCAGGTTCAAGTCCTGTCGGTAGCGCCACCCACCGTGCTGGTAGAAGCCGGTCCAGGGGCCGTTGGGAAAGAGGTCGGAGTCGTCGGACATGGACGTGGGACTGGTGAAGACCAAGGAGTGGGTTGGGGTTCGAGTCCAGGTTTTCGAGTCGGGATCCCGGCGCGCGCTGGGTCGCGGGCCGACGTGAATCGTGAATCAGCCGCGGCGCGCAGCGACTCGCACCGCCTGTTCGAGCCGCTCCCTCATCATCTGGCGCACGACGTCGCGATCCTCCGCCTGCTGCACGCGCTGCACCGCGGGGAAGATCCCGCGTGTGATCCGCGGGCCGTGGAAGTCGGCGGTCAGGTCGCGTTCGGTCGGCCATTCCCGGAGCACGAAAGTCAGGGTGTGGACCGTCGCGTCGACGCACGCGTGACGCAGCTCGGCGCCGTGGAGCTGCTGCGCGAGCGTCCCGAACTCCCGCGAGAGCCGATCGCGGGTGCGAACCAGCATCCACGTGGCGAGGCGCGTGCAGCGCTTGTGCCGCGGCCGGTTGGTTTGAGAGAGGAGGTCGCGGCGCACGTCCCGGTAGAAGGCGCGGGCCTTGGTGTGGGCCGGGGCATCGGCTCCGATCAGCCCGCTGGTCGTGAGCCAGTTCGCGATGGCGGCCACCTCCGGCCCTTGCGACGGTGCGTTGGCGCGCGGGTCGGCGACGTCGGGATCGCCGAGCGCGTGAGAGGCGACGATCTTCGTGGCTGCGGCGCGCACGCGTGCGAGCACCGCATCGAACACGGGCCGCACGTTGCAACCCGGCCAGGGCCCCCGCTGCCAGAGGCGCGGCAGGTCCTCGAGCCAGGCGCGCAGCCACGTGCAGAGGCGTTGCTTGCCACCGCGGGCGAGGTCGGCGTCCCAGCCGCCGAGATCGAGGAGATCCTCGATGTCGCGTTCCTCCGGTGGCGGCACGACCCGCGCCGCGCACGAGCCAGGGAACACGACGTCGCGGAGCCACTGCGTCCGTCGGGACGTGGGCCGGCGCAGCGCGACGGCCCCGCTGCCGGCGGCGAGCAGCGAACGTACCGCCTTGCCGAAGCCCTGGTACACCGCCGCGCCGACCGGGTCCTGCCGGCGGTGCTGACGCCAGACCCACTTCCGCGCGCGATGGCGGAGCAGGTCGTGCGGCGGTACACCGTGCGCGCGCACGCACGGCGCGACCTCGTCCTGCAGGAACTCCCACGCCGCGCTGAGGGTCTCCTCGCGGTGCCACGTCTTGCGCCGGGGCTCGAACGGATCGGGCGGCAGCCGATGCCGGCGGACGTACGGCGCGAGGAGGTGATGCCAGACGGCATCGAGGAGCTCGAGGTGAGCGTCTCGCTCCCCGAGGTTGGGCGAGTGCATCCACGAACTCAGAGACTCTCCGAGATCCTCGTGCATGGGGCGGTAGCGTAGCGGCGGAAGACGAAGGGATGAGCGCAACGCGAAGGCGCCCCCGCGGAGCAACTGGCATGCCGCTCACCGCGGCACCGACTTCACTGCCTATCGAAGCACCAGCAACGACATGGCCCGGTCCCCCCGACCCAATGCCACGAGCGCCGACGACTGCAAGCGCAGCAGCGCGCAGACACCGCTGGCCTGCCCGCGATACACCGGGCGACTGACAGCCTCGAGCCGGTGCCATGCCTGGACATGCACGTCGTCGAGGGCGTGCATTTGTCCCGCCACAAGACCAAAGCCCGTGCAGACTTCGACTGCGGACGGCCAGGCGAGCGCCGTCACTGGGGCCGGGCTGTCATCCGACTGCGCCGGATCCTGCGTGCCGAACAGGACCAGCGTCGCAGCGTCGACGACATGCGTGTGGCCCGCGGTGTCGCCGAGCGCCAGTACGGTTGCATCGGAAGCGGCGGAGACCGCCGTCACCGGAATCGACACGCGCAGGCGCGTGCCAGGCTCCAGCGGAGTGGAGGCCGAGCGTGCGTCGAGGCTGCCCATCGCGCCGCTCAGCACGATCGCGCCGGAGGGAAGCACCGCCATGGCGACCACGCTGGTCGGCGCGTTGTCGATCGGCGTGAGGGATGGTGGCGAGGTCTTCAGGTCGAGCAGCCAGGCTCGACCCTTCTCCTGGATGAGCCAGTCTGTCGCAATCTGACCGGGAGATAGCCGCTCCTGGATCCAAGGACCTCCCTCCTTCGGGGGCGGCACAGGGATTGGCCAGTCAGGGGAGGGCGCGACGAGGACACGGCGGCAGGTCGGATCGAACGCGGCGACACCAACGCGCGTGGGGAAGGCGAGCGCCTCGTCGACCGCGCCCTGACCGTCGGCGGGCAGCGTGAGGAGGCGGCCGTCGGCGAGGGTCACGAGCAGACGCCCGGAGTCGAACCAACACCCGACGATCGCGGTCGACGCGATCCGGCGCGTGCGGACGTGGCGCAGGTCGCTCGCCGACCACCAATGCAGCATTCCGTCGGCGCAGCCGGTGACGAAGCGTGCGTGGGCGGGATCCGCGGCGGCGCACGTGGGGGACAGGAGGCAGCCGGGGACTTCGTCGATGCCGTGGTCGAGGTCGATCGGGAGGAGCGTGCCGTACGAGAAGGGGCGGCCGGCGAAGGTCGGCTCGTTGCCCATCGGCAGCGGTTGGGCACACAGCGTGAACGCAGCGATGCGGCGGGGCCCTGCCCACGCGAGCGGACCCGCGTGCTCGAGGTCGCGCGGCAGCGGCAGCGTGCGCGGAGTGTCGGGCGAGGCGTCGGGCCACGTGACGAGGGAGACCATCTCCGGCGTGGCAACCGGCTGCGCGAACACGACTGCCGCGTGCGAGCGTTCGTCGCCCAGGCCGGCCAGCGGGACGACGCCCGGCGGCAGCGCTACGCGGCGAAGTTCGCGATTGGCGAACACGTCCCACGCGACGATCGCGTGGAGGTCCCCGCTGGTCACCACGTGCCACGCGCAGCCCCCGCGGGCGTCGAGGAGCCGGACTCCGGTCGCCGACGTCGCGACGTCGATCGCTGTCTTGCGTGGGGGGCCACGCCGCGCCAGCAGGTCGAAGACCGTGGCCGTGCCGTCGGCGTGCACGACGGCGCCTTCGTTCCCACCCGGAGCGAGGAGCACCGCGTCGTCGAGCGCGAAGGGCACGTGGTCGATGCGGTGGACTTCGCGGAGATCCGGTTGCCACACCACCACGCCGTCCTCCCCCGCGATCACCGCGCGCGAGCCGGCGACGTCGATCGAACCGGCGGCCGGGATCATCCCGAGGTCGGTCTCGCGCAACACGGCTCCGTCGCGCACGCGCCGGAGTTGCACGCGACCCGACCGTTGCGCCAGGAGTGCGACACCTTCGGCTCCCCAGGCCATGAACGTGACCGGCACCTGTTCGCGCGGGATCGACCACAGGGTCTCTCCGGTGCGCAGGCTCCAGCGCGTCCACGTCGTCGGCGTCGACCCGAAGACCTCACCGTTGGCCGCGTCGACCACGAAGGCCGGCTCGATCTGCGCGAACGGCGCCGCTGCGGTGGCGACCACGACCTTGGCCCGCGCTTCGGCCGCTGCGAGGTCGTTGGCGAGCACCGAGTCCGGTGACAACGCGATCGCGCGGCGCAGCAAGTCGGCGACTTCGGCGTAGTCAGCGTAGTGCGCACGCTCCGCCGCTTCTGCGACGAGGCCGCGCGCGGTCACGTCGGCATCGCGTTGCGCCCACACCCGTAGCCCGACCGAGAGCGCGACGAAGGCAAGCGCGATCGCGAGGCATGCGAGGGCCGCACGCCAGTGGCGGCGACGCAGGCGCGCGAGCCTTCGCCGCAGCGACAGCCGTGTGATGAACCACCCGCGGAGTTCGGCGAGAGCGCGAGCCGGATCCGGCGGGAGCGCGACGATCTCGAGACCGGCGACGCTCGCCGCCATGACAACTTCGTCCGCCACCACGAACAACGTGCGGTAGCCGAACGCACGCAGCGTGCGCATCTTGGCAGCGAGGGTCGCCGTGGCGATGGGGACGAGGTTCGGAGTCGGCTGCGAGACGAAACCTCCCGTGGCCGCAAACCGATGCGCGTCGGCGTCGGCGCCCCAGCCATCCGGGAGGAGATCCGGCTCGGCGGCGAGCAGCCCCGCGATGAGGACGCCAAGTGCGACCGAACCACCATCGCCCGTCTCGGGCACGTCCAGGTCGGCGCGCAGACTCTGCTGCGTCGTCTCCCCCAGCCACGCCAGCACGTCCCGTGCACTGGCGTGCATGGTCGGCGGGAAGTGCGCCGCGGCGTCGGCATCGTGCCGACAAGTGACGAAACCGATCGCACCGAGTGCGTCGGGATCGTCGACCCAGGCGAGCGGGAAAGGGACCGCACGCGGGAACACGGGCGGATGCGCGCGGAGCTGATCGGCCAGTTCCGGCTCGAACTGCGCGTCGGCGAGCAGCAGACGGGCGTGCAGCCAGCCCGGTGTCACGTCGAGCGCGAAGACCCCCACGGCGAGCGCTCGGCGCACCGCGGCGAGCGGCGCGTTCCAGGCGAGCGCGAGCGACCCGTCGTGCACGAGGAGTGCCGCGTCCGGATCGGGTCGAAGGGGAGCCGGCGTAGTCACGCGGCGGGGAGCATCGGGCATCTCGCGGCCCGCCGCCAATCCATGGCGGCTACTCGTGGGCTGGCGTGGCGGTGACCTGGCGCGAGCATGCCACCGACGTGCCCAAGGAAAGTCCGGAACACACCAGGGCGCGAGCCTTGTGGTTTCACGATGCTCGACCTTCGAACCCTTGCGGTGTCCCTCCTCTCGACGCTTGCCGCGAGTGTGTCCCTTCTGCCGGCCCAGGATGCGTCCGCGAGCTTCGAAAAGCTGCGCAGGGACCTGAAGTTCACCGGGGCGGCGGCCGAAGGCCTCAAGACCGTGGCCGATGTCGGCTCCCTGGCCAAGCCGAGCAAGGTCGTGAGCGAACTCGCGAAGACCCTCGGCGCGGTCGCGACCGGCGCGAATGCGGCAAACAAGCTGTTCGATGCGCTCGCGAGCGCCGACGACGCGAAGGCACGCGAGAAGCTGCTGCAGGAGAACAGCAAGCTACCAGCGTGGATGCAGGCGGCGCTCGATCCGATGCAGGCCCTGAAGAAGGTCGAAGCGAAGGTCGACGCGATCGAGATCCCGGTGTTCGAGTGCACCGACAAGGATCGCTGCCTGACGCTCGCGGATCTCACTGGCGACAAGGCTGCGGCCACGACCAAGGCCCGAGCGCTGTACAAGGCGCATCGCGAGGTCGTGAGGAAGCTGGAGGAGCAGGTCGAGTTCTTCACGGAGATCATCGTGCGTGCCGATGCCGCGAGCGCGGCGATGCGCGAGTTGGCCAAGGGATGGCGCACCGCGGCCGAACTCGGCTGCGGCGTGCTCGGCAGCTACTGCGGCTTGCAGTACCTGGAGGCGGATGAACTGGTGCGGCAGTGCAACGCGATCAGCAGCAGCGCGAAGGCCCAGAACAAGAAGGCGAAGCGGGCGCTGGCCCTGGAGCAGCCGCGGGTCGACAAATTCGCGAGCAACATGCGGGACCTGTTCGGGATCGACGTCATGCCGCGCGGCCGGTGACGTGGGACCTGGCTACAGTGCCGTCGAACCCCTTCCACCCAACACGACAGGTGAACGCCATGTGCTCTCTCCGATTCGTTCCGTCTGTCCTCCCCTTCGTTCTGGTGATGGCGCTCGCCGCCCAGTCCGAACCCGCAGCCAAGCCGGCGCCGCCCGATGCACTCGCCGTAGCGCGCACGCTCGGGAAGGACCGCTACGCCGGCTGGACCTACGGGGCCGGCGAGGCAGCGGCGAAGAAGCAGATCGACTGCACGTGCTTCCTCGCCGCAGTCTGCACGGAGCTGGCGAAGCAGAGCGGGAAGACGCTGGACGCGACGACGCTCGCGGGCATCAAGGTCGCGATCTCGGACGAGGACAAGAAGAACGAACAGGAGTTGGTCGAGGACGACGACGAGAAGATTCAGGGTGTAGCGAGTGCTCTGGTGACGGCCAAGCTCGGTACCAAGGTCGAGCCGAAGGAGGCACAGGCGGGAGACCTCGTGCAGTACTGGTACAAGAAGGACGGCAGGTGGCACGGCCACGCCTCCGTGATCGAGAGCGTCGAGAAAGGGAAGGCCACGTTGTTCGGGTCACACATGACAACGCTGAAGACGCGCGCCGATGGCGACACGAAGATCGACACCAAGCTCGGCGGCATCGGCACCGGTCCCTCGGTCCCGCTGACCGGAAAGTCCTACAAGCTCTTCGTCGTGCGCTGGTCGGCACCGAAGACCGCGGAGCCTGCGCCGGGCGCCAAGAAGTAGGTTCCGGCGAGAGTCCACCCCCACTGGTCCGGTGCTCGGTGTCGGGGCTCGTCATCGGAAGCCGACTGCCACGGATCGGGAGGTTCGTGCGCCTGTGGTCGCAGCGCCGCACGGCGCGCAAGCGGCGTGTTGCGCTACCGCCTCGATCTGCCGCCCACTCCGGAGGCCACGTTGCACGCCGTGCCACTCGTGTTCGACGGCGGCCAGCGCGGCTTCCTGGGCAACGCCGGCAAGGTGAAGGTGAAGGACGCGGAGGCGACCTGCGCCAAGCCCAAGAAGAAGGACGTCGACGCCAGCGGCAACTGCCCCGCCGGCTTCACCAAGTTGACCCTGATCGCCATCGGCGCCGGCGTGAAGACGGTGACCGCCTGCTTCCAGTGCGACGGCGCATGCGGTGCGGGCCAGACCTGCACGCCAGTGATCAAGGCGATCGACTTCGGGGCATCGTCGGCCGACATCGTCAAGTGCTATTGCCGCTGAGGCCGGCACGGAGCCGCCACCCGATGGCTCACCAGCGGCTCGACACCAGGCGGTGACGCCCCCACATCGGCGGCAGGATCGGGTCGGGTGCGGCGACGATGCGCGTGACGGTGCTGGTGCGGATGTCCAGGCTCCGCACTTCGCTCCGGCCGGGCTGGTTGGTCACGTAGAGGTAGTAGAGGAACCTGCCATTGGGTGACCAGGTGGCGCAGCACACCGCGTCGCCACTCCACACCTCGTTGCTGGTCTTCCAGCACAGGGAACCGCCGCTGGTCGCGGCAATCGGCCGCGGCTGGTTGCCGCCGCCCGGTGTGAGCAGGAAGAGCGAGGTGTCGACGTGCCAGAACTCGGTGCCGCAGGCGTGGCCTTGCGACCGCACGTCGTAGGCGTGCGCCACGATCGTGGTGCCGTCCGGCGAGTAGCGCGCGTGCCCGTAGGAGATCGTGCGGTACAAGTCCGGACGGACGATGGCGAGTTCGAGGGTCCGCGCCCCCGTGCCGATGTCGATGCTCCAGATCCCGGTGGCCGGGTCGGAGAAGAGCACGCGCCGGCCGTCCGGCGATATGTGCAGGTGATCGCGGATCTCGTTGATCGGCGACAGGATGGAGAAGCCGTTGCCATTCACGTCGGCACGGATGACGGCATACAGGCCGCCGAGCGCCGCGGTGAACAACACGGTCCGTCCGTCCGGCGTGAGGACGGGGCTGTCGTACTGCAGCATCGGCACGGCGATGCGCGCACTGAGGTTGACATCGGGGCCAGGCGCGCGGCCGTCGAGCGGGCGCTCGCGCAGCCAGATCGCGGCGCCATCGCTGAACACGAAATGCGCGCGGTCCGCAGAGACTTCGACGCTGCCCATGCCGCCCAGCCCGACCGGCTGCGGCGAGTGCGTGGGGAAGCGGAGGTGCGTGGCCCCGGCGACGCCGTTCTGCTTGCCGAGGATGAGCTCGCCCGACAGATCGACGATGCCCCGCCCCATCTCCGGCTCGAGTTCGCGCACTGCATGCTCGAACAGGAGCGAACGCACGAAGTCGCCTCGCGCGGCCTGACCGGGCTTGGTCCACGACCAGATCACCGCGAGCGCCCCGGTCACGTGCGGCGCCGCCACCGACGTGCCCTCGACGGTGTCGTAGCCAGAACTCGTGTTGGCATACCTCGGTACCTGGATGTCGACGCCCGGTGCGCAGAGGTCGAGTCCCTCGCCACGCGCGCTGTCCTTCCAGAGTCGCAGCGCTCCGTTGCGGTCGCGCTCGAGTGCGCCGACGGCCAGCGACGCGGGGACGCGGGCGATCCTGCCGACGGCGAGGCCCTTCTGGGTCTGTCTGTTCCCGGCCGAACAGACGAGCAGCAGTTGCGCCGACGCCATCCGGCCGAGCAGCGCGTGATGTTCGGCGGTGAGGTCCTGACCATGGCTCATGCTCAGGTTCACGATCCCGGGCGCAGCGTTGGCGAGGAGGTACTCGAACACATCGAACAGATCGAGGTCGCGCGGCCGGTTCTTGCGCCGTCCGCCCTGTCGCGTCGGCGTGCCCCCGGCGCGGTACACCTTGAGCCACGGGGCCACCGCCTGCCCCGGCCGCCGCCCCGAGACGCCGGCGATCCCCACGCCGTTGTCGATCGTCGCGCCGATCACGCCCGCCACCGCGGTGCCGTGATGTTTCGCGACGCCTTCCAGACCGTGCGGAGTGGAGTCGTCGTCCTGGTCGAGGATGTCGCGCCCGTGGGCAATCGATGCGCCGAGATCGACGTGGGCCGTGAACACGCCCGAGTCGACCACGGCCACGGCAGGCACCTGATCGCCGAGGTAGACAGGACCGCCGATCTCCGTGAGCCCCCACTGTTGGGCGTAGCGCGGATCATTGGGATAGCCCGGCTGGCCGTGCTCGTCCAACGCCAGCCAACGGTCTTCGCGCACGGCTCTGACGCTGGCGGTGCTGCGGGCATCGGCCAGGATCGCGCGTTCGCGCGCCACCGAGGCGACGACGTGCAGGTACGGGCGACCCGGCGGATCGTGCTGCACGGTGAGGTCCGACTGCCAGCGTGCGAACAGGTCGAGCGTCGCTTGGGCCTGCTTGTCCGCCTCGCTGGCGAAATCCAACGCGAAGTGCACCGGAGCACGACTGCTCGGGCGCGGGTCCAGCAGGATCGGCAGCTCCAGCCCGCGGCTGGAGCTCAGAGCGACCGGCGCCGTGGGATCGACCACGATCGCCTGGCAGGCGATGCGTCCACCGATGAGACCCGGATCGAGGGACGGCACCGGCAACGGCAGGGTCGCGTCGCCATTGGCGTCGGTCACCGTGAGGAAGGTCAGCATCGTCACCGGCGACACGTTCAGCGTGTAGCCCAGCTCGAGCGGCGGCGTGGCGCGCGCGGCGGCGAGGGCGATCAGCACGACCGTGCGAGGCGCGGCGCGGGAGATCCAGAACGCGAACTCGTCGTTGTCGGCGAAGAAGTCGGAGTTGGTCGCGATCTGCGGCACGCCGGCGCGGCCCGCGGTGCCCCACCCGAACGGCGCCGGCTCGTCGCACGGGACGTCGAGTTCGAGGCGCGCGACGAAACCGTCTTCCCCGGCGGCGTAGGTGCGGTCGAAGGCGCCCGCCGTGGTCGGCAGGTCGACCGACGCCGTCGTGCCCGCCACGATCACGGCCCGCGGCCCGTCGGCGGCCATCGCCGCCGCGAAGTCAGCACCCGCCCCGCCGAAGAACGAGCCGTAGGTGAGCGCGGCGCCGGTGGCGTCCAGGCACGCCACGTACGCATCCACCCCGCCGTTGAGCGTGCGGTCGAACGCCGATGCCGTGGTCGGAAAGTCCGACGAGTTCGTCGATCCCGCGACGATCGTCTGGCCATCGCTGCCCCGCGCCAGCGCCGCGACCCATTCCTGGCTGCTGCCGCCGAGGTAGGTGGAGAACTGCGCGCTCGTGAGGTCTTGGTCGAGGCGGGCGACGAAGGCGTCGTACGAGCCTTGGAGGACCGTCGACAACGCTCCCGCCGTCACCGGCAAGTCACGCGAGAAGGTCTGGCCGGTGGCGACCACCGTGCCGTCGTCGTGCACCAGCAGCGCGAAGACCGCATCGTTCTCACTGCCGCCGAGGTAGGTCGCGCCGAGCAGGGCGCTCGCACCCGCGGCGAGGTGCGCGAGGTAGCCGTCCTGCCGGACGCGCGTGCGGTCGAAGGCCTGCGCCGACATCGGGATGTCCGACGACTCGGTACCGCCCGCGACAAAGACCGAGCCGTCGATCGCGAGTGCAACGGCGGTGAGGTGGTCCACGCCGCGCCCGCCCAGCAGCGTGGACCAGGCCAGCGCATCACCGCCGGCGCGCAGGCGCGTGACGAAGCCATCGTCGGATCCGGCGTACGCGGTCTGCAGAGCGCCCGGGGTCGTGGGGAACGAGACGCTCCCCGTCTTGCCCGTGATCACCACCTCGCCATCGGGCGCCAACGCCAGCGCCGAGGGACGCTCGTCGTTGGCACCACCGAGAAACGTCGACCACGCCAGCGTGCCAAGCGTGGCATCGATGCGCGCCACGAACACATCGCCATCGAACCCGCCACCCCCGTGCGTCCGGTCGAACGCGTTGGCGCTCACCGGGAAGTCCGGCGACAGAGTGCTGCCGGCGACCGTGATCGCGCCGTCGGCGCCCGCCGCCACGGCGTAGACGATGTCGGCGCTCGAACCGCCGAGGAAGGTCGCGTACAGGAGCCGCCGGCCCGACGGATCGAACTTCGCGACGAAGCCGTCGATCCACCCACCGTGCGTCGGCTGCAGCGCGCCCGCGGTGGTGGGGAACCCGCCCCCGCTGGTGTTCCCCGCGACGATCACGTTCCCGTCGCCGTCGACGGCGACTGCGCGCGGATGGTCGTCGCCCGCCGCGCCGAGGTACGTCGACCACTCGAGACCGGGATCGATCACGAGCGGATCGCCGCCCACCGCGTCGACCGCGAACCCGTAGGCGTCTGGTCCCAACAACCGGAACCGGCAGGCGACGGGATGCTCGCTGCCGTCGCTGGCCCGCGTCCACGCCCGCGGCACGGTCTGGACGATCGCGCCCGCGGCGGTCGCGATGCGCAGCCGCCCGTCGCCGTCGATGCCCAGGCTCGATGCCCCCGCCACGCGCAGTTCGACGCCGCGCACGGCCTCCGCGTCGGCGAGCAGCAGGTCGTACTCCAGCAGGCCATCGCCCTCGCGCACGCGAACGTCCACGCCGGGGAACGCGCCGCGATAGAGGATGCTGGCCGACGCCCGCAGCCCTCGCACCCAGCGCGCCGGATCGGCACCGAGCGCGAAGTGGTATTCGCCAGGGAGAAGCGCTTCCGCTTCCGGCCGCGGTGCGGAACCCCGGAAGGTGATCGCGATCGTGGCGCCGCCGGCGACGCAGGTCAGCGTGCCCGCGCCGGCGCAGAGCGACAGAGGGCCCTGCCGCGCGACGAACGCCACGTCGCCGGGCCATTGCCCGCGGTTGGGGACGAACGCCACGGGCAGGGCAGGCGTGGCGGCGGCCTGCGCCGCCAAGGGCGCGGCGAGAGGAACCAGGAGGAGGGAAGCGAGGAACGGGACGCCGAGGTGGAGGCTGAGCATGTCCCTGTGGGCGGAAGTTGCCCGGATCAGCGCCCGACGAACTGGCGAATCCGCGCCGGCGGGGGGCCCTGTCTCAGCAGGGCCCCAGGAACCGCGCCAGCCACGCCCGCGCAAACTGCCAGTCGCGTCGCACGGTCGGTTCCGACACGCCGAGGACTTCGGCGATCTCCACGAAGGTGAGGCCTACGAAGTAGTGATGCTTCACCACCTGTGCCTTGCGGGCGTCCGCGGCAGCCAGTGCGTCGAGGGCTTCGTGGATGGCGAGGACCTCCTGCTCCTTGCCGGGCTCGAGGTGGATCTCGATCGCGTCGGCCGGGACGTGCTCGATGCCGCTGCCGCGCTTGGCGCATGCCTTGCGTCGGGCGCGCTCGATCAGGAGACGCCGCATCGCTTCGGCGGCGGCACCGAAGAAGTGGGCCCGGTTGGCATAGGGCTGGCCGCCGATGCGCAGCCACGCCTCGTGCACGAGGGCCGTCGGCTGCAGCGTGTGGCCCCCCGGTTCGCCAGCCATCTTCGCCCGCGCCAGCGCCCGTAGCTCGGCGTAGACGAGCGACAGCAGTTGTTCGGCGGCGACACGATCCCCGGCACCGGCGGCCGCGAGCAGACTGCTCAGGTCCGGAGTGGTCATGGGTCCTTCACTTCCCCTCACGGCGCAGGGCCTGGGCCTCCCGCCAGGCCATCCACGCGACGAGGTCGTCGTGGTCGCCACCGCGGGCGAACGGATCCTGCGGATCCTGCGGCAGCGGGCGCATCCGGCCTTCGGCGTCCGCGAGCAGGTGGTCGGCGTCGGCCGAGCGTCCCTGACGCAGGGCCACCATCGCCCGGTAGATCGGCACCGTCGCCAGCTGTTCGTACATCCCGGTCAACTCGATGCCCGACAGGATCGACTCGGCCGCGGCGTGGTTGCCGGCGCGGTACTCCACCATGCCGGCGCACAGGCGGAACCAGGGCCTGAGCACGCTCTCCGGGTCCGCGTCGAGCGCGCGCAGCGCGAGGGCCCGCGCCTGTGCGAGCGTCTCGCGATCCGCGCCGGGCACGAGCATCGCCGCCTTCGCCGCACGTTCGGCGGTCGGTGGATGCGCCGTGTCCTGCACGGCGCGCAGGATCGAGCGCACGGTCGCCGACCATTCCTCGCGACGGCCCAGCCACGCCTGACGGGACGCGAGCGCCAGGGCGGCCTGCGCATCGGTGGGATCGACGCGCAACCGCGCGGCCAGCACCTCGAGGCTCGCCCCGAAGCGGGCCGCCGTGCCATCGCCCGCCGCCCCGTCGTCGAGCGCGACGGCCTCGGCTTCCTGGTGTCGGCCCGCTTCCCGGAGCCAGGCCGCAAGGTCGCGCGCCAGTTCCGCCCCGAGTGCGGGGCGCCGGACGGACGCGCGTCGCGCCATCGCCAGTGCTTCGCCCAGCGTCGCCAGCGCCGCTGGTCCTTCCCCGCGCTGCCGCTGCAGCCGCGCCAGCCGCGAGAGGAGCTGCGCCGCCTCGCCGTGCTCCGCCTTCGCGTCGCGCACCGCCCCTGCCGCGGCGAAGGCCACGTCGTAGGCAGCGCCCGGCTCCTTCCCCTGCGCGAGTGCATCGCACAACAGCACTGCCACCTCGCAGGTCTGTCGATGCGTGCTCCCGAACGCCCGCCCGCACGCGGCGAACGCCTCGCGCAGCAGCGTCGTGCCGGCCGCGGGCGCTCCGGCCGCCGACTCCGCTCGGGCCAGGGTGACCCGGACCCGGACGCCGAGTTCGTCGTCGGCCGGGAAGCACCTCGACGCCTCCGCGCACTGCTCGCGCAGCAAGTCGGTCGCGGCGGCGACGTCGCCGACCGCCAGCAGGACGTCGCCTGCCTCCGTCAGCGCGGTGATCCCCTCGCGGGCAACGCCCGCGCCGGCGCGATGGGTCGCGATGGCCTGCCGCACGAAGGCTCGCGCCTCCTCGTGGCGACCCTGGGCGAGCGACCGCCGCGCGGCGACGAGCCGCAGAGCCGCGGTGCGCAGGTCGTCGGGTCCGTACGCGCGCTCGGCGAGCTGCACCGCCCGGCGTGCGTACTCGCAGGCGTGCGGCACCAGCCCCAGGTCGGCACAGCATTGGACGATCGAACCGAGCACCTCGATCTCCACCTCGGGCTCGTCACGGAACTCCTCCTGCGCGCGGCGGCCCGCGCGCATGAGCAGGTCGTAGACGAGGTCGCGGTCCCGGTCGCGCGCGACCGTGGCGTCGAGGCCGCCCAGCAACGCCTGGATGAACCTGGACGACCGTGCGCTCCGCGCCGCTGCTGCGCGAGCCTCGCGCTCGCTCCGCCGCGCCTGCTCGCCCGCCCGTTCGGCTTCGACGCGCAGGGCACGTTCCCCGAACTCCGCCGCCGTTGCGCGCAGGGCCTGCCACGTACTGAAGGCGGTTGCGCCGACCAGCAGGGCCGTCGCACCGACCGCCACCCGCACGCCGGTGCGGTGGCGGTGCACGAACTTGCGCAGCCGGTACATCGCGCTGGGTGGAGTGGCGCTGACCGGCCCGTCGGCGAGGAACTGCCGGATGTCGAGCAGGAACGCGTTGGCGGTCTCGTAGCGGCGGGCCCGGTCCTTCTCGATCGCCTTCATGACGATCCAGTCGAGATCGGCATCGACCAGACGGCCGACCTGGTCGGGGGTCACGTGCCGCGCCTTTGCCACCGTCGTGCGTTGCGCGCCCTCGATCGTCGACAACCGTGACGACGGCCGTGGCGGATCGACCTCGCGGATGATGCGCCGCATCTCGTCGAAGCCGGCAGCGATGAGGGACTTGGTGTCGAAGGGCGGCGCGCCGGTCAGCAGCTCGTAGAGAAGGATGCCGAGCGCGTAGATGTCGCTGCGGGTGTCGACGTCGAGTCCGCTCATCACGGCCTGTTCCGGCGACATGTACACCGGGGTCCCGACGAACTGCTCGAAACGCGTGAACAGGGTCTTGTCGGTGAGTCGGCCCTGCAGCGCCTTGGCGATGCCGAAGTCGATCACCTTCACCACGGCCTTGTCGCCGTGCATCGTCACGAGCACGTTGGAAGGCTTGATGTCGCGGTGGATGATCCCCTTCTGGTGGGCGTGGTGGATCGCCGCGCACAGGTCGGCGAACAGCGCGAGTCTTGGCCGCGTGCCGAGCTTCCGGTCGTCGCAGAAGCTCGTGATCGGCATGCCCCGCACGAGCTCCATCACGAAGAATGGTCGCCCGCTGGCCGTGGCACCCGCGTCGAGCACGTGCGCGATGTTGGGATGGTCCATCATCGCCAGCGCCTGCCGCTCCTGCTCGAACCGCGCCACCACCTCGCGCGTGTCCATCCCCGGCTTCAGGACCTTCAACGCCACGCGCCGTGTCACCGGTTCGGTCTGTTCCGCCATCCACACGGTGCCGAAGCCCCCTTGGCCGATCTCCTGCAGCAGGCGGTAGCGGCCGATCTGATCGCCGGCCTGCTCGCTCCTCGGCACGGCGACCGCGGGTCCGCCGAGGAACGCGGGCGCATCGCTGGCGCGCAGCAGCCCCTCGACTTCGGCGCGCAGGGCGGCGTCGCCCCCGCAGCTCTCGGCGACGAACGCGGCCCGGGCGCCGGGGTCGGGGACCTCGAGGGCACCGAGCACGATCGCCTCGACCTCCGGGCGCCAGGCGGCACGTGGCGGCGGGGACCCTGGAACAGGCATCGGGTCTGGCTCCGGGACTGGTGGCATCGGCGTGGGCATTTCACCGGCTCATGCGCGATCCGGCGAGACCACCGATCACGGCTTTCACGGCTTCCCGGTTGTTTGGCCCGGCAGTGCTCTTCCGGCAAGAATCCCCCCCGTCGCGCGAAACGGGCGCCTTCCCGCGGGTGTCTCCCCACCCGACACTACCGACCATGAATCTCAAGCTCTTGCCCGTGGCCCTTCTCGCGTTCTCCCTCCCCAGTTGCATCGGCGTGAGCGTCGGGACCGACGACGAAGAGTTCTTCCGGGTGCGCGGACTCGGGACGGCGTATGCGGCGCTGCCGGGGATCGACGACTACGACGGCAAGATCGTGAAGGTCGGGCTGCTGACGCGGTCGCCGGGTGGGGGACAACTGGCCGGGGTCGAGATCTGGCCGCTGCTGAAAGTGGGCGTCGGTTTCGTCGGAGCGCAGGTCCGGGTGCTGCCGCTGGAGCTTGGCGCGGGCGTGCTCTTCTACAGCCCGAGTCCGGTGCGGCGCGACCTGAGCAAGAAGGACGACGATCGCAAGGGCGCGACGGTCGAGATCGACATGTCGGACAAGGACAAGTCGGCCAAGAGCGAGAGCAACACGGTGACGCCGGCGGGCGACGATGTGCCGATCAGGCCGGTGACGCCGACGAAGCCGAAGGACAACAAGCCCGAGAAGGACTGAGCCCGCGGTGCGCGGCGGAGTCGATACGATTCCGCGCCGGATGTGCCGAGCCTTCCTCCTCGCGACGCTGACGGGCGCGCTGACCGCGCAGGTGGTCTACGTCGATCCCGTGCGGGGCGTCGACCAGGCGGGGGGCGGCGGAGCGAACGCGCCGTTCAAGACGATGACCTACGCGGCGACGGCGACGGTGGGGCCCAGCCCCGTCTTCCGCTTGCGGCCCGGCACCTATGACACGGCGAGCGGCGAGGTCTTTCCCATCGTGCTGCCCGACCCGTGCACGGTCGAAGGCGACCCCGCGCGCGTCGAGCCCGGCGAGAAGACCGTGCGCTTCCAGACCACGCTCACGCTCGGTTCGACCTTCGAGGTGCGTGGCGGCGCGGCGGCGGGTGGCACGGTGTTCCGCGATCTCTTCCTCGGCGGCGGCGCGTTCCGCGGCATCCAGTTCTTCGGCGGCACGCAGACAACGACCCTGACGCTCGAACGCGTGGGGATCAGCCAGAGCCGCAGCCTCGTGGTGAACGCGAGCCCCGCGCTCGGCCTGCTGTTGCGCGACTGCGCGCTGAATGGTCCCGACACGGCGCTGACGGTGAACACGCTCGGCGGGCTCGTGCTCGCGGCGATCGATCGCTGCACGCTGACCGGCGGCACGCGCGCCGGGCTGTTCGTCGATGCGAGCACGGGCGGTGAGTTCAGGCCCGTGGTCACCAACTCGCGCCTCAGCGGCCAACTGCGCGCAGTCATGCAGCAGGTGGGCAACGGCGCGCGCATCGTGACGCGGTTCGAGCATTGCCTCTTCCACGACGTCGGTCGCGGCGCCATCGGCAACCCGACCAACGTCGGCGCGCTCGTCGACGTCGATGTCGGCGGCGGTCTGCCGATCCAGCACGTGGTGGTGAACTCGATCTTCCACGCCAACCGCAACGACGCGCCGCAGGGGACGGGCGCGAACTACGCGTGGGGCAACAACCTCGTGACCCAGCAGAACCTCGTGGGGCTCGGCGGCAACGTCGCCGGCGTGCCGAGCTTCGTCGACACCGGCCGCTCCGACTGGCGGCTCGTCGCCGGCTCGCCCGGCGTCGATCAGGGCACGCCCGCCGACACGACCACGGCCCGCGACCTCGGCGACAGTCCCCGCGTCGCGGGGCTCCCCGACCTCGGACCCTTCGAGTTCTGGGATCTGCTCGTGGAGTCGCCGCAGGAAGCCCGCGTTGGCGCACTCTGGTCGCTGTACGCACTCACCACGACGGCCACGCCATTCGCGCTCGTGCTGGCGAGCAGCCACGTGCCGGCGTCGTTCGGCGCCGGCGGGATCCACGTGGCGGGGGTGATCGTCGACAGCGGCGTGCGCGCGACGACGCTCGCCAACGGCACGGGCCGCGTGGCCTTCACCGTGCCGAACGATCCGTTCCTCGTCGGCGTCACGGTGTACTGGCAAGGCGTGTTCGCGACGCCGCCGTACCTCGGCGCCAACGCCTGGCCGACGCCGATCCGAAGCTGATCTCTGCGCGCCGTCGCTACAGTGCGCCGCCCCGATGCGCGCCTTGTTCCGGCTCTACCGCGATGCCTACGCGCACATGCCTCCCGCGGTGTGGTGGCTGTGCAGCGTCGCGCTGGTCAACCGCGCCGGCACGATGGTCGTGCCGTTCCTCACGCTTTGGCTCACCACGCAGCGCGGCTACGACCCGAGAGTCGCGGGTCTGCTCGTGGGGGTGTACGGCGTCGGCTCGCTGCTCGGCACCTACGCGGGCGGTTGGCTCACCGACCGCATCGGCGCCAAGCGCGTGCAGACCGCGAGCCTCGGCGGCGCCGGCGTGCTCTTCGTCGCGCTCGGCCAGGCCGACGGCCTCGCCGCGCTCCTGCCGGCGCTGTTCCTGCTCGGTGTCGTCGCGGATGCGTTCCGCCCGGCGAACCTCGCGCTCCTCGCCGTCGCCTGCCGGCCGGAACACCGCAACAAGGCGTTCGCGCTCATGCGCCTCGCCATCAACCTGGGCTGGAGCATCGGGCCGACGGTCGGCGGGTTCCTCGCCAAGAAGAGCTATGACCTGCTCTTCTGGATCGACGGCGTGACCTGCCTGCTGGCGATGCTGCTCTTCGTCGCTCTCGTGCAGCGGCGCCTGCCGACGGAAGAAGCGGCCTCGGCGACGCCCGGCCCCAGCGGCGATCGCAGCCCGTGGCACGACCGCCCGTTCCTCGTGACGATGCTCATGACCCTGGGCATGGGCATGGTGTTCATGCAGTTCTTCTCGACCGCGCCGCTGCACTACGAGCGGCACTACGGCCTCGACGAGGCGTCGATCGGGATGCTGTCGGGGTTGAATGCGCTCCTCGTCGTGCTCTTCGAGATGGCGGTGGTGCAGGCGGTGGGTCGCCGCCGGCCGCTGCGGGTGGTCGCCGCCGGGGCCCTGCTCATGGGCGTCGGCTTCAGCCTGGTCGGGCTCGGCAACACGTTCGGCTTCGCGGCCTTCGCCGTGATCGTGTGGACCTGCGGCGAGATCCTCGAGTCCGCGCAGCTCATGACCTACGTGGCCAATCGCGCCGGACCCAAGAACCGCGGCCGCTACCTGGGACTCGTCAGCCTCACCTACTCGTTCGGCTTCATGCTGGCGCCGGTGCTCGGCACGCTGGTGTGGACGGACGTGGGCCCGAGTGCCCTTTGGTGGGGGTGCCTCGCGTTGGGCACGATTGCGTGCGCAGGGTTCTTGTGGGTCGATCGGAGAGAAGCGCGTGCGGGACGCTGATCTCCGGAACTCCCATGCTCCTGGCCTTGACCGGGCGGTCGCCTGGCTGGCCTGCCGCACGCCTCGGTTCGAGCGGCGTGAACCTGCGCGCGCTCGAGGGCCTGTTGGGCGAGCCGCACCTCACTGATTGCCGATCACTCCCGTGCCGCCGTTCGACAGCACGATTCCCAGCGCATTGGCCGCCGGATCGGCGACGACGAACTGGTTGTGGAAGCGCAGACCGAGCAGGTAGATGTTGTTGGGCAAGTCGTAGCTGAGCGACGCGTTGCCTCGCGCATCGACCGCAACATGTTGCAAGTCGTCGATGCTGCAGAGCACGGCGCACGCCGGCGCCCCGAGCCAGCCGAGATCGAGCGGGAGGGCCACGCCACCCCAGGCAGAGGCGGAGAAGCCGAGGCTCAGCATCGCCGATGTCGTCGGCCGCGCCTGCGCCAGCCGGACGCGGAATGAGTCGCCGATCTGGGGTGTGTTCGTCGAGTAGAGCACCGGCACCGCGGTCGTCGTTTGCGCGACGATGCCCATGACGAGGCCATAGCCGGGCTCGAGAGTGCCGGTTGTCGCAGTCGGAGGAGACGCGTAGAGGCGAGCGGTGGCGCCGCCCGTCGCGTCCAAGGGGTAACCCCAGATCGAGCCCCCGTTGCTGTTGCCGAACACCGTCACTTGCACGAGCAGGTTCCTGCCGCTCGCCGGTGCCCACGCGAACGTCCCGGTCCAGGGGATCGTCATGAAGAAGTCCGCGGGGTCGGTCGGGTTGGCGGGTTGATCGGGGAAGATGACGAACGACCGCGGGAGCACCGTCACGGGCGCGCCGCTGTCGAAGTTGGCGGCGAAGGTCGTGCTCATCGATTGCGGCGCCCGCGTCGTGTAGCCGACCTGGATCTCCAGATCGACGGTGACACCGTGTGCGAGCACCGCGCGCTCGTCCTGGCGCAGACGCAGACCTGCCATGGTGAAGGCGACAGGCAGATCGGTGCCGACGAACACCTGCTGGTAGCGGATCGGGGACCACGTGAACGGAATGCTGTTGTCGCTGCCACCGAACGCACCCGCCATCGGCGCCGGCAGCGGGTTGTTGCCGCCGAGTCCGATGCCGGTGCCGGGACAACCGCGGCCGAAGGTGGAGTAGAGGGCGTTCACCTGCGCCGGACAGGCGAGCATCGCGATCGAGGAGAAGGCCGCTGCAAGCATCGTGTTTCGCATGAGAGGAACCGGGCATCTGGTGCCGTCCTCTCGTGCCTTGCAAACCACGCACCAGGCGAAGGCTCGCGGCCCCGCGCACCTCTCCACGCCGTCCACCACGCCGACGATTGTAGGAACTACGACGAGGGTGCAATCCGTACAAAGGAGCGAGCCTGCGGGGGCGGAGCACCGACGCCAGCGGGACGCGCCGCAGTCGAGCGCCGCTTCAGTTCAGAACAACCGGTATCCGGACAGCCACGCGCGCAGCGCGAAGTACTTCGGCGCGGTGAGCGGGTCCTGGTCGCCGAACTCGAGCGCGCCCCATGAGCCGTACTTGCCGGGCTTGACGGTCGACGCGTAGGTGGCGAGCGCACCGCCGCCGACGGCGCGCCAGCCTTCCACGAACCAGACGTAGAGCCAGGCCATTTCCGTCCGGCGGTTGGCGGCCATGAAGAGCGCGGTGATGTTGGTGTTGTTCTCGGTGCCGCCCCAGCCGACGAGGTGCTGGCCGCCTTCGTAGCCGAGGAGTTGCACGCCGCGCCGGCGCGCTTCGAGACCGTGGGCGTACGTCTGCCACAGCGTCGCGACGAGATCGCTCCAGCAGTAGCCGAGGATGGCGTCCACCGACATGGCCGCCACCTGCGTCTGCCGCGCGGGATCACCGAGCGGGTAGCCGAAGTACGGCGCGACCGCGAGCGCGTCGACTTCCTGGCTCGCGCTGCGCCAGTCGAGCATCGTCGTGCCCGTCCACGGGTTGGCGTTCTGCGCCGACAACACGCGCACGAAGCGGTGCGAGCCGGCCAGCTCCTGCGCGAACACGCGGAAGAGCGCGACCGAGCGCTGCGAGTAGAAGCGGAGCTGCGCCTCGAACGGGTCGGTGCTCAGGCCCAGACGCTGGCCTTCACTGCGGCAGTAGCGGCCGGCGGCGAAGCCGGTGTTCCAGCACTCGTTGCCGTACTCCAGGTGCACGGCGCGACCCGCCTCCAGGCGCGCCCGCACGAGGCGTGCGAGCTGGCGCGCGTAGTCGTCGTCGCACCGGTGCGGCAGACAGAACCACGGGTCGGCGTCCAGCTCGTTGCACAGGTCGAGCATGTGCTCGAAGGCCACGCCGCGGCCGGTGGCCTGGCTGAAGTCGCCGGTCGTCGCGCGGTCGGTCCAGCGCACCTGCGTCGAGTCGTTGGTGCGCTGCCAGTCCATGAAGCGCAGCACGCGGAAGCCGTGCCAGTTGGCGAGGAAGCGCGCGTGGAAGGGCTGCGTGCCGTACGTCGCCTCGTGCCCCGGCAGGAGCACGCGCACGTTGCGCACCGGGTCGGTCGGGTCGGTGCGCACGATGCGCAGGAGCACACCCTCGTGCGTCGGTCGCACATCGGCCTCCAGGCGGTTGGCCGAGCGCAGCACGACCCGCGCGTCGAGGGTGAGCTCGACGTCGCCGGTGCCGTCCCAGAGACACACGTAGCGGCCGGCCGGATAGCCCTGCGGGAACTCGCGCAGCATGAGCGCGGCGACGGCGCGGCCGGGGTTGAGGCTCGCGGGATAACCATCGGCGCGCGTGGCGATCGCTTCGCCCGTGTTCCAGGGCCCGCCGGTGACCAACTGCGGGATCCAGTCCGACGCGCCCTTGAACACGTCGACGAACACGCACTCCGGCGTGAAGTACGTCCACCAGCCGAGGTTGACCCCGAGCGTCGCCGGCTGGGCGACTGTGGACGGGCCGAGGAGGAGGAAGGCGAGCGCGGTGCGGAGCCAGGTGCAGGACACGGTCCTCCTACTCGTCCCGCTGTGCGCGCGGCTCGTCTAAATCGGCGTCGTCGCGCGCCAGCGGCGCCGGAACCACCATGCGCCGGCGAGCACCGCGAGCACGAGGGTGGGCTTGACCAACAGACGGGGGAGGCTCACGGCGGCGGGGGCGTTCGTCGCAACCAGGGCGCGCACGCCATGTCCCGCGCGGCGATGGCGGAGGGGATCGTGATCGGCGTAGCGGAAGCCGGGGGCGAGCGCGATACGTCCGAGCACCGCGTGCGCGTCAGCGATCACCTGCGCGCGCCGGTCGTAGTCGGCGACCGCCTGGAGCACGAGCGTGCCTTCGGCGCTGAGGACCCGGATGTCGTAGTTGAGGGTGGGCTTCTGCACGCCGTCCACCTTCAGCACCCGCCCCCACGAGAGCGTGCGCGTCGCCGGGTCGAACACCGGCGGCTGTGCCCACTCCAAAAGCTCCACCGCGCGCCCGCCGTTGCGCACCCGGGCCGGGTTGCCGGCCTCGACGCTCGCCCGCAGGGTCTTCAGCATCGCGCGCGGCTCGATGTCGTCCGCGTCGTCGTCGAGCACGTAGCCACGCGTGTCGTGCGACACGATCAGTCCGCCCCAATCCGTCGGCGGAAGGAGCAGGCCCAGCGTCGTGGGGTTGGGTCGGTTGCCCCACTTCTGTTCGGTGATGAGGCGCGCACCCTGTGGTTGGAGGTAGCGCCAGCCCGAGGGAAGGTCGATGGTCGCGATGCCCCCCTGCACCGTGACGCGGCCTGTTTCGAACGGGATGGAGGCGGGATCCTGTCCGGCCTGGGCACGAGCAGCTGCGACGAAGCCCGCGAGCATGACGCCCCGCGCCGTGCCCGCTGCGGTGCCCGCCCACCGGGCAGGGAACCAACGGGCAGGGAGCCTGCTGCCGAGGATGCTCATGTCGGTCTCGATCTTCGCGCTCGTGCTGGGGGCAGCCGCCGCAGCGTAGGCCAAGCGAGGGTAGAGGGTCAAACGCTCCTTCCGTACCGCCATCGCCTTGGCGATCATGCGCGGCGATGCGCTCGCTCTGGACCCTGTGGATCGCCGTCGGAGTCCTCGTGCGGCTGGTGATCTGGTACGGCACCATCGGCAGCAACGACGTGCCGACGTGGGCGAGCCACGGCCATCACGTGGGCACGCTCGGCCTGGCCGAGACCTACCGCCAGGTGCAGCTCTACAACCATCCGCCCCTGCTCGGCTGGTACGCGATGGCGGCGTGGGACCTGGCCGGCCAGGACATGACCGCGTTCGCGCGCTGGATCAAGCTGCCCGGGTTGCTGGGCGAGGCGCTCGCCATGGCGGCGTTGTGGCGTTGCGGCGGGGCGCGGCTCGCGGGGCTGTACGCGCTGCTGCCGGCGCCGATCCTCGTGTGCGCCTATCACGGCAACACCGACTGCCTGTATGCGGCGTTCGCGCTGCTCGCGGCGTTGGCGTTCGACAGGAAGCGGTTCGCACTGGCCGGGTTCATGCTGGCGGCGGCGCTCAACGTGAAGCTCATCCCGCTGGTGTTGGTGCCGTTGTTCGTGATCGGCTTGCCCGACCGTCGTGCGTTCTGGCGGTTCTCGCTCGCCGCGGCGATCGGCATGCTGCCGTACCTGGTGCCCGCGTTGCAGGCGAGCGCGGCGATGTACCGCAACATGATCGCCTACAACTCGAGCGGCGATGAATGGGGGTTCGTGGCGTTCCTCAACGAGGCGGAGCGATCACTCGCGCTGCAGGCGCTCGCGGTGCCCCTGCGCGACTGGTTCCTGCAGTTCGGCCGCTACCTCATCCTCGGCGGCTCCGTGCTCCTCGCGTTCGCGTGCCGGCGCCGACTGCGCCTGTCGATGCGCGAGCAGGTCGCGGTCGTGAGCGGGTTCTTCCTCTTCTTCGCACCCGGGTTCGGCGTCCAGTACGTCGCGTTCGTGGCGCCGCTGCTGCTCGCCGTCCACACCGGCGCGGGCGTGTTCTGGGGCATCAGCTCCGGGATCTTCATCGGCTCGCTGTACGCGGCGTACCTCGTGCGCGGCGCGCAGTGGTACTCGGCGTTCTACGCCCCCTTCCCCGGCATCACCCCCGAGCTCGGCGTCATCGCGTGGGCGGGCCTCGGCGCGTGGCTGTGGCTGCACCTGCTCGACGCGTGGCGGGGGTCGGCGCCGGCGACGCCATCGGTGTCCTTGGCGGCAGCACCGCCGTAGCGGGGCTGACCCGTTCAAGGACCCAGATAGCTCAGATAGTTGCCCGGGGCTTGCCAGGCTCGAGGGCGCCACACATGCTTCCGGCGTCGCGGGCACGCCGCCCGCGACAGGCCCTTTCAGGAGATGCTCATGCGGCCAGCGACCGGATTTGGTTTCGCGAGTGTGGGAACGGGGTTTGTTCACTCACTCACTCACTCACTCACTCACTTCTCTGCTTCCTGACGGGTCTCGTCGGTAGCGCGTCCCTCGTTGCGCAGCCGGGCGGTCACCCGCACATCGCACCGCTCGCGCCGGGGTTCACGCTCCTGGGGACACCCCCGCGCACGTCGCCGCTGATGAACCAGGCCGACAACGTGTGGAACTTCGGCGAGTCGACCGACGGAGTCGACAACGGTGGTGCATTGGGGCCGGATACGTTGCTCCAAGCGCCGCAGTTCACGACCCTCAGCGGGGGCTGGCGGTCGCACCCACAGGTGCCCGGGACCATCCAGTACATCGGTACGTTCCATCGCCCCGGCGGCGCGGTCGCCGGCGACGACACGCTTGCCTCCTTCGAACTGGTGGGACCGCCTTCCGTCCCTCCGGGACTGGATGTCGTGGTCGCGATCTTCACGCAATCGACGTTCGGGCCACCGTTGGCGTACTCCCTGTTCGCGCCGCACGACTATCCCGGCGATCCGAACTACTACGGCTTGCGCTGGGCGAACGGCTTCGGCGCCCATGTCGAGCTGGTGACCCGCAGCCTGCAGAATCCACCTTCGTCGTACCGGGTCGTGGGCGTGCAGTTCACCCCGCGGACTTCCCTGCGGCCCATCGTGTTCACCATGCAGCGTCTGCGGCAGGTGCGCGCTGCGGCGCTGGCGTTGGTGAAAGCGCAGTACCAGCTCCAGGACGAGGATGTGGCGTTCCACGTGACCGGAGACTCGTTCGGCGGGCTGACGGCGCCGCTGGCGACGGTGTACTTCCCGACGGAGTTCCACTCCGCGACCGGCATCGCGTACTCGGCCGCGCAACGGAGCATGCCATCCGACTACGACGGCTTCACGTTCCTCACGTCGCTGCTGGCGCAGGATGGGTCGGGGAACGGATACTCGATGCGGGACACGGTGGAGATCCCGATGTGGGCGAAGCAGGAGCAGACGGACTACGCGAGCATGTCGTTCACGAACCGCCTCGTGCACGGCCACGTGCAGCGACCGGTGTACTTCGGATGGGGTGATGAGGATCCCGTCGCGCAGGGGACCGACTGGGCCATGATCCTGCGCGGGAGTGCCACGCAGCACGGACAACAGCCGCAGCACGGCAGGACCACGTGGACGAACGTGATACCGCCCCCCCAGCCCGTCGATATCCGCTTCTCGGTGGTGCCGAAGACGTGCCACGAGAACGACGTGCCGGATGCCTACGTGCTGGTGCGGGCAGACGGGAGCACGGAGCAGACCAACGAGCTGATCCGGATGACGGAGGTGATGGTCGAGGTCGCCCACGCGGAGCTGAGCCGAACGAACGTGCAGCCGATCACCAACGCCCTTCTCGGTCGGACGATGACCCAGACGCCCCTGCCGTCCCTCGACCCCAGCAGCATCCCGCTGAGCCATGGCGGAAACCGCACCTACAACCCCGGGTCGCAACCCAACCTCCTGGTCGAGAACGCCGCGTTCAAGCGCTACGGCCAGGGCACCTGGCTCGGGATCAACGAGTCGGTCAAGGTCGCGCGCATCCCGGGCGACGACCGCGACTCCATCTTCATCGGCAGCGCGGACGGCTACGTCACCCGTCTGAAGATGGTCCCCAAGGGAACGAACCCCACGATCAAGCCGCTGGTCGAGGTGAACCGCTCGAACAAGAACGGAGTGCCCTACGCCCTTGGCTACGGCACCTGGGGTCTCGCGGTGGGCAACGTCGACAGCACTCCGGAGCTGGAGGTCGTGGTCGGCGCGTACGACCGCATCGCCGTGTTCCGCGCTGCGGATCTCAGTTGGGTGCGGGAGGTACGGTTCACCAACATCGTGCCGCCGGCGGTCGCGTGGGAGTACACCAACCCGCGCAAGATCGTGATCGCCGACATCGAGGGAGGCACCACCAACGAGATCATCTTCCGCACGCTGCACAACCACCTCGTGATCATGAGCGGAGACCTCGTGATCTTGCGTGAACACGGCGAGGGCGGCGTCATCGATCTGGTCGCTGGGCCGGCGCCGACTCCCCGCGCCAACAATCCGCTCAAGATGCCGGTGTACATCC
>CAYQMF010000079.1:0-31871 GCA_964418595.1 uncultured candidatus Brocadiaceae bacterium
AGATGCTCCTACGGCGCCGCGGCGCGCGCGATGGCGATCGACGAGTCCAGCTTCAAGAGAGTGCTCCGCGGAGCGGCGAAGAAACTGCGTTGGCTGGAAAAAAACAGGCCCCCCCCGGGACTCTAGAACTTGGCCCCACGAGCTGCCTTACCCCAACACATCACCCTTCGTGACGGAGACTCCAAGATGACGTCGGCGTGGCTGCACTACGGTCTGATCGGGCTCTTGGGATACAGCGCTGCCGCTTCGCCGGCACTGCTGGACGAGGAGTACACCTGCACGCAAGGCTGCGTAGCGACCACAGCCATCACGTGCTACCGTTGGTACAGCAATTCGTGGCTTGAGACCAGCAACGACGAAATCATTGACTACGACGACGAGGATGGCGGCCCCTGGCAAGTAGACGGCGCGTGCCATTGCAGTCCTCAGTGCGAACAGAACACGGGCGCCACCAACGAAGGCAAGTGCACGGTCGGCGCAAAGATAAAGTTCAAGGTTGCTGTGACATCCTACAAGAAGATTGAAGGCGGATCAACACCGCTACCCAGTGCGTCAGGAAACTGCCAGACTCTGGCGCAAGGGGCTTCAATCGAGGCTAAGAAGGAAGAGTGAGGCACGGACATCACAATTTGGATTCTTGCATACTCCGCTGCAGAATGCGCAACAAACAGCGCAAACAAGTACCTAATCAAGATACAGCTCCGCTGCACGAGCTGTAATGGAACTTGCCCCAGCGAACCCATCTAGCTCCAACAGGCTGCTTCCGATGCAAGCAACAGTAATCTCATGTCTCATCGCGACGGTTGCTGGCTACGTGTACGGTGGCTTGGCCAGTAGGTCTGCGCTTGGCGAGGAGCATACCTGCACGCAAGGCTGTGTTGGATCCACCGAGGTGGTGGTGTACACGCGGAACACTCAGAACCAGACCTGGGTCGAGGCCGGAACCCCGGGCGACTACATCGAATACGTACAAGGACCATTCAACAAGAATGGCACGTGCCATTGCGACCCCCAATGCAAGGCAGACGAATCAGACGACGAAAAGAAGTGCCGCGTGGGCGCAAAGTTCAAGTTCAAGGCATCCGTCGGGATCCAAAAAGCGCAAGAGCAGATTGGGGGCTCCCAGCCGGGCACAACGATTCCAGAAGCCGTCTGTGCGACTGTAAACACCGATACGGTGCTGGGAGTGGAGGTTCGTGCGTGTGACACGGACCAAACGGCGTGGTATCTGGGTTTCACAACTGGGAACTGCAACGCCGCAACCATTCTGATAAAGCTGAAGTACCGATGCACTCCATGCAATGGCACCTGTCCTGAGGAGCCTGTTTGAGTCGTGGATCGGCGAATCGCAGCTGCGGCAGTGTTTGTGGCGCTGTTGGCAGTGAGCGTGCTAGCTACGCGACAGGAGGATTTGGCAAAGACCGCGGTCCAAAAAGACTCGGATGTCCTGACGAATCGAGAGGCACCGAGCAGAAGTGCGTTACAACTCTTCGAGAGCCCCGCCGGTGCCCCTGAGCCTATTGCGCGACAGTTGGTTGGTTCGAAGGGTGTCGTCGCAAGTAATGCAATTCGCGTGCAGGGTCGGTGTTTGTCCAGTGCAGCAAGAGTTGCAGTTCCCGATTGCCGCGTGATTCTCATGATCCATGGGCGCGGGCACGGAGGTAGTGTTGAAAGAAGGGAAGTAGCGCTATCAGACTCTCTGGGCCGATTCTCTTTCGAATTCTCTCCAGACTCTACGCACGAATACTCCGTAGCGGCGCTGGGGAGATGGTACGATTGGACGTCACGTCAACTTGAGATGTCGCACGAGAAGACTGTCGGAGAGAGGCGCGACGTGCAGCTAGGGGATCTGTTGTTGCCGAAGGCCGCAGACACCTCGCTGAAGGTGACGGATCGGAACGGAGTGGCCATGGAGAATATGAACCTTCGGGTCGTTCGCGAAGTTCGAAAAGACCAGAGTCGACAGGGGAGGACGACAGTGCGCGTGACGACTGGGCCGGATGGGACGGCTTGGTTAGGACCGTTGGTCAGCGGAGAGTGGCGAAGTGTTGCGAAGCCCCCCTACCGAATACTGAGTAGAGATGTGTTCGAGGTGAGGCCAGAGCAAGACAGCTTGTTCCTTACCGTAGCGGTCGGCGAAACGCTCTTGACCGACATGCTGAGCGGTTCCGTGACGAGTGCGGACGGGGCGGGAGTGAGTGGCGTACACATATGTGCCGCGAGCGCCACGAAGAGTTACACAGCTGTTTCAGACGCCCAGGGCAGATTCTACATTGAACGACCTCCGGGGGCCAGTGAGATCGTGAGAGAGCTGACCTGGGACGATCCTTCGGGGGAATACGCCTGCGGGTCACTGCCGGAGATCCCCAACTGGGGCCAGGATGTCCGGATAGCGCTGCAGGAATCGGCAGTTGTCAATCTGAATGTAATTGACGTAGCCAGTGGGCTTCCAATCAAAGACGTACAGGTGGAGGCGTTTCCACTCCGGGGGATGATCTCCAGCGACCGCCGTCTGGCGAGAACGCCTTGGAAGGGCCCCAACGGGTTCCGTGTCAACCGGCTCGCGATTGGGAGGAACGTATTGAGGGTGCTCCCCCGTGACGACCGTCATGTCCCGAGCGCGCCGGTTTTCTTGGATATCAAGGAAGGATCACAACAAGACATCTGCATCCCGCTGCACGAACGATGCGTCTATGTTATTGACTGTGTGGGGCCGTCGCTGCCACATGACTCAGAGGCCTGCGGCCGGGTGGAAATCGGATATGTCATCGGTAGTGCGCGTTCTGGGTCACTACGCCGCGCTGAAAGTATGCAGGACCCAGTCTGGTTCACGAGTCAGGATGTGTTCTTGGTGATAGATAGCACTGCTGTGAGACAGGGGGCGCGCCTTTCCGGACCACCACGGAGCACAGAGAGTGCCGTTGCCGCACGGTCGACAGACGGAATTGGGGAGTGGCGAAACTGCGACATCCTGGCCAATGCGACAGGTGCCTCGATTCGGATCAGATGAGAACCTTGCTGAAGGCTGGCCGACGCGTGGGTCAAGTCTGCGCCGCGATTGTGGCGTTCGCGGGCGGCTACTGGATTCATCTCCTGACGAGCGCGGCGATCACATATACCGATCCAAAGGATCTGCTCGGGGATCATTGCGCTCTTGAGCGGTTGCTGGATAGGGACGATGGTTTTCGTAGACACTCGGAGAGAGTGGTGCAGGAGTGTGGCTCAGCCGAACAGATTCTTCATGAGGGACGGGGTATCTCGGGGAATGAGCTCGTACTGGTAGCCTGGGAGAACATTCCCACAGACAAGAGCGGTCTGCGTGAGGCTCTGGGAAACGAAGAGGACAGCGATTGGGTACTAAAGAGCTTTCGAACAAGCCGGTCTGGCCGTCAGCCAACTGTCGAAGTGCGGCTCGGGTTTCGAGCTTGGCTTGAATCTGCGAGGCAGTGCGTACGGGGAGTGAGGACATACCGCCGTCAGCGCTGCAGAGAGACAGTCGGCCAGGCGGTGAGATTGGGCACGCTGAGTCCTCTGGTCCCTGGCACTTCAGCCAAGACCAGGGCGGCTTTGGAAGCTTTCACAGGGCTCGAAAGCGGAGCGGCATATCCGGAAACACGCCTCCTCGTGGGAAGGAGTTTCTACGAGGACGGTGAATCTATCCTGGAGTGGATCGTTGACGGTGGGCGTCTGTACGGCGTTACTCGTGCCCAAATGCCTGAACTCGGAGCAATGTACATTTGGGAGAGCCACATTCTCGAGACTTTGGTAGGGCAGGCGGTCAACTGGCTGATGTCAGAGAACATCATCTCCATAGCAGACGCTCACGCACTCTTGAGGTAACGTGTGTGCTTGCGGGTAAGCCTGCGTAGTAGGCCGCGTTCTTCCGCACGGCAGCTCGACGAAGGCGCGGAGCGCCGTGACGCGGGCCATCCCTGGCTCCGCCGCTCTGGCTTCATCGTGTGGGGTCTCGGCCGCTTCGAAAGGCGGCTGGCCTGATCGCGCTGGGCAAGGTCGAGACGATCCGCGGCCAGTTCGGCTGATCGGCTGATCAGCTGATCTCACGCTTGTGCGGTGGTGCCGTGCCCCGACCCTGGTCACGCCGGATCCACCCGCTACGCTTCCACCGATGCCGCGCCTCCATGCGGTCGCCTACGACCTGACCGCAACCTCACCGGCGCAGCCGCGCCTCGCCGCGCTGTTCCGTCGCCTGAACGAGCGTGGCGTCGGCGTGGAGCTGTGGACGGAGCGGCCGGCGGGCGAGTGGCTCGACGAACTGGCGGCGAAGGGCGGCGTGCGCGTACACGTGCTCGTCGATCCGGTGCTGCGCGCCTACCTGGCGATCGCCAGGCCGGCGCGGTCCGCACCCGCGACCACGCTGGAGGCCGGCGCGTCGACCACGGCGGTCGCCGCGCCTCCCCGCAAGCCGAGCCTGCTGTGGCGGATGGGGCGCAGCGTGCAACGGGCGCTGCTCTTCCCCGACGAGCAGCGCCTATGGGTTGCCCGGGTGCGGCGCCGACTCCTCGCCGCGCTGCGCCCGCAGGACATGGTGCTCACCTGCGCGCGCCCGGAGAGCGCGGCGCTGATCGGCGCCGAAGCCAAGCGGCGCGGCGCGCGGTGGTGGCTCGACTTTGCCGATGGCTGGTGCTTCCAGGGTCTGCGCCGGGACGCGATGACGCCGAGCGCGCGGCGCGAGCGCGAGCTTGCGCTCGAACGTCGCCTCGTGGCCGACGCTGACTTCGTGTCGACGGTGAACGAGGAGCTCGCGGGCTACTTCGCGAGCCTCCGCGCCGACGGCGACGTCACCGTCTATCCCAACATCGTGCCGGACGAGGTCCTCGACCTGCCGCAAGCGACGCGCGTGCGCGCCCCCGACGAGCCGCCGACGATGGGCTACTTCGGCCGCATCTCGCTCAGCGATCCGGAGCGGTCCCTGGCGCCCCTCGTGCGCATGCTGGGAGCGACGGCCAACGGGCCGGACACGCCGCGCGCGACCTTCCGCTTCCACGGCGAGTACTCGGCGCGCGACCGCGCCGAGATCGGCCAGATCGCCGCGCTGGGTCACGCCGTGCGCGTGGCGGAGCCGGTCTCGCGCCCGGCGCTCGCGGCCATGCGCTCGGAGTTCGACGCGTCGCTCATGGTCGCGTCCCCCGGGCAGCGGGGCTCGTCGAGCAAGCTCCTCGACACGCTCGGCCTGGGGCTGCCGGTCCTGGCGGTCGTCCCGGTGCCTTCCGTCGCGGCGCAGATCGTGACCGAAGCCGGGTGCGGTGAAGTCGTCGAGATTGGCGCGGCCGCTGAAAGTGGCGCCCGCTGGCGGCGTTTCCTCGGGCGGCTCGGCACCGGCGGCTACCGCGTTGATCCGGCCGTACGGGCCCGATATACCAGCGCGGCGGTCGTGCCGGCGTTGGTCGACAGGGTGACCGCTCTCCTGGAGGGTCGGTCGCGTGCCGAGTAGCCTGCTCGCGACTACAGCGCCGAACCAGCCATGACCAAGAACGAGAAGCCGTACTTCGTCCACGAATCCGCCTACGTGGACGAGCCCTGCGAGATCGGCGAGGGGACCAAGATCTGGCACTTCTGCCACGTGCTCCCGGGGGCGCGCATCGGCAAGCGCTGCAACTTCGGGCAGAACGTGATGGTCGGCAACGACGTGGTGATCGGCGACAACGTCAAGGTCCAGAACAACGTGTCGATCTACACCGGCACGGTGGTCGAGGACGACGTGTTCCTCGGCCCATCGTGCGTGCTGACCAACGTCAGCAACCCGCGCTCGCAGGTCGTCCGCCGCTCGCTCTACGAGAAGACCCTGCTGCGTCGCGGCTGCTCCGTGGGCGCCAACGCCACCATCGTGTGCGGCACGACCGTGGGACGCTATGCGTTCATCGCTGCTGGCGCGGTGGTGACCAAGGACGTCCCAGACTACGCGCTGATGAGCGGCGTGCCCGCGCGCCGCACCGCGTGGATGAGCCGGCACGGCCACAAGCTGACCTCACCCGACCGCGAGGGCGTCATGAGCTGCCCGGAGAGCGGCATGCGCTATCAGGAGAAGGGCGGCGTCCTGCGCTGTCTCGACCTCGACGAAGACGCCCCGCTGCCGGCCAGGCATGCCGTCGGCACCCGCGGCTACCGTGACTTCCGCACCACTGAGAAGACCCGCACTGGAGAAACCACGACGTGACCAAGACCAATCCGCCCAAGATCGATAGGGTGCCGCTGCTCGACCTGACGCGGCTCGACAAGCAGCAGATCGACGGCCTGCGCGCCGCCTTCGAGCGCGTGCTGACCAGCGGCCACTACATCATGGGGCCGGAGGTCGATGGCTTCGAAGCCGAGTGCGCGAAGTTCACGGGCAGCAAGCACGCGATCGGCGTGTCGTCGGGCACGGACGCGCTGATCCTGGCGCTGATGACGCTTGGCGTGAAGGCCGGCGACGAAGTGATCTGCCCGACCTACACGTTCTTCGCCACCGCGGGCTCGGTTTGGCGCGTGGGCGCCAAACCGGTGTTCGTCGACATCGACCCGACCAACTACAACGCCACCGCCGCCGCGATCGCCCAGAAGATCACGCCGCGCACCAAGGCGATCATGCCCGTGCACCTGTTCGGCCAGACCTCCGACATGGATGCGATCATGGCCGTGGCCAAGAAGGCCAACGTGCCGGTGATCGAGGACGCGGCCCAGGCACTGAGCGCCAAGTGGAACGGCAAGGACGCCGGCACCTATGGGGCGTTCGGCTGTTACTCGTTCTTCCCGAGCAAGAACCTGGGGTGCCTCGGCGACGGCGGGCTCGTCACCACCAACGACGACGCGCTCGCCGAGAAGGCGCGCGTGCTGCGCGTGCACGGCGGCAAGCCCAAATACCACCACAAGATGATCGGCGGCAACTTCCGCATCGACGCGCTGCAGTGCGCGCTGCTGCGGGTGAAGCTGCCGCACCTGCCGGCGTCGACCAAGGCGCGCCAGCGCAACGCCGCGCTCTACACGGAGCTGTTCACCAAGGCCGGCGTCGCCGGCAACCCGACGGCCCCGGAGCCCCGCTCGATCGGCCTGCCGGCGATCGGCAAGGACCACATCGTCAACCAGTACGTGATCCGCGTCGGCGGCGGCCAGCGCGACGCGCTGAAGGACGCGCTCGGCAAGAAGAACATCGGGACGGAGGTCTACTACCCGATCCCGCTGCACCTGCAGGAGTGCTTCGCGAGCCTCGGCCACAAGGTCGGCGACTTCCCGCAGTCCGAGCGCGCGGCCAAGGAGACGTTGGCGGTGCCGGTGTTCCCGGAGCTGACCGAAGCCGAACTCCGCTACGTGGCCGACGCGGTGATCGCGTTCTGCCGGGGCTGAACCGAGCGACCCACCGATGAGCAAGCCGAACCCCTCCGTTCCGCCTCGCGTGGCCGTGGTCGGCTGCGGCTACTGGGGCAAGAACCTCGTCCGCAATTTCGACGCGCTCGGCGCGCTGAGCCATGTGTGCGAACCGGGGGCGGCCGGCCAGAAGACCGCGCGCGAGCTGGCGCCGAAGGCCACCGTCGTCGCCGACTTCGACGCGGTGCTCGCCTCCGACGTCGCCGGCGTCGTGCTCGCCACGCCCGCGGTCACCCACCACGACCTCGCGAAGCGCGCGCTGCTCGCCGGCAAGGACGTGTTCGTGGAGAAGCCGCTGGCGCTACGCCACGAGGATGCCGCGGAGCTGGTGAAGCTCGCCGGCAAGCACGGCCGCATGCTCATGGTGGGCCACGTGCTCGAGTACCACCCGGCCATCCGTCGCATCGCCGGCATGGTCGCGGAGGGTGACCTCGGCAAGATCCTGTACGTCTATTCGAACCGGCTGAACCTCGGCAAGGTGCGGGTCGAAGAGAACATCCTGTGGAGCTTCGCGCCGCACGATGTCGCGATCATCCTGCGCCTCGTCGGCAGCATGCCGATCCAGGTCACCGCGAGCGGCGGCAACTACATCACCGCCAACATCGCCGACGTGTCGATCAGCAACCTGCTCTTCGAGGACGGCGCGCGCGCCCACATCTTCGTGTCGTGGCTGCACCCGTTCAAAGAGCAGCGCCTCGTGGTGGTCGGCAGCCAGCGGATGGTGACCTTCGACGACGTGAGCAAGAAGCTGGTCGTGCACGACAAGCGCGTCGATCGCAACGGCGACCGGCCCCCGACGCCAGTGCAGGGCGAAGGCCGCGAAGTCGAGTTCAGCAGCGACGAGCCGCTGCGGCTCGAGTGTCAGGCCTTCCTCGACTCCATCGCCACGCGCACGCCCGCGCTCACCGACGGCGTCTCGGGCCTGCGCACGCTGCGCGTGCTGCAGGCGGCGCAGCGCTCGCTCATGACCGGCGGCGAGCCGGTGCCGATGCACGCGTTCGCGTAGCCGGGGCGACTGCTCAAAACTTGATCAGCGCCTCGATGCGCTGGCCGGTGAGCTTCTTGCGTCCCTGCAGGAACCCCAGCTCGACGACGAACGCGCAGCCGACGACGCGGCCGCCGAGGCGCTCGACGAGTTCGCACGCCGCGCGTGCCGTGCCGCCGGTGGCCAGCAGGTCGTCGACGATGACCACGCGCTCGCCCTTGGTCACCGCGTCCTCGTGGATCTCGAGTGTGCCGGAGCCGTACTCCAGCATGTAGTTCACGCTCTGCGTGCGCCACGGCAGCTTGCCGGGCTTGCGCACGGGAATGAACCCGACGCCGAGCTTCAGCGCGAGCGGCACGCCGAAGATGAAGCCGCGCGACTCGATGGCCGCCACCTTGTCGATCTTGTCCCGCGCGAACAGGTCGGCGAGCTGCTTGATCGCCTCCTCCATCGCCGGCGCGCTCTGCAGCATCGGCGTGATGTCCTTGAAGACGATGCCGGGCTTGGGGAAGTCGGGGACGTCGCGCAGGTAGGCGTCGAGCTTCATGCGCGGCGCATGGTCACGCGTTGTCTCCCCGAGCGCAATCCGCGAGTGCCGGCAACCTCTCGCGCCGGAGCCAGACCAGGTTGGCCGTGAGTGCGAGACCGGCGATGGCGAGGGCGATGCCGGCGGCACGCACGCCGGGGAGCCGTGGTGTGCCGGCGCAGGTCGTGAGCAGCACTACGGCGCCCGCCATCCCGGCGAGGCCGACCCACACCAAGGGGCGTGCGGGCATGCAGACGGGCGAGGTCGGCGGCGGCGCGCCCGCGGGAGCGCGGCGCCGCCATGCGTGCGCCCACACCAGGGTCGGGAACAGGCGCAGACCGACGCCCGCCACGAGCTGGCCCAGGAAGCCCAGCAGGCCGAGCGCACCGTAGGCGAACTCGAGGCGTGGCGTTCCCGCGCCGCACGCGAGCATGGTCCCCACGACGCTCGCACCGAGAAGGCTCGCGACCGCGAACAGGATCTGGATCTTCCCCGGGTCGGGCCGGACGAGATCGCGCGGCGGCGGCCTGCCGTCGAGCAGCAGGCGGACCACGCCGACGAAGAAGGTCACGAGGCCGGCGCCGATGAGGATCTGGCCGACGGGCAGCAGCGACGGTGAGAACAGGGCGGCAGTCGCGAGCGTCATCGCGCCCAGCGGCACGAGCAGGGTCGCCCACTGCAGGCACGCGCCGCGCGGCGTGGCGGGGAGGAACATCGGCAGCAGGCGGTGGCCGATCCCGATCGCCATCGTCACCGCGAAGCCGACGGCGCCGAGGTGCGCGTGCGCGGTGACGAACGCCGCGCGCGGCACCGGGAGCGACCCGCAGCTCCAGGCGATGGCGAGCGCCACCGCGAGCAGGACGGACGCGAAGGCCAGGGCCACGTGCGCGCGGATCGTCCGGGGCGCCGACGAACGGCGCAGCGCCAGCAGCGTGCGCAAGAAGACCCACACGAGAGTGATCGCGCAGCAAGCGCCGGGGCCGGCGACGAGATCGTTGCGACCTGCGGCCGTCGCGGCGACGACGCCGCCGGCGCCGGCCAGGAACAGCAACGCCATCGGCACGTCGGCCCGCCGCACCGTCAGGCGAGCGGCGAGGGCGAGCGGCAGCACGGCGTACAGCGCGCCGAGGATGGAGGCGGTGATCCAGCCCAGCGTCAGCGCGTGCGTCATGGCGACCGCGAGCGGGTGCGCCGGCGTCGCGGCGAGCGCATCGGGACGCCAGGCGATCATCACGCCGAGACCGACGAGCGCTGCGTGCGCGCCGGCGAGGTAGATGGCGACCGTGGCGGGTCGCTCGATCGCGGTTCCCGGCCAGACGCTGCCGCTGCCCACGCGCGTCAGCGTGCGTCGCGCACGAACTCGCCGTCGGTCGTGAGCGGCACGTGGCACTGCATGCAGTTCACGCGTTCCGGGTGCGAGCAGACGATCTCCTTGCGCGCGGTCTCGCCGACGTGGCAGGCCGCACAGTGCTCGCGCATGAACACCGGGTGCGGGATGCGCGGCGGGGCACCCTCGTAGAGCCGATCGCCGGCCGCGAGGTCCTGCGGCACGCCCGCGAACGTGCTCGGCCGGAACACGCCGTCGGTCGCTCGATACACGTGGCACTGCTCGCAGCGCTGCAGCGACCCCTGCATCGCATCGCCGTGCGGGGACCGCGGCGCGACGCCGACGCCGTCGACCTTCATGGTCTCCGTGCCGTGGCACGAGATGCACTTCGCTCCGAACGGCGCGTGCGGGATCGCGGGCGGGGCACCGTCGTAGGCACGCCGCGTCGCGCGCACGCTCGCGGATGTCTGCTGCACGTCGCCGGCGCGCTCGCAGCCGGCGAGGAGCAGTCCCGCGAGTACCGCGAGTGCCGCCTTCACGGCCCGATCCTCTCGACGCGCACCGCGCACTTCTTGTAGTCGGGCTCCTTGCTGATGTTGTCCATCGCGTCGAGCGTGAGCCGGTTGACGAGCAGACCCTCGTCGAAGAACGGCACGAACACCGACCCGCGCGGCGGCTTGCCGCGGCCGTCGATCATCGCCGGCAGCTCCAGCGTCCCGCGCCGGCTGATGAGCCGGACCTTCTCGCCGTTCTGCACGCCGAGCTGGGTCGCGTCCGCGCGGTTCAGCTCGACGTACGCGTGCGGCACCGCCTGGTGCAGTTGCTTGATGCGGCGCGTCATCGAGCCGGTGTGCCAGTGCTCGAGCACGCGGCCGGTGCACAGCCAGAACGGATACGTCGCGTCCGGCTCCTCCGCCGGCGGGTGGTAGGGACGCAGCCACACCGCCGCGCGCTCGCCGTAGCCCTTGGCCTGGTAGAAGTGCGCGCCCTTGGCCTTCTTCACGTACGGATCGAACCCGGCCGCGTAGCGGTAGCGCGTCTCCTTGCCGTCGACCACCGGCCAGCGCAGCCCGCGCGCCGCGCGCAGTTGCTGGTAGCCGGCGAGGTCCTTGCCCTTGCCGAGGCCGAAGCGGCGGTACTCCTCCCACATCGGCTCGTGCCAGTCGTCGCCCTGCCACGGGAACAGGTTGCCCATCCCCATGCGCCGCGCGACCTCCATGATCTGCCACGCGTCCTCCTTGGCTTCGCCCGGCGGCTCGGCGAGCTTGTCCCACTGCTGGGTGCGCCGCTCGGTGTTGCCGAACGCGCCCTCGCGCTCCACCCACGCCGCCGCCGGCAGGATGAGGTCGGCCATGTCGGTGGTGGGCGTGGGATAGACGTCGCTCACGACCAGGAACTGGTCGGGCGCCTTCTTCATGCGGTGCAGGTTGGGGATCGTGACGAACGGGTTGGTCGTCTGGATCCACATCGCCTTGATGTCGCCGCGCGTGAGCGCGCGGAACATGTCGACCGCGTGGTGGCCGGGCTTGGGGTTGATCGTGCCCTCCGGCAGGCCCCAGATCTGTTCGGCCTTCTTGCGGTGCTCCTCGTTCATCACCACCATGTCGGCGGGGAGGCGGTTGTTGAGCGTGCCCACCTCGCGGGCGGTGCCGCACGCCGACGGCTGGCCGGTGAGGCTGAACGGGTTGGCGCCGGGGCGGCAGATCTTGCCCGTGAGCAGGTGCAGGTCGTTGATGAGGTTGTTCATCCACGTGCCGCGCGTGTGCTGGTTGACGCCCATGCACCACAGGCTCACGGTGCCGCGGTTCGTATCGCCGTACACGTCGGCCAGCGCCTCGATCTGCGCCACCGGCACGCCACTGATCTCGCTCACGCGCTCGGGCGTGTAGTCGGCGAGGAACTTCTTCAGCTCCTCGAACGAGGAGTCCGCCGCCTTGTCGGCGAACGTGTAGCGCTCGGCCTGCTCGCCCGAACACCCGTAGCCGATCTGCTCGACGTCCTCGATGCCGCGCTTGAACACGAGGTTCTCGGCGATGAACGCGTGGTCGAGCTTGTCGCGCTTGACCAGCAGGTGCAGGATCCCGTTGGCGATGGCGAGGTCGGAGCCGGGCCGGAACTCGACGTAGAGGTCGGCATACTCGGTGGTCGGCGTGCGCCGCGTGCCGAGGTCGATGATGCGCACGCCCGGGTTGCGGCGCTTGTTCTCCAGGATCCGGCTGAAGAGCACCGGGTGCATCTCCGCCATGTTGTTGCCCCAGAGCACGAAGTCCTGGCCGACGTCGAGGTCGTCGTAGCAGCCCATCGGCTCGTCGCTCTGGAACTGCGTGATGAACCCCATCACCGCGCTCGCCATGCACAGGCGGGCGTTGGGGTCGAGGTTGTTCGAGCGCATCCCGCCCTTCACCCACTTCAGCGCGGCGTAGCCATCGAAGATGGTCCACTGCCCGGAGCCGTACATCGCCACCGACTCGGGGCCGTGCTGGTCGAGCGCGCCCTTGAACTTGCTCGCCACGAGGTCGAGCGCCTCGTCCCAGGTGATCTTCGTGAGCTTGCCGTCGGTGCCGCGCCGCATCGGGTGCGTGAGCCGGTCCTCGCCGTAGAGGAACGCCGGCAGGTGGTAGCCCTTCACGCACAGCAGGCCCTGGTTGACCGGGCTCTTGGTGTCGCCGCGCACGGCCACGACCTTGCCGCCCTGCGTGCCCACCTCGACGCCGCAGCCGGTGCCGCAGAAGCGGCACGGCGCCTTGCCCCACGCGAGGTTCGGCGGCGGCTCGGCGCCGACGTCCAGGCGCGCGGCCTCGTGGATGTCACGATCGGAGAAGGCCGCGACGCCGGCGACGCCGACGCCCGACAGCCACTGCCTGCGGTCGAGGTCGTTCACTTCTTGCCCTCCTGATTCCAGCGGTGTTCGGGCCGCGCCATGATCTCGTCGATCACCGCGCGCACGGCGGTCGCCTGCGCGGCCTTGCCGTCGGCTTCGGCGTGCGCGCAGATCTCGCGCGCCTCCGGGATCAGCTCCACATAGAAGCGCTCGGCCACCTCGTACATCCCGTGCCAGTGTGCGTAGTCGGGCGCCATCATCGACGCGCCGTGCCGGGCGCGGCGGCCCTCGTGGTGCCACAGGTAGAACCACGTCCACTCGATCTTCTCGTCGAACTCGATCTTGGTGAGCAGCTCCTGCTTGCGCAGCGCGCCCATGATCGCCTCGCCGGGCTTGGCGAACTTCTCGTTGTAGAGGACGACGAAGTCGTCGTACTGCCGATAGAAGCCGGTCACGTAGTCGGGGGTGTGGCAGTGTGCACACACCTGCCGCATGCGCTCGCGCTTGTCCTGCCACGAGTCGCTCACCATGCCGCGGCGCTTCTCGGGATCGGCCTCCTTCACCACCTTGTGGTTGAGGTCGGTGTCCATCTTCAGGCTCACCGGCGGCCGGTTGGTCCACGAGATGCGCTGGCCGGGATCGTGGGTGATCTTGCCGCCGTTCTTGCTGTGCCCGGACATGTGGCAGGTCGCGCAGGTCGGCGCCTGTGAGTAGTCCTTGCCCAGCACCCAGTCCTTGCCGTCGAGGTTCATCCGCTCGCGCAGGTCGCGGTAAGCGATGCCGTGCTTGCTCGCCTCGTAGATCTCCTTCTGCGGGTGGTCGGGGCCGAGGTGGCACTTGCCGCAGTTCTCCGGCTGGCGCGCGCGGCGCGGCGAGAAGTCGTGGCGGCTGTGGCAGGCGCTGCAGGAGCCGCGCGAGCCGTCGAGGTTGATGCGGCCGATCCCGGTGTTGGGCCACGTGGCGGGGTCGAACACCGGCTTGCCCTCCGCGTTGCGGCGGATCTTGCCCACGGCGTCCTGGTTGGTGGGCTTGCCGTCGGCGCCGGGGCGCAGGTCGTCGATGGTGATCTTGCTGCCGTCGGCGGCGAGCATCGCGACCTTGCTGCCGTGGCACTGCAGGCAGCCCACCGTCGCGCTCGCCTTGCCCTCGACGCTCTGGATGTCGGCGCGGCCAGGGGTTGGCGAGTGGGGCGAGAACGACACGCGCGCGCCCTCGACGACCTCGGCGAGGTAGTTGTCGAGGGAGGCCAGGATGTTGCCGCCGGCGGCGTGGTGGCTGGCCAGGAACTCCGTCGTCTCCGTCTGGTGGCAGCGGCCGCAGTCGCGCGGCGTGACGATCGTCGCGATCGTGTAGCCCTCGTGCTTGAAGGCATCGACGTCGTCCGCTGCCGCCTCGTGGCACTCGACGCAGCCGACGCCCTTCAGCGCGTGCGTGCTGTCCTTCCAGTGGTCGACGATCGCCGGGTTGGACTGCATGTGGCAGTCGACGCAGCGCTTGCTCGACGCCGGCACGGCGATGGCCGCGCGCGACACCCCGGCCTCCTCGCGCTTGCGCGTGACTTCCATCCACTGCACGAAGACCAGCGACAGCAGGAAGAGGAAGCCCAGGAAGGCGATGACGAACTGCTTGGTACGAAAGGTCATGAGCAGAGTTTTCCTAGTGCGCAGCCGCGCCCTCCCAGACGGTCAGCGCGAGGATGGCGAAGACGGCGCCGATGCCGACCCACACGCTGAACTCGGAGCGCGGCCAGCGCCGCCGCACGAAGCCGTCGATGAACGGCCACGCGTACATCACGAACAGGATGAAGCCCATGCTCAGCAGCGCCGCGGTGCCGGAGAACAGCTTCAGCCACCGGAAGGTGACATAGAAGAACCACTCCGGCTTGATCACCTCCGGCGTCACGTTCGGATCCGCCGGCGGCCCCATGGTCGCGGGCAGGATCGTGGCGAGCGCGCTCAGCAGGATCATGAGCACGAGCCCGATGATCAGTTCGGTGGCGAAGTGGTCGGGGAAGAAGTTGAAGTACTTGGGCTGGTCGGGCTTCTCGTCGCCGGTCGAGATCTCCGAGATCCCCTGCAGGCGGATCAACGTGATGTGCACGAACAGCAGCAGCACGATCGTCGCCGGCAGCACCGCGGCGTGCAGCACATAGAAGCGCGGCAGGGTGTTGGCGTTGTAGGCTTCGCCGGCGAGCAGCATCTCCTTCATGAGCGGACCGACCAGCGGCACTCCCTCCGTGATGTTGGCGCCGACCGTCGCGCCCCAGAAGCTGAGCTGCTCGTACACCAGGCTGTAGCCGGTGAACCCGGTCATCAGCACGCACACGAGCAGGCACATGCCCACCAGCCAGTTCAGCTCACGCGGCTTGCGGTAGGCGCCGGTGAAGAACACGCGCATCTGGTGCAGGATGACCGCGGCGATCATCAGCGTCGCCGCCCACTTGTGCAGGCTGCGCACGTACCAGCCGAACGCCGCCTCCTCCGTGATGTAGCGCACCGACTCGTACGCCGCGCTCGGCGCCGACTGGTAGTAGAAGGCCAGCAGGATGCCGGTCACGATCTGCACCACGAACAGGTACAGCGGCGTGCCGCCGAGGCAGAACCACCACCGCTTGAGGTGGTTCGGCACCGGCTCGTTGGTCATCTCCCGCAGCTTGTCGCCCGAGAGTGGCAGCCGGTCCTTGAACCACTCGGACAGCGCGGTCACGCCGGCTTGCCTCCGGCGCGGAACGACCGGTAGAGACAGGGATCGTGCCCTGGGCCCGGCGGCCCCGCCGGCGGCGCGTCGAGCACCTCACCCTGGGCGAGCGCGTCGCCGACCTCGACCTCGATGTAGAGCAGGCCGTTCTCGACGCGCAGCGGGTACGGGGACAGGCTCTGGCCGGCGTCGGCGGGGGGGCCTTCGATGGCTTTGCCTTCGGGGGTGAAGACGCCGCCGTGGCAAGGGCAGAAGAAGCGGTTCTTCGGTCCCTCCCAGTGCACCTGGCAACCGAGGTGCGGGCACACGCTCGACAGCGCGATGAAGTCGCGCGCGTCGCCCTTCGTGCCGCGGCGGGCGATGTTCACCGTCGCGCCGGTCGGCGTCCTGTAGCTCACCGCGCTGCCGGCCTCCATGCGGGCCACCTCGCGCACGAACAGCCACGCGCGCTGCGTCGGCCTGGCCGGATACAGGTAGCGCGCGGCGATCCAAGCGAACGCGCCGTAGCCGGCGGCGAGCCCGCCGAGCATGACGACGGTGCCAAGCGACAAACCCCGTGAGCCATCGGACGTGGCCCCGGGGTCGGATACGGGGTGATCGTGGGGCATGGGCGGAACGTTGTAGCTCCAACCTCCGTCGCGTCGCGGGTTTCCAAAACAAAGGCGGCCGTGTCGCGATCGCGGCACCTCGCCAAGAGCCGCGACTACTTGCGCAACGCGATGCGCGCCGTCCAGGCGAACGCGTCGCGGTAGGCGGGCGGCCCGCCGTCCTTGCTGGTCTCGGCCGTCCACTCGAGGTCGTGATCGGCGCCCTCGTAGAGGAACACGGTCAAGTCGGTGCGCTTGGCGGCGCGGAACGCAGCCTCCGTCTCGCGAACCCCCTCCACGCGGCAGGAGCCGTCGAGCGTGCCGTGGAAGATGGCCACCGGCTTGTCGAGCGCGAGCAGGATGTCCTTCGTCGCCTCGCCGTCCCACCAGTCGAGCAGGTAGCCGGCCGAGAGCCGCGAGAGATTCTTCCACAAGAACTCGTCGTCGCGCTTCTCGACCGCGGCGAGGATCGCGCGCAGGCGCGGCGCGATCGCGCGCTCCATGTCCGCCGGGTCGAGCTTGCCGTCCTTGTCGGCGTCGAGGGCAGCGAAGGGCAGCGCGCGCGCCGCGGCGGCGTTGTCCTTGGCGAAGGCGTCGTACTCCTCCTTGGTGAGTTCGCCGTCGCGCGCAGCGGGCACGAGGTGCTGCACGTTGCGCCAGGGCCCGATCGTGTTCTGCCACTCGATGGTGCGCTTCGCGTTGTCGGCCGCGTAGGCCATGAGCGCGAGGCCCACGATCCCGTCTCCCGATCGTCGCGCCAGCATCGGCGCGAGCCGCGTGCCTTCACTCGAACCCATCAGGACGATGCGGGTCGGATCGATCTCGGCCCGCTCGCGCAGCACGGCGAGCGCCGCGGCGTAGTCGTCGAGGAGCACGTTCAGGGTCGCCTTGCCGAACACCTCGCGGTCGACGGTCATCCCCGGCAGCTCGGCCGACACGTCGCAGCCGCGCTTGCTGATGCGGAACAGCGCGAGCCCGAGCTTGCCCAGCTCGCGGGCGTGGAAGTCCAGGTATCTGCCGAGCGCCGCCTTGCCGTCGGGTCCGCGATGCACGAACGGGCTGTCGTAGGTGCGCGCGCCCGCGCCGTGCAAGAAGAACACCACCGGCACGCGGCCCTCCGCCCTGGGCGGCAGGGTGAGCTTGCCGTGCAACGGCGTGCCGTCGGCGGCGGCGAGGTCGAGGACGATGTCGTGCGAGATGACCGGCGCCTGGGCGTCGTCCTGCGCGGCGCTGGTGCTGGCGAAGGTGGCGATGGCGAACGCACATGACACGAGAGACAGGCGCATGCCGACCGACTGTGGCCAGCGCCGGTGTCGCTGTCCAGCGACGCGCCGGCGGTGGGGGCGTGCGGAAGGTCGCGACCGCCACTGCGTGGGATGTAGATCCCGCCCGCCTCACCCTCACTTCGCCCCGACGATCCCCGCCCCGGCGTTGGTGAGGATGAGGCCGGCGGGGTTGGCCGGGGGATCGGCGGCGAGACCCTGACAGAAGAACGCCGTCCCGATCAGGTTCGGGCACGCGCACAACGTCATGCTCCACGTCGCGACGCCGTTGCTGACGGCCATGGGCAGTGACACCGCAATGTCGGTGTACAGCGTGCACCCGGTCATCCCGAAGAAGGTCATGTCGAGCGGCAGTGGGATCGAGCCGAACAGGGTCGTCGCCGAGAAGCCCAGGAGCGTGAGCGCCGGCGCGGCCCGTGGCAGACCCTCGATGCTGACCCGGAACGTCTCGCCGAGCCATGGGCATTCGCCAGTCAGGCGCGGGCTCCCGACACTCGACGGACAGGACACGTAGTGCGTCGTGAACGCCGCCGGCGCGGTGGTGCCGTAGATCCACGTGTCCGACGTGGGGCCGCCGAACGATCCGCCGAACCAGACCGAGTGTCCGGCGCGCGGGTGGTAGGCCATGGCGGCGCCGGTCACGAACGGGCTCGGCGACTCCGCCGGTGCGCGCTGGAGCCACGTGCTGCCATCCCATTCCCAAGTGTCCGCGTTGAAGAGATACACGCCATTGCTGATCACGATGCGACGGCGGGCGACGTCCTCCGCGACCGCTGCCCAGCCGCGCGGAGCCGGCACGTTGCTCGGGCGGAGCTGGGTCCACGCCGTCCCATCCCACGCCCAGGTGTCGTTCAAGGGCAGCGGCAGCGCGACGTCCATGCCGCCGAACAGGATCACGGTGCCGCGCACGTGGTCGAAGGCCATCGCCGCGCCGCGCCGTGCTTGGGGTGAGCTCGCCGGCGTGCGCTGGGTCCACGCCTGCCCGTCGTACTCCCAGGTGTCGTTGGTGCCGCCCGCGGACTCGCCTCCGAAGAGGACGATACGCTGCCGCCGCGGGTCGTAGGCCATGGCCGCAGAGCGGCGGGGCGAGGGCCGCGGAGCGCCTGTGTATGCCCGCCAGTTGGTCCCGTCCCACTCCCAGGTGTCGTCGAGCAATGTGATCCCGTCGTGGCCGCCGAACACCACCGCGCGCTGGCGGGCCGTGTCGGAGGCGGCGGAGTGGTCGGCACGCGCAGGCGGTCGGGTGGCTGGCGCGGCGGGAGTCCACCCGGCCCCGTCGAAGCGCAGCGTGTCGTCGAGCACACCCGAAGTGCCGACGCCACCGAAGGCGATGACGGTCGAGCCGTCGTGCGCGACGACGTGCCGCGAGCGCGCGAAGTCCGGGGCGCGGTGTGCGACGCGCCATGTCGAGCCGTCCCATTCCCAGGTCTCGGCGGGCGGGAAGACGCCGAAGTCCGTCCCCCCAAACAGCACGCCGCGGCCGCGCGCGGAGTCGTAGGCGGCGCCGGGCAGGTAGCGGAGTGAGGGGTTGGTGACGGCTGGGCTGAGGCTCCATTGCTGGCCGTTCCAGACCCAGGTGTCGCCGAGTATTGTCCCGCCAGACCAACCGCCGAACAACGCGGTTTGCTGGCGGGCAGCATCGAAGAACATCGCTTGATGGCTGCGGGCAGGTCCGGTCGTGGAGAGCCGGCGCCAGGTCGCGCCGTCGAAGTCCCAGGTCTCCCCGGACGCGGGTGTGGACAACGAGTAGTCGAGCTTTCCCCCGAAGAGGAGGGGGCGGTTGCGGGATGCGTCGAACACCAACCCCGCACCCCAACGAGGGGATGGCGACGTCGAGGGGGTTAGGCGCGCCCAGACCGCTCCGTCCCACTCCCAGGTGTCGGCGAAGATCGAGATGCCATCGCCGCCGAACAGAACCGTCCGACGCCGCACCGGGTCGTAGACCATCGCGTGGCTGATGCGTGCGCTGGGCGAAGAGGCGGAACCTACCTCCGTCCAGCTCGAGCTATCCCATTCCCACGTGTCGGCCAGTCTTGAATATGGGGTCGTGCCTCCGAAACCGCCGAACAGCACCAACCTCTGGCGACTTGAGTCGTACGCCAAAGCGTGATCCGAACGACGCGGAGGGAGCACGGTTGAAGGCCGCAAGATCCACGCAATGCCATCCCACTCCCACAGGTCCGACGAGAACTCGCCGGACGCCAACTTCCCCCCGAACATCATGACCCTGCCCCGGGCGGAGTCGTAGGCCATGGCGCAGCCGTGGAGTGGAGCCATGGACGGCAGACGCTGCCACTCGGTCTGCGCGGCACCGAGCGCGCACAGAGCGACCATCGGCAGGACCGACCGCAGGTTGTGGGTGGCGAGGTTGCGGAGGAGCATGGGGGAGTTCGCGCTCAGGATACCGCACCGGTTGCTCGCGGTGGGAGGCGCGACTCCTCCTGAGGGGGGCATTCAGCAGACGAGCGCGCCGGTCTGATCATCGGTAGGATGTGCCGCGCTGTTTCAGGCGGTGGGTGGGCAAGTCAGTCCGTTGCGAAGGAGATTCCATGGAAAGTGCGAACGGCCAAGACGTTGCGTGCTCGGTGCTCGGTGCTCGGTGCTCGGTGCTCGGTGCTCGGTGCGAAACCAGCCCTCGGCGGCCCGCCGGCGGCAGGCAGCAATCACCAGGTGGCTGTCATGAACGGCCCGCTTGCGGTGATGTCCACGGTGTCATGGTCCCGCGTGATGGGCTACGCGTCGCGGTGCCTCAGGCTCGGGCTGAGCGGCGGTTCGCGGTGCGCGCGCGTGCGTCTGCGTGAGGTGATCGTCGACCTCGCCGCCGACGTGCAGGCCGAGCTGGCGTCGATCATGACTCGGCGGGCAGTACGTTCCCTCTATCGGCTCGCCGATCGCGTCGTCGCGAAGCATCTGGACCGACACCGGCGACGCGAACGGCGAAAGCCCCTGCGCCTCGACGACGTGCCGGAGCCGGCCGCGCCGGTGCCCGTACTCGACGAGCCATCTTCGTGCCATGTACTCGAGAAGACGCCGGCCTGGGGCCTCCTGCGCGGTAACCGCGAACGGGCGATCGTGTGTGACGTCGCACGGGGCGGGACCTTCACGGCGATCTCGATCGGGCACGCATGGCCATTGAAGGAGGTGCAGCGCGTCGCGCGCGAGCTCCGGGCAAGCTGGAACATCGGCAGCGTGCCGTTCGCTGATCGGTTCGCCGATTGCTCCCCGGTCCGGACACGACGGCGTGGGTGGACTGGGCTGCAAGGGCCGCGAATCGTTGCGTCGCGCACAAACCTGGCGAGGTCCTGCAATTCGCCAAGCCCGTTGAGTTCGCCAGCCCGAGCGGCCCTGGAAGCCTCAGACGATTGCCATCGCCAGCGGCCCCTTCTGGCGTCGCGCAGCGACGCATCAACCCTTGGGGTTGCGGCCGCCGGCCGCGATGGGCGGCGCGCCTGTCGGTGGCCGTCGCAGGCGCGGCGAACCGCGTCGACGACCTGCTCGACGGCGTGCCCGCCGCGAAAGAGCCGCGCTCGCTCACGAGAGACAGGCGCATGTCGACCGACTGTGGCCAGCTCGGATGCCGCTGTCCAGCGACGCGCCGGCGGTGGGGCGCGCAGGTTTCTCCCTGCGGGTTGCGTCCATCGCGACTGTGCGGCGTCCTGGCAGGCCCGATGAGCCAAGACCCCGAAGTCCTTTCTTCTTCCGATCCCGATCAGGTCCGCGCCGCCGTGCGAGCGCGCTACGCCACCGCGGCGCTCGGTGCGACCGGCGGTTGCTGCGCGCCCGCCGCCAGCTCCTGCTGCGGTCCGGCCACCGACGCCGCCAGCGTCGCCCGGGCGCTCGGCTACGCGCCCGACGCGACCGCGAACGTGCCCGAAGGCAGCAACCTCGGGTTGGGCTGTGGCAACCCCACGGGGATCGCGAGCCTGCGAGTCGGCGAGACGGTGCTCGACCTCGGCAGCGGCGCGGGGTTCGACGTGTTCCTCGCGGCGCGCGCCGTCGGGCCGACCGGGCGCGTGATCGGGATCGACATGACCGGCGAGATGGTGGCGAAGGCCCGCGCCAACCAGCGCAGGGCCGGCGTGCCGAACGTGGAGTTCCGGCTCGGCGAGATCGAGAACCTGCCCGTCGCCGACGCGAGCGTCGACGTCGTGATCTCCAACTGCGTGGTCAACCTGTCGCCGGACAAGGCGCGGGTGTTCGCGGAGGCGTTCCGCGTGCTGCGGCCGGGCGGGCGCGTGGCGATCGCCGACATCGTGGCGCTGCGGCCGCTGCCGGCCGAGGCCCGCGCCGACGTGGCGCTGTACACCGGCTGCATCGCGGGCGCGGCCATGGTCGACGAGCTGCGCGCGATGCTCGAAGGCGTGGGGTTCGTGGCTGTGCGGATCGAGCCGAAGACGGGGCTGCAGGAGGTCGTCGACGGGTGGGCGCCTGGCAAGCAGCTCAGCGGACACGTAGCCTCCGCGACCATCCAGGCGCAGAAGCCGTGACGAGCGAACTCAGCACTCCCGATGGCTGGTCGGCGATCACCGCCGAGCTGCGCGCGTTCCTCCGCCGCCGCGTGCGCGATACCCACGCGGCGGAGGACCTCGAGCAGGATGTGCTGGCGAGGCTCGCCCATCAGCTCGCGGTGCACGGAGAACCCGCAAACCTCGGGGCCTGGGTGTTCCAGACCGCGCGCAACGCGGTGGTCGACCACTACCGCGCGCGCCGGCCGCACGGCGAACTGCAGGACGTCGCCACGGCGCCACTCATCGACGGACCCGACCCCACCGACCTCGCCCGCCTGCACGCTTCGTTCCGGACCTTCGTGCACGCCCTGCCCCCGAAGCACCGCGAGGCGCTCCTGCTCACCGAGTACGAGGGGCTCACGCAGAAGCAGCTCGCCGCGCGCCTCGGCATCAAGGTCTCCACCGCCAAGTCGCGTGTGCAGCGCGCGCGCGCCGGCCTGCGCAAGGCGCTCACCGACTGCTGCACCTTCGAGCTGGATCGCCGCGGCGGCATGATCGACTGGCAGCGGCGCGGCGCGTGCGCCGGCTGCGCGTGCGATTGACGGCTATTGGAACAGGGTCACCACCCCGAAGCCGACGCCACTGCCGGTGAAGAAGTTCGACCACGTCGCCGTGGTCGTGCCAGAGCTGTCCCACATGCGCGTGACCTGGACGACGTTCGTCGTCGCCGGCATGGGAGACCGGCGGGGAGCCCAGCGGCCTACCGCCGCCGCAGCGCCTCCGCCTGCGCGCGGCAGCGCGCGACGATCTCCTTGACGGCGGCAGGGTGCGTCTCCAGCACCTCGGCGGCGAGGTCGAGCATCGTCGGATCCTCGACCGCAACCGCCGCTGCGCCGAACTCGTACCAGAACAGCAGGCCGCGCTGCCCTGTCGGCACGCGTCGCTCGCGCCAGAAGAGCTTCAGGCGGTCGGCCTTCTCGCGCGGAGGCATGTCGGTCAGGCGTGTGAGCCAGTCGAACTCCAGTTCACTGCGCAGCGGCACGAGTGTCGCCGCGTGTTCGGCGGGCAGCGCCTTGCCGAACGCCTGCACCTTCGCGTCGAGTTCGGCGAAGCTCCAGCGCCGCAACCGCGCCTCCGCCACCAGCAGCTCCGCGCGCTGGTGGACGTCGGGTTCGCTGCCGTCCTCGGCGAGCGCCGCGCGCAGGGCCCGGTAGGTCGAGACCTCGGCGAGGATCGCGCGGAACGCCGCGACGCTGCGCTGCTCGAAGTCGACGCGGGCGAGCACGGTGCCGTCGGCGTCGAGGAACGCCAGCGCCGGGAACCCGGCGAAGCCCTTCTCGGCCAGCAGGTCTGGATGCGGTTCGTCCGGCGTGTGCGACGTGCAGTGCAGGAAGGGCACGACGTCCTTGGCGAACGCGGCGAACTCCGGCGTGGAGAGCGGACCGCCCTCCAGGGCGTCGCACGGCGGTCAAGTCGCGTACGAGCGCGTGAAGTAGGCGAACACCGGGCGATCGCTGCTGCGCGCGCGCGCCAGGGCCGCGTCGAGGTTGATGCCGAACCCGGTCTTGACGAACACCGGCGTCGCGAGCTTCGCGGCGCGACGCGCGACGAGGTCCTCGTTCCCCGGCGGCTCGGCCTGCGCGACGGCGAGCGACGGGAGCAGCGCGAGGGCGGCGAGGAGGATCGGGCGCATGCCGCGAGCTTGGCGGCGGGGGACAGGCCGTCAAGCGACTCCGGGCAACATCGGAGGAGCTGGCGCTCGCGCCGGGGCGGCGGAGCGCGTAGCAACGCGCTCCATGGCCCACCCCGTCTCCCGTCGTTCCTTTCTCGCTGCCGGCGCCGCGGCACTGCCGGCCGCCAGCGTGCTGTGCGCCGCGCCCCGCGCCGCGGCCGGCGCCCCCAAGAAGATCCTCATCATCGGCGGCACCGGCCACCTCGGGCCGGCCGAGGTCGACGCCGCGCGTGCGCGCGGCCACGAGGTCACGCTCTTCAACCGCGGGCGGACCGACAAGGACCTGTTCCCCGGCGTGCCGTGGATCGAGGGCGATCGCCGCAAGCCCGAGGACGTCGCCAAGCTGAAGGACGGCAAGTGGGACGCCGTGATCGACAACGTCGGCTACTTCCCTCGCGACGTGAAGCTCGTCGCGGAGGCGCTGGCGGGTCGCGTCGAGCAGTACGTGTTCGTGTCGTCGGTGTCCGTCTATCCGAAGTTCGGGTTCAACACCGACACCGTCGACGAGGGCACGCCGGTCGGCGTGTTGGCCGAGGCCGACAAGGACGCCACGAGCATCACGGAGCAGAACTACGGCCCGCTCAAGGCGGCGTGTGAGGCAGCAGCGGAGAAGGTCTTCCCCGGCCAGTGCACGCAGGTGCGTCCGGGCTACATCGTCGGTCCGCGCGACCGCAGCGATCGCTTCACCTACTGGCCGCTGCGCATGGCGCGCGGCGGCGAGGTCCTCGCGCCCGGCGACCCGACCTGTGAGTTCCAGATCATCGACGTGCGCGACCTCGGGGCGTGGATCGTGCACGCCGTCGAGACCCGGGCGTTCGGCGCCTTCAACACGGTCGGCTACCGCGGCGCCTACACGATCCAGGAGATGCTGCACGGCGCGAAGTGCGTGCTGAACGACGGGGCGAGCTTCACCTGGGTCGACGACGCGTTCTTGCAGGAGAACAAGGTGTCGTCGTGGGGCGACCTGCCCTGGACGCCGCGCAAGGAGTACGGCCACATCGACATCGCGCGCTCGCTGGCCGCGGGGATGACGTTCCGGCCGATCGCCGACACCATCCGCGACACGCACGCGTGGGCGAGCGCGCGGCCCGCCGACTACAAGGCGCGCGCCGGGATGCCGGCCGCGCGCGAGGCCGAGCTGCTCGCGAAGTGGAAGGCGCGCTAGAGTCTCGCGCCTTCGATGATCGCTGGACCCGTCCTGTTCGCGCTGGGCGCCTTGCCGGCGGCGATGCTCACGTTCTCGCGCCAGCGCTTCGGGCCGGAAGGCCCCGTCGGCGCGCACATGATCACGCTGCCGCTGGCGCTCGTGCAGGCGGTCGGCCTGGGCTTCGGGGTACATGGCGGGCTGCTGGCGGACACGGTTCTTCCCGCGGCCGCGCTCTACGCCGCGCTCCCCGGCTACGTCGTGGCGATGCTGTTCCTGCCGATCCTGACCAACGCGCCGCGCCAGCGCTTCCTCATGCGCGCAGGGGTCGCGCTGGCGCTCGGCGGTGGCGCGCTCGCCTTCGCGGGAGCCGCGACGTCGACGGCGCCGCTCGCCCTCGTCGGCGCGCTCGGTCCGCTCGTGGTCGGCGGCGTCGGCTGCTTCGTCGTCCTGCAGTTCTTCGCCCAGCAGGCGCGCAACGCCGCTGCGCAGGCCAGCGCGGATGCCGAGCGCATGGATCGCTTCGAGCGCGAGCAGAGCGAGTTCCAGCGCAGCGAGTGGGCGAAGCTCCCGCCGCAGCCGGAGCTGTGGCAGCTCATCCAGTTCACCCACGCGATGGCGCCCGAAGTGCGCGCCGAGGCGCGCGCGAAGCTCGCCGCGTTGCCCGATCTCGAAGGCGCGATGCGCGACCTCCTCGGCACCGGCTGGGCCAAGCACGCCATCGACACCCTGCGCGATGCGTACCCGCTGTCGCTCGCCCCGCTTCTGCCTGCGCTCGCGCCGCTGTACCGGCGCGAGGCGAAGTCGTGGGAGTCGAGTCTCGCCGGCCCCAATCCCGGCTCGTGGTGCGGCAACCTCGCGCCCTGGATCGACGTGGCCGAGCGCGCCGCCAAGGACGGCGCCGACGTGCGCGCGTGCATGACATCATGGGCGCACCTGCTCGCCGGCAAGCCGGGCCTCGAGTCACTCGCTGCGCGGGCGCGCGCGCTCGCGGGCGGGGCGGCGCCGTAGACCAAGAGCTCGGGGCCGGCGAGCCCGTCCGGGCAGGGTGCGGCGCATAGCGCAGCGCGCAGGATTCGGCGCGCCCTCTCGCATCCGCGCGCGGCGCGAGGGAAGCTCCGCACCCCTGCACCGAGGAGCGAACCGGTTTGAACGAAGCACGCCCCGCGCCGCACGAGTCCGACACCGAAGCGCGCTGGATCGCCGAGACGTACCAGCCGAACGCGCGCCAGATGACCTTGCGCGTGGCGCTCGCGGGCATGGCGCTCGGCGGCGTGATGTGCGTCTCGAACCTCTACGTGTTCTTCAAGGCCGGCTGGTCGATGGGCGTGACGATCACGGCCGGCATCCTCGCGTTCGCGCTGTTCAAGGCGCTCCACGGGCTGCGTCTTGTGCGCGAGCCGCTGAGCGTGCTCGAGAACAACGTGCTGACGACCGTCGCGTCGGGTGCGGGCTACATGACCGGCGGCGGCAACATGGCGGCCTTCGGCGCGCTGCTGATGGTCACGACGCTGCGGCCCGACGCGTTGTCGATGATGCTGTGGTTCGGCGTGATCGCGGCGCTCGGCGTCTTCACGGCCATCCCGATCAAGCGCCAGTTGATCAACAAGGAAGGGCTGGCGTTCCCCACTGGCACGGCCACGGCCGAGACGCTGCGCGCGATCCACGGCGTCCAGAGCGGCGGCGAGGGCGCGCGTCAGGCGCGCTGGCTCGCGTGGAGCTCCATCTTCGCCGCCGTGCTGACCGCGTTCCGCGCGCTGAAGACGCCGTGGATGCCCTTCAACCTGCCCGAGAAGCTCCTCACCGGCGCGACGCTGGCAGGCAAGCCGCTCACGGCCTGGTCGCTGGCGCCGACGACGGAGTTGGTGTTGGTCGGAGCGGGCGGACTGATGAGCTTGCGCACGGTGGTCTCGATCTTCGTCGGGAGCATCTTCACGTACGCGATTCTCGCGCCCGCGCTCGTCGAGCAAGGCCTGGTCGCGACGGCCAGCTACAAGGCGATCGTCAACTGGACCGTGTGGCCCGGCGCGAGCCTGCTCGTCGCGTCGGGGATCACGTCCTTCCTGCTCGATTGGCGCAGCGTCGCGCGCTCGTTCGCCGGCCTCTCGCGCCTGTTCGGCGGCGGTCGCGCGCGCGCCGTCGATCCGATGGACGCGATCGAGTGCCCGGGCTGGTGGTTTCCGGCCGGCTACGTGCTGCTCGCGCCGGTCGCGGTGTTGCTGATGAGCGCGTTGTTCGAGATCCCCGTCTGGGCCGCGATCCTGGCCGTGCCGCTGGCGATCCTCATGGGCTTCATCGCCGCGCGCGTCACGGGCGAGACGGACGTCACGCCCACGAAGGCGCTCGGGCCGGTGACGCAGATCTTCTACGGCGCGATCACGCCCGGGAACGTGCCGGGCAACATCATGAGCGCGAACGTCACGGGCGGGATCGGCCTGCACGCCGCGGACCTGCTCACGACGATCAAGACCGGTTGGTTGCTGGGCGGAAGCCCGCGCGCGCAGTTCTGGGCGCAACTGCTGGGCGTCGCCGCCGGCGCGGCCTTCATCGTGCCGCTGTTCCACGTGCTCTTCCCCGATCCGTCGGTGCTCGGCGGCGACGAATGGCCCGCGCCGAGCTGCGTCGTGTGGGCCAGCGTCTCCGAGGCATTCGGCAAGGGCCTCTCCGCGCTCGACCCCAAGGCATGGAACGCGATCTGGATCGGACTCGCGCTCGGCGTTGCGCTGGCGTTGCTCGAGAAGTTCTCGCCCAAGCGACTCAAGCCGTGGGTGCCGTCGCCAGCCGGCCTGGGCATCGCGATGGTGATGCCCGGCTACAACGGCGTGGCGATGTTCGTCGGCGGCGTGCTCGCCGAGCTGTTGCGACGCACGAACGCGGCGCTCGCCGCGCGCATCGTGACACCGCTCGCGTCGGGTCTGATCGCCGGCGAGAGCCTGATGGGCGTCGCAGCGGCGATCTACATGAACGTGATCGCTGCCTAGCGCCGTGCCCGGCGCTGCTGCCCGACCGGGCCGCCGGCGCCGTGTCACTCCCCCGTGCAGCGGGCGCACCAGCGGTTCTCGCCCTTGCGGCGCCACTCGGCCGCGCCGAACTGGAACTCGCTGGGCAGGGCGAGCGGGTCGAGTACGCGGTGGACGTGATCGTGGTCGGACCGCAGCGCGTCCGGCGCTCGCAACGGGAGAGCGCGCCGCACGACCTGCCGCAGGTCGGGGGCGACGAACACCGGCGCCGACAGCCGCATCCGTTCGCGCGACGGGTTGACGACGCGGTGCGGCGTCGCCAGCAAGCGGTTGCCGGTGGCGAACTGGAGAAGCTCGCCGACGTGCACCAGCAGTTCGTCGGGGCGCGGCGTTGCCGCATGCCACGCGCCGGTCGGTTGCCGCAGCTCGAGGCCGCCGGTGTCGTCCTGCAAGGTGAGCGTGAGCCAACTGAAGTCGACGTGCGCCGCGACGCCGGGGCGCGGCGCACTGGTCGGTTGTGCGTGGTAGCAGATCCACTTCATCAGCGTGTAGGGCGCGGGACCGAGCGCGAACGCGTCGGGAGCGAGCTCCATCGCCGCGGCCAGATGCGCGAGCAGCGCTGCGCCGAGCTGCTCGACCGCGGCGAGGTGCTCCAACGCGGACGCGCGCAGCGCCGGGTCGGTTGGCCATAGGTTCGGTCCCTCCAGGCGCAGGCACGGCGGCTCGGTCCCTGCCGCCCTGCGTTCGCAGCCGAAGTGCATCTGCTCGCGGAAGTCGCGCTCGTTGTGCATCACGCTGTAGCCGCGGAAGTGCGGCGAGCGCGCGATGTCGAGGGCCTGCTTGTCGCCCGCGGGCAACGCGAAGAACGCAGCCATGGCTTGTCGCAGCGCGGCGCAGCGGGTCGCCAACGGTCCATCCACGCGGAGCCGGCATGCGCCGTGCGTGGCGAACGCCGCAGCAAGCGCGTCGCTCCGGATGTCGGTCGCATCCAGGCGCGGCAGCTCGCTCACGGCGCCGCCTCGCGGACCCGGTCCATCAGCCACGTGCCCGCGTCGTCGAGCCGGTCGATCGCGTCCGCCGTGGGCCCGCAGTCGCCGAAGAACCCACGCCCGGCCTTGTCGCGCAGCTTCGCCACGTGCGTCGGCCGCACGCCTTCGCGCAGGAGCACCGCGGGCACCAGCGGGAAGCTCTTCTCGTGCACGATCTCGAACAGGAGCCAGCGCGCCGCCTCGGCGAGCGCGCGATCGGCGAGCACGGCGATCGCGCCGAGCAACGCGCGGGCGAGGCTTAGGCGCGCCGGTGCGTCGGCGAACGAACGTTGCAGCGCGTTGCCGCCGAGCCGACCTGCTGCGTCGACGATCGCGCGATGCCGGCCGGTTGCGCCATCCCAGGTCGTGCCGTCCACGTAGGCGTCCGGTGCCGCGATGCCGACGGCGAGGAGGTCTTCGCGCAGCTTGAAGCGCGCGTGGTCGACGTCGTGGAAGAAGAACTCCGCCGGCGACCGCAGCGCGCCATCCCCGAACGCGGGGCGATCCACCACGCCGAGCGGGTGCACCGGCAGCGAGCGCAGCAGCACGAGGTCATCGATCGCGAGCGCCGCGCTGGTCGGCAGTGCCAGCACATGCGGCCACAGCCGCAACAGCGGCTCGAGGTCGGCGGCCGCCTTGGCGACGTACTCCGGCGCGGCGATGCCGTCGCCGCCGGTCGCGTCGCCGACGTGCGCCGCGATCAGGGTGACGACCCGCCGGTAGCACGCCGCGTCGCGCAGCCACGCCACCGGCACCCACAACGGCCCGAGCTGCAGGTAGCCGAGGGACGCGAGTTGCTCGAGTTCCCACGCGAGCACCGACCCGGCGGCCGGCGGCGACACCAGCAGGAACGGCTCGCCGCGACGCACGCCTTCGACCAGCCAGGCGCGGTTGCCGCCCAGGCTCCACGCCGCGACCACGTCGTCGAGGCGTTGCTCGTCGCCGCGTTCGGCGCGAGCGCGCAGGTCGTGGGTCCGGCCGAGCAGGCGCATGGCGGGGGATCATGGGGTGAAGCCCGTGCGGCGTCATGGATCGCTCGCCGCGCCGCCGCGCGCCGGCGGGGCGCCTGTCCGGGTTGACGCCCGCCCTCGGTCCCCGCACGCTTCCCGCGATCGGAGACGGAAGCATGAAGGTCGCCTCACCAGCCATCGGAGTCCACGTGCCTCGCAGGACCGCGCGCCGCACGCCCCATGGGTTCCTCGGCGTGCGCGAGGGCTCGGACGCACCCTGGTCGCCGGCGACGACCGTCCGACTCTCCGACCGTGCCCGCGCCGCCATGCGCCGGCGCGCCTTCAGCGTCCGCACCGAGGAGGCCTACCTCGGCTGGATGCGGCGCTACTGGGAGTTCGGCGGTCGGCGCGATCCGGCCACGCTCGGCGCGGAACAAGTCACCGCGTTCCTCAGCCGCGAGGAGGTGCGCGCCGCGCTCGCGCACATCGAGGGCGACGCGCGGCTGATGGCGACCCTGCTGTACGGTTGCGGCCTCCGTCTCCTGGAGTGCTGTCGCCTGCGCGTAAAGGACGTCGACTTCGACCGCAAACAGATCACCGTGCGTTGCGGCAAAGGCGACAAGGACCGTGCGACGATGCTCCCGCTCGCGGTGAAGCCCGCTGGTGTGCGGTCGCAGATCGACCGGTTGCTCGGGGGTGGGCCGTGAGGGCCCGCGACCGGGTTAGACGGGTCCGCGTACCGAGGACGGCGCAGCCGCTTGCGTCGGGCGGTGCGGCGCGTGATGTTGGTGAGCGTCCCTCGATAGGCGGGCGAGCCCGCTGGGTTCGGGGGCGGTACACCAAAGAACCGAAGACAAGTGGGGCGCACCAACCTGATCGTGGAGACGCTCGTGACGAACTGGCCTGAGTGGTGGGACTGGGAGTTGGAGTTCAGCCCACACTTGCTCAAACGCATGGGCGATCGCGGCTTCTCCGAGACTGATCTGCGCACCATGTTGGAGCATGCCACCGGGCTCCAGCAGGACGTCGAACCTGGGCGCTGGATGGTCGAAACGAAGCACGACTCCGGGGTCTGGCAGGTCATCGTCGAGCCGGATACCATCGACGAGCTACTCGTCGTGATCACCGCCTTTCCATTCAGGCCATGAAACACTCGTACCTAGAGGTCACGTTCCGCAAGGGTCGTCCTTTGGCGGCCTACTACTACTTGCCCCGTCGAGACGGCGACCGGAGTGTTCGCACGGATCGAGTCGGCGGTCTGGTTGTCGACTTCGCGCCCGACGGCCGACCCATCGGAGTCGAGATCACGACACCGTCGCGCCTGGTCCTTGGCGAGTTGAACCAACTGCTCTCCAAGCTTGGTCAAGTCCCGGTAGTACCGGAGGACTTGGCACCTCTGGCCGCTGCATGATCACCGGGCACCCAACAAGGCGCAGCAGCAGCCGCGCCCCAAGTGGCGCGCGGCTGAGCGGCCGATCCGTTAGGCGGAGAGGATCGAAGCCATGTACGCGCGGTACCTGAGAACTCGTTCCGAGGGAATCACCTCCTACCGGTTCGTAGAGGAGTGTCGATTGTTCGGCTGCAACGAGGGGTTCATTCCGTGGTTGCTTGGTAGGCAGATCCCGGCCAAGCAGAGTGAGCCCTACAAGTGGCCAGTCCGACAAATGCCGCTCTCCTGTGGCCAGAATCTCTGGCGTACTTTGTACGGAGCATCCGTGAGCGAACTCCAAGTGTCCTGGAGTAGGTCCCGCGTAACGAGACGCAGGAGCCGACGAGCGCCCCAATCGGCGCGCGCGGATGAGCGGCCGAACCGTTGGCCGCTGCGATGTACTTGTTGACAAACACAGTCGAGCGGTGAGCCCAACCCGGAGAAAGACTCGCCATGGGACTCTTGACCTTCAGCATCAACGTCAGTCTCGACGGTTGCGTCGACCACCAGGAGGGAATCGCCGATGACGAGACGCACGCTTTCTTCACCCGCCTCATGGACGAGGGCGGGGCGATGCTGTGGGGCCGCGTCACCT
>CAYQMF010000080.1:0-30890 GCA_964418595.1 uncultured candidatus Brocadiaceae bacterium
AGGTCGTGGAACGGGAAGTTGTTGGCGCCGTACGTCTTGTGCCAGTGCTCGATCTCGTCGACGACGTCCTTGGCATCGCGCGCGTACCACCGGGTCGTCCACATGTTGGGCGAGCTGCAGTAGGTGCACTGGTACGGGCAGCCGCGCGTGGCGAAGATCGGCACCGTCATCCCGAACTTGATGCCGGTGACCAGGCGGTTCTCGTCGTAGGCCTTGATGTCGAACAGGTCCCATGCCGGCCACGGGATCTCGTCGACGTTCTTCTTCCGCTGCCGCGCACTCGCGCTCTTCTGCGGCTTCCCTTCGGCATCGCGGTACCAGATCCCGGGGATCTGCGCGAACTCGGCGGTCCCGACGCCACGCTCGATGGCGGCGAACACTTCCATCGCACCCTCTTCGCCTTCGCCGAGGACGATGTAGTCGATCGGCGCCTGCTCCATCGAGTAGTCCGGCAGCCCGGTGAAGTGCTCGCCGCCTGCCACGATGGGCTTGTGCGGATACTTCGCCTTCACCGCGCGGATGATGTCGCGCACGACCATCCACGAGAACGACCACATGTTGGTGATCCCGAAGGCGTCCGCCTCCGGGTCGAGGCGCTCGACGATCTGCGCAGGCTGCAGTCCCAGCAGCACCAGCTTGCTGCGCGGGCCGGAGGTCACCTGGGTGGCGGCCTCACCGACGGCGTCGAGGATCGACACGTCGTGGCCGGCCTTGCGGAGCGTCGAGGCGACGTAGGCGAGTCCGAGCGGCAGGCTCGGGCGCAGGGCGGTCATCGCCGCGACGTTGAGGAAGACGGGCGGATGGATGAGCTGGATCTTCAAGGGGCGTGTCGAGAGGCGGGCCAGCTGGACAGCTCGTTGGCGGCGAACTGCGAGAAGACGGCGGGCAAGGATACTGGACCCTGCGGGCGAGGTCGAATGCGGTGGTCCGTCGAGTCTCGTTATTCCTGCGCTGGGACGCCCGTCCCGTCAGCGGCAGCGCACGAGCCGCTCCCATGGCACCCCCGGCATCCCCTCGATGTCGGCCAGGAAGCGCTTGCCGTCGGTGTAGTAGCCCGCGGTTGGCCGCAAATCGGGACGGCGCGCCGCGAACCACGCGTTCAGCGAGTGCAGCATCGCCTCGCGCACGTACTTGGCGAGGCAACTCGCGAGCGCCGTGGGGAACGCCTGGTCCTCGGCGCGCTCCGCGAAGGTCACCTTGGTCTTGTGGCCGCCGCGGTCGACCACGTACTCCGAGCGCTCCGGGGTCTCGAGCAGGACCGCGATGCGCGCGTCCGGCCAGCGGCGGGAGAGCGCGCGCCCGTAGTGGAAGCGTCCACCGCACCGGTCGGCCACCACCTGCCCGCCCGTGGCGGGCACGGCCGCGAGCAGGCTGGCCAGGATCTCCGTGTAGGCGCCGAAGTGGGCCTCGGCCTTGTTGTCGGTCGCGGCGATGAGCGCGTTGAACTCTTCGACGTCGAGCACACGCAGCGAGAGCCGCAGCAGCTTGATCGAGGTGCGGTCGAGTTCGCGGCCGAGCCGGTGCGCGAGGAGGCGCAGCTCGTCGCGATCGCAGTCGATGGGGAGGGGTGTGTCGAGCGCCCCGTACCACGGGCAGCGCGCGAGTTGCAACACGTCGACGCGCGCGGCGCCGAGCAGCTCGGCGAGGGTAGCCGGGACCTCGCCTGCCAGCGCGCCCCAGAACGCGAGCGCCGTCCGCTCGATGTGGGCGAGCTTCTGGGCTCCCTGGTGCACCTTCTTGCTGTCGGCGACGCGGATCTTGCCGGCCTCGCTGCGCTTGCGGCACACGAGCCCGCGCAGGAGACGCCACGGGTCGCCCCCGGCAGGACCCTCCAGCAGAGCCCCGGCCACGACCAGTGGTCCCAGGATGGGACCGAGGCCTGCTTCGTCGAGACCTGCCAGGGCCCGGCGCTGGTTCAGGTCCGCTCCGCTTTCTGTCGATACCGCCTCTACCATGGATGTCCTGCTCGTCGAGAAGGACCGCCTCGTGCGCGATCTCATCAAGGTGGGACTCCAGCAGTTCCCGGAGTTCACCGTGACCTGCGGCGAAGGATACGCCGCGATCAACGAGATGCGACAGCGGCCGTACGATGTGGTCTTCGTCGGTTGCGACAACGAAGAGGGCGAGTGCCTGCTGCTGCTGCAGCACCTGCGCGCGTTCGATCGCGCCACGGAGGTCGTGGTCGTCTGCGGGCAGCGCACGGCGCGCGAGATGCACGCGGAGAAGAGCCGCCTCAACGTGATGAGCATCGTGCAGACGCCCATCGCCGAGGTCGAGTTCTTCCGCCTCGTCGGGCGCCTGCGTTCGCGGCAGAGCGAGGCACCCAAGACACCCGCGGCGCCGGCGCGCACGGGACGCGGCGCGGCCCCTGCGCGGGTGTAGCGCCTCGCCGTCGCCCTATAGTCGGGGCGTGTCCGAGCCACGCCGCCAAAAGACCCTCTCGGTCTTCCTCGAGTCGCGCTACCGCAAGCTGGTGCGCGACCTGCCGCAGACGGTGCTCTACTGCCCCGCCTGCAAGGGCAACCGGCGCCGACGCCGCGGTTGCCCCCAGTGCGAGGGGCGTGGCCGGCTCGCCGACGATTCGGTGCAGCAGATCATCGGCCGCACGCTGGCGCCGCTGTTCGGGGCGCACGCCTGCAGGTTCCACGGCGCCGGACGGGAGGACGTGGACGTGCGGATGCTCGGTCGCGGGCGGCCGTTCGTGTTCGAGGTGGTCGCGCCGGCGCGGCCCGACCAGGACCTGGGTGACCTGCACGCGCAGGTCGCCCTCCGCGCAGCGGGGCGGATCGAGCTCGATCCGTTCCAGCCTTCGAGTCGGGAGCGGGTCCGGTTCTGGAAGACCGCGACCTTCGACAAGACCTACCTCGTCCGGGCCCGGCTCGGCGGGGTGCCGGCGGTGGAGCCGCACGCACTCGTCGGTCAGGAAGTCGACGTGGACCAACGCACGCCGGCGCGGGTCGCGCACCGGCGCGCCGACCTGACGCGGCCGCGCCAGGTCGCGATCCTCGCGGTCGCAGCGTTGGCGACGGGGGAGTTCGATCTCACCGTTCGCTGCACGCACGGGACCTACGTGAAGGAGTGGGTGAGCGGCGACGAGGGGCGCACCGTGCCTTCGTTGGCAGCGTTGCTCGACAGTCCTGCGGTCTGCACCCAGCTCGATGTGCTGGACATCGGCGACGCGCCCGAAAAGAGCGCTGAGCCGGTGCGCGACGCCGTGTCGCGTTGACGCGCGGTCGGACGCGATTCACGACCCATGTCCCCGCGGCGAGTGGTCGAAACGACAGCGTTGCCGTATAGCGTCCCCGCCTACCTCGATGCCCAAGCCGTCGTCCCGCTCCCCAGCCGACTACGCCTCCACGCGGCTCGCGATCACCCTGGCGGCGCTCGGCCACGGCGCGCTCGGAGGTGCGCTCCTCCTCTTCCTGTCGGAGCTGCTCGCGTTCCTCGCTGCCAACGTGAGCACGACCCGGTCGGCATGGCAGGCTGTGGGGATCCTCGAAGCCGCGTTCGGGCTGACCCTGTTCCTGGCGGTCGCGTGGCCGCGTCGACACGCAGCCCTGGTGCTCGCCGGGTTGGCGCTCAACGTTGCAGGCTTCCTCACGATCGTCGCGCTCCTCGCGATGCGCCAGATCGGACTCGCGGGTGCGCTCGGCATCGCCATCCCGGAGCTGGCCGCAGCCGCGGCGCTGGCCTTTGCCTGGCGGAACCTGATGCGTCCGCCGCCCGGGTTCGTCGCGGCGGGGCCCGATCCGCGAGCCCTCTCGACCACCACCCTGTTCGGCTTGCAGCAGACACTGCAGGCCCTGGCGGCGCCACCCAGCGTGCAGCTCGCGATGTTCCCGGAGCTGGTCACCAGTGGCGAGCGGACCATGGCCGACTTCCGGGTGTGGCACGATCGGGCGCTCGAACGTCAGGACGCCCTCTCGCCGGCGCAGCAGAAGGTGCTCGCCGGCGTGATCGAGCGCCTGCAGGCCATGCTGCACGAAGAGTCGCGTGCACTCTGGACTGTGGAGGGCGTGCGCACGTCGCGTGAGTGGGGGGAGCTGCGTGCTGCGGCGCGCCGGGCGCTGATGACGTTCGCGTGGTCCGTCGACATGCCGATGGGCGTGCTCCGCCGCAAGCGCGAGGAGCAGAGCAGCGTCGACCTGCGGCCGCCGACCGAACCCACGAGCAGCCACTGAGTCACGCGACTACCGCCGCGGGTCCTGGGCCCGACCCTTCACGTATTCGTTCAGGTCCCGCTCGAAACGCAGCCACAGCAGCCGCTCGGCCTGGGCATGCGCCGTGAACGTGTGCGGGTCGTCCCCGACGATGTCGCCGGCTTCGACCAGCAACGGGAACACCGGCTCGAGATCGAAGAGGGTGGGCACCGGCAGGGCGAGCAACACGAAGGCATCGTCGCCCACGGTCGCGTAGCGGGCCGTCAGCCAGCTCTTGACGGCGACTCCCGCGTCCGGTGCGTCGGGCGTCTCGTTGCGCAGGACGCTCGCCAGATAGCCGCCTGCGGTGAACAGCGTGACCCGCAGCCAGGGCGCGCGCACACCCGCGCAGCGCAGGTCGAGGCGCGTGCGGTCGAGGTGCAGGTCGAAGAGCACGCCGTTGTCGATGTGGGCGGGGCCCGAGACGGAGACCGGAAAGCGCTGCAGGTCGCTCCGGGCCAGGCGACGCACGGAGTCGCCGAAGTCGGTGAGGGCGAGGGTCGAGCCTTCGTCGAGGCCGAGCTCCGTCCCGAACGGCACCGCGAGGATGCCCTGCCGCGGGATCAGCGGTCGCAGCGCGAACACCCGCCGGCCGTCCCCGAACGGCGGCGCCAGCAGGCGATCGACCCACAGGTGGAAGAGCAGCACGGCGTGGCTCGCGCTGTCGCGCGGCAGTCCCGCCACGAAGAGCGGACCCGGGGGCTGCACCGCCGCCTCGCTCCGCAGGGTGGTGTGGGCCGCGCGGGCAAGACGCTGGTTGCGGCCGAAGTCGCTCCGCACGTCGAGCAGCGGAACGGTGGCGAGGACCAGCGCGAGCACCGTGGGGAGCGGTCCGCCCAGCGCGACGATGCCGAGCAGGCAGGTCGCCGGCAGGTAGAAGTAGCGGAGGTTCTTGATCTCCTCGGTTCCGCCCCAGAACGGGATGGTCGGCACGGCCGCGACGAGGTAGGCCAGCGAAAGGAGCAGCACGGCGCGGCCACGGCCCGCCCGGATCGCGAGCCCGATGGCCAGCAGGAAGGGCACGAAGCCGAGCGTCGCCATCCACCACCCGCCGGCCGACGCCGTGGATTCCCACCACGGGTTGGCGAGGCGCGCGGTCCACGTGCCGATGCCGAGCAGGGCCGGCACCGGGGCGAAGGGCGCGTCGTCGTAGCCGCCGAGCACGCGGCCCAGCACGGCGTAGCGCCACGCGAAGTACGGCAGGAGCAGGAGCGCGAAGGGCAGCGCCGCGCGCACGGCCGTGCGCAGGCGCGGCGTGCCGCGCGCGAAGCCCAGGAGTGCGACGAGCCCCGGCGTGGCGAGGGCCAGCTCCTTGCTCATGAGCGCGGCCACGAACGCGAGGAGCGAGCTCGCGCGCGCTGCGCGGCCGCCGCCGTCGAGCCAGCGCACGCTGAGCAGCAGGCTGAGCAGGATCCACACCGTGGTATGGCTGTCGACGCGCCCCACCGCCCACAGGATCGACCCCGCGTGCGCCGGCCAGATCGCCCACAGCACCCCGGCGACGAGGCCCGCCTGCCGGTCGAGCAGGCGCGTGCCGAGCACGACCACCATCGCCGCGCTCGCACCGTGCGCCAGCAGGTTGCTCACGTGCGAGACGAGGGGCGAGCCGCCGCCGAGCCAGGCGTCGAGGGCGAAGCTCAGGGTGATCAGGGGCCGGTAGAGCCAGACCATCCCGGTCGCGCCGTACTGCGGCCCGACCAGGTCGGCCATCGCCCGCGCCGGTTCGTGCGCGTAGGTGATGGCGAGGTAGTCGTCGCTGAGCCAGTACGCATCCCCCGACCACCACACCACGATCGCGACCAGCGCCGCGATCGCCACCGCGAGCAGGCTCGGATGCCCGCGCTCCGCCACCGGGCTCAGCGCAGGTGTGGCGATGGCGGCCTCTTCGCGCCGGCGTCGATTCGATGCGCCGCGTTCACAGCAGCACTCCGAGCAGTTCCATCTCCATCACCATCTTGCCGCCGCTGAAGCACTGCGCGGGATACTTGGCGATGCGGCTGCTGCGGCTGCCGACCTTGGACACGAAGTACATCGTCGCCGGCGGCACGATGCTGCCCCGGAAGCGCACCGAGTCGAGGCCACCCAGCCCGATGAAGCGGTCGGTGCCCCAGCCTTCACGCTTCTTCATGAGCACCGTCGCCACCTGCGCCGAACCTTCGACCATCAGCACACCGGGCATCAGGGGCCGCCCGGGGATGTGGCCGCGCGCCCACCACGGGTTGCTGTCCCAGCGCTTGTAGCCGATCACGATGCCGGCCTCGAGGTCGAGGTGGCAGATGCCGTCGATCAGCTTGAACTCGTGCGCGTGCGGCAGCATCGCCCGCAGCTCGGCATCGGGCAGCACGTCGCGCGTCAGGTCGAGGGAATCGAGGTCGACGAGCAACTGCGGCATGGCGTCACGCTAGCGCGCGGGTCCGGAGCGGTCCAGACGGCGACGCGCGAGATCAACGCCGCGGCACGAGCCGGATCTCGACGTCGCGCGGCTTCTCGCCGGCCTTGACCTGCACGGGGAGCGTGCGCGGCTCATAGCGCGGGTCGAGCACGTTCACCCAGTAGGTGCCGGGGACCAGATGCTCGAACGTCGCGGTCCCGGCCCAGGTGGTCGGCTGCTTGAACTCGCGGAAGCGGGTGTCCGAGCCGGAGGTGACCTTCACCTCGATCTCCGGCAGGCCGTGCCCACCGAGGCCGAACACGCTCACGTTCAGGGTCTCGCCGCGCGGGACGACGATGGTCTTGCTCTGCACCTGGACGCCGGACGTGGCCAGCACCTCGACATCCACCGGCTCGATCAGCGGCTGCGTGAGCGGGCCGACGTGGACGCGGTAGGTGCCGCGCAGCACGTCGTCGAAGACCGCGGCGCCGAAGGTGTCGGCGCGCTTGGCGTAGGTGGCACGACCGAGCGGTGCGCCCACCGGCAGCATCGTCACCTCGGTGTCGGAGAGCGGATTGAGGTCCTGGTCGCGCAGGAGCAGGCTGAACGGGGTGCCCGGATGGATGCCGAGGACGACGTCGGCCACGGGGTGCTCGGCATTGAGCTGCACGACCTGCTCCGTCCCGTTGAGGCCGGTGGCGAAGGCGTGCACCACGTAGCCGGAGGTCGAGAACGGGATCTCGTCGAGCGTGAAGCGCGGCGTGCCGTCGCTCGGCGCGAACCGGATCGTGTGCTGCATCGAGAACGGCTGTTTTCCGTCGGTGGGTTGCACAGCCTCGACGATGCGCACGATCACCGTCTGCAGCGTCGGCACCACCGCGGCGGCCAGCGTGATGTCGCCGCGGATGGTGCCGCTCGTGCGGGTCACCGGCGCGGCCAACGCGCCGCTGCCCTCGCTGCGGCGGAACACCCCGTCGGCAGCGACGGCCTCCTCCGGTGCGATCGGCGCCTCGACCGCGCGCCCCGGATCGGGTCCGACCGGGGGTGCGCCGGTCAGCTCGGCACCCAGCGCCGGTCCGCCGCCGAACGAGAACGCCACGATCCCCACGCCAAGGAGCCCCAGCAGTGTCGTGAGGAGGAGCAGGAGGTCGCGGGGAGAACGCAAGGTCTGGGGTCTTGGCCGGGGTGTCGCGGTTGCGGTGGAGGATAGTACCACCGGACCCCGCGGCAACAGCCTCGTGCCGCGTCCCGGCCTGGGACGACCCGCCGGCGTCGGTCTTCCGGCGCCTGGGCGGGCCGCCACCTCCCGAGTCAGGGCTTCTGCTTGCGCGCCTTCGCCAGCAGCCGTTCGCCGGCCGACTTGCTGAAGGTCTTCTTGCCGTCGCGGATCTGCGGGTTGCGCTCGAAGCACGCCACCGTCTCCAGGTGGTGGGTGAGCGGGAACATGTCGATCGGCTGGACCTTGGTGAGCGAGTACTCGGCACGCTCCAGGAACGCCGCGTCGCGCGCCAGCGCGCCGATGTCGCACGCGACGTAGACGACGCGATGCGGGCGCAGTTCGCCGACGACCGTCTCGAGTACGCCGACTTCGCAGCCGGCCCGCGGCGGATCGAGGACGACGCCGAAGGGGCGCTCGCCGGCCAGCGGCGCGAGCAGCTCCGCGATGGGGCCGGCGCGGAAGCTCGCGTTCGTGATGCCGTTCTCCCGGGCGGAGCGCTCGGCCGCGGCCACCGCGCCGCGGCTGCCCTCGATCCCGATGACCCGGCGCGCGTGCCTCGCGATCGGCAGCGTGAGCAGGCCGCCGCCGCAGTAGCCGTCGATGATCGTCGCGTTCGCCGACGGCGCGAGGAACGCGAGGACCTGCTGCACGAGCACCGTCGCGCCGTGCTTCGACGTCTGGAAGAACCCTTCCGGCGACGCGAGGTAGCGGATGCCGTCGATCTCCTCCGTGAGCCACGGCTTGCCGTGCAGCGCGCGCGTGCGCGGGCCCAGGAGGTGCATGGGCTCGAACGCATCGACGCGGCCGACCCGCCGCGCGCCGGTGGTCTCTGGCGGCGCGATCTCCGAGGGGTTGTGGTTGAGCCAGATCCCGGTGGCCCCGAGCGTCGCCAGCGCCTCGGTCACTTCGCGTTCGCGGGGCAGTTCGGCTTCGGCCGAGATCAATACGAGCCCGCGCTCGCCGCCCTGCGTCGCGCGCACCAGCGCCCCACGCATGACGCCGCGCCCGGTCTTGGCGTCCCACGCTGGCACGCGCATGCGCTCGCACACCTGCAGCGCCCGCTGCGCGAGCGTGAACGAGCGCGGGTCGGCGGCCTGGCACTCGTCGAGCGCGACGAGCCGGCGGCTGCCGAACCCGTAGAGCCCGCTGCGGTAGCCGCTGGGTTGTCGCTCCACGTGCAGCACCACCTTGGTGCGCTGGCCGTAGGGATCGCTCGGCGCGAGCACGGCGGGCACGGTCACTTCGCGGTGCAGCGCGTGCTTCAGGACCTTCTGCAGGCGCGCCCGCTTGTTCTCGAGCTGCGCGTCGTAGCGCACGTGCTGGAGCTGGCACCCGCCGCAGTCGCCGAAGTGCGGGCACGGCGCGTCGATCCGCTCCGGCGCCCGTTGCAGGATCTGCAGCACCTCGGCGCGACCGTTCTTGGCGCTCGCCGACACGATGCGTGCGCGCACGCGCTCGCCGAGCAGGGCCTCGCGCACGAAGATGACGTAGCCGTCGACGCGGGCGAGCCCGTCGCCGCCGTCGCCCTGGGCGTCGATCGCGAGTTCGAGCACGTCGTCGCGGGCGACGGGGGTGCGTGGGTCGGGCGGGCGCATCGGGGGGGCGGACTGTAGCTTGCGACAGGGTGAGGGAAAGAGCGCGGTGGGTGGTCGGTGTGCACTCGCTCGGTCCCGGGGCCGGCGCCCGGTATGGTGCCGGCCGCGCGACCCCCGACGGCACGCGACACATCGACCCATCCACGATGGAGAACACCATGGGCAAACCAGACCCGAAGGAAGACGACGCGGCCGCCGAGATCGACGCGCGGCTCGCGCAACTCGACGACTGGCGCGGCGACGTGCTGCGCACCGTGCGCAAGCTCATCCGCGACGCGGACCAGGACGTCGTCGAGGAGGTGAAGTGGCGCAAGCCCTCCAACTCGATGCTCGGCGTGCCGGTGTGGTCGCACGGCGGGATCCTCTGCACCGGCGAGATCTACAAGGACAAGGTGAAGTTGACCTTCGCCAAGGGGGCCGCACTCGACGACGCGGCCGGGCTGTTCAACTCGAGCCTGGAGGGGAACGCGCGGCGCGCGATAGACATCCGCGCCGGCGACAAGCTCGACCCGCGCGCCTTCAAGACACTGATCCGCGCCGCGGTCGACCTCAACACTGCGGGGGCGACGAAGCCGACGAAACGCAGGTGAGCGCGGGTCACGCGCCGACGACCACCCAGTTGTAGACGCCGTGTGTGACCATGGCCGCGGGCAGCCAACGGGTCCAGCGGAAGACCAGCGCGGTGGCGATTCCCGCTCGTTGAACACGCCGACGAGCGTGATGGTGCCACCGAGCTCGAGTCGTACGTCTGGGCGCTGTTCCCGTCGCGCGAGCTAGCGGCGATCCAGCGCGAGTGCCTTCGCGAGCCGCGGATCCGCCTCGAGCGCGGTGGCGGCTTCGGCGCCGAGGTTGGCATCGTCGAGTGCGATGTATTCGAGCGAGGGCGACACGTGGGTGATCGCCGCGACGAGCTGGTCGTCGATGTCGTTGTTCGATAGGTCGAGCCAGCGCAGCGTGGGGGACGCGAGCAAGGCCGCGGCGCCCTGCGCGGTGACGTGGTTGTTGCGGAGGTCGAGCTCGCGAACGGAGCTGCCGGCGAGGGCGATCGCGCCGCGGTCTCCCACCAGGCATTCCTTGAGGTCGAGTCGTGCGATGGCCAGTCGGGCGAGGTCGAGCGTGCCTGCATCGCCGACCTGGGTGGTCTCGAGACCGAGGAAATCGAGGGCGGTACCGGGCCAGTGTTGCGCCAGGACGTGCGCGCCGGCTGCCAGGAACTTGTTCCCACTCAGCGACAGCGCATGGACCGCGCCGATGCCCGGCACGCGGACGAGGTGCTCGAGGTCGGCGGCCCCGAGAACGTTCAGCTCGAGCGACAGTTCCGTCACGCGGACCCGCGCGACCGAGGCCGCGACCTTGGCGAGCACACCATGCCCGAGCCCGCAGATGTTCGCGCCTAATGCGTCGAGCGGCAGCTCGAGGAGCGGCGCGACGCCCTCCTCGATCTCCGTTCCGGTGATGGACAGTCGGCGCACCTTCGAGCGGGCGACCCGTTGCACGAGATCCGGCACGAGGACGCGAGCGAGCTCGGCGGTCAGGAACACATGCTCGATCGACGCCACGTCGGGGCTGTCGAGCGTGCGCCACAGCTCGGCAGAGGTCGCCCACGACATGCTGAGCACGCGACACACGCGGGTCCGCACTTCGCGTCCGACCGCGCACAGTCGTTCGACCCAGCGGACCGGAACGATCCGCGAACAGACCGGCCAGGCGGCGAGGCGCACGTCGATCTGATCTAGCTCGGACGTCACGACGTCGTCGTGGAGCCCATCGAGCCAGTCACAGACCTCGAGCCACGCGGCACCTTCCGGTGCACGTGCCACGAGCGATTGGAGGTGCGACCAGGCGATCACGTGGTGCGATGCCGCGCGGCGCGTGCGAAGACCAGCCGCTTGTGTTCCTTGACGAACTCGTCCTTCTTCGGGTTCGTCGCAACAACCAGGTTTGAATCGTTCTTCATCTTCACCATCTCGTTGTTGACCGGGACTTCGTTGGCCTTCCGTTGGACATGGGCCATCGTCAGCGCGACGGCGTGGAACACGCGCTCGACGTTCGCGTCGGTGGTGCCCTGGTGTCCGCCTCTATTCCAGTGTAGGCAGGCCGACTGTAGCAGGCGGTCACGACCCGCCTGATTCCGGCGGTCAGCGCGGCGGTCACGATGCGCGCGTCCGTCCCGGTCGTGCGCACTCACTCCGGCAGGGAAGCCGAGGCTGCGTAGCACATTGGCGGCGGAGAGCACTTGGCGTGCCCGATCTGGTTCCTGCCGTGCCGGTGGAGGCAAGAGCTGCCAGACCCCATCGCGGCCGCGGCGCGCGATCGACATCCGCGCCGGCGACAAGCTCGACCCGCGCGCCTTCAAGACACTGATCCGCGCCGCGGTCGACCTCAACACTGCGGGGGCGACGAAGCCGACGAAACGCAGGTGAGCGCGGGTCACGCGCCGACGACCACCCAGTTGTAGACGCCGTGTGTGACCATGGCCGCGGGCAGCCAACGGGTCCAGCGGTAGACCAGCGCGGTGGCGATTCCGAGCAGGAACACCGGGGCCCAGCCCACCACCGGATGGCACACGGCGAACAACGCCGCGCTCCACGTCACCGCCAGCGCGAGGGGAAGCGTGCGCGCCAACGCGCCGAACACGAGCCCGCGGAACAGCACTTCCTCACACAAGGGAGCTGCCACCACGGTGAGCAGCAGCAAACCGCCGCGGTCGATGCTCGCGGGATCGACCTGTGGCGGCAGCGCGAACCACTCTTCCCGGCGCAGGAGCCACAGGTAGGCGAGGCCGATCCCGGCCACGGCCGCGCCTGCCGCCGCGCCGATCGTGAGCGCGCGGACGGCCGCGAGCAGACCGTGCACGTGGAAGCCGAGCGTCTCGAGCAGGTGCAACCCCCGCAGCTTCAACACGATGCCGAAGACCAGCGCGGTGACCCCACCTGCGCCGACGAAGGCACCGAACAGCCCGTGCAGGTCGACCTCCGCAATCGAGTCGGCGCGCGTCGAACCCATGACGATCGCGATCGCCACGGTCTGCACGACGAAGTAGGTCATCGCGGCGGTCCCGGCGTCGAAGAGGGACAGCGTCGGCGCGGGTCGGGCAATGGGGTCGAGCAGGTACGGAAGGCGCTCGCGCACGCGTTGCCAGATCGCATACGCGAGCGTGCCGAACAGGATCACCACGGCGATGCGCGGACTCCAGTCGCTCGACTGCAGGCCCGCCACGTACGTGCCGGCGAGGAAGAGATAGAGATACGCGTGGCGGGCCTTGATCTGCCGCGGCACGTGGTCGGCGGCAGGGTCGGTGCCCAGGGCCGCGATGCTGGCCGCGAGGTACGCCGCCATCCAGATGCCCGCGGTCACGAAGCCGGCGTCCCACACGATCTCGGGTCGCACGCCACTGCGGATCCCGAGCAGGACCAGCGCGCCAAGCCCGAGCACGGTCGCCGACGTCGCCCACAGGCGGATCTTGCGCTCCAGCACTTCGACGAGCGCCACCGGCAGGGAATACAGCATCCAGAGCGCGCGGCCTTCGCCGCTCAGCACCTGGAAGCACCCTGCGCTCAGCGCATAGGCGCCCACCACGTAGGCCATCACCGCGTGCCAGCCCGTCGACGCATCGCCCACGGCCCGGCCGAGCCCGCGGTTGGCGGCGAGCTGCAGGCCGATGAAGACCAGGGGCACGACCATGGTCTGCACCATGAAGTTGCGGTCGCGCAGGACGAGGCGCAGGTCCTTGCCCAGCACGCCGTGCAGATGCGACGGTCTCTGCCAACGCATGGCGCCCCCGCGCACGCCCGGGCTCGTGCCCGCCGAACGCACGACGCCCTGGCGCAGGAGGCTGGCGACGCCGCCGAGCGCCGCGAGCAGCACGACGGTGACGAAGGCGAACCACAGGACCGGCGCGATCAGGGGGCTGTGGACCGCGGCGAGCGGCAGGTTCATGGGCAGCCATGGCAGCCAGCTGGGCGTGGTGGCGGCCAGGTCGAGGAACCACTGGGGCACCTGTTCCTGGAGCGTGGCGGCGAACACGGCGAACAGCAGCGTGATGCCGATCAAGGTGCACGCGCCCTGCACGCTGCGCACGCGGTGCAGCGGCAAGCGCAGGCGCAGCCAGGTCTCGAGCCACATCCGCACCGCGCCGATCGTGAGCGCGAGGCCGGCGGTGGCGACCATCGCGAGCACCGGTGCCAGCCAGCCGAGCCCGGCGCCGACGTAGACCTGCAGCAGCAGGGGGAAGACCGTGAACCAGGTGAAGAACTGGACCAGCGCGTACTCGAGGACCTTCGCCAGCACGATCGAGCGCGTCGCGACCGGGAAGGTCAGCAACCACGTGAAGCTCCAGTCGGCGCGGCCGAGATCGGCGTTGCCGGCGCCGAGACCGGCCGCGAGGAGCGCGACGAAGAGTGCGGCGAGCAGCAGGGACGTGCCGGTGATCGCGCGCTGACCCGAGTCGCCATCCGGCCAGACCTCGCGATCGACGAGGAGAGGCAGCGCATCCACCGTACGGAACCCGGCTGCTCCGTGCTGCTCGAAGTGGGCGACGATCCGGTCCGCGTCCACGCTCTCGCGCCGCACGCCGGCCAGGTCACGCCCGAGGCGCGCGAGGCGCTCGGCGCGCTTCGTCTCGCGTTCGGACTCGTCGTCCGTGCGCGTGGCGATGCGCTCGAGGTCGGACTCTGCCTGGCGCAGCAGGCGCATGGTGCGCGTCTGCACCGTGATCGTCGCGGTCTCGCCCTCCGTGGCACCCGCGGCGTTCGCGATCCCGTCCACGGCGCGCGCCGACATCATCAGCGCCTGCAGGGCGAGGATCGGCAGCATGCACACCATGAGCACGGTGAGCGCGGCGGAGCCCTTGCGGCGTGGCGTGCCCTTACGGCTCCCGTCCCGGGTCGCGGTGGGCTTCTTGTCGGCGGTCTTCTTCTGCCGGACGGCGCGCGCGATCTGCATGGCGCGGAACAGGCGGCGGAGCGAGTTGCGCGCGAGCAGGCGGAGCACGCGCAGCGTGCCGGGTGGCGAGAACGTCACGGCGCTTCCGCCGCCTCCTCACCCGGCCCGGCGCCGCCTGCGATCTGGAAGAAGACGTCTTCGAGCGAACCGCCGGCGGCGATGGCGCGGACCTCGTCGAGCGTGCCCAACGCTGCCAGCTTGCCGCGGTGCAGGATGCCGACGCGGTGGCACAGGCGCTCCGCCTGATCGAGCAGATGCGTACTGTACAGCACCGCTGCACCCGCGGCGGCCGTCTCGCGGATGAGCGCGAGCAGCGCCCGCGTCGCGACCGGGTCGAGGCCGTTGGTGGGCTCGTCGAGCAGGAGTACGCGCGGGCGGTGCAGCATCGCGCAGATGAGCGCGAGCTTCTTCTTCATCCCCATCGAGTAGTTGACCGCGAACTCGTCGAGGTCGCCGCTCAACTCCAGGCGGGCCGCCAGCTCGGCGCCGCGCGCCGTCACGGTGGCGATCGGCATGCCGCGCATCTCGCCGCAGAACCGCACGATCTCCCCGCCGCGCAGGTGGTCGTAGAACACCGGGTCGTCGGGCAGGTACCCCACGTGCTGCATCACCTCGGCGCGCGCCGCGAAGCAGTCGTGCCCGGCGATCGCCGCGGTGCCCGACGTCGGCGCGAGGATCCCCATCAGCATGCGGATGGTCGTGGTCTTGCCCGCGCCGTTGGGTCCCAGCAGGGCGACGATCTCGCCGCCCGCCGCGGTGAGGCTCACGTCGTCGACGGCGAGGAAGCCGTCGTACGACTTGGTCAGGTGGCTCAGCGCGAGGACTTGATCGGTCATGATGAGTACTCAGCGGGCGACGAGCGCCGTCACGAACGCGTCGACGGCGTCCTTCGCGGCCTGGTTCGGACAAGTGAAGTTGTTGAGCATCACCGCGAAGGCGTGGCGCTCCGTGTAGCCCGACAGGCACACGACGCGGCTGATGTAGCCGGTCTTGGCGCGCACGACCCCCTTGGCCGGTGAGTTCGCGAAGCGGCTCGCCAGCGTGCCATCCACGCCGGCGACGGGCAGGCTCTGCACGAACAGCTCGCCCTCGGGGTGCTTGCGCATGCCGAGCAGCAGGGCCACGAGTTGGCGCGGCTGCACGAGGTCGAGCCGGGACAGGCCCGAGCCATCCGCGATCTCCATCCCCGTGCAGTCCACGCCGAGGTCGCGCAGGACCTTCTTGGCGTGCGTCTCGGCGCTGGCCATGTCGCCGTTGCCGAGCGCGGCGAGCGCCGCGGCCCGGATGAGCTGCTCCGCGTACAGGTTCTGGCTGACCTTGTTGAGGGTCACGAGGATCTGACGCAGCGGCGGCGACTCGATCGTGCCGACCAGCTCGTAGGCGAGAGCGAAGTCGGCCCTGTCGCGGATGTCGCGCGCGGGGCCGCGCACGACGATGCCGTTGGCATGCAATCGCTCGCGCAGGACGTGTGCGGCGAACGCGGTGGGGTTGTCGACGGTGACCGTGGCGCTGGCCTTCTTGGCGGCCGCAAGCCTGCCGGCCACGGTGACGTGGTTGGTCGCGCGGGCGCGCTGCACGTCGAGGGCGGTCGTGTCACCGCGCGCCTGCACGCGCACGTCGAAGGTGAGGTACGAGGTCTCCGGCACGACACGCAGGGCCGGGCGCAGGCCTTCGCGCGTGGCGGGGAACTCGAGCCGCACGAAGTTCTCGGCGAAGCACAGGCCCGACAACTGCGCCGCGTAGTCTTCGGACTCGTAGGCCCACGACCAGCCCGCGCCCATCACCTCGCGGGGCAACACGTTGTCGTTGCCGAACACCGACCCGGTGATCGTGTGCAGGCCGAGGGTCTCGCGCAGCCGGCGCGCGAGCCGATCGAAGGGGGCGGTCGGGCCGTCGCTCTCGTGGCGCCCGCCCAGCGTCGGATCGCCGCGGCCGACGAGCTCGAGGTCGCCGTGCAGCACGCCGTCCTGGATGGTGCCGTGCGCGCGCAGGTCGGTGACGAACACGAAGTCCGGTCCCAAGGTGATCAGCGCCACCGCGGAGCCGATCAGCTTCATGTTCGACGCGGTCATGAACCCCTTGTCGTCGTCGTGGCGCAGCACGACCGCGCCGTCGGCGAGCGACCGCACGCACACACCGACGCGCGCGTCGGCCAGCGCAGGGTCGCCGCAGAGCTTCGCGAGGGCTGCGTCGAGATCCTGTGCCGGCAGGAGAGAGATCGATCCACAGACGACGAGGAGCGCAGCCCGCATCGGGCGGCGAACATACCGGCGCGCCCGGGCATCGCTAGAATCCGCCCGGTCCGTCATGCGCCGACTCGCCCTTGCCTTCTTCCTGTCGCTCGCGCCGGCGCGGGCGCAGGACGAAGCACTCCCCTGGTCGAGCCTGCTGCCCGAAGAGACCGTCGCACTCGTCGAGTGCGACGACCTGCGCGGTCTCCTCGACTCGCTCCTGGCGCTGGCCCACCCGCTGCCGGCTCCGGCGCAGCTCGGGCAGCTCGCAGTGACGGTCGCGGTCGCAGCAACCCTCGGCACGACCCTGCACGGCGCCATCGCCGATCTCGCTCCCGGCGCAGTGGCGCTCGCGATCGTGCTGCCGCGCGAGGGGCGACCGGTGCCGCTCCTGCTCGCGCGCATCACCGCCGCCGAACGGGCGCGGGCGCGCGGCGCACGACTCAGGGGCGTCGGCGTACACGTGGAAGAAGGCCTCCTCGCACTCGCGCCGACGCCGGGTGACATCGAGCGGTGGCGACGCTTCCGGACCACGACGCACCCGCGCCTCGTGCCTCGCTCTCCGCCGGAAGGTGCGGGTGCGCCGCCACCCGCCCTGCGCGCCTGGGTCGACGTGCAGCGCCTGCGCCGCGAGCGTTCCCTGTTCGAGCGGCTCGATGCGGGCGGCCGCTTCTTCGTGGGCCCGATCGCCGCCGCGCTCGACCGCGCGACGAACCTGCGCCTCGCGTTGCGTCTCGACGCGGACGCGCTGGCGCTCGATGTCGATCTCGACGGCACGGTGCGCGGCGCGGAGCCCGCGGCGCGGCTGCTCGCGGCCGGAGCCACGCCGCGCGCTCGCCTGGCGTTGCCCGCCACCGCGCTCGGCGCGCTCGAACTCGACCGCAGCCTGCGTGGGTACCTGCAGCATCTCGAACTGCTCCTGCCCGCGACCGACGCCACCCGCGTGCGCGGCGAGGCCGCGAACCTGGACCTGATCATCGGTGGCGGCTCGTTCGTCGACGACCTGCTCGGCGGGCTCGCGGAGCCGCTGCGCTTCGTGATCCTCGGTGAGCCGCCGGCCGACGTTCCTCCCGATGACGACACGCCGCCGCGTCCGCGCGTCGACTTGCCGGGCTTCGCCCTGCTCGCCGAGGTCGAGACGGAGCGCGCGGAGCAGCTCCTGCAGCGCGGCTTCTACCGCTTCAGCGCGATCCTCAGCGCCCAGCGCGCCATGCAGAAGCTGCCGGCGCGCCTGCCGCAGGTGGTGGCCGACGGCGATCTCCGCTTCCACGTGATGCGCGGCCCCGCCTTCCCGGGTGTGGGCGACCCGCCGACGGGCGAGCAGATCGAGGCGACGTTGGTGTTCGCGCACGGCCATGTGGTGCTCGCCTCGACGCTGGCTTGCGCGCGACAGGTGGTGTCGTCGCTCGTAGCCGCGCCGGCGACGGCGCTGCGCGGCGACTCGTTGCGCCTGCGGGGAGCGACCATCGCCGAGTACCTGCGCCGCAATGCCTCGACGATCGCCCTTGGTCGCGTGCTCGACGAGGGCGAGAGCCGCACGGAGGCGGAGCGCTTCGTCGACGGCCTCGCGGCCGCCGCCGCGATGATCGAGGGGCTGGAGATCGCCATCCAACCCGGCGATGCGATCACACGCGCGCGCCTCACCCTCACGCGGGCCGGCCGATGAACGACCTTCTGCGCCCGTACGCGCCGACGCCGGCGCGGCCCTTCGACCTGCGCCTCGCCGGTCACCTCGCGCGGCGTGCCGGCTTCGGCGTCGATCTCACCACGCGGCGGCGGTGGGTGGCACGCGGACACGAGGTCGCGCTGCATGAAGCGCTCCTGCCGGGCCGGGGCGAGGACGCCGACGCGCTGTTCGCCGACGTGCTCGCCACCGACGACATCGAGCGCGTGCGCGCCTATCGGGTGTGGCGCGCGCTGGCCGGCCGGCATCCGTTGGCGGAGCGCGTGGCGCTGTTCTGGCACGGCCACTTCGCCACCGGCAACCAGAAGGTGCAGAGCGCGCGCCTCATGGCGCGACACATGGCGCTGCTCGACGAGATGGGGCTGGGCCGGTTCGACGACCTGTTGCAGGCAGTGAGCCGGGATCCCGCAATGCTGCGCTGGCTCGATGCCGCGCAGAACGTGAAGGGTCGCCCCAACGAGAACTTCGCCCGCGAGCTGTTCGAGCTGTTCGCGCTCGGGCTCGGCGCCTACGGCGAAGGCGACGTCCAGCAGGCGGCGCGCGCGCTCACCGGCTGGCGCGAGCAGTTCGAGCGCTGCGTGTTCGATCGGGCGCAGCACGACCGGGGCACCAAGACCGTGCTCGGCGAACAGGGTCCCATGCGCGGCGAGACGGTGGTGGCGCTCGCGGCCGCGCACCCGCGTTCGGCGACGTTCCTCGCCCGCAAGTGGCTGGCGGCGTTCGTGCACCCACAGCCCACGGCGGCCGAGGTCGAGGCCCTGGCGGGCGAGTACCGGCGGCAGGATCGCCACGTCGGCCGCACCCTCGAGACCCTCTTGCGCAGCGAGCTGTTCTTCTCGACGCGCGCCTACCGCAGCCGGATCAAGCCGCCACTCGAGTTCGTGCTGGGCGCCGTGCTCGCCCTGGGCGCCCGCGTCCCCCCGGCGGCGCTCGCCCGCGTCGTCGGCAAGCTCGGCCAGGTCCTCCTCGAGCCGCCGAGCGTGGAGGGCTGGCATCAGGAGAAGGCGTGGCTCAACTCCGCCACCTGGCTCGCCCGCAGCAACGTCGCCGCCGACCTGTGCGCGGGTCGCGCCGGCTTGGCGCTTCGACCCGGCGCGGCGGAGCTGCTGCGCGGCGCCCGTTCGGTCGACGACCGCGTGGCTCTCGCTCTCGACCTGCTGCTCGACGGCGACGCGACCGATGCGTCGCGGGCGGCGCTGCAGGAACTCGCCGCGGGCCTGGGCGACGACCCCACCGCCGCGGCGGGCATCCTGCAGGCGACGCTTTGCCTGCCGGAAGCGCATCTGCTGTGAGTTGACCGGCGGCGGGCGCGTCGCGCGTCGATATCGTGCCGCGCGGATGTCGGCCGAGAATACGTCGTCGTCGTCGGTGGGTGACACCATCGGTCCCTATCACGTGCTCGCCGTGCTCGGTGAAGGCGGTATGGGCACGGTCCTGCTCTGCGAGCAGAAAGAGCCCGTGCGCCGGCGCGTGGCGCTGAAGGTGATCAAGCTCGGCATGGACAGCGCGCAGGTGCTGCGCCGGTTCGAGCTGGAGCGCCAGGCGCTCGCGGTCATGTCGCACGACTCGATCGCGCGCGTGTTCGACTGCGGCACGACTGCGCGGGGCCAGCCGTACTTCGTGATGGAGTACGTCAAGGGGCTCCCGATCACCGACTACTGCGACCAGCGGCGGCTGGGGTTGGCTCAGCGCCTGGACCTCTTCCAGCAGGTGTGTGCGGCCGTGCAGCACGCGCACCAGAAGGGTGTCGTGCACCGTGACCTCAAGCCGGGCAACGTGCTCGTCACCGACGAGGGCGGCAAGCCGGTGCCGAAGGTCATCGACTTCGGGCTGGCGCGCGCCACCGACCACCTGGGCCAGCAGGAGAGCCGGTTCACGGAGTTCGGCAGCATCCTCGGCACGCCGGAGTACATGTCGCCGGAGCAGGCCGATGGTCGCGGCGACGACATCGACACGCGCACCGACATCTACTCCCTCGGCGTGATGCTGTACGAGCTGCTGACCGGACAGTTGCCGTTCTCGGCCCAGGACCTGCGCAAGGCCGGGTTCCGCGAGATGCTCCGCATGATCCGCGAGGTCGAGCCGCCGCGCCCGAGCACTCGCCTTTCGACCCTGGGCGACGCGGGGACGGTCGCGGCCGCGCGCAAGACCTCGGCGGGCACGTTGCGCCGCGCGCTGCGCGGCGAACTCGACTGGGTCGTGCTCAAGGCGTTGGAGAAGGACCGCACGCGGCGCTACGAGAGCGCGAGCGCCCTCGCCCGCGACGTGGCGCGGGTGATGGCGGGGGAGGTCATCGAGGCGCGGCCGCCGAGCGCGACCTATCGCCTGCGCAAGTTCGTGCGGCGCAACCGGGCCGCGGTGCTCGGGGCCGGGGCGGTGGTCGCGGCACTCGTCGTCGGCGTCGTCGGCTTCGCCTGGCAGGCGGAGGAGGCGCGCGGGCAGCGCGACCGCGCGCGCGCGGCAGAAACACAGGCGGCGAAGCGCGCCGACGAACTGGCCGCCGTGGCCAGCTACCAGGCCGCGAGCCTGCAGGGCATCGATCCGACGGAGGCGGGCGTGCGCCTGTTCCGCGACCTCCGCGCCCGCCACACTGCGGCGCTCGGCGAGGCCAAGGTGTCCGAGGCGGAGCGGACGGCGCGGACGGCGACGTTCGTCGCGGAGCTGGGGTTGGTCAACGCCACGGACGCCGCGGTGGCGATGCTGGACGAGAGCGTGCTCGCCCCGGCGACGCGCGCCATCGCGACGCGCTTTGCCGACCAGCCGCTCGTGGACGCCGCGCTCCGCACGACCCTGGGTGACGTGTACCTGACCCTCGGCCGCACGAACGATGCGCTGGATCTCTACCACCGGGGCTTCGAGCTGCGACGATCCCTGCTGGGCGATGCGCATCGCAACTCCCTGGCGTCGCGCTTCGGGCTCGGCAAGGCACAGGCGGACCTGCAGCAGTTCGCCGAGGCCGAGGCGCACGTGCGCGCCACCATCGACGGGTATCGATCGGAGCTGGGCGACGACGACCCGCGCACGCTCGCGGCGGAAAGCGTGCTCGCGCACCAGTTGTCGCTGCAGGGCCGGTACGACGAGAGCGAGCAGCTCGCGCGCGCCGTGTTCGAGCGGCGCCGGCGCTCGCTGGGACCCGACGCGCGCGAGACGCTGGATGCGATGGACGAGCTCGGCGCCATCCTCACGAAGCGGGGCAAATACGCGGAGGCGGTGTCGGTGCTGCGGGATGCGGTCGAAGCGCAGCGCCGCGTCGGGAGCCCCGACCTTCCGGCCACGCTGTCGACCCTCGGCGGTCTGCTGCATCGGCAGCGCGAGCTGGCGGAAGCGGAGACGTGCCTGCGCGAAGCGCTTGCCGGGATTCGTTCGGCGCTGGGGGAGGATCACCCCAAGACCGCGGCGGCGATCTCCAGCCTGGCCTCCGTCCTCATGAGCGCGCAGAAGCTCGACGAGGCGGAGGCGCTGGCGCGCGAAGGTCTGACCAAGACCGTGGATCAGTCCGGCCGCATGCACGCTGACTCGCTCAAGGCGATGAACGTGCTCGGGCAGGTCCTCTTCCAGCAGGGGAGGTACGGTGAGGCGGAGGAGTACTACCGCGAGGCGTTGGAGACGGGGCGCTGGGTCCTCGGCGAGGATCATCCCGACACCATCATCTGGATCGCCAACATGGGGAGCCTGACGCAGCGCCTGGGCCGCTCGGCGGAGGCCAGGGTCTACTTTGCCGAGGCGATCGAACGGAACACGCGCAAGATCGGGGCAAGCCACCCCTACACCCGCACGATCTTCCGCACCTGGATCGACGTGCTCCGGCAGCAGCGCGATCACGCCGCGGCGGAGACCGCGCTGGTGGCGGAGATCGCGCGCATCCGCCGCGAGGACGGCGAGGACGAAGCGGAGGGCATCTTGCTCACCGGGATCCTCGGCAGCGTGTTGCGCGATCAGAACCGGCTCGCAGACGCCGACGTGCAGTTGCAGCGGGCGGTGGCGCAGAGTCGGCGCGTCCTCGGCGACGATCACCCCGACACGCTGCTGGCGACGCTGCGCCTGGCCAGCCTCGCCGGCGTGCGTGGCGAACACGCTGCGGTGGTCGACCTGCTCTTGCCCCTGAAGGACCGGGTCCGCGCCGCGTTCCCGGGCATGCCCGGCGAGCTGAGGCACGCCACGACCCTCGGCATGCTCGGCCGGGCGCGCGCGGGTCTGGCGAGGGACGCGGCGGAGCGGGGCGTCGCGGAGGCGGACCTGCTGGCGGCGCAGGGCACCTTCGCCAAGCACCCGGGCGTGGCCGTCAAGGAGGCTCGCGACTGGACACAGGCGCTGGTCGACCTCTACGTCGGGTGGCACGCCGCCGAGCCGGGGCGGGGCTATGACGCGAAGGCCGCGGAGTGGCAGAAGGCCGTGGACGCGCTGGGGAAGTGACGCGCCATCCGGCCTCGCTGTCCGTCTTCCGGGCCGCCTTGCGTCCTGGGTTCGAGCAAGACCCCCTGGCCCCTCGCCGAACACCATGCGCCACACCGCCCTGGCATCCCTGGCCTGCACCTTCCTCGCGTCTCTCCCGGCCCAGGTGCCGTCGGGTGCACCACCGCTGCCCATCCATCCCGGCGCGTTCCGCGGCGTCTTCCTCGACGACGCCGACGCGACCGGCACCATCTGGGCGCGCGGGACCACCTGGAAGGCCGGGCTCGCGCCGGGCGGGGTGACGCTGGTCCCGCTGTTCGGTCCGCGGGCGCCGCGCAACCATCCGCTGGTGCTGCGCCTGGTGGAGGCCCGGGCCGGCGGATCGGTGCTGCCGCTGGCGGCCGGTGTGCCGGAGCGCGCGGGGCCGCGCCGGGTCGTCTTCGACCATGGCGTCGTGCGCGAGCGTTGGGATCTGGGCGAAGACCACGTCGAGCAGAGCTTCGACCTCGCCGCGTCGCCGGGTGCGGGTGACATCCTCCTGCGGGTGGCGGTCGAGACCGATCTGGCCGCGATGAGCGACGGCCAGCGCGCGGTGTTCACCGCGCCCGGGCTCGGTGCCGTGGAGATCTCCGACGCGGTGGCCATCGACGCCGCCGGCCGGCGCCTCGCGCTCCCGCTCCGCTGCGACGCGGGCCACCTCGAGCTGCGCGTCCCGGCCGCGTGGCTGGCGGCGGCCAGCTACCCGCTCACCGTCGACCCGTTGATCCGGGTGATCAGCATCGCTGCCTCCGCCTCCGACTCGCAGTTCCCGCAGCTCGCCTTCGACGCCAGCAACGACGTGTGGCTGTTCGTCTACCACGACGTGGTGTCGCAGTCGGACTTCGACATCGTCAGCGTGCGGTGCGACGGGGCCGGCACGGTCCTCGACACGACGTTCGTCGATGTCTCGACGGCGGTGACGACCCTGCCCGCGGTCGCGAACAACAACGGCGCCAACCAGTTCCTGATCGCGTGGACGGAGCGCGTGGGAAGCACCAACCGCATCCGCGGGCGCACGCGCGCGCCCGGCAGCACGGCGCAAGGCGCCGCGTTCGATCTCACCAGCGGCGGCCCCGATGGCAGTGTCACCCTCGGCGGTGCGTCGGCACCGGGGATCGACCGCTATTGCCTCGCCTTCGTGCGCGGCAATGGGCTCGGCTCCGGCACGCTGCTCGCGCGCACCGTCTCCACGAGTGGCGTGCTGAGTGCCGAGATCGCGATCGAGGGTTCGAGCATCTGCGACGCGGCCCGGCCGCGGATCTCAGCCGACTGCGGTGCGTCGGGGTTCTGGCTGGTGGTGTGGCAGGACATGCCGCCGCTGCGCTGCGGCAGTCCGCTGGTGATGTTCGCTGCGGTATCGCGCACCGGCACGCTTGCGCAGGGACCGCGCCGTCTCGACAACTTCGGCGTGGCGGACTCCGTGCCGAGCGTGGCCGGCAACGGCGACCAGTTCCTGGCCGTGTGGGAACGGCGGAACTCGAGCGACACCGACGTGATGGGAGCATTCGTGACGCGCTCCGGCGCGACGTTCGCCGTCGTGGGTCCGGCGCTGGCGCTCTCCCGCCTCGAGCCGGGCGTCGTGGCGACGCTCTCGCAGAGTGCACCTTCGGTGGCGTTCGACGGCTGCCGGTACGCGTACGCCTACGTCGAGGCGTCGCTCGTGGCGCAACTGCGGGCCGCCACGCTCGTGATCACGCCCGCCGGGGCTGCTCAGTTCCATGAAGGCCACGCGTCGCTCGCGGTTGCCCTGGCCAGCGAGCGCAACGTCGAACTGGCCTCCCGTGGCGAACACGGCGGCGGCGCCGTGCGCTACGTCGCGTGCTGGGATCGGCTGGCGTCGGGGGCGACGACGCGCGACATCGCCGGCGCGATCTACGACGGCTTCAACGCGTTCGCCTCGCCGCGCACGATCGCGACGGCGTGCCCCAACAGCGGCGCGCCCGGGCTCGCCGTGTCGCGCGCGCTGCTCGGCCTGCCGCTCACCGCGAGCGTCACCGGCGCGCGCGGCGCGCCGGGCATCCTCGTCGGCACCGCGGCGGCGACGCCGGTGGTGCTGTGCACCAGCGTGCGGGGGACGTGCCGGCTCGGGCTCGCCACGATCCTGCTCGCGCAGGCCGGGGCGTTCAGCCTGCCGGTGCCGTGCGTGCCGAGCCTCATGGGGGCGCGCCTCGCCGTCCAGGGGGTCGACCTCGGCTCGCCCCTGTCGGGCGGGTGCGTACCCGCGGTGTTCGGCACGCCGCTCACGGTCACCGACACCCTCGAGGTCGTGGTCCAGTGATCCGCGACGCGGGCGCGGCGAGTATCCTGTGCGCCGTCCCGTGTCCGTCCCGCACCCAGTTCGAGAACGCGCGCCGAAGGCCCCCCTGTCGCGGCGCGATCTGTTGCGCGCCGCGGCCGCCGCGCCCTTGGTCCTGCCCGGGTCGTTGCTGACCTGGTGTCCCGATGGCGACGACGCGAGCCTGCTCGTGCTCGAACTGGAGGGCGGCAACGATGGCCTCAACACGCTGATCCCCGTCGGCGATGCGACATACGCCAACGCGCGGCCGCAGCTCGGCGGCGTGCGGCGTGGCGCGCACGCGCTCGGCGAGACCGGGTTCTCACTGCACCCGGCGATGGTGGGGCTCGCGCGCCTGTTCGAGCGCGGGCTGCTGGCGGCGGTGCACGGCGTCGGCTACCCGACGCCGGACCGTTCGCACTTCCGCAGCCGGGACATCTGGCACACCGCCGACCCGACCTTCGATCCGCTGCGCGGCGCGACCAGCGGCTGGCTCGGCCGCGCGGCCGCGGCGCTGCGCGGGCCGGCGGTGCCCGCCGTCGCGCTGGGTTCGTCGCGCCTGCCGCTCGCCTTGCGCAGCGAGAAGGTGGTCGTGCCGGTGCTCGAGCGCATCGAGGATTACGCCCTGCGCGTGGCCGGCACGAGCGATGTCGCCGGCCAGCGCGCGGCGCTCGGCAAGCTGGCGACGACCGCGGGTGCGCCTGCCGACGACCTGCACGCGTTCCTGCGCGGCGTGGCGGCGTCGGCAGTCTCGACGGCGGAGAGGCTGCAGCGCGATCTCGCCGTGTACCGCGCGCGCGCCGAGTACCCCGGCGGCGCGCTGGGGCGCGAGTTGCAGCTCGCGGCGCGCGTGCTCGTGAGCGGCTGCGGCACGCGCATCCTGCACGTCCCGTTCGGCGGCTTCGACACGCACGCGCAGCAGTTGCCCACGCACGCAGACCTGTTGCGTCAGGTCAGCGAAGGTCTCGCCGCGCTGGTGGCCGACCTCGAGGCACACGGGCGGCTGGCGCATACCATCGTGTTCGTGCACTCCGAGTTCGGTCGGCGCGTGGCCGAGAACGGCAGCCTCGGCACCGACCACGGCGCGGCGGCGCCCGTGTTCGTGCTCGGCGGCGGCGTGCGTCCGGGGCTGCACGGCAAGTCGCCGGACCTAGCCGACCTCGTCGATGGCGACGTGCGTGCGACCACCGACTTCCGCGCCGTGTACTCAGCGCTGCTGGCGCGGCTCGGCGTCGAACCCTCCGCGGTGATCCACGCCCGTCCGCCCGCCCTGGACTTGTTTCCATGAGGAGCGCGCTTCGTCTTGCCGCGGCCTTCGTCTGCGCCGGCCTCGCGCCCGCACAGATCTTCACCCTCGACGCAGGCGTGCGATCGCCGGAGTTGCCGTCCGTGCGCGAGCGCCTGGACTACCGCACCTACGCGCACGGGGACGAGGTGCGCGCGATCACCGACGTGACGTGGAGTCCGCATCGCCGCGTCGAGACCCAGCTCGACGTGCCGTGGGTGTGGCGTGATGTACGGGCCGGGTCGGTGAGCGGGCTCGGCGACCTGCGCCTGCGCGCCAAGGTCGCGCTGCTGCGCGCCGACGACGTGATGCGTTCGGATCGCATCGCCGTGTTCGGCGACGTGTTCCTGCCGACCGGCGAGCACGACGAGACCGTCGGCGGCGCGCGCGTCCCGCCGGGTGCGCAGCCGGGCCTCGGTGTGTTCGGCGCCGGGATCGGGCTCGCGACGACCCTGGTGCGCGATCGCCATCGCGCCGCCGCGGTCGTCGAATGGCGATCGTTCGGCGCGCACGACGGCGTCGAGCCGGGCGACGAACTCGCGGTCGACGCGGCGTGGTGGTTCCGGTTGGCGCCGGCCGCGTTCGAGCCGGGCGTCGACGTCGCCGAGTGGCGCTCCGTCGTCGAGCTGCGTGCGGTGCAGCGCTTCGATGCCCGCATCGCGGACGTGAACCAGCGCGACGGCGGCCTCGTCCTCGATGGCGTGCTCGGCGTGCAGGTGAACCACTCATCGACGCTTCGCTACGAGCTGGGCGCCGTCCTGCCGCTGCACGACGACACGCGCGGCTTCCTCGGCCGCGGCCGCGTCGGCCTGGTCTTCGGTCTCACCGTCTACTTCTGATCCCTGCCTCTGAAGAGTTCCATGCAGCTCCGTACCCTGATTCTCGCCGCCGGCCTGTTGTCGGCGTGCGCGGCGCCGTCGCCGGTCGCGCCGCGTCTCGCCGTGCCCTCCGGACTCGAGCGGGTGTGGATCGAGGCGTTCGGTCTCGAGTGACTGCCTTGAGTGAAGGCCGTCGAAGACGGCCTCCGGCGCCTGGATGGCGTCGACCGCGTGCACACCGACCTGCAGGCCAACATCGTCTCGATCGTGCCGCGGCGCGACGTGGCGTTGCCGCTGCGCGGCGTGCCGGACGCCATCGCGCGCGCCGGCTTCCGGCCTGGCCGGATGTGGCTCGAGGCGGAGGGTGGGGCGGAGGCGATCGATGGCCGGCCGGGCTTCCGCATCCGCGGCTGGCCGACGGCGCTGCGCGTCGATGCGGCGCAGCCCGTCACCGCGGGCAGACTGAAGGCAGCAGTGCTCGAAGACGGGTCGCTTCGCCCGGAGTAGCGGGCACGCTATCTTCGCCGCATCGTGACCCATCCGACTCCCCGCGTGGCCGCTCGCCCGCTGCGCCGTTGTGCCCACGCCCTCGCGCTGCCGGTGTGCCTCTCGCTGTGCCTCTCGCTCAGCGGCTGCTTCACGCTCGGGCTGTGGGGCTTCGACTACACGTACAAGGACGGGCGGTCGTCGTGGGAGTTCGACGAGACCTCGTGGGAAGGTCCGGACCATCTCCCGTGGTACGGCCGCCTGTTCCTTACGCCCTTCACCTTGGCGGCGGACTGCCTGACCCTCTGCATCCAGTACTGGCTGTTCGCCGACGACGACGACTGTGACCGACCGCCGCCGCGGCGGCGCGGGCGCGCCTGTTGACGTCGCGGTCCGATCGACGTGGGGCTCCGTCCGTCGCGGGTCACATCCGACCGACGAAGTTCTCCGGGTCGTACTTCACGAGGTTGGGCTTGGCCCAGACGTGCGGCACGATGGGGACCTGCCGCGTGAAGCCCCGGTCGTCGATCAACTCCTCCTTCATCATCAGGCCGCCGTACCCCTCGAACTGGGAGCGGAGCCTCCCGGTCTTGGTGTAGTCCTTCTGCACCACCTCATCCGCCTCGTTGACCTCGCCGTTGTTCACGCCGCATACGGTTCCATCGCCGTTGCTGATGACCCAATGGCCGTTCCAGCCAGCGACCCCGAACCGCTCGTTCCACATGTGACAGATGAAGCCCTCCTCGACTGCGGGGAGGACGCTGTCGTCCTTGAACGGTTGGTCGCCACGCCACACGTGCACGCCGTCGCCGAACATGCGCTGCAGGGACGGCTCACCACCGGGGGAGACGTCCTTCATGAACCAGCGGAGCGACACGACCCCACTCTTCAGCAGCCAGGCAAAGACCCCGCGGTAGCAGGTCTCCTTCGCTCCGAGGCAACAGTCCAGGTCGCGGGAGAGGAACAGGTTGCCGGCGATCTCCGGTTTCCCTCCTGGCGGCGGCCCTTCCTTCGCGGCTGCCACCACATCAGCCGCCGTCGCGCCTGGGACCGGCATGAACATGGCGATTCCGGCCTTGATGTCTCCCTCGCTCTTGGTCGACCAGTGCGCGAAGCTGAGCTGCTTCCAGTTCGGCACCAGCGTGTCGGTCACGGGCCCGTACTGGGTGCCCCAGTTCTGGGATCGCTTGGCCCACAGGCTCGAGAAGTAGACGCGCTGGCAGAGGAGCAGGCCACGGAGCGCGTGGCGTTGGCTCGTGTTGGTCGCGTACTGCGGGTCGTCCTCGCCATCGGTGCGTCGACCGAGGGACAGCTCGGACGAGATGGTGTTGCGGTTGCCTTGCGGCACGACGGACTCGATGTGGATGCCCAGGCCCGGGTAGTTCTTGTTGAGATAGGCGATCGTGTCGGTCCAACGGGTCGTCTTGCTCTTGCCGAACATGTGGCTTGCCTCGCGTTGACGTCGGGAGACGTGGTCTCTTCGTTCGCGAGACTACGAACGAGGTCCGGCACGTCAACCGCGACCACGGCAAGGCATCGAAGTGGGCGCCTCGCACCGCTTGCGAGTCACTTCTTCGCCAGCGCGGCGTCGAGCATGCGGATCAGCTCGTCGCGGTCGAACGCGTAGGGCTGGTCGCGGTTGATCTCGGCGACGCGCGCGATCGCGGCACGCACGGTGATCTCCGCCTCGCGCCGCTCCGGGACGACCATGTAGCGCCGCTTCGGCGTGTCGTTGGTGAGCGCGTGCACGAAGGCAGCCGCGACGTCGTCAGGCTCCTTGTACTGGGCGCGATCGATGGGGCCCTCGAGCAGTCCCCGCATCTGCTGCTCGTAGCGCGAGCCCTCGGCGGTGGCGCCGGCGTCGAGCTGGCGCTGGCGCGCGCTCGCCATGATCTCGGAGCGGTAGTTCCCCGGCTCGACCACGCTCACCTTCACGCCGAACTGCGCCATCTCCGCCGCGAGCACGTCGGTGAACGCTTCGACCGCGTGCTTGCTCATCGTGTACGGCCCGCCCATGGGCCAGGTGACGAAGCCGGAGATCGAGCCCGTCGTGCTCACGCGTCCCTTGCTCTCGATGAGCAGCGGGGCGAAGGCCTTCGTCACCCGCCACACGCCGAGCACGTTCACGTCCATCTGGAAGGCGAGGTCCTGCTCGCTGACCTCGATGAGCGGGGCCATCACGCCGACGCCGGCGTTGTTGATGAGCCCGTACAACCCACGCCCCGCCTCGCGCACGGTCTGCACCGCCGCGTCGACGTCGGCCTGTTTGGTGACGTCGAGCCGGATCCCCTGCACGTTGGGGATGGCGCTCAGCTCCTTCAGGTCGGCGTCCTTGCGGGCGCCCGCGTACACGAAGAAGCCCTTGGCGGCGAGCACCTCGGCGGTCTTGCGACCGATGCCGGTGCTGGCGCCGGTGACGAGCACCGCGCGGCCGGCGCCGGGCGCGGTGTCCTGCGCGGCGAGGGAGGTCGAGAGGAAGACGAGGGCGAGGAGCGAGGTGAGGCGATGCATCGGTGGGGTTGGGGTCACGCGAGCCAGCCGGCGTGTCGGCTGCCGCATACGGTGAAGAGGGCGGCGAGGTAGAGCCACGCGGCGGTACTCCACCAGTGCAGGAAGGTCTCCAGCCGTTTGCCACGCCACCACGCGGGCCGGTACACGAACCACTGGCACCACAGCCGCGCCGTCCAGAACGCGGCCATCGACCAGCAGCCCCAACCCGCGGCGCGGCTGCCGTCGAGGAGCGCGTGCGGATCCAGCAGGCACGGGAGGCCCATCGCCACGAGCACGAGGCCGATGAAGAAGGCGTGGACCAGGAAGACGCTGGCGGTGAATGGCGACATGCGCGCCGACTCCTCGCGCCAGCGCAGCTTGCGCGCCAGCGGGATGTTGAGGATGGCCAGCGCGAGCAGGCCTGCGCCCGCGACGCGCAGGCACGGGGCGAGGACGTCGATCATCGTGCGGGCCGCCTCACAGGGTCACGGTCTTGCCGGTGCGCGCGGCCTCGTCGGCGGCGAGCACGATGCGCAGCGAGTTCACCGCGTCGGCCAGGTGGTCGCCGAGATCGAGGTCGTCGCGGATCGCCCGCAGGAGCACCTCCTGCTCGCGCAGGCAGAGCCCGTCGTGATCCGGCTCGTCGGTCGTATCGAGGAACTGGTCGGCTTTGCTGAACTCGTCGTTGCCGTCGCGGGCCGAGGAGTGCACGCAGAGCGTGTTGGTCTTGGTGTGGGCGCCGACGTCGGCGGAGCCGGCGGCGTCCTTGGCGCGGTCGACGATCGACACGCAGCCCTTCGGTCCGATCACGTCCTTCACGAAGTAGGCGACCTCGCTCATCATCGGCCCCCAGCCCGCCTCG
>CAYQMF010000081.1:0-30513 GCA_964418595.1 uncultured candidatus Brocadiaceae bacterium
CTCGCGCCCTGCGCGCTCGGCGGCGTGATCGGCGCCGCCACGGTGCCGGCGTTGCGCACCCGCGCGGTCGTCGGCGCGGCCAACAACCAGCTCGCCGGCGATGGCGTCGACGAGGCGCTGCGCGCGGCCGGGATCCTCTGCGTACCCGACTTCGTCGCCAACGCCGGCGGGTTGATCTGGGGCGCGCTCACCCAGCTCGAGGGGCGCGTCCCGCCGGAGGCGAAGGTGCTCGCGATCGGTGCGCGGGTCGCCGAACTCCTGGTGCGCGCCGAGCGCGCGGGTCGCACCCCGCGCGAAGTCGCGCGCGCCGTTGCGGCGGAGCGCCTCGCCGCCGCCGGCCACGCCGTCTACTTTGCGCCGACGCCATGACCGAGCCCGTCGCCTTCCGCCACCTTCTGCGCGTCCGCTACGGCGAGACCGACCGGATGGGTGTGGCCCACCACGGGGCGTACGTCGCGTGGCTCGAGGCGACGCGCATCGAGTGGTTGCGCGCGCGCGGCAAGACCTACCGGCAGATGGAAGACGAAGGTTCGCTCCTGCAGGTGGTGGAGCTGCAGGTCAGCTACCTGCGCTCCGTGACCTTCGACGACGAGATCGAGGTCGCGCTGTTGGCGGCGGAACGCGGGCCGGCGTCGATCACATTGCGCTACGAGTTGCGCCAACCCGACATCGACGCGCCGTTCGCGACCGCGCGGACCAGGCTCGCCTGCGTCGGCAAGGACGGCCGCGTGCGGCGCCTGCCGAGGGAGATCTGAATCCTGCAACCCCTGAGCCTGGTCGCCGGTAAGCCCGGGCAAGTCATGCCAGCCTCGGGCCATCGCCATCCGGCGGCGGACGCGGCGCCGCCGGGCGACGCCTTCACCGCCGACCTCCTGGCCTTGGCGCCGCGGTTGCGCGCCTTCCTGCGCCGGCTGAGCGTCGTCGACGTCGACGACCTCGCGCAGGAGACCTGGGCGCGGGCATGGCGATCTCGTGCGTCCTACCGGCGCGAACACGGCGATCTCGCCGCGTGGCTCATGCGCATCGCCTTCCGCACCTACCTCGACCATCGCGCCCGGCGGCGTCCCGAACCGCTCGCCGACGCCGACGTGATCGGCGGCTTGCCCGCCGACGTGGTGACGGCGCTGCGCGACGAGGTCGACGCCGCGCTGCGGTGCCTGTCGCCCATCGAGCGCGACGTCGTGCTGCGCTTCCATCGCGACCGCACGCCGGTGGCCGAGATCGCCGTCGCGCTGCGCATGCCGGAGGGAACGATCAAGTCGCACCTGCACCGGGCGCGCCAGCGTCTCGCACGCCGGCCTCTCGCACGCCCGGAGGGCGACGCGTGATCGACCCCGCGCTGTGGCAGCGCGTGCACGCGCATCTCGACGCCGGGCGCGACCCGTTCGAAGACCCGACCGTGCAGGCGGCGCTCCTCGCCGATCCGGTCGCGCTGGAAGAGATCGCCTCGATGCGGGCGGTGCTGACCTGGGCGGGCGCGGGGGCCGCGCCGCGTGTCGTGCGACGTCCTGGCGGGTGGCGCCGGCGCGCGGCCGCCGCGGCGCTGGTCCTCGTGATCGCGGGCGCCGGGATCGCCGCGGCGGTGATCGCGGTCTCGAGTGCCGCCTCCGGCGAGGGTGGGGCCGGCGATGGTGAATCCCGCTGGGCGCAACCCTTCGCGCTGCCCATGCCGCGCTTCGCGACGACGGGTGCCGTGCGCAGCGCCGTCGCCGAACTGTTCGAACAGACCGGGGACGCGATCGTGTGGGAGCGGTGCGCGGAAGGCGTCGTCGCGCGCCAGCGCTCGATCGCGGTCGTGACCCTGGCTGGTGAGCCGTTGTCTCCCGGGCGCAGCGCGTCCGTGGTCGCCCTCGCAACCTTCGAGAACCAACTCCGATGATCGCTTCGTTCCTCTCTCTCGGCCTGCTCCTGGCGGGCGCAACCGTCACGCAGCAACCCGGCGCTCCCGCCGAGACGCAGCAACTCCACGTCTACGACGTCCGCGACCTCGTCACCGCCGATGCTGCTTCTGCCGATGCTGTTGCTGCCGAATCAGGCGCGGCGGCCGATCCAGAGCCGCCGCGCCTGCTGCGGGACCTGCCGCTGCTCGGCGATCTGTTCGCGCGGCGATCGGCGAAGTCCGCTCCGTCGGGACCGAAGGTCCGCCTGCGCGCGATCGCCGACATGTTGCAGGAGTTCGTCGAGCCACGCCTAGGCGCCAAGGACGAGATCCAGACGGTGGGCGAGGGGCGGCTCGTCGTGCTCGCTTCGCCGGAGCAGCACGCCTGGATCCGGCGATGGCTCGAGCTGCAGCGCGCCACGCCCGAACAGCAGGTCGACGTGACCGCGTCGTTCTACGCGCTGACACCCGCCGCCTACGCCGCGTGTTTCGCACCGCTGCTCGCGCGCGTCCAGCAACCGACGCAAGTGCGACTGGCGGCCGGCGTGCAGGCGCGCAGCCTCCTGCTCGCCCCGGGCGCGGAGACGGTGGCGTTCCTCACCGCGTTGGCGAAGGCTGACGGCGTCGACTCGGTGTCGTCGCCGCGCGTGCTCGCGCGCATGCGCGAGACGGTCGACGTGCGCGCGGGCAAGGAGGTCGCCTACGTCAAGGACTTCGAACTCGAGCGCACGCCCGGCAGCGTGATCGCCAACCCCGTCATCGGCACGGTGTGGGACGGGCTGGCCTTCTCGTGCTTCGCGTCGCCGCTGGCGAGCGGACACCTGGGCCTGACGCTCGAGGCGCTGGCCGCCGACCTGCAGCATCCGATCCCCAGCGTCGAGACCAGCCTCGGCGTCGGCGCGCCGGTGACCATCCAGTTGCCGCGGGTGCGCGTCGCCCGCGTGCGCGCCGCCGTCGAGCTGCCGAAGGACCACGTCGTCGTGTTCAGCGTGGCCGATACCACCGAGAAGCCGATCCTCGTCGTGGTCCGGGCGCAGGCCGTGGATTCCACCCGCGGCGCGGGGAAGTAGCTTTCGCTAGACTCCGGCGCGTCGTGAACACGCCGCCCGGGTCACCCTCGCCGCCGGACTACGAATCGCTGTTCCAGCGCAACCTGCCGCGCCTCGTGGCCTTCATCCGCGCCCGCGCGGGTCGCGCGATCGCGGCGCGCGAGTCGGCGGTCGACCTCGCCCAGTCGGTCTGTCGCGAGGTCCTCGCCGACATGGGCGAGTTCGAGTACCGGGGCGACGAGGCGTTTCGTGCCTGGCTGTTCGCGCAGGCGACGCGCAAGATCCTCGACCGCAACCGCTACCTGCATCGCGAACGGCGGGACATCGCGCGCGAGCAGCCGGCCGCGCCGAGCGAGGACGAGGCGGGGTCGCTCTTGCAGGCGTACGCGACGATGTGCACGCCCAGTCGCCAGGTCGCCGCGCGCGAAGAGTTGCAGCGCATCGAGGCTGCGGTGGGATCCCTGCCGGAGGCGCAGCGCGACGCGGTGACCCTGTCGCGTCTGATGGGGCTCGGGTACCCGGAGATCGCGACGATCATGGGCTGCACGGAGTCGGCGGTGCGCGGGTTGGTCGCGCGCGGTCTCGCCGCGCTGGCGGCCAGGCTCGCGCCGCCGAGCGGGACGTAGCGTGGTCGACGGCGATCCTCCTGGCGCGAGCGAGCAGGGTCTGCTCGAGACCCTGGTGGCAGACTGCATCCAGGCCCTCGACAGCGGTGAGGAAGAGACCGCGGTGGTGGCGCGCGTGTGCGAGACCCACCAGGCGCTGGTGCCGCAGGTGCGCGCGCAGCTCGATCGGTTGCGTGAACTCGGCATCCTGCGCGAGTCGCGCCCCGCGGACCTCCCGAGCGAGATCGGCCCGTACCGGGTGCTCGCCCAGATCGGGCAGGGCGGCATGGGCACGGTGCTGCTGGCGGAGCAGCGCGAGCCCGTGCGCCGGCAGGTCGCGCTCAAGGTCATCAAGCCGGGCATGGACACGCGCGAAGTGCTGGCCCGCTTCCAGGCGGAGCGACAGGCGCTGGCACTGATGAGCCACCCAAACGTCGCCCAGGTGTACGACGTCGGCAGCACCGCGGACGGGCGCCCGTACTTCGTGATGGAGTTCGTGCCCGGCGAGGTGATCACCACCTTCTGCGACGTGCGCCAGCTCGACATCGCCGCGCGGCTGCGCCTGTTCGTGGCCGCGTGTCGGGGTATCCAGCACGCGCACGAGCGCGGCATCATCCACCGCGACCTCAAGCCGTCGAACGTGCTGGTCGCGGATCACGCCGGCGTGGCGACTCCCAAGATCATCGACTTCGGCATCGCCAAGGCGATCGGACCCGACTCGCTGTCCGGCAGCCTGCACACGCGCCTCGACCAGTTGCTCGGCACGCCGGAGTACATGAGTCCGGAGCAGGCGCGCTCCGGCGGGGTCGACGTCGATGTCCGCACCGACGTGTACTCGCTGGGCGTGATGCTGTACGAGCTGCTCGCCGGCGAGCTGCCGTTCGCGTCACAACGCCTGCGCGCCAGCGGGCTGCGCGACCTCGAGCGCATCCTCACCGACGAGACGCCGCCGCCGCCGAGCACGCGCGTGAGCGAGCGCGCCGCGGCGGTGGCGGGATCGACCGTCACCGACCTGCGCCGGCGCCTGCGCGGCGAGCTGGACTGGATCGTGGGCAAGGCCATCGAGAAGGAGCGCGCGCGCCGCTACGCCTCGCCCCTGGCCTTGGCCGAGGACATCGAGCGGCACCTCCGGCACGAGCCGGTCGCGGCGGGTCCGCCGAGCACGTGGTATCGGGTGCGCAAGCTCGTCCGCCGGCATCGCTTCGAGGCGACCGCCGGCCTGCTCATCGCCGTGTCGCTGGTGGCCGGACTCACCGTGAGCATCCGCTTCTGGCTGCAGGCGCGCGATCGTGCCGTGGAGGCGGAGGCGGCGCGGGTCACGACGCGCGACTTCTACGGGCTCGCTCGCGACGCGGTGGATTCGATGCTCGTGCGCGTCGGCGACGATCGACTCGAGCACGTGCCGCAGGCCGAACCCGTGCGCCGGGAACTGCTCGAGGAGGCGCTCGCGTTCTACCGGGAGCTGGAGGCGCGCGAACCCGCCGACGAGTCGCTGCGGCGCGAGGTCGCGCACGCCAACACCGCGGCGGCGTCGATCTACCGCAAGCTCGGGCGCCTGCCCGAGGCGCTGGCCGCGGGCGAGCGGGCGTTGGCCCTGATCGAAGCGATGCTCGCCGTCGAGCCGGGCGCGCGCCTGCTGCGCCTGCGTGCGGAGGCGCGCACCACGCAGGCGCTCGTGCGCATGAACATGGGCGAGCTGGAGAAGGCCGCGACGCTGCATCGCGCCGCGATCGAAGACCTCACCGCGGCCGCGGCCCTCGATCCGGCGGGTGCCGATCCGCGCGATCTGGCGTCGGCCTGGAACAACCTCGCGTTGGGGCTCAGCCAGACCGACCCCGACGCGGCGTGCGCGGCGCTCGCGGAGGCGCTCGCAGCGCGTGCCAAGGCGGCGGACGGCGGTGGCGTGGATGCGATCGCCACCGAGCAGATCCGCGGCAGCTACGGGACCGCGCTCGTGCGGGCGGGTCGCGTCGAGGCGGCGGAGCGCGAACTGCGCGCTGCGATCGCGGCGCTGGGTGCGCTGCCCGAGTCGCCGTCGGCGCGCGAGCCGTTGGCGCGCGCCCACATGAGCCTCGGGGACCTCCTCGCGCAGCGCGGCGAGCCGGCAGCCGCCGTGATCGAGTTCTCCGCGGCCGAGGCGCTGCAGCGCGCGCAGGTGCGCGACTTCCCTTCGACCCCCTCGGTGCGCGACGTCCTCGCCGGCATCCTCACCAACAAGGGGAACGCGCAGGAGGAGGCAGGCGACGTGGATGGGGGGCTCGCGAGCAGTCGCGAAGCGGCAGCGATCCGCAAGGACCTCGTGGCGCTCCATCCCGAGCACACCGGGTACCGCAGCGTGTTCGTGCGGACGGTGGCCAACATCACGAACACGCTCGTCGATCGCGCGGGACAAGACCCGGCGCGGCTGGCGGAGGCGGCCGCGTCGGCGGCGGAAGCGGTGGCCGCAGCCGAGCCGCTGCTGCGTCTGGCTCCGGAGGACCCCGACAGCCAGTTCCTGGTCGCCGCCGCCACCGCGCTCGAGGCTGGGATCCGCCTGCGCATGGGCGAGGCCGACGAGGCAGCGCGCGGCTACGGGCGCGCGCGCGCCACCATGGAGGGCATCGTGCCGCGTGCCCCACGCTGGCTCGAACTGCGTCGCCACCTCGCGTCGGCGAGCGAGAACGAAGCGATCGCCCTGCTCGCAGCCGGCGATCCGGGTGCGCGCGCGGCCCTGCGTGGGGCGCGCACCAACATCGAGGCGGGACTCGCGCTGCGCGCGACCGACAAGCACCTGCGCTTCGTGCTGCGCAGCGTGCTCGTCCGCGCGGCGGAGGTCGCGATGGCAGCCGGCGACCCGGACGACGCGGCCGAGCATGCCGACGCCCTCGCCGCGCAGTTCGCCGACCAGAAGGAGGCGCTGCTCGCATCCGGCGAGATCCTGGCGCGTTGCGGTGAGGGGAGTCCGGCGGGCGCGGCGCGCGAGGCGTTCGCGACGCGCGCGCTCGCGCGCCTCGCCGCCGCCTGTCGTGCCGGCTTCACGCCGCCGCCGGACTGGCGCGCGGAGTCTTCCTTCACCTGGCTCGCGGAGCGGCCGGCGTTCGAGGCGGCGCTGCGCGGGAAGTAACGCGGCGCGACGCGCTATCCGCCGACGACGATGCGGCCGCCCCCGCTCACCGCCAGCCCGAACGGGTTGGCGAGGGGATCGACGATCAGGAACTGCGTGTGCAGCAGCGAGCCCGACAGCGTGGGCGAGGCGGGGACGGCGAAGTCGACCCGACAGGTGCCGGCCCGATCGACGCCGATGGGTCGGTTCCACGCCCAGTCGGTGTAGAGGCGGCAGCCCGGCGCGCCGATCGGGGTGAGGTCCAACGGCAACGGCACGCCACCCCATGCGTCGCGCGACGTGCCGTGCACGAGCACGCCGGGCGCCAGCGCCCGCCCGCCGCGGAGGATGAGCGAGAACGTGTGTCCCGGGCGCGCGTCGCCAACGGGGTCGAGGCGCGGGGTCGAGAACCCCGGTCCGTCCGGCAACAGGCTGAGCACGAGCGACGTCGGCTCGAACACGATGTTGGTGGTGCCGGCGAACTGGTACACCCGGCCGGCGCCGACCTCCGTCACCGCGTCGAACCAACTGCGGTAGGCGGCGTTGCCGTGCGAGTTGCCGCGCACCTGCACGTCGATCAGCAGGTTGCGCCCGGGCATCGTGGCGAGGGGGAACGGCGCGTCGAACGCGATCACGTGGTCGAAGACGCCGGAGCTCTCGCTGCGCGCGTTCATGCCGGGGAGGTCGACGATGCCGTTGCGGACCCGCGTCAACGGTCCCAGATCGGCGTTGCCGCTGAACGACGACAACATCTGGGCCGCGACACGCGAGCTGTAGCCGAGTTGGATCTCGAGGTCGATGCGCGCGTTCGGCGTGTTGGCTTCGCCGCCGTCGCGACGCAGGCCCAGGCGCGCGAGCGGGAACTGGTTCGTGCTGCCGAGCCAGGCGTGATCGACGACCTGCTGCAGGCGGACGGCGACGTCGGCGAACGGCACGCGCGTCGCGTCGTTGCCCCAGCCGAGGCGCGCGCTCGGCGGCACGATGAGCCCGAGGTTGGGACTGGGGCCGCTGCCGGCGCAGCCGGGGCCGAGGCTGAGGAAGCTGCCCGCCTGCACGGCGCCGCTGCGGTCTTCGCCGAACACGAGGGTGAACGGCACGGCAGTCGGCGCCGGCGACGTGAAGTGCGTGCCGACCACGACCAAGCGGTGGATCCCGCTCACGTGCGCGGTGAAGACGACCTTCTCGTACAGGTTGCGCGGCGTCTCGGACGCGACGCGCAGGCGCTGCCCCGGGTCGTAGACCATCAGGTCGAGGTTGTCCCAGTCGAGGCGATCGGTGGCGAGGCGGGGCCACACGAGCGTCGCGGCGTAGCGCTGGCCGGCGACGAGCGTGAAGCGGTACTCCTGCGCGGTGATGGAGGGGGTGATCACACCGCGGCGCAGCGTGTCGCGCTCGAACGAGGCGAACACGAGGTCGGTGCGCAGCATGCCGAGCCCGTAGCGGAAGCGATCGTAGGTCGGGTTGGCGACCGCGATGTCCTCGACGCCGTGCAGGAGGAAGGCCTTCGTGTCGAACGCCGAGAGCGTCGGGTCGGCGCCGCGCAGCATCGCCGCGGTGCCCGCGACCTGCGGCGCGGCGAAGCTGGTCCCCGACAGCCAGCGCGAACCGTTCTCGTCGTCGTACCGCGCGGCGAACAGCGAGCCCATCGCCATGAGGTCGGGCCAGAAGCGTGCGCCGTCGCCGGGCAGCGGGCCGAAGCTCGAGGCCGGGTCGACCTGCCGGAACTCGTTGAGCAGCGCTCCCACCGCGAGCCCGTTGCAGTTCGCCTGGCTGCGCGCGCCTGGCTGCGGGGACGCGCCGTCGTTGCCGGCCGATGTGATCACGAGCACGTCGCTGAACAGCACCAGGTTGTCGAGCGCGGTCTGCGGCTCGGCGTCGGGGACCGCGGGTCCGGACAAGGAGCAGTTGACGACGCGCACGTCGTGGAGGAGCCGGTCGATCGCCACCTGCTGGTAGGCGCGCGTGAGCGTGGCGTCCGACACGAGGCCCGACGCATCGGTGAGCCGGTAGCTGACGAGGCGCGCGTCGGGTGCGAAGCCGTGGTCGGAGTTGGGGGCGTTCCAGTCGACGCCGAGCGCGATGCTCGCTACGGCGGTGCCGTGTCCGTCGGCGTCGTCGGGCGGCGGCGGCGTGGTGCCCTGGGGGGCGACGGAGTAGGCGGCGAGCAGACGCGTGCCGGCCCCGGTCAGCTTGTCGAAGGCGCGGTGCGGGCGGCCGGTGCCCGCGATGTTGCGCGCGATGCCGCTGTCGAGCAGGGCGAGGATGCAACCGCGTCCGGCGTAGCGAGGCTGCGCCTGGATCTGGTCGGCGCGCGCGAAGAGGTCGCTGGTGGCGACCCGCAGATGGGCGCGGCCGCTGCCGACCGGGGTGACGCGGACCACCCCAGGGACGGCGCGGAGCCGAGGCACCAGCGTGGGCTCGGCGCGGACCACGAGGGCCGCCACGATCCAGAGGGCATCGACGACCTCGGCACCTTCGGCGGTAACGGCCTGGCGCACGTCGGCGTAGCCGACTTGGACCCCTGCCTCGAGTTCGCGCCACACCTTCTCTCCCGCCGTGTGCTCACCCGCCGCCGCGCAACGCCCCAGCTCCGCCATCAGGCTCTCGCGGGTCTCGAAGCACGCGCGGTCGAGGCGCAGGAAGAACATGGACTTCGGTTCGTCCACGGCGGGCTCCGCAACGTCTTGGGCGTGCAGCGACAACGCCATGCCCATGGTCACCGCCCAAGACCACAGCGCCCTCTGCCGTGCCAGCTTCGCTCCCGCCCCCCATGCCAAGGCCCGCATCGCCCGTCGCACGCCGCGAAACGGCGAGCGGTGCGCAACGCATGGGGCGAGGGGTTTCACGTTCAGAACTCTACTTGCTCGCCCGGGTTGTGCCCGGCGGCCTGGATTCGCCGCGACGCACGGAATCGAAGCGCATTCGACGCACCGGTGCTGCGCTCGGCCACCCAGCGATGTCTCGCGCGCGCCTGCCTTCATGCGTTCCACAGCAAACCACGCCGCGGTCTCCCACGGTCCACCGCGTAGAGTCCGCGCGAAGCAGATAGACCACGACATGTCCCACAGCCCGGAAGTCGTCATCGAGCGCCATCGCGAGCGCCTGCTCTCGGTGATCTACCTCCGTATGGGTCCCGACCTGCGCGCGCGCATGGACCCCGAAGACGTGCTGCAGGAGGTGGCGATCGAAGCCGTGAACTCCTGGCACACGCTGCAGGACGAGGCGAGTGCCGGGGCGTGGCTCGTGGTGCTCGCCAAGCGCAAGATCGCGCGCATCCTGCGCGACCACGTCGGGGTCGCCGCACGCGATCCGCGCCGCGAACACGCGATGCCGTCGGACGTGCCGCTCGCCGACCGGCGTTCCGGGCCGGTGACCGCCGCCGATCGCCAGGACCGGCTGGCGCTGCTCGACCGCGCGCTGCAGGGTCTTTCCGACGACCATCGTGAGGTGATCCTGCTGACACGGATCGAAGGCCTGTCCGCGCGCGAAGTGGGCGAGCGCATGGGGCGCAGCGAGAACGCCATCAACCTGCTCCTGGGCCGGGCCCTCAAGCGCCTCGCGGAGGAACTGGGGATCTGAGGCATGCAGGGCGACGACCGGAGCGAACCGAGCACGCGCGTCGACGAGCTGATCGCCGAGCACCTCGCTGCTCGGCGTGACGCCTCCGGCCTGCGTCGCAGTCTGCCGCACGACCACGTCGCGGCGGAAGATCTGGCGCGCCGTCTCGACGCGCTCGAGTTCGTGGACTCGTTCGCGGGCGGACTCGACGTGCCCGAGCGCATCGCCGACTACCGGATCACGCGCCTGCTCGGGCGCGGCGGGATGGGCACCGTGTACGCGGCCTTCCAGGAGACCCTCGAACGCGAGGTCGCGTTGAAGGTGCTGGCACCCGGTCTCTCGGCCGATCCGGCGATGCGCCAGCGCTTCCGCATCGAGGCGCGCGCGACTGCCGCGCTGCACCACCAGCACATCGTGCCGGTGTACGACTTTGGCGAGGCGCACGGGCTGCTGTACTTCGCGATGGAGAAGATCGACGGCGTCAGCCTCGACACGCACATCGCGCGCGCCCGCCGTGCCGCACAACCGCTGTATGCGTGTCGCGAGGCGGCGCGTCGCTTCGCCGGCGTGGCCGATGCGTTGGCGCACGCGCACCGGCGCCGCATCCTGCACCGCGACATCAAGCCGGCCAACCTGCTGGTACACGCGGATGGCATGCTGGCGATCGCCGACTTCGGTCTGTCCAAGGTGCTCGGCGAAGCGAGTGTCCGTTCCACCGGCCGCGGCGGGTTCCTCGGCACGCTGCAGTACGCGTCGCCGGAGCAGGCGCGCGGCGAACGGCTCACGGTCGCGAGCGACCTGTATTCCCTGGGCGTGACGATCTTCGAGGCACTCACCGGTCAGCTCCCGTACCGGCTCGACACGCCGGAGGCGCTCCTCGACGCGATCCTGAACCACGAGCCGCGCGATCTCCGCACCGCGCGTGGTGACGCACCGGTCGATCTCGCAGTCGTCGTCGAGAAGCTGTTGCAGAAGCGCGCGGCCGATCGCTACGCGGACGGCGAACAGCTCGCGCGCGATCTGCGTCGGATCGCGGAAGGCGAGCCGGTCCTCGTCCGGCGGCAGTCGCTCGCCACGCGCGTGTGGCGGCGCGTGCGTCGGCGCCCGGGCCTGTCCGCCGCCATCGGTGCGGCGGTCGTGCTCGGCACCGCCGCCGTGCTCGCCATCGGCGCACGCATCGCGGAGCGCACGCGGGCCCAGGACGCGTACTACGCGGATCTCCTCGGCACCGCGGTGCGCGCGGTGGCGGACGATCCTGGGCCGGCGCTCGGCCCGGAGGGTCTGGCCGTCGCACTCACCGGCATCGAGCACACGCGCGGCGGCGATCCGGGTCGGGTCACCGCGGCATTCGAGGCCGCGATCAGCTTCGCACCTGCCGACCCGCGCGCGGCGACGCTGCTCGCCGCCTACCGGCAGGATGCGGCGCCGGAGGTCCGGGAGATGCTCGCGGCCGGGCGTGGCCTCGCCGCCCGCAACGTGCTCGATGCGATGATCGAGGCCAGTGTCCGTCAACTCGCCACGAGCGAGCCGGCCGACTCGATCAGGCTGTATCAGCTGTTCCTCGCGCGCGCGGTGGCGTGCCTCACGGCCAGCGTCGCCGATCCGGCTCAGGCGCGCGCCGACCTCCAGGTCGCGTCCATGTTCCGGCCGGGCGCGACCTTCCCGCGCGTACTCGCCGCCTTCACCGACCTCGCGCTGGGCCGCGATCCCGCCCTCGTGGTGCAAGCTCTCGAGGAGCGCGGTCGCCTTGGCGGAGCGGAGGGGCAGCAACTGATCGCCGACCTCCTCGTCGCCGGCGTGTCGTCCGTGCGGCCGCTCGCAGCCAACCTCATGTCCCTCGAACCGGTGTCGGCGACGCGCCGGCAGATCCTGGCCGCGGTGCGCGACCGGGCGATGGACACGATGGCTGTCGCCGACGTCGAACGCTGGACCGGGATCGAAGGCGAACTCGCGACCAAGGCGCGCGAGGCCGCCACCACGGCGCAAGGCAACGGGCCGCGCCTCGCGGAGCTGACCCGGGAAGGCGTGGCCCTGCTCGACTCCGAGGTGCACCCGCGCTCGAACCTGCACGCCTGGCGCTTCGTGTTCGAGCTGTTGCAGCGGCGTGAGCTGGCCGATCCGGGCCAGCTCGGACCGGAGGCGCGGATCCGGGCCGGCATCCTGCTCCTCGAACTGGACCCGCCGCTCGAGTTGATCGCCGCCGTCGAACGGCTCCTGCTCGACGCGGCTCGCGGCGACTCGGTGCGTGCCCTGGAGCTGCGGGCGCGGGTGCGCGTGCGGCTGGATCCGGCGGCTGCGTCGGTTGCCGTCGACGACTGGGTCGCCGCCGAGACCGATCACTCGGAGGCGTACATGTGTCGCTTCGAGTGCGAGGTCGTGCGCGGCCGGCCCGACGAGGCCAACGTCGCCGCGACCATCGCCATCCAGTTCGCGGAACAACCTCAGCGCACGGTGGCACGCGTCGTGTCGCGCCTGCGCGCGGTGGAGGCCGCCGAGGCGCCGGAACTCGCGGCGCCGTGGGCTCGCCTGCGCGGACTCTTCGAGAAGGTGCACTGACAGGAAGGCCATGGAGTACGAAGCATGAGGTCGGCGGCGAGACGTTGGTGCTGGCTCGGCGTGGCCCTGCTCGCGGGCGCAGGTTCCTGGTGGGCATTGGCCGGCAGCGACGCCGAGCCGCGCATTCCGCCGCCGGACGTGCGCGGCGAGACCGTCGGGCCGCCGCGACAGGCGGGCCGAGCCGATCAGCGCATCCGTCTCGTCGGTCGGGTGGTGCATCCCACCGGGCGGCCACACGCCGGGGCTGGGGTTGCGCTGTTCAAGATCCGCGATCGCGACGTGACGCTGCCCGAACCCATCGATCGCGGCTTCGCCGACGGCGAGGGTCGGTTCGTGTTCGATGTTGCGAACGAGCCCGATCTCGCCGTGGCGGCGCGGGCGCCGGGCTTCATCTCGCACATGCTGCCGGTGCACGGTGCCGGGTCGGGCATCGTGCTGCGACTCATCGACGCATACGCCGTGAGTGGCTACGTGAGCGATGCGCTCGGACCCGTCGCCGGCTGCGAGGTCGTCGTCGAGGCGGGCGACGAACGATTCGTGCGGGTCGGCAAGACGGGCCTCGACGGGTCGTTCCGGTTCACGGAGGTGCCGCCGGGCGAAGTGCGCGTCATCGCTCTGGACCGGCGCTACCGTCCGGCCGTGCGTCGCGCGGTCACCGTCGGCACGGGCGAAGCACTGACGCTGCAGTTCCGCGAGTCGGGCGCGTCGCTGGCCGGGCGCGTGTGGATCGACGCCGTGGCGGGCACGCCGGCGGCACGCGCGCGCGTCCGCGTCACCGAACTCGACGAGTCGACGTCGCGCCGGCGTCGCGTGTACGCGCAAGAAGCCGACGCCGACGCCGAGGGCAACTTCGAAGTCTTCGGTCTGGCGCCGGGTCGGCACCGGGTCGAACTGTTGCACGCCGAACGGTCCACCGTCGTGCGCGCGGTGGAAGTCGGCGGCGGGCAGGCGCAGGCGCTGGACGTGGTGTTGCCGGCGCGCGCCCGGGTGCAGGGGCGCATCGTCGGCGACAGTCTCGCCGGCGTCGAACTCGTGCTGGTCACGGAGGCGGGCGAACGCGCGCGCGCGCACGTCGACACCGGCGGGCGCTTCGAGTTCACCGGCACGTTCTCGGTCGGTCCCGCGTCGCTGGTCCTGCACGAGCGCAGCCTCTGCTTCGAGCGCACCTCGAGCCGCGCCGTCGGGATCGAGGTCGGCGGGTCCGATCCGCTCAGCCTGACCGTCGCGCCCACGCTGCTCATCCTCGGCGAGGTCGTGGATCAGGCGGGGCAGCCTATCGCAGGCGTACAGGTGTTCGCCGAGTCCGAGTTCCTCGCCGGGATCGACCTGTTGCACGAGGCGACCGCGGTCACCGATGGTGAAGGCCGCTATCGCCTGCACGTCGCCAGCAACTCCGCAATCGAGCTGACCTTCCTGGATGCCGAGCACGCGACACAGCGCGTCGCGTTGCCACGGCAGGCCAGCGGGATGCAGCAGCCGGTGACGCTGTCGGTCCCGAGCAGCGTGTCGGGCAATGTCCGCCGCGCCGGCGTGCCGGTTCCCGGCGCGTACGTCCACCTCGCGCCCGAGTCGGGGAGCACGGCCTGGTGCACGACGGGTCCCACCGGCGAGTTCACCCTTCCCGGCGTTCCCCCGGGGGACCACCTGCTGTTCGTGACGCACGGACAGGTCTCGGAGGCGTCGCCGTTCGCGGTGGTCGTGCCGGCCGGCACCGACGTCGAGAACGTCGTGCTCGAACTGCCCGCGGCCCGACGGATCGAGGGGACGGTCGTCGATCGCGATGGGCATCCCGTCGCGGCGGTGCTGGTCAGCGTGGCGGGGCGACCCGGCGTCGCGTTCCCCACGGACTCGACGGGGGCGTTCAGCCTCGGCGCGCCGGAGGGCGAAGTGACCCTGATGGCGCGCGAACCTCGCCTCCAATTGGAGCGTAGTGTCGTGGCTCCCCCCGGCCAGCAGCGCGTGCAGATCATCCTCCCCCTGCCTCCGCACGGGCAGGTCACGGCGCGTGTGGTCGGACTCCCTGGTCGGCGTCCGGTGCCCGGCGGTCTCGTGCGGATCGAGACCCGCGCCGACGCGAGCGAGGCGGAGAGCACGGACGTGCAGTGGGTGGCGATGCCCGGCGGGAGCCTTCGCCTCGATCGCTTCCCGGCCGGCCGCGCGCGGCTGCGCGTGAGCTGCGCCGGCTACGTGCCGTTCGTCACCGACCTGCGCGTCGCGGCGGGGGAGACGGTGGACGTGGGCGAGTGCGCGCTCGAACCGGGCGCGATGGTGCGTGGCGTGGTGCGCGACGACGCGGGGCGGCCCGTGCCGGGCGCGCGCATCCTGGCCGGCGACGAACTCGACCTGGCCGCGATCGACGAGGTGCTGGGCGAAGGGCGCTTGGGTCCGATCGTGGACGCCCGGTTCGGCGGGCGCGCCGATCTGCGCGGGCGATTCGAACTGCGCGGCATCACCTCGCAGTCGCGCACCGTCGTGGTCCAGGCGCAGGGCTTCGCCCCGCAGGTGCTGACCCTCGAGATCCCCGGCGACCTGCTGCGTCGCGAACCGCTGGTCGTCACGATGGTCGCCGGCGTCGATCTCCTGGTGCAGGTGCTGGACCCGAGCGGCCGGCCGAAGTCGGGAGCCACCGTGGCCCTGCGTCGCAACCGGCACGTCGTGGATCTCAGCCGCACCGACGGTGAGGGCAGGTGTCGGATCCGCCATCTCGCGCCCGGAGACTACGACGTGTCGGTCCCAGGCTCGACCGCGAGTGAACTGGTCGAGATCTGGCGACAGCAGACGCACCACGTCGTGCTGCGCATGTCGGAGAAGTAACGGCGCGCAGGGCCTGAAGAGCCAGTCCTCGCTCAGCCGCGCATCTGCTTGAGCCGGGCGATCGCGCCGAGCACGTTGCCGGCGGGCGCGGCGCGGCTGCCCGCGATCGACTGCGCCACGCCGCTCGCGGGCAGCGCGTCCGTCGGCGCCGGCGCGCTGCGCTCCGGCGCCGGCGCTGCCGGCGGCGAGGGCGCACGCTCCGCCGCGGTCGCGGGGCCGCGAGCGACGTTGCTGGTCAGCGATGCGAGTTCACGTCGCACCGCGGCGAGCGCCTGCTCGATGCTGGTGAGGTCGACCTTGGCTGCTGCCGGGGCGGGTGTCTTCGCGAGGGCTTGTTCCATCCGCGCCGACAGAGCCTCCAGGCTCTCGCGCACGTGGCGGCCGTGGGTCGCGACCTGGGCTTCGTACGAAGTGTTCGCAGCCTGCAGGCGCGCCTCGACGACCCCCGACAGGGAGTCCTGGAGCTTGCTGAGTCCGGTGTCCAAGGAAGCCCGCATCTGTTCGAGCCGTGCGCCGGTTGTGGTGCCTGCTTCGGCGAGGTCGTCGAGGCCGTGCTTGTGTTCGCCGAGCGTGTGCAGGACGTCGGCCAGTTGCCGCGTCATCTCCATGAGCGGCGTGCCGAACGAGCGGGTCGCCTTGGTGAGCGTGACGATCTTCTCGTCCAGCCGCTTGAGCTCGAAGCGGACGAACTCCATTTCGTCGCCGGACGCGGGCTGTTCGCTCCGGCGCGCCTCCGCCTCCTGGAGGGTCCGGGTGACCGACTCGACGTTGCTCATCATCGAGCCGATCAGATCCTGGCCCTGGTTCAGCCGTGCGATGTAGCCGTGCAGGCGCCCTTGGCGGCGCGCGGCGCTGCCCAGCCCGACGAACAGGAGCCCCAATGCCAGGAGGTGGATGGGGGCGAGGCCGATGCGCTCGAGGATCGCGATCGCGGGCTCGAGTGCGGTCGAGTTGGCGAGCGTGAGCACGATTCCAACCGTGCCCGCGAGCGCAGCCACCGTACCGAGTCCGGTCCAGGTCCAGGCGGCGATGACGCGCGCCCTGCCTTCGATGGGCGCGGCGGGCGCGACCGCCTCCAGGGGCAGGGCGGCACCTGGCGCGTCGACCCCCTCGACCTCCGCGAGGAGCGCATCGGCATCCGCGAAGTCCACGCCTTCGCCGTCGTCCAGCAGCTCCAGATCGTCGAGGCTCTCGCCCTCGTCGAAGCTCGCGCTGGAGTCCGGATCGACCTGAAACACCGGCGACGCGTTCAGGGCGTCCTGGTCCCTCACAACTGGCTTCCTGGTCATCTCGTGATCCGCTACCCTCTTCTCCTCAGTGTCGGAATCATCGGCATTCGCCCTGCTGCAACTGTGGCATCCCGCTGCCTGGGCCGAGGTCCGGGCGGACCGGGGCCTCGGCTGCAAGGGCCGCGAATTGTTGCGTCGCGCACAAGCCTGGCGAGGCGTGCGATCTCGCGACGCCTGCGGAATCCGCAACGCCCGAGCGGCCCTGGAAGCCCCAAACGACATCATCGCCGGCGGCCCCTTCTGGTCGTCGCGTCAGCGACGACATCGACCCCTTGGGTTGCGGCCGTCGGCTGCGATGGCTGTCGACGCTGGCATCGGCGGTCCTTGGTCACGTCTCGAACCGGGCACTTCGGATCTTCCCGAAGAACCTCGCCGGTTCACCATGTGGACGCCCTCCGCGGTGGTCCGTTCCGTCTCCGACTGAACCCCGTCGTCCACCGAGACCATGTCGCGTGAGCTCAAGGGTGTGTCCGCGGCGACGGGGATCGCGATCGCCCCGATCGTGCACTTCCACACCGACTTCGACCACATCCCGGTCCGTCGGATCGATGCCCAGGCCGTGGCGGGGGAGGTGGCCAGACTGGACGAGGCGATCACGGCGACGTCGCGTTCCATCCTGCACCTGCGTCACGAGCTGTCGGGCACACTCTCCGACAACGACACTCGCATCTACGACGCGCAGCTCGCGCTCCTGCACGACAAGACCGTGCGCGCCGACCTCGTCAAGGAGATCGACGCCGAGAAGATCAACGCCGAGATGGCGTTGCAGCGCGTCGTCGCTCGCTACGAGAAGGTCTTCGAGCGCATGGAGGACATCGTCATGCGCGAACGCGCTGCCGATGTCCGCGATGTCGGCCGACAGGTGCTCGGCGCGCTGCTGGCACGCGAGCGTTCCGTGTACATCGCCGGCGGGGCCGACTACATCTTCGTCGCCGACGAGTTCCTGCCCAGCGACGCCGGCCTCCTCGACCGGCGCCACCTGCGCGGGATCGTCACCGCGCGGGGCGGCAAGTACTCACACGGCGCGATCCTGGCCCGCTCGCTGGGCATCCCGGCCGTGCTGGCCGTCGATGAGCTGCTCCTGAAGGCGCGCAGCGGCGATCGCGTGATCCTCGACGGCGACGCTGGATTGGTGGTGCTCCGCCCCACGGACGAGGAACTCGCTCGCTACGGCATCCTCATCCAAGAGCGGCAGGTCGTGGACCGCCGCCTGTCCGAGCTGAACGACGCGGCGGCGGTCACCAAGGATGGCACGCCGATCTGGCTCGGCGCCAACGTGGAGAGCGTGCGCGATCTGGCCCACCTCGACGGCCGCGGGATCGCCGGCGTGGGCCTGTTCCGCACCGAGTTCGCGTTCATGGAGCGCCTGCAGTTCCCGGCGGAGCAGGAGCAGTACCGCATGTACCGCTCCGCGATCGAAGCGCTCGGCGCCGAACAGGTGCTGACGTTCCGCACCCTGGACGTCGGCGGCGACAAGCCGCTGAAGTACTTCCGCACGCCGGAGGAACGCAACCCGGTGCTCGGCTGGCGCGGTCTGCGCATCAGCCTCGACTGGCCGGACATCTTCTACACGCAGATCCGGGCCATCCTGCGGGCCGGCGCGGGCGCGCGCACGCGCATCCTGCTGCCGATGGTCACGACCCACGACGAAGTGGCGCGCTGCGTCGCCGTCGTCGAGCAGATCCGTTCCGACCTGCGCGAAGCGGGCGAGGCGCACGCGGACGAGGTCCAGGTCGGCGTGATGGTGGAAGTGCCGGCGCTGGTCGAGATCCTCGGCCTGGTCCTTCCCCTGATCGACTTCGTGTCGGTCGGGACCAACGACCTCGTGCAGTACCTGCTGGCCGTGGACCGCGACAACCCGCGGGTGGCGGCGATGTACGACCCCTATCACCCCGGTGTGGTCAGGGTGCTCGCGCGAATCGCGGAGCTCGCGCGTGAGGCCGGCAAGCCGGTGTCGATCTGTGGCGAGATCGCCGGCGATCACTACTTCACCCCCTTGTTGATCGGGCTCGGTTTCCGCGAACTGTCCATGGGGGCGGTGTTCCTGCCCCGCGTGAAGCTGATGGTGCGCAGCTTCGATCTCGACGAGTGCCGGGCGCTGGCGCAGGCGGCGTTGCGCGCGAACAACGCCCAGGAGATCCGCAGGATGGTCCGGGAGCGTGGCCGCGTTCGCTGGGCGCAGTTCCTGAGCGAGGCGGGCGGCCCCGAGCCGGAGCGTTGAGCGAGACCAGACGGAGCGGCGCCTGGACGACGCTCGAACTCGAGCTGATCCGACGCAGGTTCCCCACGACGCCGCTGCACGCGCTGGCGAAGCGGCTGCGGCGGTCGGAGGCCGCTGTGCGGGATCGCGCGCGGATCCTGTTCGCGCGGCGGCCGGGCCGCTCGCCGTGGACGGAGGACGACGATCGACGGCTGCGGGTCTCGTACGGCCTGATCACGCTCGCGGATCTGGCCGTGGTCCTCGCCCGCTCGCAGCGCGACATCCAGCAGCGTGTGCGGCAGCTGCGGACCGACGTGCGGGCGCGCGTCTGGACACGCGCCGACGACCAGGCGCTGAAGCGCTGGTACGGCGGACGTCCGACCGCCGCGCTCGAGATCTGCCTGCGCCGGCCGGGCGCCGACATCGAGGCGCGCGCCGACACGCTGCGATTGGGCCGTGACAAGCGGGTGCGAACCGAGGGCCCGCGGCGCATGCCCCGCTGGTCGGCCGCCGAGGTGGCCCGGCTGCGCCGCCTCTACCCCACCGGCGATACCGTCGAGATCGCCGCGATGCTGTCGCGTTCGACCTCGTCCGTGCTGAACAAGGCCAACCAGCTGGGGCTGGCGAAGCGACCCGAAACGCGCTCGGCAACGGGGCGACGCAACGTCGGCCGCCGCTGGGGTTGAGCGTCCGGGGGCGCGCGCGGCCGCCGCGCTGCGCCTGACCGGGGCCGTGCGGATCCTCGCTCAACTCCGCACGGGCCCCTGGTCGATGACCGGGAGGTCGCTGGCGAGGTCGCCACGCGGCGACGTCGCAAGACCTCACACGGGAACGCACATGGAAATCGTCGGGAAGAAGAGCCAAGGGTTGACGGTCACGACTCTGGAGTCGGACAAGACCGTTCTGATCTCGTTCAACGACCGGAGCCTGAACTTCTACGTCACCGATTCTCTGAAGGAGACGCTCAAGGAGGCGATCAACGCGCGCATCGACGAGGGCTATCAGCACTTCGTGCTGAATCTCGACAACGTGAAGATCATCGACTCCTGCGGCGTGGGCCTGATCATCGTTGCCAACAACGTGATCACGTCGCGGAACACGCACCTGTATCTGTGCCACGTGAAGCCGTTCATCGTCAAGATCTTCGAGATCATGCGGATCGCGAAGCACCTGGCGATGTTCCCCACCGAAGACGCGGCGCTGAGCGCGGTCAAAGCGCCGAAGTGAGCCCGTCGTGACGCGCCTCGAGAGCGCGGAGGCCATCGGCGTCGTCGGGCCGACGCCCGCCGTCGAACCGCGGCGGGTCGCCAGCGTCGCCGACATCACGATGGTGATGAACGGCCTGATCTACTCCGACCTCACGGGTCGGGTGACGCTGTTCAACCCGGCCGCCGAGGCGATGCTCGGCGTGGGCGCGTTCACGGCGATGTCGAGGACGTTGTCCGGACTGCGCGGCACCAGCGAGTTGATCGATGCGGTGATCGTCGATCAGGCTGCTGCGCTGCAGGGCGATCGCGTCGAGCGCGTCGTCGAGGTCCACGACTCGGCGCACGACCTCCGTTACTTCCGCGTGGACAGCGCCGTCATCCGCGACCGCGCGGGCAGGCCGGCAGGCGTGCTCTCGGTCCTCGACAACGTCACCGAGGACCACAAGCTCGATCAGCGCCGCAACCAGTTCTTGTCGATCGTCGCCCACGAGCTGCGCACGCCGCTGACCGGCATCAAGACCTTCTCGACGATGCTGGCGAAGGGTCGCCTCGGCCCGCTGGTGCCGAAGCAGCAAGAGGTCATCGACTCCATCCGCGAACAGTCGATCCGGCTCGAACAGCAGATCGACAAGCTCGTGAACCTGGGGTCGCTGGAGGCCAAGGAGCAGGCGCAGGATCTCGCTGTCGTCGACCTCGTCGAGGAGGTACGGGCGGCCACGGCGCCGCTGGCGCGGGTGGCGATCGACAAGTCGCTGGCCTTCGTGCTCGACCTCCCGGAGCATCGTCTCGAGGTTCGTGCCGATCGCAGCGGGTTGCGCCGCGCGACCCAGGCCTTCGTGGAGAACGCCATCAAGTTCACGCGGCCGGGTGGGCGCGTCCGCGTCGCGGTCGAGGTGGATGCGGACCGCGCGAACCTCATCGTGGAGGACGACGGGATCGGGATCGACCCCCGCTATCACCGGCGGATCTTCGAGAAGTTCTTCCAGGTCGAGGATCCGCTCACCCGCCATCACGGCGGCGCCGGCCTCGGGCTGTTCGTTGCCAGCGGCATCGTCGAAGCCCATGGCAGCCGTATCGAGGTGACCAGCGAGCTGGGCCGGGGCGCGAAGTTCGCATTCGGACTCCGGCTGCACGCCCAGAATGTCGACAAGTCCCCTGGCTAGCCAAGCCCAAGAGAACCCATGGAGCGCACTGTCCTGATCATCGAAGACGAGAAGCTCATCATCGTCTCCACCCAGATGGTGTTGGAGGCGGCGGGCTTCCGCGTCGAATCGGCCACGAATGGCGAACTCGGCATCAGCAAGGCGAAGGCGCTGAAGCCCGACCTGGTGCTGCTCGACATCATGATGCCCGGGATCGACGGCTGGGAGACACTCACGCGGCTCAAGCGCGACCCCGACACCGCCTCGGTGCCGGTCATCATCTTCACCGCTCGCGAGCACACGCGCGGTCACCAGAAGAGCACCGAGATGGGGGCGGCGGACTACTTCCGCAAGCCGTTCGAGCCCGACGAGCTGATCGAGCTGGTCGAGAAGCACATGGCTTCTCAGGTCTGAGCCTCACCGGCTCGGACCTTCGATCCGGCGCAACGCCGTCTCTGCAGCCGCGTCATCGCCGAGGGCCGTCAGTAGCGCCTCGCGCAGTTGTTCGCGGGTCGCACCCATCCGCAGTGCGCCGCGGCCGTGACCGACCATCTGCGGCGTCTGGTCCAGCGCAGCCAGCACGCCGACCGCGATCACCTCACGCGTGACTGCGGGCAGCGACGGCCGCGACAGGATCCGGCCGTACGCGACCTCGAGCACGAAGTCGCGCAGCTCGCCGTGGAAGCCGGCGAGCATTGCCTCGACCGCGTCGGTGTTCCTGCCGTACACCGCAGCGAACAGCGCGCGTCCGGCGGCCAACTCTTCCGGCGGCGTTCGCGTCCGGCCGGCCTCGATCGCCGCCGCCGGCCATTCCCGGTCCAGGATCTCGAACGCGCTGATCGAGCGCGGGAAGCCGTAGAACAGGATGCCTTGCAGCAGCCCTTCGGCCAGCAGTTCGCGCCGGCAACCGTGCGCGCGCGCCAGAACGACCGCCGCCGTGGCGCGCGGCCAGTCGCCGCGGACCACGGCCGCCTGGAGCAGGACGTTCGCGCGCACCTCCGCGGCGAGGCCCGGTCGGGCGAACAGCGCGGCGAGATCGCTCATGCCCCTGGCTCCGCGAACTCCGCCTCCGTGGCGCCGGCGGCGTCGAGTTCTTCCGCGCTGGGGACTCCCGCTTCGGGCTCGAGACCGAGCGCCGCGCCCAGTTCGACCGCAAGGCGCGCGAGCAGCCGGTCCTCGACGGTGCGGGGGTCGACGCAGTCGGCCACCGCCCCCATGAATGGGGTTGCGCGTGGCGCATGCAGCGGAATCGAGCCGTGATGGAGGACCCGTGCGCGCGGGAGGCGGATGCGGCGCTGAGCCGAGCCCACGATCTTGTGGCCGTTGCAGGTGAGCACGAGGTCGAACGCGCCCGGCACCGCAAAGCACCACGGCGCACTGGGGCGCGCGTGCTGGGGGGCCGCGGTCGCTGGCAGCATGCGGGTCGGCACGGCGATGTCCGCCAGCGCCCGCGCGACTCCGGTGTGGATGCGCACGTAGCTGGCCGGCACGTCACCCGGCAGCAAGTCGGCGTCGGCGGTGACGGCGAACGTGATCTCGTCGTCGTGGTAGATCGCACCGCCGCCGGTGAGCCGACGCACCACGCGATGTGGCCCGGCCAGCGCCGAGAAGGCCCGGGCATCCTGGAACCAGCCGAGCGACAGTCCTGGCGGCGACCACCGGTAGAGCCGCAGGGTCGGGGCACTTCCGAGGCGCAGCAGGGCCGCGTCGAACGCCATGTTCCACGCGGGCGCGCCAGCGCCGGTGGTCAGGACGCGGAGGGTTCCTCGCGCGTGGCCCGCGTCACTCTCCCTCGGCCTCGACGACCTTCTCGTAGGCTGCCGCGTCCATCAGGTCCTTGCCGACGCTGGTGACCTTCACCTTCACCATCCAGCCGGCTCCCCACGGGTCGTCCTTGAGCGTGTCGAGCGCGTCGGGCAGGGCGTCGTTGATCTCGACGATCGTGCCGGTGACGCCGGGATAGATGTCGCTCACGGCCTTCACCGACTCGATCTCCGCGAACGGCTTGCCGGCCGTGACCTGGGAGCCGACCTCCGGAAGGTCGAGGAACACCAGATCGGACAGGTGCGCGACGGCGAAGTCGGTGATGCCGAGCGTCGCGGTCGCACCGTCGATCTTGCACCACTCGTGGCTCTTGAGGTACTTGCGGTCAGTGGGTCGCATGGCAGCGTGATGGAGTCGGTTTGGCGCGGTGCTCAGCGAGCGCGCTTGTAGAAGGGAAGCGGAACGACCTTCGCGGGTTCGCGTTTGTCGCGCACACCGAACTCGAGTTCGGTGCCGGGCTTGGCGAGAGCCGTGGGAACGTAGACCGTCGCGATGTTGGTGTCGAGCGTCGGCGAGACGGCGCCCGATCGGATGAGGCCGAGTTCGGTGGTGCCAGAGAACACCGGGTAGCCCTGGCGCGGCACGCGCTTGCTGTCGCTCACGAGCCCCACCAGCGCCCGCGTCGGCGAGCCCTGCTGGTACTTCTCGAGGGCACGGCGGCCGACGAAGTCGTGGGTGAACTTCACGGCGAACCCGAGCCCCGCTTCGAGCGGGTTGATGCCGTCATCGATCTCATGCCCGTAGAGGGGCATGCCCGCCTCGAGGCGCAGGGTGTCCCGCGAACCGAGGCCGCAGGCGATCACGCCGGCGCGCTCGCCGGCCGCGAGCACCTTCCGCCAGAGTTCCACGGTCCTGGCGGCTTGGACGTAGAACTCGAAGCCGTCCTCGCCGGTGTAGCCGGTGCGCGACATCTCGATGGGGATGCCGCCGAGGGTGGCGCGGGTCCAGCGGTAGTACTTCAGGCTCGCGAGGTCGGCGTCGGTCATGCCCTGCACCACCGCGGCGGCGGCCGGGCCCTGGATGGCGAACATGCCGAGCGTGTCGGTCAGATCCTCGACGCGCACGTTCCCGAAGCGCGCGGCGGCGGTGCGCAGGAGCGCGAGGTCGCTGTCGCAGTTGCTGGCGTTCACGACCAGGAAGAACCCGTCGCCGTCGAGATCGCCGTACACCAGGATGTCGTCGAGGACGTTCCCGGTCTCGTTCAGGAACATGCTGTACCGGATCTGGCCGGGTGCGATCGCGGCGGCGTCGTTGGTCTGCACGTACTGGAGCAGGGCCAGCGCGTCCTTGCCGCGGATCCGCACGCGCCCCATGTGACCGAGGTCGAAGACCCCCGCGCGGCTGCGCACGGTCTTCGCCTCGTCGATGATGCCGGAGTACTGGACCGGCATCTGCCAGCCCGCGAACGGGACGAGGCGCGCGCCGAGGCTTTCGTGCTCGGCCAACAGGACGGTCGACTTCATGGGTGGGGGCCGGTGGGCGGGGCGTTTCGCGACGGAAACGAGGCGAGGTGGCGTCGAGGCCGGTGGGACGGGCCGCAGGCTAGGCACGGCCCGGCGACGAGGCAAGGCTCTCAACCGGCTGCGGGCCCCGTGCCGATACCAGGACGGACCCTCCGGCGCTCGGCCGGCGGCGGTCCGCCCCCCATCGCGGAGGAACGAGGCAAACCATGGCGCTGAAAGGAGATCTTGCAAGCGTGGACCTGGCGCAGGTCTTCCAGATGCTTGCCATGAACCAGAAGATGGGGCTGCTGCTGATCCAGGCCCCACGAACCTGGCGAGCCCTCTACTTCGAGCCGCGCGGCGTCACGCTCTACTACAACGAGCACACGCTGTTGGACAAAGTCCTGCGCGGCATGACGTCGACGGGCCAGATCGCGGACGCGGCGGTGCAGGACGCGAGGCATCATGCCGCGACGATGGGCGGCTCGCTCGTCGAGAGCCTGCTGGCGGCGGGGCATCTCACGGAGGCTGGGCTCGTCGAGGCGTTCCGCGACGCGATGGAGGAGGAGATCCACGAACTCTTCTTCTGGGGGAACGCCCGCTTCGAGTTCTTCGAGGGCCTGCGCCAGCTCGATGGCTATGAGGGCGTGGTCAACGACTCGTTCTTCTTCTCCACCGACGGCCTCATCATGGAGGCGGCGCGGCGGATCGACGAGTGGAGCTACATCAGCGAGCGGGTGACGAGCCCGCTCGACGTGTTCCGTGGCCTGGGGCTCGATGCCCAGGGGCTCACCGACGATGTGTTCGACATCCTCGGTCTGGTCGATGGCCGGCGCAGCGTCGCGCGCATCGTCGAGCAGTCAGGGCGACCGAGCTTCTTCGTGCACAAGTGCCTGGCCAACCTGCTCGACGACGGGCACGTGGAACTGGTCCCGCCGGAGCAGATGATCGACGCGGCGGAGGATTGCATGGCCGAGGATCGCCTGCCGGAGGCGATCAACCTGTACGTGCGCGCCCTGGCGGCCGGACAGGGCGGGCCGGACGCGCATCATCGCGTCGCGGACGCCTACCAGGCTGCCCGCGAGTACGAGCAGGCCGTCTACCACCTCACGTGCGAGGCGGAGCACTACGCCACCAACGGTCAGATCGAACGTGCCGCGGGCCTTCTGGTCACCGCCACGCGCCTGCTCGGTACCCATCTCGGAGCGCGGACGCGCCTCGTCGAGCTGAGCGTCGGCAACCGCGACGTCGTGCTGCCGGAGTTCGACGCGCTGGCGGAGGGGAAGGCGCTGGTGGAGATCCTGCTCGAGGTCGGTGAGATCGAGCAGGCGCGCCGACTGCTCGAGGAGCTGCTGCGCAACCATCCGAGCGACCTGCGGCTCAAGCAGAGCCTCGTCAACGTCCATACCAAGGCCGGCGACATGCGCCGCGTCGTGGAGCTGTACGAGTCGATCGCCGCCGACCTCGTGCAGAGTCATGACCCGATCGAGGCGGTCAAGTACCTGCAGAAGATCCTGATCCTCGATCGCTCGCGGAAGGACATCTCCGATCGCATCCGCTCGCTGTACGAGCTGGACGAGCGGCGCCGATCCCGGCGCCGTGCCGTCGTGGCGCTGGTGGCCATCGTCCTGTTGGTGATCGGCGCCGCGGGGGCCTGGTATGCCTACGACCGGCATGCCGCCCGCCAGTTCGAGGCGATCGACGTGCAGTCCCTGCTCGACGCAGGCGACTTCGACGCCGCCGTCGTGGTCTACGAGGCGTTCGTCGGGACTCATCCGCTGACGATGGCCGGCAAGGATGCCGAGGCCGAACTGATCAAGATCCGCGGGATGCAGGCGCGTCAGAAGGCGCAGGATGAGGAGCGCGTGAACCAGCAGCTCCGTGAGGTCGAGGCGCGACGCGCCCGCTACCGGGCCGATTGGAACCGCTATCGCGCGGCCTTCGACGCCGGCGATCTCGACAACGCGCTCGTCGCCATCGACGCAGTGCGCAAGCAGGTCGCGGTGGGTGGCGAGGCCGTGGACCGGGAGTGGGCCGACAGCGTCCGCCTCGAGAAGTGCTACGTCGAGCTGTACGACTACCTGGCCCGCGCCGCGGCGTTGGAGCGTTCGGCTCGCGAGAAGCTGCGCGCCGGCGACTGGGAAGCCGCGCGCAAGGACATCCTGGAGGCGACCCAGACCTACGCGCTGGCGCCGGGCGTCAAGGGTCTGCAGATCCCGTTCGGCCTCGACTCGCGACCGCAGGGCGCGGAGATCTGGCAGGACGGCCGGCCGCTGACGGAAACCGTCGAGGGCGCGACCGTGCCCCGGACGACGCCGGCGATCCTGGAGTGCGAACGCAACGCGACGATGACCGTCGAGCTGCGCCGGCCCGGCTTCGAGCCGCGGATCGTGCAGGTCGCCCCGTTGCCGGAATCGACCAGCGTGTTCGTGCTGACCGCCGTTCCCGACTGGCGCTTCCATCAGGATCAGGCGGTGCTCACCGGGCCCGGGCTCGGTGCCGGCTATCTCGGCGTGGGCCTGCGCGGCGGCAAGATCGCGCTGGCGTGGACGCGTGACAACAGGCAGGCGAGCATGGTCATCGACCTGCCCGAACTGTCCGAGATGCGCGGGCTCCCGGTCTTCACCGCGACGCGTGTGATGTTCCGGACCAACGACGGTCACCTCGCCTGCTACATGCTGGAGGACGGGCGGCGGGCCTGGGTCTCGGCGTTGGCGCAGCCGTTGACGACCGACCCGATCGCCCAGGATGGTCGGATCTTCATGGGCGACGCGGCCGGCGAGCTGATCGCCATGAGCGTCGAGACGGGCCGGGTGCTGTGGAGCCGTCGCCTCGACGGTCCGCTCGTCGCCGCTCCGACCCTCGCGGCGCGCATCCTTCGCGTCGGCACGGCGTCGGGATCGGTCTATCGCATCGATGCTGCGGATGGCCGCGTGCTGGACGACCCCTGGCGTTACCCCAACGGGATCTCGTCGTCGATCCGTCTCGCGGGCGATGGCGTGATGGTGTTCGCCACGGGCGGCGGGGGTCTCGTCGCGCGCGACGAGACCGGGCGGGTGCGGTGGGCGAAGGCGTTGGAGCGCGGCATCAAGTCCGACGAACTCGCCGTCGCGAACGGCGTGGTGCTCGTCATGACCAAGGACGACGAACTCGCGCGCTTCGCGGTGGCCGACGGACGCGAGCTGGGTCGCCACGCGCTCGGCGGGGTCCGGCGTTTCGGTCCCCTCGTCGCCAACGATCAGGTGTTCGTGGGCATCACCGAAGGTCCCGAGGCACGCGGCAAGGGCGAGGTCCTGCGCGTCATGGGTCTCGCCGACCTGCAGCTGCGCTGGGAGTATCGCGATGAGAAGGGATTCATCGGTGACGCGGCGGCCGACGGCACCGGGGTCTATGTGACGACGTCGGCGGGCGAGGTCCTGCGCTTCAAGTAACCGTCCGCCGATGCCGACCAAGGACAACCGACAGGAAGCAGGGACGTGATCAGGACCAGCAACAGGAGCAACCGGGGCGCTGCGCTGCGAGCCCGGGGCGCGGAGGACCGATGCGGTTCCTGAACCGACTCCGGATCTGGAAGGACCTCCGGCGCCTGGAGACGCGCGTCCGCGAGGAGCCGTCGCCATCCACCTTCGTCGATCTCGGCCAGGTCTACATCAACCTCGGCATGATCGAGGAGACGCTCGCCGCGGCGGAGGAAGGGCTGCGCCTGTTCCCGACGTCCAACGAGCTGAAGAACCTGCAAAAGTTCGCCAAGCGGAAGCAGCTCGACGGCCGGGTGAAGGACCTTCGCCAACGCCTCAACAAGGAGCCGACGCCGCGTCTGTTCCGTGACCTCGCCATGCTCTACGTGGAGATGGGCGACTCCGGCGCGGTCCAGGCCACCTGTGAGGAGGCGATCCGTCGCTTTCCACAGGACGTCACGGCCTACACCGTCCTCGCCCGCGCGAGGCTCGTGAACTACTACCGCGACCTGACCTCACGCGACGGGATCGAGGCGGTGCGCATGTTGCAGGAGGTGGTCGAGATCGACCCCACGCACGCGCCCGCCTACCGCATGCTCGCGGATGTGCTGTACCGGAGCGGCGCCGTGGCCACGGCGGCCGAGCAGCTCGAGTGTCTGCTGCTCCTGACGCCCGACGACCCGGAGGTGGCAGCGGCGCTCGCCGAGGTCGCGCGGCAGCCGGAGCAGCGCGTGGAGGATCTCGATGTCCTCTTCCACGCCGTGGAATGCGCCGGTCGCCTCGCGAACGGCCCGCTCATCCGCGAGCTGCCGGGAGGCAGTGATGGGTCCGACGAACTGGCGGACATCCGGGAGGCGCTCGCGCAGATCGCCGATCTGCCGGGCGTCACGAAGGCCTGCTACATCAAGAACACGAAGGCGCTGGTCAAGGGCGACATCAAGGACGGCAAGGATCCGTTCCTGCGGCTCGCGCGCGTGGTCGCCAAGGCCGCGCAGCGCGCGACCCGGCGCATGGACATCGGCAGCTTCAGCAAGGCCGCCCTGGACGGTGAGTTCGGCCAGATCTGCGTCTGCTGCTTCGGCGACGTGATCGCCGCCGTCCTGTGCAGCGCCGAGTCGGACACCAACCAGGTCCTGTCCGAGCTGCAAGAACTGGTCGCGGGCTCGCTTTGCGAGGCATCCGCCTGACATGAGAGAGGGGCGCAGCAGATGAACAGCATCCAGGAGATCCTCGACTCCCTGAAGCAGGCGCCGGGTGTCAAGGGCGCGGCGCTGGTGACCGGCGACGGCATCGTGGTCGCCAGCGCACTGGGCCTGGAGCTGAACAGCGACGTCGTCGCCGGCCTGACCTCGTTCCTGGTGACGACCACGCGCCGCTCGCTGCAGGAGGGGGGCTTTGGCGCCTTCCGCCGCTTCATGATCCAGGCCACCAACGGCAAGCTGCTGCTGCTCGACCTCGGGGAGTCGTTCCTCATCGTCCAGACCGATCAGTTCGCCCGCCTGGACGACTGTCGCGACGAGGTGGATCAGGCCGCGGCAGCGGTGGCGGCGCTGTCCAAGGTCGGTTGATCGCCCCTGCGCGCCGGCCGGCTCCCGGCGCGTCCGCGATCGGGACTCGGCCCGGGGAACTCGCTCAAGCGGAGGGGTCGAACGAGCCGAAACAGCACTGCGCGACTCCGCGCCGTTGCCCGTCAGAGAGCACCTAGCCCATGGTCCAGATCAACTTCGCCCTCAAGGAAGTCAACTGCAAGATCGTCTTCTATGGTCCGGGGATGAGTGGCAAGACCACCAACCTCGAGGTCGTGCACCAGAAGGCGCCGGAGGAGAACAAGGGCGAGCTGACGTCGATCTCGACGGACGGTGATCGCACCCTGTTCTTCGACTTCATGCCCCTCGACCTCGGCAACATCGCCGGCATGCGGACCAAGTTCCAGCTCTACACCGTGCCGGGCCAGGTCTACTACAACTCGACGCGCAAGCTCGTGCTGCAGGGCGTCGACGGAGTGATCTTCGTGGCCGACTCCGATCCCGACAAGATCGACGAGAACATCGAGAGCTACGAGAACCTGATCACCAACCTGCGCGACTACGGCAAGGACATCCGCGAGACGCCGCACGTCATCCAGTACAACAAGCGCGACCTCCCCAACGCCATGTCGGTGGAGGATCTGGACAAGGCGATGAACCGGTTCGGCGTGCCCACCTTCGAGGCGGTGGCTGCCACCGGCGAGGGCGTGTTCCCGACCCTCAAGGTGCTGGCGGGGATGGTGCTCGAGAGCATCGACCGCGGCAGCCCGACGGATCGGCGCACGTCGAGCGCGGACGCCGGGTAACCGGCCGTACCCGCGCTGCCTCGGTTGCAGCACGCCGTCAACGACCAGAACCCTGTGATCGAAAGACACGCCGAC
>CAYQMF010000082.1:0-29998 GCA_964418595.1 uncultured candidatus Brocadiaceae bacterium
CCGCATCGTGGGATCCTCAGCCGCGGATGGTAGATGGGGCAGACAGAACGGATACAGATTCACAGCGAAGCTCCCTTGCCGTGGGCTTTTCCACTGCGAGGACCGAGCGGCCCTGGAAGCCCCAAACGACGCCATCGCCGGCGGCCCTGTCTGGTCGTCGCGTCGGCGACAACATCAACCCTTTGGGCTGCGGCCGCCGGCTGCGATGCGCAGGTTGGTCTAACAACTGCCTGTCGTACCAGCGGGCCGCGTCGTGTTCTTTTCCTTCTCGACGCCGGTGGTCCATCACCTCACGCCATCACGCCGCCACGTTGGGTTTCAGGCGAGACGGGGTCGAGCCTGAGATCGGGAGAATTGGTTGCGTCGCACGTCGCCCGCAAACTCACGGCCTTGGCAACCTATGTGTGTCCAGTTGCACAACTGAGCTACCCTCTCTGCCGCGTCTACTGCCACCATCGTGCACGCCGGATGCTGCTCTCCGGATTTCGCTCGCGATAACAGGTAGTCCTCGCTCCAAACTCGGTCCGTAACGCAGCAACCATCTGTGTCGGCTTGATTATACCGCTGTCGATAGCGACGTCGTCCATTGCAGCAACTTTGTCGATAAAGGCGGTATCCGCCGGGTTCCCGATGTCGAAATTCGGCCCGTAGCCGCGATCCACGAATACCGATATGATGTTGCTGAACGCACAAAAGACGTCAAAATGGAACCTATCGTTCAAGAGCGGAAGAATGTCCTGTGCACGCACGCCCTCGTTTCCATCCGTCGCACAATCCCAATTGACAAATCTCGGGTGGAATTGGCGAAGTTGGTGGTGATACTTGCAACGGTCGGGTAGTTCCCTCCAAAGGTCCTGGACCATCGCCAACGCCTCGGGCCACCTCCTATGCCCGTTACGGCCAATCATATCCGATGCGACGAACACTCCGGTTGGGTGGATCGCCTGCCAGATCCTATCGAACACCGACTCGAGTCGGGTGATGTGGTGCAGGGAATGATTCGCCAGACAGGCGGCGTAACGACCACTCGGTTGCCATCGGGCTGCATCCCCCTCCCAGAAGCGGAAGTGCTCACCCACCCCCGCCCGCGCGGCATGGGCCTGCCCCCGATCAAGCATCTGCGGGTTCAAGTCCATGCACTCGAAAACGAACGAACTCACCCCCTGCAAACGGAGCAATCCTGCCAGCCGGACTTCCAGATCGCAGTTTCCCGCACCAACGCTCGCGATCCGAGGGCACTCCGTCCGGTCCCGGCGACAGGCAGCAATCAGATGCTCAAGAAAGAATCCCTCGACGGTCTCGAATCCGCACGCGCGGAAGATTGGCATGAGATAGCGTTCCGACCAGTAGTTGTAAATCGGCGGCAGGTCATGCACCGTCTCGCATTTCGCATATGCGGCGATTTCCGCGGCGAGGCGTCCCTGGGGCAGCCTGCGCCTGAGCTTCTGCACGATCCGGTGTGCTGTCGTGCTTGCCCGCTGGAAGAGTCCTCTCACTTTCGTGCTACCTAGCCCATGCGCGGATATCTGTATCGGCGGCCCTTTCTGGGCGCCAGGACTCCCCAGACGCCGCCAGTTCGGAGTGCCATGGGGCATTGGGGGACAGTCTTGTCGAGCACCGCGCAGGTCCGTCTCCACATCTTCCTCACGACGAACATGGTGACTATTTTAGTAGTAGTTGTTAGCTCCGATGTAATTGAGAACGAGCGGATCCCAGACATGTCTATTTGCGCCGGCGTATCCCGCCCAAATACCATTGGCATATATCGGCTGCCCGGATATGCCGATGTAGTTGCCGTAGGGATACACCGTGTTTTGAATATTCATGAAGATTACGGCGTGCGCCGCCCCCGTCCCCGGAGCCCATGAGCCGGATATCTGATTGCTGTGAATGCGGCAGCCGTGCGTGCCCCACAGCAAGATGACGGACCCAGAGTAATTCGGAGGGACCTGGCAGGGTGCTACGGTGTCCTGAGCGAAACTGATAGTATTTCCCCAGAATTCACCATCGATGCAGTCCGCGAGGGCGAGTCCGGCCTCCTCCACGTGTTCTATGATGTTCCCATATACCTGGAAATCGTCTTGGCTTAGCATGTCGAGACCATGTTGCCTCATGAACGAGACATGGTTACTATGGACTTGGTGCCCCTTACCACCTCCTGCCATGTAGATGCCGGCCGCGTTGCCGTACGACAGAGTATTGTACGCGATTGTATTGACCAGCCCAGCATCAACGCTGAACAAGTCACATGGCGGATAGGAGCCTACACAGCCCCCGCTCCTCCACGGATCGGTGAGGCCTGGAGCGAGATTGGCCCAGTAGCCGGGAGCAGAAGCGTTACAGTGATTGACTGTGCAGCCAGTGCATTTGGCCATGAAAACACAGTACCCGCCCTTGTCACTGATGGTTCCAAAGTACGCGGCCATGGCGGCGTTGGGTGCATTAGTAACAACGGTGCAGGCCGCGATCGTTACCCCGGACGAATAGTATGCCCCAAGCCCGCGCCACATATGGCGGAGCAAGCAGTCAGATATCGAAACTGCACTACCGCCCGCGCATCTGTCCACCTTGATCGCGGCGTCCGATACGGGCGCGGATGTGGCGTCACCAGCCAGGATATCGAGGTAGCGCAACCCCGCGTGAAAAATGGAATTGTTACCAATCACGACCAACAGCGGGCTCGACCGAACAATCGAGCTCGGACCAACAACCATCCTCTGGCGCGCGTTCGGCCCGAGTCCGCGCAGGGTTATCCCGTTGGGGATCGACACGGCCGGGTCGCTGTTGCCGTACGTAATTGGCCATCCATTCGAGCCGCCTCCGCCAGATGTGTATCCGTCGAGGATGACCTCGCTGATGCTACACTGGCTGCGTGATTCAGGATGGCCTGCAGACCTACGAACTGCTGTCCGCTGCTTGGCTCGTCCCAGGTTAGCGCCGAGACCGGTGTAGCGGCGAGCACGTCTACCGTGAGTGGACTCTGGCAGGGGGCCCCGCAGCACAGCACCGCCGTGAGCGCGAACGAGGGAGTGAAAAGGGGAATTGCTTGGGTGGTTCTGGCCATGGGTGCGCCCTCGGGAAGAGGCCGAGCGGAGAGGGATCCTAGTTGAGCAGGAGGTGTGGCGCAAGTCACCTTCCGCGCTCTCGCTCCATGTCGCATGCTCGCTTGTCCCGACCTACGGGGATCCGCGCATTGCCGTCGCGGGCGAGTCGGCCCCGATGGCGACAGTGATCAGCCGCCCGTGCGGCGCGCCTCGCCCAGGTAGGCCTCGACAGCCGGTTCCCGAGTGCTCGCCAGCTGCCCGTAGCGCACCGCCTGCAAGCTTCGAAGGGCCCTCCGGAATCGTCGCCGAAGACTCCCCGCGGTATTCGGCTCTCCTGATGTCTCTGTGGGCGCCCGCCGGCGCGACGGAATTCGTGTGAGTGAGGCTTCGGTCAGGCATTGGACGATGCGCCGCGACAGTTGCGCGTCCGCTCTCGGGGGAACCACCTTCGGTTCCCGTTGCCGCTGAGGCAGCCCCCTCCTTTTTCCCCTTTTCCCGAAGCTGACTCTCCTCGCGGAGCGACGGCGGATGGGCCTCAAGGTCAGATCAGAGCTGCTGCCGTCCGCGCATGAGGCAGCGGGATCACGAGTCGCGTACACTGCAGCTCGTTCATTGCGCGCACGGCAGGGCGGCGTGGAAGGCGTCGGCCTGTCGCGTTGCGAGCCTAGCCTTGGTGTTGAGTCCCTCGGCGCGGCTCGTCGTGCGCAACTGTTGCGTCTACGCTCCGGGGTTTCGCGATCAGACCGGTGCCTGCAACGCAACAACAGGGGGCTACGAGCAGGTCCGGGACCGGACCGCGGCGAGGATTGCCGTGCGTGACCGTCGCCCGCGTTCGGCAGCGTTGGCCGCGTTCTTCCAGCCGACCGGCCTGAGCTCGGCCAGCTTGCGGTCCGACCCCGGCTCGCTGATGCGGACGAGCACGTCGCGCAGGTAGGCGGCCGCGTCGACGCCAATCTCACGGCAGGTCTGGATCAGGCTCATGAGGACGACGGCCGGACGGCAGGCATCCTCGTGGCAGATGAACATCCCAGTTCTTTGGCCCAGGTCCACGGGGCGCCCGCGCTCTGCCGCGTTGTTGGTGATGTCCTTGATGCAGCCATCGCGCAGGAAGTTGGCGAACGCCACCCAATGCCCGCCGCGTACCGGATGGCGGCACCCATCTTGCTCGTTAGGGAGCACGAACAGGCACCGCTCGAATTGCCACTGGTCTCGATCAGGCTCCGGCCAGTTCGGGTCGGCGGCTCGCGCTTCGGGCGGGGTCGTCGGGCTCCTCGTGGGAGCGCGGAAACCTACGGAACTCGCCGGCGCGATTCATGCACGCTCACCGGAAGGACACGACTCATCGCGTAGAGCGGCCGCGCCGCGCCCGCGGTCTGTTCCGTGGGATCACGCAGCACGATGCCATGGTTGGGCTGCACGTTGTTCAACCAGTCGTGCGCCAGCGCGGTCACGTCGAACACCTTCCAGCCGCCGTCGAAACTGTCGCCGACGCACGCGCTCGTCACGGCCGTCGCGTCGATCGCGGGCTTGTTCTGCCACGTCAGCGTCGCCTCGCTCCAGGCTGCGGCGACGCGATGCGCGGTCACGTCGAGGCAACCGGCAGCGTTGCTGTGCGACTGCCACACGCGCAGGCGCACGCGCGTGGGCAGCGTCCGCCCCACCAGCGGCGTCAGGTCGAACTGGAAGTGACCCCGCGTCATCCACACGCGGAACGTCCCGCTCGGCGGGAAGTCCTTGCCGCACTCGACGATCGGCGCCGAGCCGTTGTTCACGGTCGGCTGGTCGGCGTTGGCCGACGCATCGGCGACGGCCACGAGGCGCAGGAGCGACGGTTGCGCGGCGACGGACGCGGCGAACAGCGTGACGAGGAGGGCGAGCTTCGACATGGCGGAGAGCAGGGATGGGCGCAGCAGGCGATCGCATCGTGCACAGGCGACCGCCGGCGACAACCGCCTCCTGCCTGCTTGCGGTCGTGCGCACTATCCTTCTCGTCCCGGCCGTTGCCACCCGGGCCGACGCCCGCGACACTGCGAGCACCTCCCCACCCGGTGCCGCGATCGACCCCTGCCTCCGATCCGCGCCGGTCTCTCCCCTGCGCTTGCCCCGCCCGTTCCAAGGCCACCCGCTCATGTCCGCATCCCTGCGCATCGCCGCTCTCGCCTTTGGCGCCTCTCTCTCCGCCCAAGGCTTCAACTGTCAGCTTCACGCCACGGTGAACCCGCTCACCGGGGCCACGTCGTCGAAGAACAACTACGCCGGCATGTGGGGCACGGTGTTGAACGGGCGCGAACTCGCGATCCTGCCCGCTCGCTCCGGCACGTTCGTGTACGACTGCACGAACCCGGCCAGCCCCGTGCTGCTCGGCTCGGTCGCCGCCACCGCCCCGTCGACCGGCACCTACTGGCGCGAAGCGTCGAGTCGCGGCAACTACGCCTACATCGCCTCCGAGCACCAGAGCCTGCAAGTGCTGAACATCGGCGCTGGCGCGCCGACGCTCGCCGGCACCTTCGGTTCGCGCGCGCACTCGCTGCAGGTCGACCTCGGCACGAGCCGCCTGTGGGCCAACGGCGGCGCGCTCAGCGGCAGCCGCATCTACGACCTCGCCGCCAACGCCACGAACCCGCCGCTGGCCACGTCGTACACCTCCGCCTACGTGCACGACTGCTTCCCGTCGAACGGCTACGCGTACCTCGCCCAGATCAACGCGGGCAACTTCCGCATCCTCGACACCAGCGCGTTCCCGACGCTGTCGGTGCTGAGCACGACGGCGACGCCGGGCAACTTCACGCACAACTGCTGGACCAACCGCGAAGCGACCGTGCTGGCGACGGCCGACGAGAACAGCGGCGGCTGCCTCGCCTTCTACGACATCACGTTCAAGACCCTGCCCGTCCTGCTCTCGACCTGGTGCTCGCCCGCCGGCGCCACGGTCCACAACGTGTTCGTCAAGGGCAAGGTCGCGCACCTGTCGTCGTACACCGCCGGCTACTACGCGGTCGACATCAGCGAGCCGGCCAACCCCCGCCTGATCGCCAGCTACGACACCAACGTCCGCACCGGCAACGGCTACACCGGTTGCTGGGGCTGCTATCCGTTGCAGCCCTCGGGCGCGGTGTACCTCGCCGACATGGAGTACGGTCTGTTCGTCGTCGAGGCGACCTGCGGCGTGCCGAAGGACTACGGCAACGGCACGGCGGGCACGGGTGGCAAGACCCCGATCGTCGAGTACGGCGGCGGCTTCGCGCAGGTCAACCGCGCGAGCTTCAAGCTCGAGGGCGCCGACATCGCGCCGAACGCCCCGGTGGCGATGTTCGTCGCCGCTGGCCCGGCCGCGATCCCCTTCCTCGGCATCGACGTCAACGTCGACCTCACCGGGCCCTTCATCCAGGTGAGCGGCTTCGCCAACGCGCAGGGCAAGGTGAGCTTCAACGTGCCGATCGGAGCCGGCACCGCGGGCGCCACGATCTACGTGCAGATGGTGAGCCTCGACGCCAACGGCCCGCAGGGTCTGGCGGCCTCGCGCGGCTTCCGCGTCACGGTCTGCCCGTGATCAGCGTCTGATCGCGGCCGTGGGCCTCACGCCCACGGCCCGCGCAGCGACCGCTCGGCGCCGGCGAACGGGAACACCCCGCGCAGGTGCACCGACGTGTCGCGCGGCGCGCAGCGCAGTGGCATGACGCCCGCAGCGATGAGCGCCTCGGCCGCCGCCGCGTCGACGACGCTCTCGCCCGGCGGCTGCCATGTGCGTCCGCCGTCGGCCTCGCGCGAAAAGCACGGCAGGTCGTCGAGTTCGATTGCGGCGCTGCCGCAGGGATCGTCCGGATCGCGGCCGAAGCCCGTGCCCACCGCGCAGGCGGCGACGAAGGCCCCGTTGCCCCAAAGCAACGCGTCTCGGCCATCGAGGGTCTCCTCGAAGGCGAAGCCGTCGACGGGATCGGTCGCGGCGCCGTACGGCAGGCGCAGCAGCACGCGCGGCGCGACGAGGGCCAGCGACATCGCGGCCGGCAGTGTCCGGAGCGCATCCCACGCCGCGAGTCCCTCGGCAGGCGACGCGGCCGTCCGACCCGAGCCGGTGACGAGCGCGACCCCGCCGCTGGCGGCGCCTTCCGCGAGGCTCTCGAGGGCCGCGACACTCACGGGAGTGGCGGCGAAGCGCGTATCCAGAACGACCAGCGACCATCGCGGCGCGCCCGCCTCGCGTTCAAGGAACACGCTCGCGTCCTCCACGAGCTCGCCCACCCTCGCATCGAGCACCGACACCGTCACGTCTTCATCGGTCGCGAGCCGCCTGACGAGGAGCAGCAGGCCTCGCCAGGCCGCCTCGAGCGCCTGGAACGCGCGCGCATGCAGCACGCTGTTCACGATGCCCGCGACCGCGAGGTCGGCCGCCTCCACCCAGAGCTTCTGTTCGGCGCTGCGCGCCGGGCGGGTCGCGTCGCTGAGCTCGGGTCCGATCGCGGCGAGCACGCGGGCGCGGAAGTCTGAGGCTCGCTCGCTGCGCTGCCGCTCCGATGCCGCCAGCAGATCCTCCATGAGCAGGTCGGCGGCCGGCGCGACCCGCGGCGGGGCCGACGCGACGGCAGGCGCGGCGACGACCTGGCCGAGCAGCGTGCGTGCCTCTTCGCGCGCGCCGGCGAAGCGGGCGGGATCGACGAGCCGCGCCCGCAGCCGCTGCAGGGTGGCCACCGCGGGCAGCCGCTCCGCCAGGGACTCCGGCCGGAAGTCGTCGAGCGCCGCGAAGGTCAGCTCCGTCGACCCGCTCCCCGGCACGTCGAGCCGCAGCCGCGGCGCGAGCGATGCGAACAACTCGTCGAAGGTGTCGCGGTCGACGCGCGACCGCGGGCGCGCGGCGAGCTTCGTTCCGCCGGCCTCGCTGCGGCTACCCCGTCCACTGAAGTCCGAAACGACCAGGATGCGGAAGGTCTCGATCACGGCGCGAGTGTAGCGCCGGGGACGAGCGACTCGGCAGCGCGTCGAGGGACGCTGCGTGCTACGGTGACTCCGTCGCGCCGTGCGTTCCCTCGCCCAGCCAGAGGACCTCGATCCTTCCGAGCTGCCCCGCCGCTTCGGCGCGTGGACCGGTCTCTTCGTCGTGATCGCGAGCATGGTCGGCGGCGGGATCCTCACGACCTCCGGCCTCATCCTCCGCGACACCGGGAGCCACACCGTCCTGCTCGCGCTGTGGGCGATCGGCGGCCTGCTCGCGACGTGTGGCGCTCTCACGCTCGCCGAACTGGCGAGCGCGATGCCGCGCGTGGGCGGCGAGTACGTGTACGTGCGCGCGGCGTTCGGACCTTCGGCGGCGTTCGCATACGGGGCAGGCACGACGACGCTGGCGTTCGCCGCGCCCATCGCGGTGATCGCGCACGCTACCGCCGCCTACCTCGCCGCGGCCGCGCACACGCTCGACGGCGGCGCGGGCCTCGGCGCGCTGCTCGACACGCCATGGGTGCAGGGGACCGTCGCGTCGCTGCTGATCGTCTTGTTCAGCATCATGCACGCACTCGGCCAACGCGAGAGCGCGTGGCTGCAGGGCGTGACCACGATCTTCAAGCTGCTGACGCTGCTCGGCATCGCCGTCGTCGGCCTCTGCTGCGGAAACGGCCAGATGGACCACTTCGCCATGGGGCGCACGTTCGCCGAGCAGGACCCCGGCGTCCTCGCCGTGGCGCTGCTGCAGGTCTCGTACGCCTACAGCGGCTGGAACGGCGCGGCCTACCTGGCCGGCGAGATCCGCTCGCCGCGACGGCTCCTGCCGCTGTGCCTGATCGGCGGGTGCCTGCTGGTGACGGCGCTGTACGCGCTCATGAACGTCACCTACGGCTACGCGCTCGCCCCCGGGGAACTCGCCACGCTGTCGGCGGGTGAGGTCGAGCGCATCGCCGAGACCGCCGCGAACCGCCTCTTCGGCCGCAGCGCGGGCGCCGTGCTCTCGCTGGTGATCGGCGTGGGCCTGCTGGCCTCGCTGAGTGCGTTCATCCTCACCGGCCCGCGCGTGACCTTCGCGATGGCGCGCGATGGCCTGTTGCCGATGGCGTTCGCGAAGGTCCACGCCGCGCGCGGCACGCCGGTGCTCGCGACCCTCCTGCAGGCCGGCCTCGCGATCGCCGTGCTCTGGTCGGGCAGCTTCGACGCGATGGTGACCTTCTCCGGCGCCGGCATGGCCCTGCTCGCCGGCATGGTGATGCTGAGCGTGTTCCCGCTGCGCCGTCGTGGCGCGCTGCAAGGAGCGTTCAAGACGCCGCTCTTCCCGCTGCCGCCACTCGTGTATCTCGGCGTGCTGGCATGGACGGTGAGCTACGCGATCGGCACCGATCCCTGGCCGACCCTGCTCAGCGTCGCCAGCATCCTGCTGATGTGGCCGGTGTACTGGGTGCTGAGACGCGGCGGGCGTTGAGTCGGGGTGTGCCAGGGGCGTTGGCGGCCCGACGCCGGCCGTGCGACGATCCCGCCATGTCGACCGCCCGGTCCCGAGGGATCCTCGTCCTGCTGCTCCTGACGCCGGGCGTCGCCACCCAAGCCCCGGTCGGGTTCCGGGCGGAGATCGCATCGCCCCCACGGCTCGTGTTCGCCGACGGGGAACTCCCCCTCACCGCCACGGTGGTCGGCGCGGAAGTGGCAGACGGGGCGCTGCACATGCGCGGGGAGCACGCCCACGCGACCTTCGGTCCCGACCGGCGCCTCGGCGTCCGGGCGGAACAGTCCTTCGCGATCGAGCTGGAGGTGCGCACGCAGGCGCCGGGGTTCAGCACGATCGTCATGTGCCGCGAAGGCAAGCACGTGCACTACAGCTTCGTGCTCGGCCGCCGCCCGGGACACGTGTCCTTCGAGCCGTGGTACTGGAGCCGCGAAGGGATCGAGTCCGCGCAGCGTCTCGACGACGGACGCTGGCACCGGCTGGTCGCGGGGTACGACGCGGACACCGGCCTCTCGGCGCTGATCGTGGACGGTCAACTCGCCGGCACGCGCGTGCTGTCGAAGCTCTTCACCGGGTCGGCGACGCCGACGCTCCGGATCGGCGAGAACATCGACCCGGCCGTGTCGCAGCAGTTCGTGGGCGAAGTGCGGGCCCTGGCATTGCACCGCACCCTCCCCGAGGACGTGACCGCGGCGATGACGCGGCAACGGCGGGCCACAGTGCTCGACGCCACCGCCATCGACGACGCGCTCGCGGCGTGGCTCGCCTGGCAGCGAAGACCCCGCGCTCCCGCCGCCGCCGATGCGGCGAGCTGGAACGCGCGCGCGGCCCGGATCCGCGCCAACGTGCAGGATGCGATCGGGCTGTGGCCACCGCCGTACGCAACGGGCGAAGGGCGCACGCGTGCCGGGCGCGCCGGGCCACTCGACGGCGAGGACGGCAAGGCAACCGACTTCGCCACGTTCGTGCCAACGCTCCCACTCGCCGAGCGGCGCGGCGGCACTCTGCGCGGCGAGGGATTCACCCTCACCCGCACCTGGTGGCAGAGCTTCCAGGGGTACTGGGCCGGCGGCTGGCTGTACGAGCCGGCAGGTACCGCGACCGCGCGTCGCCCCGCGGTGCTGTGCCCGCACGGGCACTGGGACAACGGCGCCCGCCACCCGACGGTGCAGGCCCGCTGCATCGCGCTGGCGCGTCTGGGCTGCGTCGTGCTCGTGGTCGACTCCGTGCACTTCGAGGATGCGCGGCTCGGCCTGTCGAGCCTGAGCTTGATGACCTGGAACAACCTGCGCGGCCTCGAGCTGCTGCGCGCGCGTGCAGACGTCGATCCGGCGCGGATCGCATGCACCGGCGCGTCGGGCGGCGGCCAGCAGACGTACTACCTGACCGCGCTGCAGACCGGCCTGTGCGCGGCGGTGCCCGCCGTGATGGCGTGCCACTTCGAAGACATCCTGCTCGCCGACGGAGTGCACTGCTATTGCAACCACACGCCGCACCTGCTGCGCGCCGCGGACATGCCGGAGATGGCGGCAGCGTTCGCGCCGCGGCCGCAGTTGTTCCTGACGGTGACCGGCGACTGGACCCGCCGCTTCGCGGAGCACGGCTTTCCCGCCGTGCAGCAGGTCTACGACCGACTCGGCGCCGCCGGCGCCGTCGCCGTGCGGCGTTGGACCAAGGGACACGACTACGACCGGCCGATGCGCGAGGCGATGTACTCGTTCCTGTGGCCGCTGCTCGCGGGCGCGCCGCTCGCCGAGGGCAGCGGCGAAACCGATCAGCCCCCACCCTTCGACGTGGGCGCGATGACCGCGCTGGGACGCGACGGGCCGCCGCAGGATCTGCAGGCGGTGCGCGCCGAGTTCGCGGCCCGCTTGACGGCGCCGGCGGGTCGACCGGTGGCCGACGCGCGCGCCGCGTTCGCGCGGCTGCTCGAGCGCGCCGACGGCGATGGCGTGGCGCTGGCGAAGGCACCCGCGGTGCGCCGGCTCGGCACGGTCGAGATCGACGGGCGCGCGGTCGAACAGCTCGCGATCGCCGCCGACCGGTTCGTCGAGCTGCCGGCCCTGTGGCTGCCGGCGAAGGATCCCGGCGCGCCCGCCGTCATCGTGATCGCGGCGCGCGGCAAGGCCGACGTGCTGGGTCGGCGGCGGGCGTGGCTCGACGCGCTGGCGGAACGCGGGCTCGGTGTGCTGCTCGCCGACGTGCGCTACACCGGGGAGCTGGACCGCGGTGCGTCGTGGCGCGCGCTGTACGGACGCATGTTCGGCGCCGACGAGGGCGTCCTCGCGGTGCATGACCTGCGCCGGCTCGTGGTCGCGGTCCGCGACCTCGGCGCCGCGCCGCGCGTCGGCGTGCTCGGCTTCGACGACCGCGACGCCCCGGCGCTGCTCGCGGCGGCGTTGGACCGGACGATCGCGGCGGTCGCCGTGCCGGACCGCGGGCCCGGCTACGGCGCCGCGGACCGCACGCCGCTGCTGAGCCGCATCCACCTGCACGGCGACCTCGACGATGCAGTCGCGTGCCTCGAGGGTCGGCCGCTCATCGCGGGCAGGGACCCGGTCGCCGTCGCCCACGATCTCGCCGTAGCGCTGCGCCAGTGAGGAAGGCCAGTGACGAGGCTCAGCCGGCGCCGAGCTACCTGATCCAAGCGACGTGCAGTCCGCTTCGCCCGAGGCCGCGCGATCATTCGACGACGATCCGCTGCGCGCGACCGCGATCCACGCGCGCAACCACACGGCTGCCGAGTTCGTCCCAGACGCACACCTCGGCACCGTGCGCTCCGTCCAGGGTCAACTCGAGGCCTACTCGCTGAGTAACCTGAACGCGACGACCGGGACGCTGCAAGCCGGCGGCTCGATCGCGCGCGTGCGCACCGTGCCGTGAGGCCAGCGAGTCACTCGGTCGCGGCCACGCGTGCGAGGTAGCGGTCGAACGCCTTCAACTCCGCGTCGAGTCGCACCTGGACGAGAGCTGCCGTCGCACGGAGCGCTGCCAATCGCACAGCATCCAGCTTGGTGCGGTAACCGTGCCGCAGGAAGTGTCGGAACCCGAGCAGTTCGCGCAGCAGATCGACCGTGTCACGAGAGATGACCGCGGGTCGGACGCCCTGGATGTCCAGGGCCATGCCGTCGAGCAGGGCCTGGTGCCAGTCGGCTCCTTCCGGCAGGCTGCCTTCCAGCGTCCGCGCGATGCGTTCGAACATGGCCTCGGCCGCGGTGTACGCGTGGTGCAATGCCAACGCGGCCTCCGCCAGATCGCCAGTTGGACCAGCGGGATCGAGCCTCAGCCCCTTCATCTGACCCACGAGATCTCCGAAGGCCGCGAGATCGCTGGCGACCTCGGCGCGCAGGCGTTGGACGACGATGCTCACAGAGGCTGTCCCTCGGCGGCGATCCGATCACGAAGGCTCGGCACCGCCTCCTCGATAGCCACGAGATCGACGGGGCTGCCGAACAACCCCATGAGCGCGGCGAGAGCTGGGAAGTACTTCGCCGGTGGCAGCCCCTCGACCGCCAGGTCGACGTCGCTCCAGGCGCTGACATCACCCCGCGCCAGCGAGCCGAACAGGACCACGCGCGTGGCCCCGTAGGCGTCGCGCAGCAGCTTCGCCGCCGCAGGGAGCGACGCGCGCAGACGCCATGCTCGCGCTTCACCCTCTGCTCTGGCGCTGGCCGCGCGGCGACGGAGGTGAGCCAAGGTGTCGGAGGGGTGCACGCGCACGGGGGGAGTCTACCGCTCGAGCCCGCGCGAGAGCACATCCGCTGTCCCCGGCCACTCTGCATCCCGGCACGCGATCACCTGCGCCCGCTCGGTGCCCACCGGCTCAGTTGCCGACGAAGGGCCCCTGCACGGCGACCTCGACGATGCGGTCGCGTGCCTCGAGGCTCGGCCGCTCATCGCGGGCACGGACCCGGTCGCCGTCGCCCGCGATCTGGCCGCGGGCGCTGCGCGAGTGACGAAGTTCAGCCGGCGCCGACCTTCACCACCCGCTGCCGCAACGCGGCAATCACCGCCTCCACCGTGATCCACACCGCGAGCCCGAGCAGGATCACCGCCACCACGCCGATCACGCGCGTCGGTGCCGACGCGATCTGCAGCACCAGGGCCTGCATCGTCGTGCCCATCACGAACACCATCGGCACGCCCACGAGCCAGCGCAGCAGGCGCGGCTTGCCGGTGTTGCTCAGCCACAGGCTCAGCCCCACGAGCGTCAGTCCGGCGAGGAGCTGGTTGGTGGAACCGAACAGCGGCCAGATCACCTTGTAGGCGGGGATGACGATGCCCTTGGCATCGGTCGCGGTCTCGGCCACGAACCAGAACGGGATGCCGAGCGAGATCACGGTGCCGACGACGCCGGCGGTGCGCGTGCGCCAGCCGGTGAACTCCGTGAACAGGTAGCGCGCGAGGCGCGTGCACACGTCGAGCGTGTCGTAGACGAAGGTCGCGAAGGCGAGCATGCCGAAGGTCACCGCGAACCCGAACGGCACGCCGAGCGCGTTGAGGAAGCTGCCGACACCGACTCCGAACACCTTGTCGGGCGGCTGCTTGCTCAACGGCGAGCCGGGCACGAGCGTCATCACGCAGGCGAGCGCCAGCAGCGCGACGACGCCTTCGAGGAGCATGCCGCCGTAACCCACCATGTGCGCGTCGGGTTCCTTGTCGACCTGCTTGCTCGTGGTGCCCGAACACACGAGGCCGTGGAACCCCGAGCACGCCCCGCAGGCGATGGTGATGAACAGGAACGGCACGAGCGGCTGTCCGGCCACCGGCTCGAAGCCCCGGAACGCGGGCCACTCGATGGCGGGATTGGCGATCAGCAACCCGAGCAGGCCGCCGCCCAGCGTCGCGTACAGGAAGAACCCGCCGAGATACCCGCGCGGCTGCAGGAGCAGCCACACCGGCAGCATCGACGCCACGCCGCAGTAGGCGAGGATCGCCCACGCCCACCACAGCGCGGGGTTGCTGCCGGGCGCGCGGAACTCGAAGGGCAGGTGCGGACCGGCCCAGATCGCGACCCCCACCGCGGGCACGAACACCAGCGTCGTGAGCCACAGCGGCGGACGCATGGTCTTCACCACCACTCCCATCAGCACGCTGAGCCCGAGGTACAGCATCGAGCTCGACGCCACCGCGGCGCCGGGCACCTGCAGACCCTGCTCGCCGGCCTGTGGCAACGCCACGTCGAGGTTTTCGACGAAGGCGCGCGCGGTGATGTCGGTGAACGCGATCACCACGTAGATCAGCGCCAGCCAGATGTAGATCACGAAGACCGCGTAGCTGCGCGCGTTGAGGTTGCCGCGCAGGATCTGCGCGATCGAGCCGGCGTCGTGGCGGATCGAGCCGACCAGCGCCGCGAAGTCGTGCATCGCGCCGATGAAGATGCAGCCGAGCACGATCCACCAGAACGCCGGCTCCCACCCGAACATCGTCGCCGCGAGGATCGGCCCCGCGATCGGCCCCGCCGCCGAGATCGCCGAGAAGTGCTGCGGCAGCAGGTAGAAGCGGCCGGTGGGCACGAAGTCCTCGCCGTCGCACCGGGCGTGCGCCGGCGTCTGCGCCTTGGGGTCGAGGCCGAACAGGCGCGCCAGCAACCGGCCGTAGACGCGGTACGCGACGGCGAACGCAGCGAGGACCGCGAGCAGGAGGGCGGCGAGCGACATGCGGGGCGCGATGGTAGCGGTTGGTCGGACGACAAGATTGCCGTCCTCGGCCTGTCGCTGCGCGCGGTCGCGCGCTACGCCTTCGCCGATGTCCTTCCCGGAGCCGTTCTACGCGTGGCGCCCGCATCCCTGGCACGGCCTGTCGGTCGGCCCGGAGCCGCCCGCGATCGTGCACGCCTACATCGAGATCACGCCGTTCGACGACGTGAAGTACGAGATCGACAAGGTGACCGGCTACCTGCGCGTCGATCGCCCCCAACGCACGAGTTCGCAGCCGCCGACGCTGTACGGCTTCATCCCGCGCACCTACTGCGGCAAGCGGGTCGGGGAGCTGACCCCGGCCGCGGAGATCGGCGACGGCGATCCGCTCGATGTGTGCGTGATCAGCGAGCGCCCCATCAACCACCCCGAAGTGCTGCTGAAGGCCAAGGTCATCGGCGGCCTGCAGATGCTCGATCGCGGCGAAGCCGACGACAAGATCGTCGCGGTGCTGGCGAACGACTTCGTGTACGGCCCGGTCGACGAGATCCGCGATCTGCCGGCCGTCCTCGTCGAACGGCTGCAGCACTACTTCAGCACCTACAAGCTGCTGCCTGGGTCGGGGCCCGTGCAGATCGCACCCGCCTACGGCCGCGACGTGGCGTATCGCGTCATCGAGGCCGCGATGCAGGACTACAAGGACCTGTACGGCGCCGGACCCGACCGGTGAGCTAGGCTGTCCGCGGTGTCCTGGGCTCCGACCCCTCTCGTCCGCCGCCTCCTGGTGCTCGCGCTCGTCGCGGTCGCGATCCTCGTCCGGCTCGGGCCGCGCGCCGACCTGCAGCACGACGGTGGCGTGTTGTTCAGCGACCTCGACACGATGCGGCGCCTGGCGCGCCTCGAGGCCCTCGACAAGGCGGATCACTATCCCATCGTCGAGCCCCGCGACGGCTGGCCAGCAGGCACGACGCTGCACTGGACGCGGCCGATGGACTTCGTGATCAAGACTCTCGATCCGCTGCTCGGCTGGATGGTGCCGGGCGAACGTGCCTACGAAGGCGGCGCGGTCGTCGCCGGCCCCCTACTCGCGGGCGCCGCGGTGGGTGTCTTCGCGTGGCTGTTGATTCCGCTCGTCGGCGCCGGGCCGGCGCTCCTCGCCGGGCTCTTGTATGCGCTCGGCCACTCGTTCGTCGCCACGTCCCTGCTCGGCAACGGCGACCATCAGACCCTGCAGCAGCTCGCCGCGGTGCTCGCCGTGCTCGGCCTGCTGCGCGCGCTGCAGGGCGGCGTGCGCGCGCGCGCGTGGGCGATCGCGGCAGGCGCGGCGCTGGGGTTCTCGGTCTGGGTCTCGACCGAGCTGATGCTCCTCTTCTACGTGCTGATGCTCACGCTCACGGGGGTCGCGGCGTGGCCCTGGCGCGATCCGGCGCAGCGCGCGCTCGCCCGCGCACTCCTGCAGCCGTGGAGCGGGGGCGTACTCGGCGTCGCCCTGCTCGGGCACGTCGTCGAACACGCCGGCGCCTTCGCCAGCCTGCGCTGGGACGTGATCTCGCTCTTCCAGCTCTGGCAGATCGCGGTCTTCGCCCTGTTCGCCTCCACCGTCGCTCGCATCGGCGAGCGCGGCGGGCTCGCGCGCCTCGCCCTCGCCGGTGGCCTGGCGCTCGGCGTGGGCCTTCTCCCGCTGGTTTCCGGCGACGTGCGGGAACTGCTGTTCGCGCAGATCCGCGACGCCGGCGCGGTGAACGTGTGGCTGAAGGAGGAGGTGAGCGAGTTCCGCGGCCTGTTCGCGCACACCTGGACCGCGTTCACCGACCGTGAGGGCTGGCTGATGCCGTTCCTCCTGCCGTGCGCGCTCTTCGGCCTGCGGTGGTCGCCGCTCGCCGCGCCCGGCGCGATGCTCGTCGGGTTCCTGGCGCTCGGCACGCTCGGCCTCTACGTGTGGGAGGTCAAGCTCGGCCACCTCTTCGCGCTGGCGTGCCCGCTCCTCTTGGTTGCGGGCTGGCTCGGGCTCGCGCGGAAGTTCGCCTTCGACCAGATGCGGTGGCTGCACGTCGCGGCCGCCGGGGTCGCGGTGACGTTTTCGTGCTGGTACCTGCCGGCCCGCCGGGCACCGGTGCAGCGCAACAACGACCACATGGCACACGAGATCGGCAAGAAGATCACCGCCGTCCGCCGCGGGCGCGACGGCAGCGTGCTCGCACCGTGGGACATGGGTGCGCGCCTCATGTACGAGACCGGCCTCGGCATGGTCGCCACCGGCTACCACCGCAACCTCGAAGGCATCCGCGACGGCTTCCGGTTCTGGTTCACGCGCATCGACCAGATCGACGCGGCGCGGGCGATCCTGCGCCAGCGCGGCGTGCGTTGGGTGGTCGCGTGGCACGACACGGTGTTCTTCGCCGGTGGTGCGCACACGATCGGCGTCGCGCCGCTGCGCACGGAGCGCGAACTCCTGCCCGCGGTGCGCGACACGATGTTCTGGCGGCTGCGCTACGGATCGGTGCCGGGCTTCCGCCTCATCGCGGACGGACCGGAGATCCAGAAGGGCGCCAACGCGCCGCCGGAGCCCATCTACCGCATCTTCGAGGTCGAGCCGTGAACGCGAGCGCGACGTGGCTGGATCGAAACGGTACCCGCCTCGCGTACGCGCTCGCCGCCGCGATCGTGCTCGGCGCGGCGATCGTGCGCTTCGCGGGCATCGGTGCGTACTGGCTCAACCCCGACGAGGGCATCTACTGGTCGGTGATCTCGTGGCCGGACCTCGCGCGGCGGCAGGCGGAGATCGCGGAGAACGCGCACCCGCCCTTCTACTACCACCTGCTGTGGGCGTGGAGCCGCGTGTCGATGGACCTCGCGTGGCTGCGCGCCCTCGCCGCGCTCGCCGGTGTCGCCAGCGTGGCCGGCATGTTCCTGCTCGGGCGCGAACTCGTCGCCGGTGGCCGCGGGTTGATCACCGGGCTCGTCGCCGCGCTGCTGCTGGCGGCGTCGCCGGCGTCGATCACGCTCGCGCAGTTGATCCGGCCCTACACCCTGCAGGTCGCGTTGATCGTGTTTTCGCTGTGGGGCCTCGCACGCTGGCACCGTCGCGGGGGCCGGCTGGCGCTCGGCGTGTTCGCGGGCGCGATGGCGCTGGCGCTGCTCACCCACTACAGCAGCGTGTTCGCGTTCGCGGCGGTGGGCGTGCCGTTCGTGATGCTCCTCGCACGGGGGCAGCTCCCGCGGCCACGGGTCAGCGAGCTGCTCGTCGCCACCGCCGTGCCGCTTTTCGTCGGCGTGGCCATCTGGTTCCTGCACGTGCGCACCGACCTCGCCGGGAGCGCCCTGCAGGCCGACGCCTACGCGACGTGGCTCAAGCCGCATCTCGCCAACGACCGGGCGCACGCGTGGCGGCAGACGATCGGCTTCTGCGGGTATGTCTTCGGCGATGCGCTCTCCGGGACCGGGACCTTCGCGCTGCTCGTCGCGCTCGCGGTGGCGATCTGGCAGCGCATGCCGATCATCTGGCTCGCGCCGCTCGCGGTCTTCCTCGTCGCCGCCAGTGCGTCGCGCGCGCACCTCTATCCGTTCGGGCCGGCGCGACACTCCGTGTACCTCACGGCGTTCCTGATCGTGCCCATCGCCTGGGTGATCGCCCGCGGCGTCACCGCGGCGCCGAGGGTGCGATGGGTCACCGCCGGCGTGCTCGCGCTGAGCCTCGTGGCGCAGACCTGGTTGTACGTGGCCCTCACCGGCGGGTTGCGGGTCTCCCGCGTCGGCACGGAGCAGTTGCTCCTCGCCGACGACCTCGCGAAGTTGCGGCCGCACGTCGAGGCGCTGAAGGCCACCCCCGGCCTGCTCGTGATGAGCCAGGACAGCTACCTGACGATGGGGCCGCTGTGGGCGAACGAACGCGAAGCGTCGCGGATGGTCGAAGGCATGCGCCTCTTCCGCTGGGGACAACGCGACGTGCTCGTGCACTCCGCGTGGTCGCTGAGCATGCTCGGTTCCGACCTGGGCAAGGGCGGCCGGCACATCTACGACTTCCTGGTCAAGGCCAACCGCCTGCTGCCGGAGCTGCGCATCGGCCAGCAGCGCCGTCTGCCGGTGCTCTTCGCCGGCTTCCACACCGCCGACATGCAGGCGCTGCTCACCTACGACGAGCAGCGGCGCTCGCCGGTCCGCCTGATCGGCGACCGGCACGCCGTCGCGGGCGCCGGCATGCTCGAACTCGACGCGCCCACCTTCATGGCCGAAGCGAGCGCGGCCGTCGCCGCGATGCCCCACCAGGAAGGCGGCGGCTCATCGGGGCGCTGACGCGCGGGCTTGTGGCACGCCGCGCGACGGCGACCTCCATCGGGAACACGTAGTAGGCGAACACAGGCGGCCGACGCGCTCTTCCACCGTTGGTATGGGCACATCGCAGCCGGCGGCCGCAACCCAAGGGGTTGATGTCGTCGCTGACGCGACGACCAGATAGGGCCGCCGGCGATGGCGTCGTTTGGGGCTTCCAGGGCCGCTCGGCCCTCGCAGCACAGAGCGTCACACCCCCCGCGACGGTGACGGCGGTCTCGATACGCTGGCCGGGCCATGCCCCCGCCGCCGCACGACAACAGCTCACTGGGCGAGCTGTACGACCGCTATCTCGACGCCGCCCGTCGCGGCGACGCGCCGGCGATGTCGCAGTACGTCGAGGATGCGCCCTGGCTGCGCGCGCTGCACGAGCTGGCCGGACACGCGGGCGACACCATCGAACTGCGCGCGTCGGATGCACCGGCGCCGCTCGCCCCCGAACCCGATCTCCCGTTCGCGCGGCTCGGCGAGTTCCGCCTCATCCGCCGTCTCGGCGAGGGCGGGATGGGCATCGTGTTCCTCGCCGAGCAGGAGTCGCTGCGGCGGCTCGTGGCACTCAAGGTCATCCGCCCCGAACTCGCCGCTTCGCCGACGGCGGTCGCACGCTTCACGCGCGAAGCGCAGGCGGTGGCGCGACTGCGTCACCCGCACATCGTCGCCGTGCACGCGCTCACCGAGAGCGACGGCGTGCGCTTCTTCACCATGGACCTGCTGCCCGGAGCCAACCTCGACGAGGTGCTGCGCCGCGAGGTGCTCGATGCGGGGCGGCTGCCGCCGGTGCGGCAGATCTTGCGCTGGTGTGCACAGATCGCCGATGCGCTCGACTGTGCGCATCGCGCCGGCGTCGTCCACCGCGACGTGAAGCCGAGCAACATCCGCATCGTCGATGCGGACACGGCGATGCTCATGGACTTCGGGCTGGCGCGCGACCTCGAATCGGACGCCCCGTCGCTGACGCGCGCATTCGCTGGCTCGCCGAGCTACGCCGCGCCGGAGCAGGTCTCACCGCGTGGCGGCGACATCGACGCGCGCACCGACGTGTACGGGCTCGGCGCCACGCTGTACGAAGCGCTCACCGGCGCACCACCGTTCGCCGCCGATACCGTCGAACGCGTGCTGGCGCGCGTCCTCACGGAGGAGGCCACCGCACCGAGCCGGCAGCGCGGCGACGTGCCCCGCGACGTCGACATCGTCGTGCTGCGCGCGCTGGAGAAGGATCCGGCACGCCGCTACCCGTCGGCGCAGGCGCTCGCCGCCGACCTGCGCGCCGTGCTCGAGCTGCGGCCGATCCAGGCCAAGGCCGCGGGCCAGTGGACGCGCGCAGTCCGGCTGGCGCGGCGCCATCCTGCGTGGCTCGCCGCCGGTGCGGCGACGCTGCTCGCGCTCGCCATCGCCGGCGCGATGTGGGCCGTGTCGGTCGCCCGCGATCACGCGAACGCAGCCGAGCTGCTGCGCACGGCGCAGGTCCGGCTCGACGACCATGCAAGCGCACGCGTCCAGACCGCGCGGGCGGCGTTCAGGCTCGCGCAGCTGGAACGCGCCGAGGCGACGCGCGCGATCACGCCCGGGGAGCGCGGCGCGCTCACGGCCCTGCGCGGCGAACGCGACCGCGCGCGCCGCGACCGCGAGCTGACCTTCGCCTCGGTGCAGGAGGATCTCGCACACGCGCGACGCATCCACCCCTCGGCGCCGGCGCTGGACGACGCGTGGGCACGCCTGTACTTCGAGCGCTGGCTCGACCTGCGCACGGGCGAAGACGTCGCCGCGGCGGAGCTCTACCGCCGGCTCGCGCTCGATCACGACCGCAGGGGCGACTGGGCGGCGCGCATCGCCGGCAGCTCGGGCCTGACGCTCCGCACCGACCCGCCGGGCGCCGAGGTGTTCCTCTTCCAGTACGCGAGCCTCGCCGACGTGCGACCCGACGCCGAACCTCGCGTCGTGCCGATGCGCGCCCAGGGCGAGGCCGACGCGCTGCCGCCGGGAACGCTCGCGCTGCGCGTCACCGCACGCGCCGGCGACCTGCGCAGCGACGACCTCGTGCTCGAGGTCGATGGGCACCCGGCCCGGATCGACGACGCGACCGCCGCCGCGGCGTCGCGCCCCGCGCTCGTGCTCCGCGACGGACTGCGCATGACCGTGTCGATCCCCCCCGGTGCCACGCTGCGCGCCACCGCCGTGCCACTGCCGCTGTCGGCCGCGCGCCGCCTGGGTCGGACCCCGCTCGTCGACCACGCGCTCACGCCAGCCTGGTTCGTGCTCGCAGTGCGGCTGCCGGGCCACGAGGACCTTCGCATCCCATTCCATGTCGACCACACCGCCGAACACTGGTTCCAGTGCGCGAAGCTCGACGTGGAGCTGTGGCGGAACGGCACGACGCCCGCGGGATTCGTGCGCATCGCCGCCGACGCCTTCGGTGCCGAGGAAGCACCCTGCCTCATGGCCGAGCGCGAGGTGACCGTCGCCGAGTGGCGTGTCTTCCTCGCGGATGCGATGACCCGGCAACGCCTCGAAGAAGGCGGTGCGGCGCTGGTCCCGGCGGTGGGCGCGTGGCGACGCGACGCAGCAGGCGTGTTCGCGCCGACTGCGGCGCCGGACGACGCGCCCGTGCTCGGCATCGACTGGCACGCGGCGCAGGCATTCGTGACGTGGCGCAACGAGCGTGGCTCACCACTGGCGGGCCACGAGTTCGCGCTGCCGACAGCGCTGCAATGGGAGCGCGCCGCCAAGGGGGGCGACGGCCGTCGCTACGTGTTCGGCCACGCCTTCCGCGACGAATGGGTGCGCGACGGCGACGATGGTCCGCGCGTCCTGCGGCGCGTCGTCGACGAGTCCCCCTGGGGCGTATTCGATCTGGCCGGCGGCGCCAGCGAGTGGTGCGCCGACGTCCCCCCAGGTGAACCCGGCCTGCGCCGACTCGCCGGCGGCAACTGGCGCGACCGCGACGCCGACGCATTCGCCATCGGCACGCGACTCGTGCCGGCGGAGTCGCGTGACGCCGGATGTGGGATGCGCCTCGTACTGCGGCGGATGGACGGTGGCCGATGAACGATCGCGTCGCCGCCCTGTTCCTCGCGCACGCCGCCGAACTGCGTGCGTTCGTGCAACGGCACGGCGCCGGGCTCCTGCGCTTCGAGACCGACGACGACCTCGTCCAGGGCATCGGCCAGCGCGCGCTGCAGGCGCGCGGCCAGCCCGTCGAGAACGCCCGCGCCTGGCTGTTCGCCGTGGCGCGCCACTTCCTCGCCGACCGCGCCGACTACTGGGCAGCGCGCCGACATGGCAGCGCGCGCCTGCTGCGCCTCACCGCCCATGGTCGCTCCGACCCCGACGCCACCCCGCTTCCACCCACCGAGAGCCGCGGCCCAGCCACGGTGGCGATGCGACGCGAGATGCTGGGTCTGGCGCTGCGCACGCTCGCGGCGCTGCCCGAGCGCGACGCCCAGCTCGTGCGCTGGGCAAGCGAGGGCGTGCCGCTCGACGAGCAGGCCCGGAGGCTCGGCAAGACCTACGACGCGACGCAGCGCGCAGCGCACCGCGCGCTCGACCGCTTCCGCAAGACGTATGCGTTGGCGGAACGGCGCCTCAGCTCGACGTGATCCGCCAGCTCGCGGCGTTGCTGAGCCACGTACCCAGGGTCGCACCGCTCGTGCACACTCCGAGCATCTGCGAGCAGAACATCGCACCGCACAGCGAGGCGTTGGCGGGGATCGCTACGGTCAGCGACGCCGTGCCGCTGCACGCGGAGAGGCCCGGGACCGGCACCGGGCCGAGCACGAGCGGCGCGATCGGGACGAGCGGCGCGTAGACCGAACCGCAGAGCGGCGGGATCGGGATGCCCCCCGTGCATGCCCCCACGCCGAGGATGGCGTATGCGGTCGAGGGCGCCGGCGCGCCGCTCACACGCAGGCCGAACGCGGGATTGGCGAGCGTCGGATCGCCGATCGTCTCGTGCGTGATCGCGAGGCACGCCGCGCAGGGTGCGGCGCTGCACGCCCGGCCGGTGCTCGTGGCGCGGCTCGGCATCCAGCACAGCCCGGCGAAGAACTCGCTCAGCGTGTGCTGGCAGCAGGCCACCTCGCGCGCGGTGCAGCGCGAGAGGTCGATCGTCAGCCCGACGCTGGAGAGGCCATCGGTGCACCACACCGTGCCGGTGCAGGCGTCGTACGCAACCCCGTGGATGGGCAGCAGCGACCGGTTGCCGCAGCGCGGCACCGGGATGCGACAGATGGGTGCACACGGCGTGGCGCGCCGTGCCACGTAGAGCACGTTCCCGGGCGTCGTCGGCGTGCTGAAGTCCGACGAGCTGTAGAAGAGGAGGTCCTCGATCTCGCTGAACGCGACGCCGCCGAGCGTGTGGGAGATCGGGATCGCGCCCGAAACCGAACACGCCGACAGCTCACGCGCGATCGGACATGCGAGGGCGTAGAAGCGGATGAAGTCGGTGTCGTCGGTGAGGATCAGCTCGCCGCGGCGCTCGTCGACGGCCAGCCCCGTGATCAGCTCACGCCCCGCGAGCGGCCGGTGTGGCGCGCACAGTTCGCGGCAGCCGGTCGGGTCGACCAGCGTCAGCACGAGCCCGTTCGACACCCAGGCCGCCGACCGCGTCGCGTCCCAGGCGGTGCCACCCGCGGCGGTGGCGCCGACTCCGATCGGTGGGATCGACAGCCGGCAGGAATCGACGCGGCAACTCGCTGGATCCTGCACGCCGAGCAGGGGCGTCGTGCCGGTGATGCCGATGAGACCGGCGGGTGTCTGGGCCAAGCCGAGGCCCGAGAGGGTGAAGGCTGCGAGGACGGACCGGGAGGTGAGCATGGGGATTCCGTTGGTTGGACGCCCCTCAGTCGGCCGCGCGGCCCCCGGCAGACAGCGGAATCCGCGAGCGTGGGCGCCCGCCCTTCGCCGGCGCGCGCGGCGTGCCCCTACTGGACCGTGCGGATGAACATGTCGTCGACGAACACCGTGTCGAGCACAGTCCGCCGCCGGGTGCGGTCGGCGTCGCGCACCCGCACGTAGACCGTGCCGCTGAGGCTGGCCGGCAGCGCGAAGGTCTGGTGCGTGCCGTTGTCGCTCGTCTTCGTGACCGTCACCATGTCGGTGTAGCTCGTGCCGTTGGTCGAGTACGCGAACACGAAGTCGTCACCCTCGCTGTTGGCAGTGTGGTGCGCCTCCAGCCAGAACACCGGGTTGCTGCCGGTGGTGATGGCGAACGTCCAGCGGTGCTCCAGGTAGCTGTAGCGCTTGCTCGCCGAACCGGCCGACAGCACCTCCTGGATCGACTGGTACACGTCATCGCTGGCGTGCGTGTTGGTGAAGCTGCCGCTCACCGTGCCGGCGGTCGCCGTCTGCGCCGTGGCGCGGTGATCGACGTTCAATGGCGGGTTGGTGGTGGCGTTCGCCGTGTTCGACCAGCCCGAGTCGCCGCCGCCGTTGAACGCGCGCGCGCGGTAGTAGTACGTCGTACTCGCCGCGAGCCCGGTGTCGGCGTGCGCGGTGGTGTTGGCACCCACTTGCGCGATCTCGGCCCACGCCGCACCGTCGGGTGAGCGTTCGATCTTGAAGCCGCCCTCGTTGGTCGCGTTGTCGGTCCACGCCAGGTCGATCTGGCTGCTGGAGGCCGCCACGGCCACGAGGTCCGTGGGCGCCGCTGGCGGCGTGATCGGCGCCGTGTTCACGCCGCTCACGACCAGCGCGTAGTCGGCGTCGACCGCGCCGGTCTCGACGTGCGCGTCCTGGTTGACGTCGGCAGCGGTGATCGTCACCTGCCAGACGCCGGCGGCAGGGTTCTGGACGAACACGTTTTCGACCGTGTCGACGCCGTTGGGGGACCCACCCGCCGTCGACCACATGCCGGCGCTCAGCCCAGCGTTGCCGTGGTAGATGGTGCCCGTCGGCGAGGTGACCTTGAGATCCAGGTCGTTGATCCGGTGGAGCGTCGACGACGTCGTGCCCGGCGGGTCGCGGTAGACGAGCGTCGTGCGCAGCGCCGGCGTGCCTGCCGCCACCGTCACGTTGTGCGTCGTCGACGCCAGTTCGGTGAGCACGTCGGTCTCGTCGACGACGAACATCGCATTGCGCAGGTCCCACGCCGCGCGCACGTCGATGTGCCCCCAGCCCTGGTGCGTGCGCGTGAGGTCGTGGCTCGTGCCGCTGAAGGTCCACTGCGTCGCGGTGTTGATCGCCAGCGCCTTCATCGTCGTGTTGTTCGGGCGGTTGTCGAACACCGTGGTGCCCGGCGTCGGGTTGCCGAACACGCCGTCCGACCACATCTGGTAGAGCAGGCCCAGATGGCCGGCGGTGATCGGCGTGGCGCCGCTGGTGCCGCCGAACGAGGAGTAGTAGTTGCCGCTGGCGTAGCCGCCCGAGCCGACGACGTCCGGGCACAGGGTCGCGTCGTAGAAGCTGGCGAGGTCGGGCTTGATCCGCCCGTCAGCCGCCGGCCCGATGCTGGCGCCGTTCGTCCAGGTGTCGTCGCTCTTGCTCTCGGTGTCGACATGCTTGATGCCGCCGATCGAGATCACGTTCTTGGCCCACGCCTCCGGCCGCGAACTCTGCGTGCCGGCGTTGCTCTGCGACTGCAGGATGCTGATCCGCTGGTGGTCGAACAGGATCAGGTCCATGTTCTGCGACGTGCTGTTGTAGGCGGTGGTCAGCGAGCTCCCCCAACTGTTGCTCTGCAGCACCGCCTTGTAGACGAGCGACGCGTTCTGCAGCTCGGCGGTGTGGTTGTAGCGGCTGCCGCCGGCGAAGTTGTTGTAGTAGCCGATGGTGAGGAACGCCGCCGGCAGCACTCCACGCGCCGCCGCGTTGCCGGCACCGGTGCCCACCACGATCCCCGACGTGCAGGTGCCGTGCGAGCCGGTGACGTTGGTCGTGTGCACGACGAAGTTCTGGATGTCGGGGTGGGTCTGGTCGCAGCCGCCGTCCATCACCTCGACGCGCACGCCCGCGCCGTTGTAGCCGGCGAGGCCTTCCACGTAGTTGGCGCCGTGGAACGCGCGCGCCACGTCCATGTCGTCCGCCGGCGCGCTCCAGCGGTCGATCCACTGCACCGCGTCGCTGTGCGCCAGCGCCGCGATCTGCGCGGCAGTCAGCGTCGCGGTCACCAGCATGCTGGGGTCGAGCGGGCTCTCGACCGTACCGCCGAGCGCGCGGATCTGCGCGTGCAGGGGCGCCTGCCCGGCGGGCCCGCGGCGCGTGGTGATGAGGTTGACCCGCAGCGCCAGCGCATCGGCGGCAACGGCCAACAGGCCTTCCTCGAGCTTGTAGGCGGCATGGAACGGCCCGGTCCAGCGCACGAACGGCAGCGCCGCGATGCGCGCCAGCGCCGCCGCGTCGGCCTCGACCACGTTCGCCTGATGTGCCAGGTAGAACAGCACGTCGCCGCCGGCCGCGCGCACCGCGGCGCGGTACGCCTCGATCGCCGGCGTGTGGTACTGCACGATCGCCAACCGCGCGGCACCGGCGTCGAGGCCAGCCGGCACCACGGGCGCCGCCACGAGCGGATCGAAGCGCGCGTAGCGCAGCAGGAGTTCGTGCTCAGCCGGACGCGGCTCGCCGAACGAACGGCCATCGACCGACCGCGCTGCCCACGGCACGTTTCGCCCCAGTGCGTCCCGCTCTGTCCACGTCACGCCCATCGCCGCGCTGCCGGGCACGGTGCGCACCGCGGGCGCGAGGATCGCGTGCTCAGTGCTGCGCACCGGCACCGCGCGTCCGTCGATGTCGACGAACAACGCGAGCGCGCGCTCGGTGACGGCGATCCGCGCCTCCTGCGCGGCGGCGGCAGCGGACAGGGCGAGGGCGAGACACCCACAGAGAACCTGCGGGTACGGACGGAGTCTGCGCATGGGATCCGGGGGCAAGGGACGAGGGTTGCCGGACGCCGGAAGGATAGCCAGCGGCAGGCGGCCGCGGCAGCGGCGCAGCGTATGGCCGCAGAGCCGTCTCCTCCCGAACGACGGGCCTCTCGTTTCACCAACGTCACCACGACGCACACTCGCGACGGCGGGCGCGCCCGTGACGACCCCCCGCCACCGCCAAGCGGTTGCGGACGGCGGGTCATCGGGACGCCGACGCGCGGGCTTGTGGCGAGCGGCCCGGTTCGACCACGACGCGCGGACCGACGTCGGCTTCGACGAGGAATTGGTACGCGAACATCGACGGCCAGATCCGCGCCAGCCACGACGCGACGCGATCGAGCACGCGCAGCGGCCACGCCATGCCGATCATGTCGACGATCGGTGGCCCGAAACCCCTGATCGAGCGCACGCGGAAGCCTTCGCCCTCGATCGTGCGGCGGAACGAGCGCACCGAGAACAGGCGCGTGTGGGTGCGGTCGAGGATTCCCTTCTTGCCGTAGTTGAAGTGGCCGAGGAGCAGCATCAGGCGCAGCGGCCAGAACGCGATGTTGCCGGTGCTGGCGACGAGGCGACCGCCGGGGACGAGGACGGCGCGGATCTCGCGCAGGCCTTGCTCCGGGCGCGTGAGGTGTTCGATGACGTCGAGGGCGACGACGCAGTCGACCTGGCGGCCGAGTTCGGTGCACACGCGCTCGGCGAAGGGCTGGTCGAGGTCGTGCTGCAGGTACGGGAACGGGAAGCCCTGCGCCGGCCGCGCGTAGTCGACGGCGATCATCGCGGTGCCGCGCGCGTGCAGGGCGCTCGCGACCCGACCGTGCCCGGCGCCGAGTTCGAGCACCGAGATCCCGGTCGGCCACTCGCGGCGCAGGACCGCCTGGTGCACGGTGGTCGACGCCTCCTTGAAGGAGTAGTCGGTGCCAGCGTCGACGTCGAACTTGGGGTGATAGACGAGGTAGACGCGGTTGGCGCGCGCGCGCAGGACCGTGGCGATCGACTGCCACGCATGCCGGATGCCGGCGAGGCCCCGCTCGCGCCCCCCGGAGTGGGGCGGCACGGACACCTCGACGACGACGTCGCCCTTCCACTGCAGTTGGATGGCCAGCTCCGTGTCGAACTGGAGCGTGTCGCCGTTGTGGCGGAACGGCAGGCGGGCGAGCGCGGTGGTGCGATAGGCGCGGAACCCCGAGTGGTAGTCGGTGATCGCGCTGCGCAGCAGCCGGCGCTGGAGGCCGGACACGATGCGATTGGCGAGGCCGCGCAGGAGCGGCATGCCTGAGCCGCGGTGCAGGCGCGACCCGAAGACCGCGGCGGTGCCGGGCGCCGCGAAGGGCGCGAGCATGCTGCGCAGCACGCCGGCCGCGAGCGGCACGCCCGCGGGGACGACGACGACGAGGTCGAGCCCGATCCGCAGCGCGTGCTCGAACGCCGCTTTCTGCAGGGCGCCGTAGCCGGGGCTGCCGGCGAGCGCGAGCACGTCGAGGTTGGGGTGATCGGCGGCGATCGTGTGCAGGGCCCGGGCATCGACCAGCGCGCACACGATGGCCAGGTCCTTGCGCAGCTCCGGCGGGATCGCGGCGAGCGCGGCCACGTCGGCGGCGGTGTTCACGATGCAGAACACACCGACACGGTGCGTGCGAGCCACCTGCAAGCCGACGTCTGGATCGCGCGTCGGCGCGGTGGTGTGCGTGGCGGCACTCTGTTTCAACGCTGCCCCTGCGAGATGGTCATGGAGTGGAACGGCTCGCCGCGGGCGGGGCAGGTGCGCGCGATCGGAGCCAGGGCGGAGAGTGTGGCCTGCAGACTTCGTCGGCGCCAGAGGGTGCAGGCCCCGGCGGCCCCGGCGGCCCGGTCTGCATTCGTGGCCTGGCGGCCTGACGCTCAGCCCCCCACCACCGCGGTCACCGCATCCGAGAGCACGAGGCCGAGCGCGTTCGCCGCCGCGTCGAGGATCACCGCCTGAGCGTGCAGGCGCAGACCGGCCAGCGTCGCATCCTTGGGCAAGGGGAGCGTCGCGCGCGCCGGGCTGCCAGCCACGGGGAGCAGCAGGTCCGTGCTCACGCGCAGCGCGCACCCCGGCATCCCGATCGAAGCCAGATCGCGCGGCAACGGCCCGAGCGTGGACGTGGTGTTGCTGACGCCCACGAGCAGGATCGCGCTCGACGCCGGCGGCGGCGCGAAGGTCACCGTCAGCGACTGCCCCACCTGCGGCGGCTCGGCGGCGCGCAGACCGATGAGCCCGCTGCTCCCGGCGCAGCCCCGCCCGAACGTCTCGAAGCCGCCAGACCCATAGAGCGCCACGGTGAAGTTGCCACCGGCGGTCACCTGCGTGAGCGTCTGGCCGGGTGCCAGCACTGGCAGGCGGTTCTGGTGGTAGCGGTTGTCACCCCACACCACGATCGCACCGTCGCTGCGCCGGGCGACGCTGTGGTTCCAGCCAGCGCTGATCTCCACGTAGCGGACGCCGGCCGGCAGCGCCGGTACGTCGGTCTGCCCCCACGAGTTGTCGCCCCACGCGGCGATCGTGCCGTCGCTCCGCAGCGCCAGGTTGTGCGAGCGATTGGTCGCGATCGCGACGAAGTCGTTGCCGCGAGGAACGAGGTTCAGGGTCCCGAACAACTCCAGCGAGCCGTCCGTGCGCAGCGCAAGGACGATGTAGGGTCTTCAGGAATCCGTGTGGGCAGACCGCGATCTCGGGGCCTGATCGCTTGC
>CAYQMF010000083.1:0-29908 GCA_964418595.1 uncultured candidatus Brocadiaceae bacterium
CCGGTCGAATACAACCTCGACGGCATCAGCCAGGTGCAGGTCAACAGCAAGAAGGGGCTGACCTTCTCGGCCGGCCTGCGCTCGTTCCTGCGCCAGGACCCCGACGTCATGATGGTCGGCGAGGTGCGCGACAACGAGACGGCCGACATCGCGATCCGGGCGGCGCTCACCGGCCACCTGGTGTTCTCCACCGTGCACACCAACGACTCCGCGTCGACCGTGACCCGCATGCTCGACATCGGCGTCGAGCCGTACCTCGTGTCGTCGTCGGTGCTCCTGGTCGTCGCCCAGCGCCTCGTCCGGACCATCTGCCCGGCGTGCAAGACTTCGCTCGACCAGTTGGACGACAAGTGGAAGTTCAATCTCGAGGACCTGCGGCTGGACGTCGACCAGTTCCCGAACGGCATCCAGTTCGGCAGGGGCTGCCACGAGTGCTTCAACTCGGGCTTCTCCGGCCGCACCGCGATCTACGAGGTGATGCCGGTCGACGCCGTGATCCAGGAGCAGATCGTGAACAAGGCCTCGGCGAGCGAGATCAAGCGCGGCGCCATCCAGCGCGGCCTGCGCACGCTGCGCATGGACGGCGTCGAGAAGCTCCTCGATGGCACGACGACGCCGGAGGAAGTGCTCCGCGTCACCCAGATGGACGTGGCCTGATCCCGCGACCCGACACTGCTGATCCCGCATGCCGATCTTCGAGTACAAAGCGATCGACCAGACCCAGAAGGTCAAGAAGGGCATCGTCGACGCCGACTCGCCGCGCGCCGCGCGCGAGAAGCTCAAGCATCAGCACCTCTACGTCACCGATCTGTCGGAGACCCGCAGCCGCAGCTCGCGCCGGCTGCAGGTCAAGGGCATCACCGGCGTCGACTTCCCCAACAAGCAGCGCACCGAGCAGGTCGCGGCCGTGACCCGGCAGATGGCGTCGCTCCTCGCCGCGGGAATTCCGCTGGCCGAGGCACTGCGCATGGTGATCGAGCAGTCGCCCGACAAGCGCATCGAGAGCGCCTTCCGCGACATCCGCGAGAAGGTGACGCAGGGCATGAACTTCGGCGACGCGGTGGGCACCCACCCCGCCTACTTCACCGACCTCTACGCCAGCATGGTGCGGGCGGGTGAGTCGTCGGGCGCGCTCGACAAGGTGATGGCCCGCCTCGCCAACTTCCTGCAGGCCCAGGCCCGGCTGCGCAACAAGGTCGGCGCCGCGATGACCTATCCGGCGATCATGTGCCTCGTCGGCGTGCTGGTTGTCGCCATCCTCATGTACTTCGTCGTGCCCAGGATCACGCAGCTGATCCAGGCGCGTGGCGAGGATCTGCCCCTGCCCACCAAGATCCTCATCGGTACGAGCAACGCGGTCGTCAACTACTGGTGGCTGATGATGTTCGGCCTCCTGCTGGTGACGATCGCGTTCCAGCTGTTCGTCAACTCGACGCGCGGACGGCTCATCTGGGACCGCTTCCGGCTGCGCGTGCCGGTGATGGGCGACCTCCTGCGCAAGCAGGCCATGGCCCGCTTCGGGACGACCCTGGCGACCCTGCTGCGATCGGGCGTGCCGGCCCTGCAGGCGATCAACATCACCAAGGAGGTCGTCGACAACCGGGTGCTCGTCGACGCCCTCACCGTGGTCCACGACCAAGTGATCGAGGGCACGGACATCGCCACCCCGATGAAGGCGACCGGGATGTTCCCCCCCATGGTGTGCTACATGGTCGGCGTCGGTGAGCAGGCCGGCAACCTGGAGGAGATGCTCGAGCGCGTGGCCGCGACCTATGACGAGGAGGTCGAATTGGCCACCAGCCGGCTCACTTCGATCCTGGAGCCGCTCATCATCGTGGCGCTGGCCGGGATCGTCGGTGCCATCGTCATCGCCATCGTCCTGCCCCTGCTCCAGTTGCAGCGGGCGTAGGCCTGCGATGCCCGGGAACGCGGGCGGAAGAACCGGCGGAGCCGGGCGTCTGAGGCCCGTGCCTTTCGCTCCGGCGCCAACTGCGCCACAATCCTCACTCCGACCGCGCGCGCTCTGGTCGATCCGAAGGATCGGACGGACGCTCGCCCGGCCCAACGGCCTGCCGATGATGCTTGAACCAGCCATGAACCACGAATCCTCCCCAGAGCCCACCAGGACCACGGCACACGACACCACCCAACGCGGGTTCACCCTCGTGGAAGTGATGGTCGTGATCGTGATCCTCGGGATCCTCGCGACGATCGTCGCGCGCAACGTGATCGGCCAGTCCGACCAGGCCCGCATCGACTCCTGCAAGATCCAGGTCCTCGACCTGCAGGACGCCGTCGACCTCTACTACCTGCGCAACGTCAAGATGCCGGAGGACTGGAACGTGCTCATGGAGAAGGACTCCACGGGCAATGCCTTCCTCAAGGTCACCGAGGCTCCGGTCGATCCGTGGGGCAACGAGTACCTCCTCAAGCCCGGCGAACGCGCCAACCAGATGTTCGTGGTGAGCGTCGGGCCCGACCAACAGGAAGGCACGGAGGACGACATCAGCTCCGAGACGGCCCGGAACCGCAAGCCGAAGTGACACGCCGGTGAGCGCGCGCCGCACCCTCGACACCTCGGGTCGCCCTGACGGGGGCTTCACCCTGATCGAACTGATGGTCGTCGTCGCGATCATCGGCGTCGTGGTCCGCGTGGCGCTCCTCAACCTCGGGGCGTTGGTCCCCTCCACCGTGCTCGACGGCGAGGCCAAGACCCTGCGCACGCACATGGACTTCCTCCGCTCGGAGGCCCGGCTGCGCGGACAGACGCACAGTCTCGAACTGGATCTCACCAACCACCGGTACCGCTACGTGCTGCCGCCGGAGCGCCGACTGGCCTCGCACGAGGAGGAGATCGAGTCCTGGCCGCTGTCGTGGAAGCAGATGGATCCGCGCGTCAAGATGTACGGCCTCGCATCGCCCGGGCGGCCGCTCCTCGAGCACGGCGTGTACCGCCTCCAGTTCGACGAAGCCGGGCAGACGGGGGACATCGCCCTCTTCCTGCGCCTCGATGCCCCGCCCGCCGACTTCGTGTGGTCGCTGCAGCTGCGCGGCCTCACCGGACGCACCGAGATCAAGAAGAGCACGGAAGGGCGCCGACAGGCGCTGGAGGAGACCAATGAATCCGCGTTTTGAGCCACCCTCACCCGCGCGCGACCGACACCGCTCGCAGGCCGGGTTCACGCTGATCGAGGTGATGGCCGCGGTGACCATCCTCGCCATCGTGATCCTCGGGTTCATGTCGACCCGCTCGCAGGCGATGGCCGACGCGATCCAGGCCTTCAACTGGCGCCTGGCCCGGTCGATCGCGGAGGAACAGCTCTCGAAGCTCCAGGCCGGAGCCAACGAGTACAAGCCGGAGCCGAACGCGATCGAGGTCGAGGACTACCCGGGCTTCCGCTACGTGGTGCTCATCGGCGACGAGGCGATCTCGCGCGCGGAGGCGGAGATCGACTCCTTCGCGAACAGCGACGACTACGAGACTACCGAGCGACGGCAGTGGCAGCGCGACCGCAGCGACCTGCGCACGGCGCGGCAGAAGGGACTCAGCCTCGATGACTACCGGCGCGAGCAGGTCCAGACGGAGTACGAGGCGGACAAGCTTCCCGCCGAGGACGACTTCGAGGAGGTGGCGGTGATCGTCTACTTCCCCAACGTGAGCCTCGACAAGGACGACACCAAGCTCGAGGAGACCTTCACCCTGAAGGCCAAGGTATCGACCCTCGCCATCCATGGCATGACCCCGGAGCAGGCGGAGTCGCTCGCGGCCCAGAACGGCGAAGGCAACGCCACCGGTGGTGGCAGTACGACCGGCGGCAGCGGCGCCGCCCCAGGTGGAACCAATGCAGGCAAGTGACCGACGTCCGGCGCAGGCCGGCTTCACCCTGATCGAACTCCTCATCGCCGTGGCGATCGCCGCCGGCCTCATGCTCACCGTGCACATGACCTTCATGGCCACGATGCAGGCGGGCGTGGAGATGGAGGCGCTGTCGGAGGACAAGGAGCCCGGGCCGCGCATCCTTGCGCTCATCGAGCGCGACCTCGCCGGGCTCTGGCACTTCAACATCAAGAAGAACCGCATCCTGCGCGGCCGCAACCTCGACGTCGCCGGCTCGCCCGCCGACCGCATCGACTTCCTGACCACCACGGACTCCACGTCGACGGTGCTCGATGGGATGGGCAACCCGCGGCGCCCGACGCTCTGCGAGGTCGGCTACTGGCTCCGCCAGAACCCCGACAACCCCCAGCTCATGGAGTTGTGGCGGCGCGAGGATCCGATGATCGACGACAACCTGATCACGGAGGGACAGTTCCAGCTCGTGCACGACCGGCTGAAGAGCTTCAACATCAAGTACTACGCGACCCTCGGCCACGAGTGCGAGGAGCTGCACGAGTGGGACAGCAGCGTCGAGGACACGCTCCCGCGCCGCATCCTCATCGAGTTCACCCTCGAGCGCCGCCTCGCCAACCGCAACCGCGTGTCGGGGACGGAGGTCGCCGAAGGCGGGCCGGTCGAACGCGCCTACACCCGCCACGTCGTGCTCGACCCGCGCTACCCGGAGATCCTCAAGGCCGGCGTCGCGATGGTCCCCCTACGCCCACGGCGGCCGGCGGCGGCCGGGGGCGGCGCTGCCGGGCCCGGGGGCGCAGCCGGGAGCGGCGCCGGTGCGGCGCGTGGCGGCGCAGGTGCAGCCGGTCCGATCGACGTCACCCAGGGCGGCGTGCGCAGTGAGGAAGGTGGCCGGAACGGCGGGCGCGGCGGCAATCGGGGTGGCGGCCGCGGCGGCGCGACCGGCGGCGTCCCACCCGTCGGCGGCAACCGCGGCAGCGGCAACTTCGACCTGGGCGATCTCTTGCGCGGGGCGGGCGGCAACGGCGGCGGCGGCGGCCTCGGCGGCCTGTTAGGCGGCGGCGGCCGCGGCGGCCGCTGACGCTCGCGCGTTCCCGGCCTACCCGAGCGGGCGGCCGAGCACCTCGCGCCCGCCGAGGTACGGACGCAGGGCGGCAGGGATCCTGACGGTCCCGTCGGCCTGCTGGTGCACCTCGAGGAGCGGGATGAGGATGCGGGGGCTGGCGGCGACGGTGTTGTTGAGCGTGTGGCAGAAGGCGACCTTGCGGTCGCTGGCCCGGCGATAGCGGATGTTGAGGCGGCGGGCCTGGAACTCGTAGAAGCGCGACGCGGAGTGGGTCTCGCCGTACGCACCGCGCGACGGCATCCAGGTCTCGATGTCGTACTTCATCGCCTGCGGTACCCCGAGGTCACCGCCACACACCGCCACCACCCGGTAGGGAAGCTCGAGCGCCTCCAACAGCTCCTCGGAGTTGCGCACGATGTCCTCGTGATGCTGGCGGCTGCGCGCCTCGTCACCGACGTCGACGACCACCTGTTCCACCTTGTGGAACTGGTGCACGCGGTAGAAGCCCTTGGTATCGCGCCCGTAGGTACCGGCCTCACGCCGGAAGCACGCGGAACGGGCGACGTAGCGCTTGGGCAGGTCCGCCTCCTCGAGGATCTCGCCCGCGTGCAGGGAGGTCACCGGCACCTCCGCCGTGCCGATCAGGTACAGCTCGTCCCGCTCGCAGGTGTAGGTCTGCTCCTCGCCGCCGGGGAAGAACGCGGTCCCCTGCATGGCCGGGGCACGCACGAGCAGCGGTGGATCCACCGGCACGAAGCCCTTGTGCGCCATGTGCTCCACGGCCATGCGTAGCACTGCGTCGTGCAGGAACACGAGGTCGCCGAACAGGAGGTAGTTGCGGGATCCGGCCATCTCGCCGGCCCGCTTGACATCGAGCCAGCCCTGCGCCTCGGCAAGTTCATCGTGCGGGCGGACGGGGAAGGAGAGCGCGGGCGGCGTGCCCCACTTGCGCACCTCGACGTTGTCGCCGTCGTCCTTGCCCTCCGGCACCTCCGGGTCGGGGACCTGCGGCAACAGGAGCAACTGCGCGCGCAGTTCGGCCTGCACGACCTTCTCCTCCTCCTCCAACTCCTGCAGTTTCGCCTTCACCGCGCGCTGCGCCTCGAGGTGCGCCTCGCGCTCCGCCGGCCCGAGCTTGCCGAGCTGCTTGCCCGCGGTCTTCTGCTCGTTGCGCAGCTTGTCGATCTGCGGGATCAGCTCGCGCACCCGACGATCGAGGTCGACCGCGCGGTCGAGCGCGGCGGCGCGGTCGGGGAACCGCTTCTTGAGGGCGCCGGCACGAACCAGCTCGGCCTGCTCACGGATCAGCTTGACGTCGATCATGGGATGGGAGACCTGCGGCGCACCGCGCTCTCGGATACCGGGAAAGGCGACAACGCCTCCCCTCCGACGCATGGCTCACAGGTCCTTGAGGAGGCGCTCGGCGATGTTCGGCGGAACGGCCTCGTAGGTCGAGGGCTCCATCGAGTAGTGCCCGCGGCCCTGGGTCATCGACCTCAGGTTCGTCGAGTACTGGAACATCTCGGAGAGCGGCACCTTGCCGCGCACGCTGGTGACGCCACCGGGCTTGGTGATCATGTCCTCGATCACGCCACGACGGGAGCTCAGGTCGCCGATCACGTCGCCGGTGTACTGCTCCGGCATCTCCACCTCGATCGCCATGATCGGCTCGAGGAGGACGGCGTTGTTCTCAGAGGCGAGGCGGAAGGCGAGCATGCCGGACGCCTCGAACGCCATGGTGCTCGAGTCGACGTCGTGCGCCTGGCCGTCGTAGAGCTCGGCGCGGAACTTCACGAACGGGAAGCCCAGGCGCCCACCGCCCTCCGCCGACTGCTCGATGCCGTTCTCGACGGAGCCGATGTACTCCTTGGGCACCGAGCCGCCGGAGACGCTGTTGACGAACTCCATCGTCTCGATCGCGTTGTCTGGCGTGAAGCGCACGCGGGTGACGGCGAACTGACCGGAGCCACCGGTCTGCTTGATGTGCCGCGCCTCGATGTCGCGAGCCACCCGCAGGGTCTGCTTGTAGGCGACCTTGGGTCGGCCGACGTGCACCTCGACCTTGAACTCGCTGGCGATGCGGTTGCAGATGACCTCCAGGTGCAGCTCACCCATGCCGCTGATCACCATCTGGCCGGTCTGCTCGTCGGTGCGCGCCTTGAAGGTCGGATCCTCGCGTACGAGCTTGGCGATGGTCGCGGACAGCTTGTCGCGGTCGGCGTTCGCCTTGGGCTCGATCGACATCGAGATCACGGTGTCGGGGAACTGCATCGCCTCGAACACCACCGGGTGGCCTTCCTCGCTGAGCGAGTCGCCGGTGATCGTCTCGCGGAAGCCGATCGCCGCGCCGATGTCGCCGGCGCGCAGCTCGTCGATGGGCTCCCGCTGCGCGGCGTGCATGCGCACCAGCCGGCCGACGCGCTCCTGGCGGCGGGTCCGGCTGTTGTAGTAGCGCTGGCCCTGCTTGAGGACACCGGTGTAGATCCGGACGAAGGTCAGATCGCCGTTGGGGTCCGAGATGGTCTTGAACGCCAGCGCCGACATCGGCTCGCTGGGGAGGACCGGGCGCACGACCTTCTCGTTGGTCTCCGGGTTGATGCCCTCGATGGGCGGCACCTCGGTGGGCGCAGGCAGGTAGTCCACCACCGCGTCCATGATGTTCTGCACGCCCTTGTCCTTGAACGCCGCGCCGCAGAACACCGGCGTCATCTTCATGGAGAGCGTGCCGTTGCGGATGGCGATCCGGATCTCTTCGTTGGTGACGGGCTCGCCTTCCACGAACTTCTCGAGCAGGGCGTCGTGGAACTCGGCGACCAGCTCGATCATCTGCTCGCGTCGCGTCGTGGCCTCGGCCAGCAGGTCGGCAGGGACCTCGCCGATGACCACCTCGCGCGCGTCGTCGTTCTCCTCCCAGACGTAGGACTTCATCTCGACGAGATCGATGAGGCCCTTGAAGGTGCGCTCCGAGCCGATCGGCATCTGCACTGGCACCGCGTTGGCGCCCAGGCGCGTGCGCATCGTCTGCACCGCGTTGTCGAAGTTGGCGCCGGTGCGATCCATCTTGTTGACGAACGCGAGGCGCGGCACGTTGTAGCGACTGGCTTGGCGCCACACCGTCTCCGACTGCGGCTGCACGCCGGCGACGCCGCAGAACACGCCGATCGCGCCGTCGAGAACGCGCAGCGAGCGCTCGACCTCGGCGGTGAAGTCGACGTGCCCGGGCGTGTCGATCACGTTGACCTTGTGGTCCCGCCAGACGCAGGTGGTCGCCGCCGAGGTGATCGTGATGCCGCGCTTGCGCTCCTCCTCCAGGTAGTCCATGGTCGCCGCGCCCTCGTGCACCTCGCCGACCTTGTGGGTACGGCCGGTGACGTAGAGGATGCGCTCGGTGACGGTGGTCTTGCCGGCGTCGATGTGGGCGATGATGCCGATGTTGCGCGTGCGCTTGAGGATCTGCTCGTCCTTGGACGGCTTCTTCGAAGCGGGCGAACTCGCGATGTTGATGTCGGACATGGCCGGGGCTGCGTAGGCGCCTGGAGGCGGGAAGTGCGGTGCGGTGGAAGACGGGGCAGGGAACAGGGACTCCTCGGGAACCCGCTTCCCGCCGGGCCGAGGCAAAGGGGCGGCAGGTTAGCCGGGAGTCGGGAGACTGCAACCCCCAGGCCCGGTCGCAATTGCGGCCGGCTGGTCTGAATCGGTCGGCCGTTGCGGAAGGGGCGCGGGCGCCGTCAGGCGGCTTCCTAGTACACCGCCCGCCTGGGGGCCGTCGTCGCGGGCACCCCCGAGCCGATGTGCTCCATGAGGAAGGCCTCGTACTTCCGGTACCGGTTCAGGGTCTTGACGTCCCCGCCGAGCCCGTGCCCCCCGGTGGGGTCCAGGAACAGGTCGACCAGCGCTTCCTTGCCCGCCTTGAGCAGCTCCCGGTAGACCCGCACGGTGTCCTGGTAGAGCACGTTGCTGTCCTCCATCCCGTGCACCAGGAGCAACCGCCCCTTCAGGTTCTTGGCCAGGGGCAGGAGCGAGAACTTCTTGAGGTCGGCGGTGCCCGTCCCGGTCTTGCCGATCGTCCCCTGCGAGTACCAGGCGTTGTAGTTCTCCCACTCGGTCGGGCCGGCGCCGGCGATCCCCACCGCGAAGACATCGGGCTCCGTGTACATGCACATCTGGGTCTGGAAGCCCCCGAAGCTCCAGCCGTGCAGGGCGACCCGCCTGGCGTCGACGCCCTGGTTCTCGACCAGCCATTTCACGGCGTCGACGAGGTCCTCCACCTGGGGCTTGCCCACCTGCTCGTAGTTGGCCTTCTCGAAGCTGCCGCCGTATCCCGACTGGCCGCGCGGGTCGATGCTGCAGGTGACCCAGCCATGCCGCTCCGTCATGTAGCGGGCAAAGAGATAGGCCGCGCTGTGATAGCTCCCGTCCTCGACCGTCTTGCGGCTGCCGCCGAGTGGGCCGCCGTACACGTACATGAGGAGCGGTCGCTTGTCCTCCGCCGCCCGACCGGCCGGCGCGAAGTAGTGGCCATGGATCGTGTGCCCGTGCCGGTTCGCGAAGGTGAACATCGTCGGTGACGTCGCCACCAGCTTCTTGGTCGCCTCCGGATGCGAGTCGGTGAGCGCCTTCTGACCCTGCGTCGCCACCTCGACGACGCTCAGCTCGGGGACCTCGCCGAAGGTGGCGTACGACCCCAGCACCACGCCGCCGTCCGGGCTCACCGCGACCCGCGACCAGTTGCCGTCGCGGGCATTGAGCTTCCGCATGCTCCCGTCCGTCATCGACACGGCGAACACGTTCTCGCGTGTCGGATCGTCCTTGGTGGCCGTGACGAACATCACCGACCGGTCCTTGGACAACTCGATGGGGTACACCTCGAACCGGCCGCGCGTGAGCTGCTCGACCTGCTCGTAGAGCGGGTCGATGAGGTGCACGTGCCGGAAACCGCTCAGCTCCGTGATCGCCACCAGCCGACGCCCGTCGGCGAGGAACTGCGGCCGGATGAGCGTCGGCGTGTTGGGACCGCCCGTGTGCAGGAAGCGCGTCACGACCTTGGCCGGCCGGTCCGTCGGTTCCCCTTCCTTGGGCTTTGGCTTGTCCACCTTGGCGGGCTTCTTGTCCTGCTCCGCCTTCTCCTCGCTGGCCTCCTTCGCGTCCGGCTTCTCCCCGGCACCTGCCTTGGCCTCGACCGGGTCCTTGCGCTCCGCGACGAGGATCTGCACCTGCTCGCTCTTCTGCTCGAAGACCGCGAACGCGATGCGCTGCCCGTCGGGCGACCACTCCGGCATCTTGAAGATGTCGCGCGGCCCGCTGACCTTGTGCGAGAAGACCCGCGCCAACGTCCCGTTCTCCGCCATGGCGTCGACGAACTCGTACACGTAGAACGTCACCGTCTGCTCCGGCATCGGGTCGTCCGACACCGTGCGCGGCACCTCCTGCACGGCTGAGAAGCGATCGCGGTAGTTGACGATGTTGACCCGCCGCGCGCCCTGCATCGGCGACGCGCCCTTGGTGGTCACGAACGCCAGCGCCTTGCCATCCGGGCTCAACTCATAGCCCGCGAGCCGCTCGCCCCCGGGGACCGGCGGGTCGATCTGCTCGACGAGGTGCGTGCCGAGGCGGACGCGCAAGAGCGCCTCGCCTCGCACGTAGGTGAAGCCTTTGCCGTCGGGCAACCACTGCACCTGGTTCTCGCTCTCGCGGCTCGCCGTGAGCCGCTCGATCGCCACGCCGGGGACACGCACGAGATAGACATCCGCGCCACTGCTGAACACGAGTTCCGACGCCACCGGGGACCACTCGAAACTCCCCACACCCGCGTAGCGCGGGGCCTGCTCGAGCTTGTGGTCGTCGTCGGTCACCCAATCGCCGGAGAGCCGCGCATCCTCCTCCGGCTCGGTGCCTGTCTTGGTCACGTCGGTGCTGGTCTTCTTCGCCGCCTTTTCCTTCTCGATCTCCTTCTTCGCGCGCTCGATCCGATCGTCACGAACCCGTCGGGTGGCCATCTGGAACGGCGCCAGCACGCGCACCGACGTCACCCGCGTCACTTCGCCCTTGGCGACGTCGTAGACCCAGAGGTCCCCGCCGTGTCGGCGTTCCTTGTACGGGCGATAGGTCCACGCCGCGAACGCACCGTCGTGCGAGAACGCCATCCCGCTCGCCTCCGTGCCGAACAGCCCGTGCTCCGGAAAGAGCTTCTCGAGCGTCAGGACCTCCGGTTTCACGGCAGCCGGCTTCTCCGCCGTGGGTGGCGCAGCCTCCTGGGCCAGCGCAGGCGGGACGACGGCGACGAACGCGACGAAGCAGGTGGTGCGGAGCATGGTGGAGGGGACAGGCTAGCCGGCCGGCGGGGATCCGTCGCGACCGCGCCGCTCTACGCGCGGCTGCCCGGAGGCGAGAGAACCATCTCGGCGCGCGATCGCCCGGTGGCACCGCGCGGTGCAGGAGCAGAGCGGCGTCCTCATCCCGCCAGCCGCGTGCGCGCGATCCCCAATCGCCGTGAGATGCGATCGAGGGCGAGCGACAACGCCACGATGACGATCAGGCACGTGCTCGCGTCCCGGTAGTGGAAGAACGAGAAGTTCCACTCGAACAGATGGCCGAGCCCCCCCACGCCGACGACGCCGAGCACGATGCCGGTACGCACGTTCGACTCGAACTGGAAGAAGGCGTTGGCCAGCCAGTGCGGGGCCACCGCCGGGAGCGCGCCATAGAAGAACGTCTTGGCGGGGGTCACCGCGCTGGCCTGCACGACGTCCAGCGATGCGTCGGACACGGCATCGAGGTTCTCGAGGAACAGCCGGACGAGGATGCCCACCGTGTGGAAGACCAGCGCGACGAGCCCGGCGAGCGGACCGGGCAGGAGGAAGCTCACGAACAGGTAGGCCCAGAAGATCTCGGGCACCCCGCGCAGGACCGTGGCCAGTCCTTGCACGAGCAGGCGCAGGATGCGATGCACGCTCGCGCGCAGCGATCGGGCCAAGACGCCCCCGCCGCGCGCCCGCAAGCGCGCCACGGCGCGCGACCCCAGGAACGCGACGAACGCGGCGAGCACGGTGGCCGCGAGTGTCGCCAGGAACGCCATCGACAGGGGCAAGCCCGCCGCAACGACCGCGTCGTCGAGTGCATCGATGCGGGGACGAGCGAAGTCGGCGAAGAATCCGCCCATGAACCCGAGCTTCTGCCCCCACGTGCCCCCCACCGGAGCGATGAGGCGCAAGAGGTCTTCCCACATCCACAGCGCCGCGAGCAGCACGGCACCGAAGAGGCCCGCCGCGAGCCCGAACAACCGCCGCCGCGCCGACGCGAGGCTCACCGGCACGGACGCGCCCGCGCCAACATGGCCCAGGCGGCGACGCACGAACCCGCTGAGAATGTCGCTGCCGACGGTGAGGAGCAGCATGAGCAGGAGCGCGGTGAGCACCTTGTCGTACTCGCCGTAGTCGATGCGCACGCGCAGTTCGTCGCCGAGACCACCGGCGCCGACTGCGCCGATCACCGCGGCGTTGCGGACCGCGCATTCCCAGCGCAACAGCGTGAACGACAGCACCGGTGCCTGTACGCGAGGCAGCACGCCGTACCAGAACGTCTGCACGCGCCCCGCACCCACGGCGCGGATCGGTGCGAGCTGCCGCGCCGGCACCGCGTCGAACGCCTCCGAGTACACCCGCGCCAGGATCCCGGCGGTGTTGAGCGCGATGGCGAGCACGCCGGTCTGCGCGCCCAGCCCGAACAGCGGCACGAGGAACACGGCCCACACGAGGTCGGGCACACCGCGCAGGATGTCCTGCACGAGCCGCGCGCTCTCGCACACGACGCGCCGCCAACGCCGACGCGCCCCCTGTGCGTCCGCCACCGACACCACGGTGCTGGCAACGAGCGCGAGCGGCAGACCGAGCATCACCGCCAGGAGCGTGCCGATGGCCGCGATGGCGAGCGAGGTCAGCGCCAGCCCCCCCGCGTAGGCCAGGAACGACCCCTCGAGGTTGGGCGCGGCGAACGAAGCCACGAACGCCTGCAGACGGTCCCAGCCACGCGCACGCTCGTCCGCGCTCGTCAGGGTACCGAGGTCGTAGCCGCCGACGCTCCAAGCGATGCCCAGCAGCGCCACCAGCCCCAGGCAGGCGATCAGCGTGCGCGCCCGGCTACGCACGCTCGGCCGCCTCGCCATCGGCGCGCGCGAACAGGTCGGCGGCGACGGCGGCGACGCCGCGCGGCGGACCGTCGTAGTAGATGCGGCGATCGCGCAGGGCGATCACGCGATCGAAGCGCTCCGTGACGAGGTCGAGCTGGTGCAGGCTCACGATCGCCGTGCGCCGGTCCTGGCGCACGAGGTCGAGCAGGAGGTCGAGGAGGTCACGGGCGAGCCGTGGGTCGAGGGATGTCGCGGGCTCGTCGGCGAGCACGAGGCGGGGCTCCTGCACGAGCAGGCGTGCGATCGCCACGCGCTGGCGCTGGCCTCCGGAGAGCGTGCCGATCGGCGCCTCCAGCTTGTCGGCCAGACCGACCGCCGCGAGCGCGGCGCGTGCGCGGTCGAGATCCTGCGGCCACACGAGCGACAGCAGGCTGCGGGCGAGCGACCACCGCCCCACGCGACCGAGCAGCACGTTGTGCACGGTCCGCAGACCTGGCACGAGGGCGTCGGTCTGGTAGAGGTGACCGATGTCCTGGCGCAGCCGCCGTAGCGCGCCGGCCGAGGCATGGCGCAGGTCATGGCCGAGCACCACGACCTCGCCGCGGTCCGCGGCGACGTCGCCGGACAGCAGCCGCAGGAGCGTGGTCTTCCCGGATCCCGACGGCCCGAGCAGGGCCACCGCCTCGCCTTCCTCGATCGAGAGGTCGATGCCGCCGAGGACGGCATGGTCTCCGAAGGCCTTGTCGACCCCGCTCAGGCGGACGGCGGGCATGGACGTGTCAGGTGCGGGGAGCACGGGGTGTCGGTCCCCCGCGCCGCCTCACTTCTGGAAGGACCCGGCCAGTTCCGGCATCTCCATGACGGCGCGGATGCCATCCCACCACGTGGGTTCGGCCTTCACGTACACGCCACCCGCGTTGTCGTTGGCGGTCATCACCGTGACCTCCTGTGGCGTCTTGCCGGTAAGGCCGAGGAACGCACGCTCGAGCTTGCCGATCGTGCCGGCGCCGAACCGCGCATCGACGTCCTTGCGCGCGCACCACGCGTAGTCGACGTACGTAGGCGTCTCCCACAGCACGCGCACCTGCGCGGAGGTGAGTTCCCCCGCCTTGATCATCTTCTCGTAGGTCGAGTAGTTGACCGCGCCGGCGTCGAAGGTCCCGTCGCGCACGTCGCCGATCGTCTTGTTGTGATCACCGCTGTACGCGACCTTGGCGAAGAACTCCTCCGCCTTGGCGATGCCCATCTCCTTGGCCAGGAGGTGGCGCGGCATCACGTGGCCTGACGTGCTGCTGATGCTCCCGAAGGTGAACGTCTTGCCCTTCAGGTCTTCGACCGTCTTGTACGGCGCATCGCCCTTGACGATGATGTAGCTCTTGAACTGCTTGTCCTTCTCCCGCATCACGACCGGCATGACCTCGCCCTTGCTGCGCTGCATCGCCTGCACGGTGGTGACGCCGCCGAGCCAGCCGAGGTCGGCCTGACCCGAAGCGAGCGCCACGACGGCGGCGTTGTAGTTCACCATCGGCACCACCTCGGCGTCGACTCCGACGGTGGCCTTGATCCACTTGGCGATCTCCGTCTGGTCGTCGCGCAGGCGATCCTTGTTGGCATCGGGGATGGCGACGATCCGCAGCACGGCGGGCGGCGTGGAGTCGGTGGAGCAGCCGGTGAAGATCAGCGCCAGGGCGGCTGAGGGAAGGAGTGCGCGCAGGAGCATGGCCCAGAAGCTAGCCGCACGCGGGGCAGCCACAATGCCACAGTCCTGGTTCACGGTCGGCGTCGCTGGAGTCGGCATACTCTCCGCGTGCGCCGGCCGCTCGCCCAGTCCCCGTTCGTCCTCTCGTCGTTTCTCGCCTTCGCGGCGTGCGCCGGTCCCCCCGCGTCGAGTCAGGGCGATCCGCACTGGCGTCCGCTCGCGTCACCGACGCGGGCAAGCCTGCGCGGCGTGTGCACGGTCTCGCCCGACGTGGTGTGGGTGAGCGGTAGCCAGGGCACCTGCCTGCGCAGCATCGACGGCGGTCACACCTGGCATGCGTGCCCGGTCACGGGTGCGGCCGACCGGGATCTCCGCGATGTGCATGCGTTCGACGCCCGCACCGCCGTCGTGGTGGCAGTCGGCGAACCCGCGCTCGTGTTCCGCACGGACGACGGTGGAGCGACCTGGAGCCGCACGCTCGAGGACGCACGACCCGGCGCGTTCCTCGACGGCGTCGACTTCGTCGACGATCGCACCGGCTGGCTCGTGGGCGATCCCGTGGACGGCGCCGTCGCGCTCTTCGCCACGACCGACGGCGGCAGCACATGGACCCGCGAGGTCGCGCCGCCCCCGCTCCCGGGCGAGGCGTTCTTCGCGGCGAGCGGGACCAGCGTCGTCGCGCTCCCCGGGGGGGGCGTGCTCCTCGGTTCCGGCGGTGGCCCGGTCGCTCGGGTCCTGCGCAGGCCATCGCCACGCGACCCGTTCACGATCCACACCACGCCTCTGAAGGCCGGCGCGGCGTCGCGCGGCATCTTCTCCCTCGCCCGGCGCGGGGACCGCGTCCTCGCCGTCGGTGGCGACTATCGCGCACCGAACGACCCACGCGGCGTTGCCGCATGGAGCGACGACGCCGGCCGCACCTGGCACGCCCCGCGCCACTCCGGCCCCCGGGGCTACCGCTCCGCGGTCGCCTTCGTCGGCCGTGGTCTGCTTGCGGTCGCCGTCGGCGAGTCCGGCGCCGACCTCACCCGCGACGGCGGCGACACCTGGGAGCCCGCCGGCGACACCGGCTACCACGCCCTCGCCTTCGCCCCCGATGGCACCGGCTACGCCGTCGGAACCGGTGGCCGCATGGCGAAGCTTGAGTTCGCGCGCTGACGAGTCCTCGCCGCGTCCGGGTCGGCGCACCGTGTTCTGATCGGGTACCACCTGGCGCGCTTCGCGCGCCAGGTGGTTACCCGACCAGGATTCGAACCTGGACTAGCAGGACCAAAACCTGCTGTGCTGCCGTTACACCATCGGGTAGCGCGCGCCCGGGAAGCGCGCGGGGCCAGCGCATCGCGCCGGCCCCGCGGCTGGAGCTGGTTTCGGGGCAAGGACTTGAACCTTGACTAACGGAGTCAGAGTCCGTTGTGCTGCCATTACACCACCCCGAAGTGGGACGGCGTTTCTATCGACCGGGCGGGCGCGCTTCCACCCCGCGCCTGCCAAAAACCCGCTACCGGGGCGTTGGGAAGCGGCGGATCAGCGCGGCGAACAACTCGCTCACCGCGCGGCGGCGGATGAACTCCCGCCCGAGATCGGCGATGCGCCGCGTCCATGCGACGGTGTCGCCGCCGTCCACGACCGCGAAGCACACGGTGCCGACGGGCTTCTCCTCGGTCCCGCCGCCGGGCCCGGCGATGCCGGTGATCGCACCCCCTATCGCGGCACCGAGGCGCGCGACGACGCCCTGAGCCATCGCCCGTGCGACCGGCTCCGACACCGCCCCGTGCGCGTCGAGGAGACCCTGGTCCACATCGAGCATGGCGACCTTGGTGGCGTCGGCGTACGCCACGACTCCACCGATCAGGATCGCCGAAGCACCGGGCACGTCGCCGACCGCGGCCGCTGCCATCCCTGCGGTGCATGATTCCGCCAGCGCGAGGGTGGCGCCCCGGGCCCGCAGCCGTCGCACCAGTTCGACCTGCAGCGGCACATCGCCTTCACACACGAGGTCGTCGCCGAGCAAGGGGCGCAGACGGTCGAGGTCGGCGGCGCGCAGCGCGACGGCGTCGGGTCCCTTCGCCGCCACGCGCACACTCAGGAGCCCCTGGCTCGCGGTGATCCCCACCGCCGGGTTGCGGCCGTCGAGCATGAACTCGGCGATGCGCTCGCCGAGCGCTGCCTCCGACGGCCCGAGCACCTGCAGGGTGGCGAACGACGTCGCGACAGCGTCGCCGCCGATCCGCACGCGCACCTGCGGCAGGACCGCGTCCTCGAGCATGCGGCGCATCTCCCGAGGTACGCCGGGCAGCACGAACACGAGGCCGCCGCCGATCGGCAAGGCGAAGCCCGGGGCCGACCCGATGGGGTTGGCGATGACGGTCGCCGAGCTGGGACGCAGAGCCTGCCGACGGTTGCTCTCCGGCACGACCTTGCGCTGCAGGCGCGCGAAGTAGGCGAGGACCTGCTGCCAGGCGACCTCGTCGTGCAGCAGTTCGTCGCCGGCCGCGGCCGCGGCCGCGTGTCGGGTGCGGTCATCGAGCGTCGGGCCGATGCCACCGGTCGTGACGACGACGTCGGCGCGTGCGGTCAAGCGGCGCAGCGCGGCTTCGATGTCGGCCTGCGCATCGGAGACGACGGTGAACCCGGCCACGGTGCAGCCGACCGCGGTCAGCTCGCTGGCAATGTGCGCACTGTTCGTGTCGATGCAATGCCCATGCGTCAGCTCGTCGCCGATCGCGAGGATTTCGGCGCGCAGGCTCATGCCTTCTGCATCGAGCGCCAGCAGATCACGAGCCCCAGCACGTACAGCAGGCACATCGGCACCGCCATCATGAGCTGGGTGAACGGGTCCGGCGACGGCGTGACCACCGCCGACAGCACGAAGATCCCCAGCACGACGTAGCGCCAGTGCTTGCGCATGCCACGGAAGTCGGTGATGCCGATCTTCTGCAGGGCGAGCATCACGAGCGGCAACTGGAAGACCACACCCAGCGCGGCGGTCAGGGTGAGCAGGAGGCTGAAGTACTGCGAGACGGCGAACATCGGCACGACGCCGAAGAAGTCCATCATCTGCACCAGGAAGTACAGACCCCAGGGCACGACGACGGTGAACCCGAAGACCACGCCCAGGGCCAGCAGCACTGCGGCGAACGGGAAGTAGCGCAGCACGACCCGCCGCTCCTGCTGGTAGAGCCCCGCGGCGATGAACGCCCACAGCTGGTACAGCACGATCGGCGCTGCCAGGATCAGCCCGATCAACAACGAGGCCGCCATGAACGTCCAGATGTCGTCGAGCCCGCCGAGCGCGACCAGGGACGGCGGCATGGGGAAGCCGCTGTGGGTGGTCACCGTGTGCATCAGGTGGTGCGGGAACGTCCCGTCCAGGATGCTCGGGGACCACTGCTTGACCCACTGCATCTGTTCGACGTCGATGGGATGCGGATCCTTCGTCGATGTGACCCGCGCCTCGAGGTCGGCACAGTAGTCCGCGAACAACCGGCCCCAGGTCATCTGGTAGGGGAGGACGTAGAACTGCGTGACCTGCGCCTTGAAGGGCAACAGGATCAGGACGCAGACGATGACGGACCCGAGCGCCCGCACGAGCCGCCGCCGCAGCTCGTCGAGGTGGTCGCCGAACGACATCTTGGGCAGCTCCTCCTCGGACCTGCCGGCTTGTGTCGTCGGAATCGATCCGCTCACGGCCATCGGCGCGACTCTAGCCGCCCCTGCTCGCCCTACAAACGCCGAGGGGGCGCCGGCCGCGCCAGCGCCCCCTCGGCTTCGTCCAAGGACAAACTCTCAGCTCACTGCTTCAGGTAGGCGCGGACCTTGTGCAGCGGAGCGAACTCGACCCCGAGCTGCATCGCGCGCTTGTAGTCGTCGGTGTCCTCGACCTTGACGAAGGCGTCGCCGTCCTCGCTGAGGGTCTCGTCGCCGACGATGATCAGGTCGACGCCCGGGCCGACCTTGTCGTGCACCTTGTTGCCGAGCTTCTCGAACATGGCCTTGACCATGTCCTTGCTGTAGGGGTAGCCGAAGCGGCCGAGCAGCGCGACGTTGCGGCGCACGTTGGGGCTGTAGATCGGCGAGCTGACGACGTCACCGGCGACCGGGAAGTCGAACTTGTCCTTCACGTCGAACAGGCGGACCTGTGCGCGGTCGCGCTCGACCGACACGACCTCGCCCATCGCCTTGTGCTTGCCGTCGCGCGGGTCGGCGACCTTGAACACGGTGCCCACGGGCAGCATGTCCTTCGTGCCGAGGTCGACGTAGGCGAGGCTCGTGGCTGCGGAGGCCGACAGCAGCTTGCCGTCGGTGGCTTCCGGCGCGTTCTGCAACTTGGCGGCGGCGGCCTGGGCGGCGATGCGCGCCTCGAGCAGGCTCTTCTCCTTCGCCCACGCCCGCTGCTCACCCTTGTGCTTCTCCTGGAGGTCGGACAGCTCCTGGCGACGGTCCTGGTTCTCCTTGCGCATGGTGTCGATCAGGTTCTGCTTGCGCGCGAACTCGGCGTCGACGAACTGGCGCAGCTCGGTGTTGGCCTGCGACGCCTTGTTGCTGTCGTCCGAGCGGTCGCGGTTGACCTGCGCGACGGTCGTCTCGAAGCTCGCGCGCTCGCCGCGCAGCTTGACGTTCTCCGACTTGGCGTCGGCCAGCTCCTGGCTGCGCACCTTGTACGCCGTCGAGATCTGGCTCAGGAGATCGCTCAGGCCGTTGGTCAGGCTCGACGCCAGCTTGAGGTCACGCCCGAACTCGGCCACCTTGGTCGTGATCTGCGCGGGGATCGTGACGTTGGCCAGCTCCGGGAGCGAGGCCTCGGCCCAGCCGGCCTTCTTGGCGTCCTCGACGTCGGTGTTGTAGTTCCAGCCGTCGCGGCCCTTGTAGGTGCCGGCCTCGCCGATCACCTTGCGGATGTCTTCGAGCAGATGGTCGCGGACCAGGACGGCCAGCTTCGCCTTGGCTTCCCCGGCCTTCGCCGCATGGGTCTCGGCGCTGAGACGCTTGCCCTCCGTGTACTGGGAATAGCCGAAGAACACCGCTCCCAGCATGAGTACGAGGACCATGAGGAAGACGAACATGTTGACGGCGCCGCGTTCGCGCGTGTGCATCGGACAGAACTCCTGGGACCGGGCTTGGACGGTTGCGATGAGAGGCCGCCCGCGGGGAGGGGTCTACCCGGCGGGAGGAGGGGCGGGATTCTAGGTATGGGAGCGAACAAGGGTCAAGTCGGCTTCTGCCAGACTCTTGCACGCCTGCGGGAGTCTACCTCACGATGCGCCCGGCGCAGGATGCGCAGATACGGATTGCGATGACCAAGCCCGTGTTCGAGCCACGTCGGCCCGTTGTGATCGGCCTCATGGGCGGGGTCGCGGCAGGCAAGTCGACGGTAGCGGGGACACTCGCGGCCCGCGGCCTCGAGATCCTCGACGCCGACCTGGAGGCCCGTGCCGTGGTGGCCGACCCACGGGTCCTGGCCCGCATCGCGGCCCGCTTCGGCGCCGAGCTGGTGCGTGGCGGCGAACTCGACCGCGCGGCCATGGCCGCCCTGGTCTTTGCAGATCCTGCCGCGCGCAAGGACCTGGAAGCGATCACCCACCCCGCAATCCGCGCGCGCCTGGTCGCGGGCCTGGATGCAGCGCTGGCGGCGGGCCGCTCCGTGGTCCTCGACGTGCCGCTCCTGCTCGAGGGCGGCCTCATCGCGCGGTGCGACGCGGCGATCTTCGTGGAGGCTGCACCGGCCACACGCCGTGCCCGCGCCCGCGGCCGCGGCTGGGACGACGTCGAACTCGCGCGGCGCGAGGCGGCGCAGGCCGATCTCGCCGTGAAAAGGCAGCGCAGCACCCATACGATCTCGACCGATGGCACCCTGGAGGACGTGCGACGGCAGGTGGATCAGGTCCTGGCGGACCTCGTCTCCCACCCCCCGGCGGGCTGACCGAGAGGGGCGCGCCCGGTGAGCGGAACGGTCGACGGCGAACCGGGGCCGGGCACCAGCGCGACCCCGGCCGAAGGCAACGGCGCGCGCGAGGGCGCGGACGATCATGCGACCGCCACCTTCGAGATCTCGGAGCTGCAGGCCATGCCCATGCGCTCGCTCCTCGACCTCGCGGAGCGCGAGAACGTCCAAGCCGCGATCGGCGCGAGCAAGCAGGAACTGCTGTTCGAGGTGCTCAAGCACCGCGCCTCCGAGATGGGCCTCGGACTCGGCGAAGGGGTCCTCGACGTCCTGCCGGACGGCTTCGGCTTCCTGCGCGGCCGGCGGCATGGCTACCGGGCCGGCCAGGACGACATCTACGTGAGCCCGAGCCAGATCCGACGGCTCAGCCTCAAGCGCGGCCACTGGATCACGGGCCCGGTGCGTCCGCCACGCGACAGCGAACGCTTCCTGGCGCTCCTGCACGTGGACACGATCAACGGCGGTAGCGTGCGTGACCTGCGACGCCGCGTGCCATTCGAGAACCTCACACCGATCCTCCCCCATCGCCCGTTGGTCCTCGAACACGCGGGCTGCCCGGCCTCGGCGCGCACCGTCGATCTCCTCGCGCCGATGGCGCAGGGCCAGCGCGTGCTGCTGCTGGCACCACCGCAGAGCGGACGCACGCGCCTGCTCACGGAGATCGCGGCGGCCGTGGCGAGCAACCACCAGGACATGCACATCGTGGTGCTGCTGATCGACGAGCGACCCGAGGACGTCACCGACGTGACCCGCTCGCTTCCGGTGCGGGACGGCGTCGAGGTCGTGGCGTCGACGTTCGACGAGCCGCCGCAACGCCACGTCGAGCTGGCCGAACTGATGCTCGACCGGACCCGGCGCATGATCGAGGCGGGGCGGCACGTGCTCCTCGTCGTCGACTCGTTGAGCGCGCTGGCGCGCGCCTACAACGTCGAGCGCCCGCACACGGGCAAGATCATCGCGCCCGGAGTGGACGCCGCCGCCCTGCATCCACCCAAGCGGCTGTTCGGCGCCGCCCGGTGCACGGAGGAAGCCGGCACGCTCACGGTGCTCGCGACGGCCCTGACCGACACCGGCGCGGCCATCGACGACGTCCTCGCCGCCGATCTGCGCGGCAAGGCCAACTGCGAGATCGTCCTCGACCCCCGCGAGGCCGAGTTGCACTCGTATCCGGCGTTCGATGTCGGTCGCACCGGGACGAGGCGCGAAGACTGCCTCCTGCCCCGCGCGATGGCGGAGCGCCTGCACCGCCTGCGCGCCCAGTTGCTGGCCGAACCCCCACCGCGACGGCTGGCGCGCCTCGATGCGCTGTTGGCGATGACCGGCGACAACGCCACCCTCCTCGCCACGCTCGGCGGGTGAGGGTGCCTGGCCGCGTCAGCGCTTGGGCGACCAGTCGTCGGTGCGGAACGACGGCGCAGGCAGCCCCAGACCGTTGACCAGGTTGGGCTCGTCCGCCGCGCCGAACGCGTACCGGACGGCCACCGGAGCGGCGACCTTCGCGCTGCGCACGACCACGGTCTCGCCATCGAGGGTCGCCTGCGCGGCATGGAACACGCGGTCCGCGCCAGCCACGGTGAAGTGCGACGGCGCCTTGCCGTCGCGGGTCTTCAGCCCCGCGCCGTGCTCGAACCGCAGGGTCACGGCATCGCCGTCGACCACGTAGCCCGCCAACAAGGGCGAGCACGGGTCCGCGTCCGATTTGCCGTAGGTCTTGCTGAGCGCCCACTGTGCGAGCCGCGCACCGACCGTCTGCTTGTCGAGCGGATGGATGTCGCGCGGGTTGCCGACGTCCATCGTGACGACCATGCCGACACCGTCGACCAGTGCCATCGCCTGCGTCTGCGCCTCGCGCAGGAAGGCGGCGAGTTCGGCGCCCGTGCCGCCGTAGCCGTACGGCGCGATCTGTACGTAGTAGAACGGCAGCTTCGGCGAGTCGAACACGCGACGCCAGCTCTCGATCATCGCCGGAAAGAGCCGGCGGTACTGCTCGGCGCGGCCGACGTTGCTCTCGCCCTGGTAGAAGATCGCGCCCCGTACCGGCAGCTTCTCGATCGGCGCCACCATGCCCGCATACAGGACCGAAGGAGTGTTGGGGCCGAGCACCGCGGTGCGGGGCCAGGCGCCGATGTCGGCCAGCGAAGCACCGCGCCGCACGTGCCACGTCCCCGCCAACGGGACGTTGGTGCCCTCCCCACCTTCGGGGAAGCAGCGGATGTCCAGCGCCGCGCCGGTGAACCCGCCGGCACCGCCGGTGTCGACGACGCGCACCGCGATCGACGCCTTGCCGGCCAACACCTGATCGGGCGGGATGACGTAGCGACGTGCGAGCGCGTGCGGCTCGCCGCTCTCGTGCCCGCCGACGAGGTTGCCGTTCCACCACATCGTGTCGAGGTCATCGATCGCGCCGAGGTCGACGACGAGCGCGCGGCCTTCGAACGCGGCCGGGATGTCGATCTCGCGGCGGTACCAAACGACCCCGTCGAAGTTGGCCAGTTCCCCGGCCCACATGCCGGGAACGACCTGATCGCTCCACCCGGCGGTCTCGTTGCGAGTCTGGTGCCAGCCGCCCCGCTCGCCGGGATCGACGCCGCGCAGCTTGTCGAACCAGCTCCGTTGTTGCGTCGCGAGCGGCACGGACGTGCCCCGTTGGCGATCGGCGCGCACCTTGGCGAGTTCGGCCTCGAACTCGCCGAACTCCACGACGTCGGCCTCCGGCATCCAGGCCTCCACGATGGTGCCGCCCCAGTTGCAGCCGACGAGGCCCACCGGCACGCCGAGCGCCTTGTGCAGCGCGCGGCCGTGCAGGTAGCCCACCGCCGAGAACACCCCCGCCGTCTCTGGTGAGCACACGACCCACTTGCCGTCGCAGTCCGCCCGTGGGCTCGACGCGGTCACGTTCGGTACGTCGAAGTAGCGGATCTGCGGGTAGTTGGCGTCGGCGACCTCCTGTTCCCAGTTTGCGATGCCGCGCCCCACACCCGGACCCAGCGTCCACTCCATGTTCGACTGTCCGCCGCAGACCCAGACCTCACCCACCAGCACGTCGCTCAGGGTGCGCGTCTCGCCGGCCACGGTGATCGTGATCGTGTGCGGTCCCGCAGTGTCCGGCACCGGGAACTCGACCAGGAACGCTCCGTCGGCGCCGGTGTGGGCGTCGATCGCCGCACTCGCCCAGCCCGGCTTCACGGAGACCCGATGGCCAGGCGCAGCGGATCCCCAGATCCGCGCCGGGCGACCGGCCTGCAGGACCATGTGATCGGAGAGCACGGCCGGCAACCGCAGCCCCTGCGCAGGCAGGGCCGCGCCGGCGAACAACAACGCACCGAGGAACTGTCGCATCGGCGGTGATTCTGCCGCCGCGCGCGGCGATCACGCCTCGCGATTCAGGAACTCATCCGGAGGCGCGGGCGGCGCCCCTTGCTTGAGGGCCGTCCACAACCGTCGCTCGGCGCGGCGAAAGAGCTGGCTCGCGCGCATGCGGTCGTCGACCCTCGGCGTGAACGCGGTGCTCCGACGGTCCAGCGCGTCGGTGTAGGCACCGAGCACGCGCGCCGCGCTCGCGTCGGCGTCGAGAAGCACCGGCGGTTCCGGCCGGGCGAGCCGGTCGAGGCCCGCCGGTGCGGCCAGGATCCGCGCCAGCGCCGCGGCATCCCCGGGCGCGAAGAACCGCGCGCTGGTCGCGGGTGCCCGCTCCCGGTAGGCCGGCACGTCGGCGGCGATGACCGGCAGGCCGAGCTGCAGTGCCTCGTCGAGCACGAGCCCGTACGACTCGTGCGCCAGCGACGGCAACACCGCATGGTCGGCAGCCATCGCCTGCAGGTCGGCACGCGTGAAGGCGCCGCGGAACACCACCGCGTGGCCGGCGGCCCGCGCTTGCAGCGCCGCCGCGAAAGCCGGGTCGTGGGCGGCGCCGTACACGTCGAGCGTGTAACCGAGCGCCGGCGACAGTTGCGCCAACGCGTCGAGCACGGTGGCCAGCCCCTTCTCCGGATAGATGGCGCCCCACGTCGCCAGCCGGCGACCGCGGGGCTCGCTGGCGGTCAACCGCCGCAGGGGCGGCCCGAGCTGCGGTGGCGGCGAGATCGCGAAGCTGCCGCCGAGGTCGGCGCCCGCGAGCAGCGCCACGCCCTCGGCCTGGGCGCGGCTCGGCGCGAAGCGGACGTGCGCCGCGCGCAGCTCGTCCGCGAAGTCGGCACGGTGGAAGGCGAACGCCTCCGCGCTCTCGGCCGCACCGACGTACGACGGCGAGGGCGGCGGCAGCGCCACGTCCTCGCCGACGCACCGCACCGGCCGCGCCAGCACGGCGAAGTAGTCGTGGCAGGTCACCGCCGTCGCACAGCCGGCCGCGCGGGCGAGCCGGACGAGATCGCTGCTCAGCCGCAGCCAGTGGTGCACGTGGACGACGTCGGGTCGCTCCGCGTCGAGGATGCGTGCGAACGCCGCCGAGACGGCGGGCGCATGGGCCTTGAACCAGCTCTCGTAGTAGAGGTCGTCGCGGTGCATGCGCAGGACGCGCAGGCCATCGTGGTCCTCGCGCGCGGGCGACGCGGGATCGCCCCCGCGCAGCGACCCCGCCACGATCACGACCTCGTGGCCGACGCGCTGGAAGGCGCGCGCCAGCGCCTCGACCGCGGCCTCCGTACCGCCGCCGGTCTCCGGCGGGAACCCGTGCGCGGTGAGCAGGATCTTCATCGCGTGACATCCTCCACGGTGACTGCGCGGCCGAACAGGCCGGCCCACGCACCGCGGGTCTTCGCCCACGCTGCCCGCAGGGGAGTGCCGGCGAACACCGCCGCCGGGCCGAGCAGCAGGTCGAAGAGGACGAACGATGCCCACAGCCGGGGCGTGCCGTGCGCGCGCAGGTAGCGAGCCGCGTTGCACGCGGTCATGAACTTGCGCATCGGTGAGCGACCGCCGCCGGACGATGCGCTGGCGTCGTGTTCGACGCGGACCCACGGCAGCCACAGCACCTTGCGGCCGCGGCCGCGCAGGCGGGCGCCGAGGTCGCAGTCCTCCATGTACATGAAGTAGCTCTCGTCGAGACCGCCGAGCGCGTCGAGATCGGCGCGGCGGTAGAGGGCGCATGCGCCCGGCAGATAGTCGACGGCCTGCGGCCCGAGCGTGGTCGGCGCGGGTGCGCCGCCGTGTCCCACCAGCACGTTGAGGTTGGGACCGAAGCGCATGTTCGCGCCCTGACTCCACACGCGCCCGTCGGGCCAGAGGATGGTCGGCCCGACCGCGGCGACGGACACGTCGTTGGCGAGCAGCGCCACCATGGGGTCGAGGAAGCCGGGCGCGACCGCGACGTCGTTGTTCAGGAACAGGACGTACTCGGCCTCGATGCCACGCGCATGCGCGAGGCCGCGGTTCACGCCCGCGCAGTACCCGAGGTTGGCCGCGGAGACCTCGACGTGCACGCCAGCCCGGGCGCCCAGCGTCCGCAACGACTCGCTGCCACCGGACGCGGCGCCGTTCTCGAGCACGAAGACCCGCAGCTCGAAGTCGCTCCGCGAACAGCTCGCCAGCAGCGCCTCGACGGTGACGCCGGTGCGCGCCGCGAGCTTGTAGTCGATCACGATCGCGCACACGCGCGGCAGCGTGCGCTCAGCCACAGGCCCACCTCACGCACCGCCACCAGGTGATGAAGACCGCGTCGAGACCGCGGCGAGCCAGCGCGCCGGCGCCGCGCTGGCCGATGTGCGGGTTGAACGTGAATGGCGCCGCCGTCAGCAGGTCGCGGTCCGACCGCGTGCGGGTGCGCTGCACCTCACGCCGCCGCCGCAGCGTCGCCGGCAACAGCGCGAGGATCCCCCACTTGCCGGCGAACCACGCGCGCGTATGTCCCTGCGCGATCGCGAACGCGAGGTGCACGCCGCCGTACAGCATCTGCGCGGGCAGGGTCAGCAGGAGCGTGCGCCAGTGCAGGCAGGCGAGCAACAGGAGCGTGCGGTTGCGGCTGTGCAGGTAGGTCCGGCGCGGCGGCTGCTTCGCCTTCTCGCCGCGCATCGACAGGCCGGCGGTACCGCCGCGATGCCGCACCACGGCATCCGGCGCCAGCCATACCTCGTGCCCGCGCAGGCGCAGGCGGAGCGCGAAGTCGTTGTCCTCGAAGAAGAAGAACATCGGCTCGAAGAAGCCGCCGATCGCCAGGAACGGCGTGCGCCGGGTGAGGAAGCAGAGGGCGACGCCTGCGCCCATGGGGCGCTGCGGCGACGTGGCCTCGCGCAGCGGGCGGTACCAGTTGTGCAGCAGGAGCATGCCGAGGTAGTGCAGGTCGGCGCCGTCGTAGTGGACGGTGTCGGGCGCGGCGTCGAGCACGCTGCGGGCCTGCACCATCGCCGCCTGCGGGTGGCGGTCCATGGTGGCGGCGAGCGCCGCCAGCACTCCCGGCTGAAGCACGACGTCGTTGTCGACACACACCACGCGCTCGCAGGCCGCCGCCTCGACGCCACGGTTCCGCGCGGCCCCGGGGCCGTCGTTGCGCGGGAGCGCGAGGACGCGGACCTGCGGGAAGTCCGCGGCGACCAGTTCACGCGAGGCGTCGTCGCTGCAGTTGTCGACGACCAGGACCTCCTGCGGCCCGGGCTCCTGGGCGAGGATCGCGGCGAGGCAGTCACGGAGGTAGCTCGCACCGTTCCAGTTGACCACCACGACGGAGACCACGGTTGCGCGCGGAGATTAGGCGACCCCGCCCGAATTGCCACGGTTGCTGCGACCACTCGCGGCGGCAAGGGCAGAATCCGCTGTGCGTCGCGACGGTTCGCAGGAGTCGTGGATCAGCGCGGGGCCGGCACACCGAACATCGAGAGCCACTCGTCGAGCGAGATCAGTTCGTCGAGCGCGGTCTCCGACAGGCCGTCGATCACCTCGGCGTGCAGGGTGCCCTTGCGCTCGAGCAACTGGTGGACGCGCTCCTCCACGGTGTCGGCCATCCACAGCGAGTACACGTTCACCGGCATGCTCTGCCCACGCCGGTGCGCGCGGTCCTCCGCCTGCCACATCCACGCCGGGTTCCACCAGTGGTCGAAGTGGACCACGTAGCTGGCCTCCGTGAGCGTGAGGCCGACGCCGGCGCTCTTCACGGTGGCCAGGAACACGTGCTGGTCCGGATCGGTCTTGAAGCGCTCGACGGCGGCATCGCGCTCGGCGCGCGACAGCCGGGCGTCGAAGGTGACCACGCCGTACGGCGCCAGCGCAGGCGCGATCTTGTCGACGCCCTCCTTGATCCATTGGGTGAAGACCAGGACCTTCTGGCCGCTCCCGGCGATCGCCTCCACCTGCTCGCGCAGGGCGGCCAGCTTGGGGCTGTCGCTGGCGGCGGGCGCGAAGTTGCAGATCTGCTTGAGCCGGGTGAGGCTCGTGAAGACGTGCATCTTGGTGAGCTTGGCGCCGAGCGACGACAGCTCGGCGCGCGCGTCGGTCTCGGCGGCCGCGTAGGCGAGCCGTTGCGCGGCGTCGAGCTCCAGCCAGACCTCCTGGCGGGTCTTCGGCGGCAGGTCCTTCATGACCTCGGCCTTGGTGCGGCGCTTGACCAGGGGCGCGATGCTGCGCGCCGCCTCCGCGGTGGTGAGCCCTTCGCCACGCAGCAGGCCGGGCCGCACGAAGTCGAAGAGGCTGGTGAGATCCTCCAGCCGGTTCTCGACCGGTGTCCCCGACAGCGCCCAACGGTAGCCCGCCTCGAGCTTGCGGACGGCGCGGGTCCTGCCGCTGTGTGGGTTCTTGATGTTCTGCGCCTCGTCGAGCAGCACCACGTCGAAGGCACGGCGGGCGAGGGGCATGTTGGGATCCTCGCCGCGCCGGCGCGGCAGGACGTCGGCGCGGAGCACGTCGTAGGTCGTGAGATAGACGTGGGCCGGGCACCGCCAGTCGGTGGCGCGCCGGCGCTGGCCGCCGTGCACCGTGGTGACCTGCAGTTCCGGGGCCCAGGCGCGCAGGTGCTGGTCCCAGACGCGCAGGACCGAGAGCGGAGCGACGATCAGCGCACTCCGCGCCCGCCCCTGTCGGAACAGCAGGCGCAAGGCGACAGTGCTCATCACCGTCTTGCCGGTGCCCATCTCGTCGGCGAGCAGGGCGGATCGGCCTTCGCACAGAAAGCGCACGCCTTCCACCTGGTAGGCGTACAGCTCGCTCGGCAACTGCAGGTCGCCCCGCAGCTCGAGCGCCAGCGGCGGATGCAGGGCAGGAAGGACGAGGTCGAACGGCGACATCGTCAGGTAGAGGGTCCGCCGCGGCATGCGGTGCTCGCGGTACGCGCGGCGCAGGCCGGCCGCGCGCAGTGGCGGTGCCGCCGACTCCTGGGTGACCCAGCGCTTGCCCCGCACCATCGGTTTCGTGATCGGTGCCAGAAGGTCGACGTCGGCTGCGCGCAGGTGCAGACGATCGGCCCCGACACCAGCCGGGGCGAGCCGCGACAGGAGGTCGCTCACGCGGGGTCCACGGCCGTAGCGATCTGCTGCAGGGCGAGCTGGACCCGCGCGAAGGGCTCGAGGAGATCGTGGTGTTGCAGCACCCGCTGCAGCCCCTCGCACGCGGCGCGGGTCTCGTCGTGGCGTCCCCGGAAACCCAGTGCAACCACCGCCGGAAAGCGCTCGTCGCGCGCGGCCAGCAGGAAGCCGGGCTCCTCGGCGTCGATCATCGGCACGAGGTCTTCCTGCCGCCCGACCCACAGGACAGGCACGCCGAGCCGTTCCTGAAGGCGCAGCAGGTGCGGTGCGCGGACGAGGACCACCCCCACCTCCTCACGCAGCGCGCGCAAGAGCGGAACCGCCACCAGGTCGATGTCGCCATGGTCGCGGAGCGACGCACCGTAGAGGGCGCGGTGGAGCGGCGTCGGTTGGACCGGGTCGGTCACCCGGAACTCGAGAGGCACGGTGCGCGCGTCGGTGACCAGCGCAGCACCGCGACGCTGCTGTTCCGCCCCGACGACGATGTCGAGGAAGGCGAGACGAAGGGGACCGGCGCGGCGAACCAAGGTGGTGATCGGCTCCGCGCTGACCGTGCGCGGGTCGGCGCATGCTAGCGCATGGCCCGCGCAGGTTGCTCTTGTCTGCATCGGCCGAGGAGATGCCGCAGCGGGGCCCCTGGCCCGCGCTCCCTCGATGCCGCACCCCGCGTTGCGGCGTCTCAGCAACACCCGTGAGCAGCTCGCCCGCTCGCGGGCGAGGTGCTCTCAGAGACGCCGCAGCGGGGCCCCTGGCCCGCGCTCCCTCGATGCCGCACCCCGCGTT
>CAYQMF010000084.1:0-29775 GCA_964418595.1 uncultured candidatus Brocadiaceae bacterium
GGGAGCGCGATGCCGCCGGCCTGCTCCAGTTCGGCGCGCAACCGCGCGACGGCAGCGAACACCGGGCGGGGGTCCCCCTCGCGCGGCCCCATCGCCATCAGACCTTCGACGCGGATGGCGGGACAGGCGCGCTGGACGTGCCGCAACAGGCCTGCTGCTTCGGCGGGCTCGACGCCGTGTTTCTCAGCGTCGTTCGTGGCCGCGATCTCGAGAAGGCAGGCGATGCCAGGGCGACCGACACACCGCGCCTGGAGCACATCGGCAAGCGCGATGCGATCGAGGCTGTGCAGCAGCTCGAGACCCTCGACCGCCAGCAGGCTCCTGACCTTGTTGGTCTGGAGGCTGCCGATCATGTGCCACTGCGGTCGGGATGCTGCCAGGACCTCGGCCTTGCCGACGAGTTCGCTGACCCGGTTCTCGCCGAACACGATCTGTCCATGCGCGATCGCCGCCTCGATGGCCGGCACGCCATGCCCCTTGCTGACGGCGACGAGGCTGACGGAGGCAGCGTCGCGACCCGCGGCCGCACACGCGGCGGCGATCCGTGCGCGCACGCCATCGAGACGCAACGCGACGCTCACGGGTCGTCCCAGTGCGCGGTGAGGGTGCGGGGAAACAGGGCGCGGCCGCGCCGCAGCAGGGCATCGCGCCCGTCGAAGCGGGAGAACGTGGAGAGCAGCGAATCGAACGTTTCGTAGCTGTCGTCGCGACGCGCCCATTCCGAGAGCGCCGCTGACACCCGGGAATCCTCGCCGTGGCGATCCGCGAGGTGCCGGCACAGGCGACCGACGAACCGCTTCGTCTCCGGCAGGAACGTCGTCTCGCTGGCGTCCTCGTCGCTGAGGCCCACCGACTCGAGAAGCTCGCGGCGGTAGTCGCCGGCGATGCTCGCGAGCGCCTCACCGAGCAGCACGCGCTGCGCTGCCGCGCCGATCTCCATGCCCGACACGCTCAGAGGCCTCTCAGTGCCGGAAGTGCCGGACCGCCGTGAACACCATCGCCGCGCCGGCCTTGTCGGCGGCGGCGACGACTTCCTGATCGCGCTTGCTCCCGCCCGGCTGCACGACCATCGTCGCGCCGGCCCGCAGCGCGACCTCGAGGCCGTCCACGAAGGGGAAGAACGCATCCGACGCGACGACCGAGCCGCGGGCGCGCTCGCCGGCCTTCTCCGCCGCGATGCGCGCCGAGTCGACGCGGCTCATCTGCCCGGCGCCCACTCCCACCACCGAGAGCACACGGCCGTTCTTGCGCACGAGGACGATCGCGTTGCTCTTCACATGCTTGCACACCCGCCACGCGAAGTCGGCGGCGATCAACTCCTCGTCGGTCGGCTTGCGCCTCGTGACGACGCGCATGCTGATCGTCGGCGACACGTCGGGCTCCTGGACGAGGAGCCCGCCGGACACTTGGCGCACCAGGTGAGTGGGCGACTGGATCGGCCATCCGCCGATCTCGAGCACGCGCACGCTGGCGCCCCATTTGGCCGCCGAGAGCGCGGCGAGGGCCGCCGGCTCGACCTTCGGCGCAACGATGCACTCGAAGAACGTCCCGTCCTCGACCATCGCCTCCGCCGTCGTGACGTCGAGCGTGCAGTTGGTCGCGAGGATGCCACCGAATGCGCTGACCGGATCGCCGGCCAGCGCCTCGGCGAACGCCTCCGGCAGGGTCTCGGCCGTGGCGGCGCCGCACGGGTTGTTGTGCTTCACGATCACGATGGCCGGACTCGGCAGGTCCGCAACCACGCCGAGCGCGGCGTCGAGATCGAGGATGTTGTTGAACGACAACTCCTTGCCGCCCAAGACCCGCGCCGAGGCGAGACTCGGCCCCGTGTCCGTGTCGAGCCGGTAGAAGGCCGCCCGCTGGTGCGGGTTCTCGCCGTAGCGCAGCGAGGCGATGCGCGTGGCGGTGAGGCCCACGTTCGGCCCGAACGCCACTTCGTCGGGTTGCGCAGCCCGCTCGGAATCGAGCCAGCGGGCGATCGTCACGTCGTACGTCGCGGTGTGCGCGAAGGCCTTCTGCGCCAGCGTCCGACGCAGCTCGACCGGCGTCTCCCCGTCGTGCTCGTCGAGCGCGGCCAGTACGCTCGCGTAGTCGAGAGGATCGACGATCACGCACACGTGCGCATGGTTCTTGGCAGCGGAGCGCACCATCGACGGGCCGCCGATGTCGATGTTTTCCACGATCTCCTCGCGCGACACGTCCGGCTTGGCCAGCGTGGCGCGGAACGGGTAGAGGTTCACCGCCACGATGTCGATCGGATCGATGGCGTGCTGCGCCATCGCCTCGAGATCGCCGGGCTGATCGCGCCGGGCGAGGATGCCGCCGTGCACCTTGGGGTGCAGGGTCTTCACGCGGCCCCCCATCATCTCCGGAAAGCCCGTGTACTCGGCGACGTCGGTGACGGCGACGCCAGCCTCGCGCAGCGCGCGGCAGGTTCCGCCGCTGGAGAGGATCGAGAAGCCGCGGCGCCGCAGACCCTGCGCGAACTCCACTACGCCGGCCTTGTCGAACACCGAGATGAGCGCGCGCCGACTCACTTGTCCCCCTGCTTGAGCACCTTCTTCAGGTGTGCCTCGATGAACGGATCCAGGTCGCCATCCAGCACACCGCTGATGTCGGACGTCTCCACGCCGGTGCGCAGATCCTTGACCATTTGGTACGGCTGCAGCACGTAGCTGCGGATCTGGTTGCCCCAGCTGATCGAGCTGCCGTCGTAGAACTGCGCCAGCTCGTCCATGCGCTTGGCCTGCTCCAACTGGTAGAGCTTCGCGCGTAGCGTCTTCATGGCCGTCGCGCGGTTCTTGTGCTGGCTGCGTTCGACCTGACAGCCAACGACGATCCCAGTGGGCAGGTGCGTGATGCGGACCGCGGTCTCGACCTTGTTGACGTTCTGACCACCGGCGCCTCCCGAGCGGAACGTGTCGACCTTCAAGTCCTTGTCCTCGATCTTCACCTCGATGTCGTCTTCCAGCTCGGGCAAGACCTCCACGGATGCAAACGAGGTCTGCCGCCGCGCCTGCCCGTCGAACGGCGAGATGCGCACCAGGCGATGCACGCCCTGCTCGGCCTTGAGCCGTCCGTAGGCGTACGGCCCGCGCACGACGATGGTCGCACTCTTGATGCCGGCCTCCTCCGCGGCCTGCAGGTCGGTCTCTTCGAGTTCGTACTCGTGGGTACGCGCCCACTTCGCATACATGCGCATGAGCATCTCGGCCCAGTCCGAGGCATCCACTCCGCCCGCCCCCGACTGCAGGGTGAGGATGGCGTTCTTCTCGTCGTGCGGCCCGCCCAACATCAGCTGGAACTCCATGCCCTCGAGCAGGGTGTCGAGGTTGCGCGACGCCTCCTCGAGGTCGGCCTCGACCGCCTCGGGGTCGTCCCTCCCGAGGTCCAGCAGCACCTCGGAGTCGTCCACGAGACGCTGCGCGCGGTCGATGGGATCGACCACTCCGACGCAGCGCTTCTTCGCCGCCATCACCTTCCGCGCGAGTTCCTGGTTCTCCCAGAAGCCCGGCTGCGACGAGCGGTGCTCGATGTCACGCAGCTCGCGCAGCCGCGCCTCGTAGTCAAAGCGACACCTTCAACTGGCGGATCCGGTCGATGGCGTGGCGCAGTGACTCGCGGTGATCGGCAAGGCTCATGCGGCGAAGCTAGCGGTGCCCTTCCGGGCTTTCCAGCTTGCACGAAGCCCGACACCCGCCGGGGCGCGGCGTCTCTGAAAAAAACTGCGCGCCGACGGTCCGATGCGAGCGGGCGTGCCCGCGCACCCGATGGCGATCCGCCAGAACCCCGCGCCAGCCCGTCGTTTCCGTCGCCGACAAGTGCCTAGCGCCACATGCGCTGAGTCCGAACATCGAGGCCGCGACGGGCCAGTTTCGCCGACTTCGATCCTTTGCCTGCAGTGCCCGTCGCGGCTTCACCTTCGCAACGAGACCGGTCAGCCGAGCAGGCGACCGTAGCTCGAACCCACTGGGGGCGGCTGCTGGTGATGCTGCTGGCGCCGCCGCGCCGCGTCGGCCGCCGCGCTGTAGGCCTTGAGCTTGTTGTAGAGGGTCTTGGTGTCGATCCCGAGGATCTTGGCCGCCCGTGTCTTGTTGCCCTGGGTCGAGGACAGCACGCGCAGGATGTGACGCTTCTCGATCTCGGCAAGCGGCGTGCGCAGGATGTCGCCCACGGGATCGGACTCCGAGATCAGCCGGCGCAAGCCGCGCGAGTCCTCGACGAGAACCATGTCGTACTCGCCACCGTCGATCCGTCCACGCAGGTCATCGAGGGTGTCCGCCGTGGTGACCAGGCAACCCCACTCCGAGGTCGCCGCCACCAGCGAGGCGGACTTGGGGTCGTGGTTGGAGAAGACCAGGAGGCGCTTGCCGAGGGAGTTGGGTCGAACCATGTGCTTGGTGCGGTCAGGAGCCAGGGATGGGGGCGCTCGTCCGTCGCCGGCTGGTTTCGTCAGGCGGCGGGTCAGGCACCTCACGGTGGACCTGACGAGCGCAGCGCATGTCGAACACGTCTGGCGTTTCTGCGCGCTTTGTACCGCAAAAACTCCTCGGTCGGGAGACCTGCCCTGGTTGCGCGGCCTTCTGCGGCCCGCACGGTATCACCGTAACCTAGCTCCTGCGAGTCTCTTACGTCGCCGGCCTACTCCACGATCCCCACGCTGACCCGCCCGAAGCTCGACCGCACCTGCACCGACGGACCGCCGCCGTTGGCCGAACCGCGCATCGTCTCTCCTTCTCCCTCTCCCACCACGGCGACGCCGAAGCCGTTGACACACTTGTTCCGCTGCGCCGCCGCGTCGAGCTGGAACCCCGCCTCGCGCGGCAGGTGGACCGCGATCGCGTCGCGACCCACGGCACGCAGACCCGGCGCCGCAAACCCGGTCACGAACACCTGCAGCATCCCCCCGGGCGCCTCGACATCCACGGCCCCGGCGTGACCGTCGACCAGCACGTTGCCATGGGCGGCCCGGGCCCGCGCCGTGCCGCGACAGCCTTGGATCGCGATGTCCCCGAACTCCGCCTCCGCGTCGCATCCTCCGCGCGCGCCGGCGACCTTCACGTGACCGACCCCGGTCCGCACCACGATTCCCAGCTGCGGCGGCGCGTGCATCACGACGCGGAGCACGATGCGGCATGTAGCGGGGTCCAACCCCGCCGGGAGCTTCGGCACGGTCAACGCGAGGGTCCCCGCGGGCGCGTGCAGCGCTGGCCCGAGCCCCACCTTCAAGGCGCGCAGGGAGGCGAGGTGGGCCGCGTCGTCCGCCACGCAGAGGATCTCGCCCCGGAAGCGGAGCGGCTGGCCCTCGTCGCCGGGGAGGACGGTGACGCTGCCGTGCTCGGCAACCACGGACAGGGTGTGCTGCTCGGGCAGGACCGCGAACTCGCCGGAGATGGGGACCACGTCCCGAGGTGCGCCGCAGGCGCCAGCCAAGGCCAGAAGGAGGAAGGAACAGGTCGAGGCGCGCATGGCGAAGTGGCGGAGGGCCAGCTTCAGTAAACTGCCCATCGCCGTGAAGCAAACCGCGCCTGCGCGATGTCCCGAGTGCTTGTCCGCGCTCGCGGCTTCGTCGCCAGACTGCGACGAGTGCGGGTGGTGTCCACCGGCCCCGCGACCACGCTGGCCCCTGGTCCTCGGGGCGCTCGCAACGCTCGCTACTGTCACGGCCTGGTGGTGGCAGAGCCACGACCGCGTCGAAGTCGATCCACCACACGCGGCGAGCTTCGTGCCTGGCGAGGCGCCACACACGCAGCCCGCGGTCGAGGTCCACGAGAGCGTCTCGCGCGAGCGCAGCCACACCATGCGCCTCCTGAGCGCAGACGGCCCGCGGACTGCCGTTCTGCTGCAGTGGGATGCGCCTCCGCACACGGTCGCCTTCCTCCCTCTGTCGCGCCTGCCCCTCCGCGACAAGCTGGTCGACGACGCCGGCAACGTCCCCGTCTGCGTGGGCACGAGCGACGCGTACGGCTTCGTGCTGCTCGCGGGACTGGCCCCGCGGGACAGCGAGCCGCTGCCTCCCGCAGTGGGCGCGCTGCCGACGGGATCGATCCTGCACGAGGCGCGCACCCAGCGTGAGGTCACCATCGTGGCCCGAACTGCCGCGACCCCGCACGCCCTGCTCCTCGACCTCGAGGTCGACGACGGCGAGGTCCTGCTCGACGCCCACGGCCGCGCGGCCGCGCTCTCGCTCGGTGCCGGAAGCGCACTTTCCATCTCTCCTGCTTTCGCGTGGACCGCCACTCCGCGCCCCCTCTCCGAGCTCCAGCGCGAGCTGCGTCGCGCCGACCCTGCGCTGCGCCTCGAAGACGCGATCCTCGCGCTCCGGGACGCGACCACCGTCGACGCCACTCGCGTCGCCCTCGAGGAGCTGGAGCTCGGCTTCGGCGCCGCGCGCGACGCGGCCGTCGTCGGCGCGTACGACCGCGCGCTGCGCTACGCGCACCGGCAGGTTGCCACACGCCTCACGGAGGAGGGGCGCGCGAAGGAGGGTCTCACGTTCCTGCGGTCGGCGCTCGACCGCTTCGTCGGCGATCTGGACTGCCTCGCCGACCTGGTCCCTCTCGCCGCGGCGGCGGGTGACCTGGACGCGGCCGCGGACTGCTGGCTCGACCTGCAGAGCCGCTCGCCCGGCCGGGCCGTGCGCCACGCGGCGTCCCTCGGTGATGCGTTCCTCGAGGCCGGTCGGACCGCGTACCCCGACACCAGCAAGGTCGAGCTTCTCGCCCGCGGAGTCGATGTCCTCCCCGCGCGCGCCGACCTCCGTCTGGCCTACGCCGATGCCCTGCTCGCCACTGGCCAGACGGACGCGGCGGTCGACCAGGCGCGACTGGCCGCCCAGCTCGACCCCCGCCTCGCCTGGAGCCACTACGCGATGCTCCAGCGAGCCGAGTCGGTCCGCGTCGGTCGCGTCGAGGTGCCGTTCGATCCGGACTCGCGCATCATCCAGGCGCGCTGTCTCCTCGAAGGCGTCGCCCTGGATCTCGTGGTCGACACCGGCGCCAGCCTGACCGTCGTCCCGGCGGCCTTCGCAAGCAGGGGCTCGCCGTCGCGGCGCCGGGTCCAGGTCCAGACCGCGAGCGGGCGCGCGGAAGGCACCCTCGTGCGGTTCCGGGAGCTCCAGATCGGGACCCTGGTGGTGCGCAACACCCACGCCGTCGCCCTCGACCTCCCGGGAACCCTCGCTGGCAAGGGGCTCCTCGGCATGAACGTGCTCCAGCGGCTCGACGTCCACATCGACTCCGCCCGCAGCGTCCTCGTGCTCCAGCGCTCGGGTACCCGATAGCATCGGAGTCCCCGGCGGAGCCGAGCCAACGCGGCCGCCTGGGAGTTCTCACCCGAGGGACCCGTCCGGGGCCCCCTTGCTCGCCATGGACAGCCGCGCCCAACCGACCCTCGACCCGATGGAGGCCGTCGCCTTCAACCGGGCGTTCTCCGAACACGCGGAGGGTCTCAAGACCTACGCGCTGCGCATGGTGCGCGACAGCACCCTCGCCGAGGACATCACGCAGGACGCGTTCCTCGCTCTCTACCGCCACATCAGTCAGGTTCCTCCCTCGGCGTTCCGGCCCTGGCTGTACCGGGTCACGCGCAACCTCTGCCTCGACCAATTGCGCCGGCGCAAGTTCAAGCTGCGCCTGTTCCGCGACATCGCGCCGCGCGACGAAGCCGACGTCGACATCGCCCACGAGGACCCCAACACCGATCGCCCCGATCAGATCGCCGCCACGCGCGAGACCCACGCCGCCATGGAGAAGGCGATCCAGGAGCTGCCCGTGAAGTTCCGCGAGGCGTTCCTGCTCTGTGAACTCCAAGGCCTGAGCTACGAGGACGCCGCCGCGATCCTCAAGTGTCCGGTCAAGACCGTGTCGACGCGCCTGTTCCGGGCTCGCCAGCGCTTCCGCGCCGCCGTCGGCGATCTCCTCCCCAGCCTGAACACGCCCCGCGTCTCCTAGCCCACATGCGCTGCCACCAAGCTGAACACCTGTTGTCGCTGAACCTCGACGGCCGTCTGTCGAGTGGCCAACGCAAGCTGCTCCTCGATCACCTCGACGCCTGCGAGGCATGCCACCGGATCGACGGCGAGCTGAACGCCGCGCGCGAGCTGGCGCTGAGCCTCCCCACCCAGAGCCTGAGCGCCGGGTTCCGCGAGGAGCTGTGGCAGCGGATCCGCGCGGGCGAAGGCACGCCCGACGCCGTCTTCCGCGAGCCCGTGCCGCTGGCCACGAAGCTCCGCTACTTCGCCACCGGCGCCGCCGCTGCGGGCGTGCTGATCGCCGCCGCGATGTTCCTGCGACCCGCCGACGACGCGCCCCGCAACGACGAGCCGGTGGTGACGGCCTCCTCCTCCGGCGGCCTGAAGCCGCGCCCGGTCCAGGACGGAACGAGCTTCGATCTGCCGGATGTGACTCCGGCGACACCCAACGGACTCGCGACCCTCGTCGCCGACGGCTACGCCAACGCGGTGCGGCAACTGCGGGCGCGCGTCGACGACTTCGATCAACGCGCAACGGCGTCGCCGCAGTTCATCACGCACTTGCGGGATGACGCCGACCGGGCCCGCCACTTCGCCGGACTGATGCGTTGGTTCGTCGACCGCAACTACATGATCCTGCCGCAGGACGATGCGGCGAGCCTCGCGGCGATCGAGCTGGTGGGCCAGCAGGTGCGCAGCGTCGACGACGCCGACAGCTTGCGCGGGGTCCTGAAGCCCCTGCAGCGGATCCGCGTCGACCGCACGCGCAGCTTCTTCTGCAGCCCGTGTGTGGAGGACGAGACCACGTTCTTCCTCGAGTTTGCCTCGCGCATGCAGAGCGCCGCCGACGTGGCGAGCCAGATCCGGCTGGAAGTGGTGATCGACGAGTCCGGGCTCGGGCCCAACCGCAGCCGGTTCATCCTGATGCGTCAGCCCCGCTGACCGCAGAGGAAGAGGGCCTTGTCCCGGCGGCAGTTTTCCCTGAGCCGCCCCGCGACTGCCGGTGATTGCGCTGTCGGGCGTCCAGCCGAGAATCGCCCCTGCATGTCCTTCCCCCGCCGATGGCTCGCGGCGGCCCTCGCCGTGTCTGCCACGCTCGGCCTGGCCGTCGCACAACGCACCGACGACGGCGACCTGGTCGGCGCTGCCGACCGGTGGTTGCGCGCCTTCGGAGCGAAGGCAATCCAACTCGCGGAAGCCAGACCCGTCCCCGACGGCCCGCGCCGGATCCCGGAGCGCCTCGCGCCCGGCGCGAAGCTCACGGAACTGGCCGCGCTCGAACTGCTGGTCGCGGCTCTCGCCCAGGCCGACACGCGGGCTGCGAGCGAGCGCCTCCTGCGCATCGCGTCGCTCGGCAACCTGCCGGGGAGCGACTCCTACGACCACACTCTCGCCCGCGGAACGGCGGAGGCCGCCATCGAGGCGAGCTCGTCGGTCAGCCTCCGCGCGTTGCTGCTCGACGTCGCCCAGGGAGCAGCGAACGCCCCCGCGGAACTCGCGCTGCGGGTCGCGGCGCTGCGCGCCCTCGGCCGCGCCGGCGATCAGGTCTTCTGGCCGGTGCTCACGCGCGGGCTGGGCGACGAAGACCCGCGCGCCCGCGGCGCGGCGGCCCTCTCCCTCGCCGATCTCGGCAACGCGCGCGCCCTGCGGCCTCTCATCCAGGCGCTGGCGACCGAACGGCATCCGATCGCAATCCCGGTGCTGACCGGCGCCTTGGGGGATCTGCTCGACACCGCGCGCCGCGTCGACGAGCTCGACCCCCTCACCCTCCAGGCCGCGGTCGCCGCCGCGGCCTCAGCCATCGGACGCGGGGACGCGCGCGTCGACCTCGATCTCGTGCGCTTCCTCGACGAGCATCGCGCCGCCGCCGCGGTGCCAGCGCTGATCGCCGGCCTCGAGCGCATCGCCAGGCAGCCGGCAGGCCAGGAGGACCGCATCTCGCTCGCGCTGCGCGCCGAGATCCACCGCGTGCTGCGGGCGATGACCGGCGCAGTGTTCCCCGCCACCGAACCGGAACGGTGGCGCGCGATGTGGGAGGCCGAAGGCAGCAAGCTCACCATCCATCCGCGCTCGCGCGGCGAGGACGTGCCCGGCGCGACGTTCGCCGGTGGCTTCTTCGGCATCCCCGTCCTCGGCCGGCGCATCGTGTTCGTGCTCGACACGTCCGGCAGCATGCAGGCGCCCGCGCCCCAGGCGGCGGAGACCTACGCGGGCTCCGCGGGCGTGCCGCGCCGGCTCGATGTGGCGACGCAGGAGTGCTGGAACGCGGTGAAGGACCTTCCCGCCGACACCTACTTCAACGTGATCGTGTTCGCGACCGCCGTGCGCACGTGGAAGGACGACCTCGTGCCGGCGACGCCGACCAACAAGAGCGCCATCAAACGATTCCTCGCCCGCCTGGCACCCGACGGGTCGACCAACATCTGGGGTGGCATCTCCGCGGCGATGCAGATGCGCACCGCGCAGAGCACCAGTCGCCACCGCGAACCGGTGGACGAGATCTTCCTGCTCAGCGACGGCTACCCGAGCAGCGGCGACATCGTCGACGGCCAGGTGATCATCGCACGCATCACGGAGCTGAACCGCCACCTGCGCATCCGCATCAACACGGTGTTCATCGGGTCCACCGAGAGCTCCATGGATCGCATGGTCCCGGCCGGCAACGGCGGCGTGCTCATGGAGTCTCTCGCCGACGGCAACAGCGGCAAGTTCGTGCTGCGGTGAACTAGGGCTTCGCTTTGCGCTTTGCCGCTCGCTGCCGACCCTTGCGCACGAAAGGCGCGACGATGAGGAGCAGCGCGCCGAGCGTCATCATCACCGCCGCGGCGTGCTGCGAATGGCGCAGGGCCGCCTCCGGCAGTTCGTCGGCGAGCAGGGCCGCGCGCGTCCCCTGATCCTGGAACAGGAACGAGGCCCGTCCGATGGCGCGCCACAGGAAGAACGTCTCCTGCACCTGCGCGCGCAGGTGCAGTGCGAGAGTCACCTGCCCCTGCAGGAAGAGGCCCGCCCCCAGGAACGTGCCTCCGACCGCCATCACCAACCACCGCACGATGCGACCGACCATGGCCGGGAGTATCGCCGCCGACGGACTCCGGCGACGCGTCCGATCCGCGGGCATAGAATCGTCCGCCATGTTTGCCGCCCTCGCCCTCACTCTCCTCGCCCAGGCCGAAGGTCCGGCGAAGCCGCCGGTGGAGGCCCCGCCCGCAGCTCCCGCCGTCAAGGCGTTGACCGACGCCGAAGCGCGCGCCGCGATCACGGCCTTCAACAAGATCCCCGACAAGGCGCCGCTCGCCGATCGGCTCGCGGGCATCGAGGCGCTCATCGCCGGTTCGCACGAGACGCTGGTCCCGGTGCTCGAGAAGACCGTGCGCGCCGACAGCTCGCTCGTGGTGCGCAAGAAGGCTGCCGAAGCGCTGGGGGACCAGCCGGAGAAGAAGGCCTACCCGAGCGTCGTCAAGCTGCTGGCGCAGAGCAGCGTCGGCGACATGCCCGAGCTCGCCGAGCCGCTGGTGCGCTCGCTCACCCGCGTCGGCTATCGCGACAGGGATTGGGAGCGCCTCGAAGGCCTGTTCCGCGCCGGCTACGAGACCGAACGCGTGCCCGTCCAGCGCGCCGTGCTCGCCCTGGTCCGTGAGCACAAGGAGAAGCAGGCCATCCACCTGCTCCTCGACAACCTCGACGAACCGCTCCCGACCAACGTCGACCACGCCGACAATCCACCCGCCGAGTACTGGGAGCGGCGCTGGAAGGCCTGGAAGGTCTGGCGCGACGACTGCAAGGCCGCGCTGCAGGCCGTGACGGGTCAGAAGTTCGGCACCGCCGACGAGGCGCGCGCCTGGCTCAAGCGCGCCGGCGCGAAGAACGGGTTCAAGGGTTTCTGAGCAGCGCCTACCGCGCGCGCAGCTCCAGCGTCTTGCGCTCGCCCTTGCCGAGCTCGAACTCGACGGGTGAGCCCCAATCCTCGGCGTTCAGGATCCGCGCGCGGGCGCGGTAGGTGCCCGCCGCGAGGCCCGTGACGCGGATCGCGCCGCCCATCGCCATCTCGGTGCGTGGCTCACCGCCCTGGACCGGCGTGACCTCGACGGTCGCGAAGTCGACGGGTTGCCCATCCGCCGACAGCACGCGTCCGGTCAGCGTGCCGCCCGCCGCCATCGTCAGCGTGCCCAGGTCGACGCGGTCGCCCTCCATGACCTTCACGTCCGACTTGCGGGTGGTCGCGTACTTCGCGTGCTCGACGCGGAGCGTGTATTCCCCCTGCGGCACCCGCACCAGCTCGGCGACACCTTCGATGTCGGTGGACACGCTCGTCGGTCCCGACGAGATCGAGGTCGTCGACATGCCTTGGTCCGAGTCGTTCGTCCTCGTCATGATCATCACGGCGCGCGTCCGCCGCGGCGCGCCCGTCGTCTGCTCACGCGGGCTGCCGCGATCCAGCGTCACCTGCGCGCGCGGCACGGGCACGCCGTCGTCGTCGCGCACGACGACGCGCACCGTGCCGGTGCGCATGAACAGCTCGCGCTCGACCAGCGACTGGCCACTCGCCACGGTCAGCCGCTCCTCGCACATCATCAGCGCGTCGCGGTGCCCGAAGCGGATGTCGTAGCTGCCCGCACTGAGGTCGGCGATCTCGAAGCGTCCCTCGGCGTCGGTCGTGGCGCGCGGCCCAGTGGTGAACATCCCCATGTCCGGCTCACCGGCCTGAGAGACCTGGACCTTGCCGCCCGCCACCGGGCCTTGCGCGTCGCGCAGGACCCCGCGCAGGGTCGCGAGCACCGGGCGCGTGAGGGTCACCGCCGTCGTCTTCTCGGCGACGAGCGTGACCGTCGCGCTGCTCTCGCTCAGGTCGCGCCCCTCCGCGCCGATCGCCACCATCGCGCCAGCGTCGCCGAGCTGCATCGGTGGCGCCGGCAGGACCAGGCACGCGCGGTAGGTCCCGGGCGCGAGCGGCCCGACGTTCGCGACGCCGGCGGCGTCGCAGTGTCCGGTCTCCGTCTTCGCGTCAGGCCCCGCCTCCTGCGGCCCCACGAGCTTGAACGACGCGTCCGCCAACGGCGCGCGGCCGGAATCGAGCGCCGTCACCGACACGAATCCTCCCGGCGCGACGCTCACCTTGGTCTCGACCTCCCCCCGCTCCGGCACGCTCACCTCGGCGGACTGGGCGGGAAAGAACGTGGCGTGTCGCACCTTGGCAACCACGCGGCCGGCCTCGAGGCCACTGATCCGCGCGATGCCCTGTGCATCGGTCGTGCCCCCGCCGCGCGGCGCGCCATCGTCGATCTGCACGTTGCCCGCGCCTCCCGCCCGGATGCGCCGCGTCACGCGCCGCGCCGTCTGCCAGCCGGCCGCGCCCGCGTCCTCCTCGGGCCCGGTCAGCTCCACCTTGGCGTCCGCCACCGGCTGCCCCGCGGCGTCGACGACCGAGACGACCAACGTCGCGCCGCGCTGCGCGACGAGACGGACCCCGGCCAGCGTGTCGCCGGCCACGACGGTCAGCGGCCCGGATTCGAGACGCCGGTGTTCCCCGGTGACCACGACCGTGTTCGTCCCAGGCGCAACCTCTTCGAGGACGAACTCGCCCTTCGCGTCGGTCTTGACCTCGGAAATGCCGGGGAGACGCATGCCGGCGATCCCGGCGTCCTCGTTGTTGGCGACGACCGCGCTCCCGACCACCGGAGCGCCATCGCCATCGACCACCACACCGCGGATCCGACCGAGCCGCGGCGCCCGCAGCACGAGATCACCCGTGCCGACCGCCACGCCATCCAGGCTCGCGCGCGCATGCCCCTTGCCCCAGGCACTGACGTTCACCACGCCGGGGTCGAGCCCGCGCAGTTGGAACCGACCCGCCGCATCGGTCTCGGTCGCCTCCGCGCTGCTCGTGGTGCGCACTTGGATGCCGGCACCCATCGCGCGCGCCCGCTCTGCGCCGACCTTGAGCCCCGCGACCGGCTTGCCGGTGTCGTCGAGAACGACGCCGGCGATGGAGCCGCCGGCGACGAGCTTCACGGCGAAGTCTGCGCGCGCCTCGCCTTCTCCCAGTTCCAGCTTCACCTGCGCGGGCAGGTAGGCCGGCGACGCCGTCGTCAGCGTGTAGACACCGGGGCGAAGGTTGGCGAAGGCGAAGCGTCCGTCCGCGTCGGTCGTCGGCGCCGACTCGCGCATCATGAGCGCCAGGCCGCCCCCGAGGCTGACCCGCACGCCGCCGCACGGCTGACCCGACAGCTCCTCGAGCACGCGACCCACGAGGCTCGCCGCGCGCCCCACCACGAGGTCACCGAGATCGCGGTCGCCCGTGAGCATCGCGACCCGCAGCGCGCGGCCCGACTCGCGCAGGTAATAGGGCTGCTCCGACACCGCGAAGCGGTGCTCCGTCGCCGCCGGAAGCAGCAGGCTGAAGCGCCCGTCCGTCCCCGTCGTAGCGCGGGTGACACCCGGTGCGTCCGCCTCCGGCTCGAGCACCAGCGCGAGATCGCCGCCGGTCGAAGGCGCAAAGGTCAGCACCACACCCGGCACCGCCGCGCCATCGGTCCCGACCACGCGCCCGCTCACCGAGAAGCGCCCCGCTGGCGCGGCTGTCCCGGCTGCGACCGCCTGCCGCCCGCCCGCCTCGGGCACCGCCGCCCGCGCGCCGGTCCCCCCTTCGCTGCTCAAAGCGGCCGCGGCACCCGCACCCTCCGCCGTTGGCGTGCCGGAGCCGACCGGCGACACCCCCGGTGCCCCGCCCCCGATGGGAGTGAACAGCCAGACCACCAGGGCGGCGCACACGAGGAGAAGCGTGACGAGGAGCGGGACGGTGCGGTTCTGGGTCATGGCGACGAGGCCTGGGCGAGCGAGACGGCGCGCGAACGGGTCGGCGCGGCGGGAACTCCACCACCGGCGGCTTTCCGCCGCCGGCGATTTCGCGGGGCGAGTGTCACGAACCGTGCGCGCCGATCCTGCGCGGTGCATGAGAGCACACCTTCGTGGAGCCGCCCAGCTCGCGGCCCTTCTGTTCCTCGGCGCCATCGCTGGATGCAGCGGCGGCGGCCGCGCCCCCGCGCCCATCCTGCCCGCACCGCTGCCGGCCGGACCCCGCGCCTCCGCGTCGATCGCGCTCACCGCGCACGACCAGCGCCTGCTCGTCGTCAACCCCGACGACGACACGCTCGCCGTGTTCTCGGTGGCGCTCGAGCAACCCGTCCAGCTCTGCGCCCTGGCCGTGGGGAACGATCCGCGCGCCGTCGCGGTCACCGGTCGTGGGCACAAGGCTTACGTCACCAACGCCGGCGCCGGCACGGTCTCCGTCGTCGACCTCGGCGGCGACCCGCGCGTCGCCGGCACCGTGAGCGTGGGTACCGAGCCGCGCGCCGTGCTCGTCGACGACGCCGACGCGCGCGCGTACGTCGCCAACGCCGGGTCCGGCACGATCTCCGTGATCGACGTCGCGACGGACCGCGTGGTCGCGACCCTCACCCTCGACCCCGCCGTGGGGTCTTCGCCCCGGGCGCTGGCCTGGCGCCGCGACGGCGGCAGCGAGCGGTTGTACGCGGCGTGCTTCTTTGCCGAGCTGCGGCCGGGCCGGACCGGGCTCGACGAATCCCAGGACGACGCCCGCGAAGGGCGCGTGGCGGTGTTCGACACCGCGAGCCTGTCGTTCGTGGGCAGCGTCGCGCTGGCGCCGATGCTCGACACCGGCTTCCGCAGCAACGGCTCCGTGCTGGATCGCATCGGCACCGAGAACGGTGCGGGCGGCACCGACGCGCCCGATCCCACCAACCCGCCGACGGTCACGTTCGCGACCGGGGCGTTCCCCAACCAGCTCGCGGCCATCGCCATCCATCCGCGCAACGGCAAGGCCTACGTCGTGTCGACCGCGGCGTCGCCCAATGGGCCGTTCGGCTTCAACGTGAACGCGCAGGGCCTCGTGTCGGTGATCGATCTCACGAGCAACGTCGAGGTGACCGGCGACGCCACCGGCGTCGTGCATCGCAAGGCGCCGCTCAACCTCAACCAGGGCGTGAAGCAAGGCACCGCCGCCGGGCCGGTGCTGTTCCACACCAACCCCGTCGCGATGGCGTTCGGCCCCGACGGCAGCGAAGCGTGGGTCGCCATCCAGAACTCGGACGTGATCGTGCGCCTGACGGTGGACGACGCCGGGTTGCCGAGCATCGACGCGCCGGTGCAGGCCGGAGCGGCGGCGATCGCCCGCGTCGACCTGCAGGAGGTCGGCGCCGGTGGCATCCCCGGCAAGGCGCCGCGCGGGCTCGTCATCGACGCGGCCGGCAAGCGCGCGTTCGTGCACAACTACACGTCGCGGTCGATCAGCGTCGTCGACCTCGCGCAGCGCAAGGTCGTCGCCTCCGCGCTCACCTCGCCCCTGCCCGGGCGCGGCACGCCGGACGAGCAGACGCTGCTCGGCGCGGAGCTGTTCTTCTCCGGGCGCGGACCGCAGGGCCGCATGTCGAGCGAGAGCTGGGGCGCGTGCGCCGTGTGCCATCCCGACGGCCTGGCCGACTCGGTCACCTGGCAGTTCCCGGCCGGGCCGCGGCAGACCATCCCCCTCGACGGGATGTTCAACCGCTTCCACGCCGGCGACCAGCGCATCCTCAACTGGAGCGCGCTGCGCGACGAGAACCAGGACTTCGAACTGAACACGCGCAACGTGTTCGGCGGCCGCGGTCTCATCGAGGACGACCGCGCGATCTTCGTGGTCGGCGGCGGCAGTGGTGCGGGTCCGGACGACTCGCCGGCGATCCTGCAGTACCACCAGTTCCTCAATGCCGTCGGCACGAGCAACGCGCTGGCCGAAGACGCGGCGCTGCCGGCGCTGCTCGGCGCGCGGCGTGACTTCGGGATGGCGACGCTGGCCGACGGGCGCGTTGTCATCGCCGGTGGCCGTTCGGGCGCGGCGCAGGGCGCACTGCTCGCCGACGCCGACGCGGTGCTCCTCTTCGAGCCGGCCAGCAACCGGGTGACGCGGCGCAGCAGCCGCGGCTTCACGGGGCGCCACTCGTTCGGCCTCGTCGCCGTCGAGACGCCCGCGGGTCCGCGCGTACTCGCGATCGGCGGGTATGCGAGCACGGCCGTCGATGCGCGACCGGTGACCACGGTGGAGGAGTACGACATCGCGACCGACACGTGGCGTGCCGTCGCGCCGCTGCCGGTGGGAGTCGCGCAGGCGGGCGTCGCCGCCAACGGTCCGCTCAACGTCGGCGAGCCGCTCGCCGAGGTGAACGTGCTGTGCGGCAACCGCGGCAGCGAACGGCTGCCCCAGCTCACCGGCGCGATCCTCCGCTACCGCCCCGATCCCACAGGCCCCGGCGTGTGGCGGACGCTCGCGTTCGAGTTCACGCCACGGCGCGACCTCGGCGCGGCCGCGATCGTGCGCGGCGTGTTCCCGAGCCACGTGTTCGCGATCGGAGGGCGGGACGCGCAGGGCAATGCCCTGACCACCGTCGAGGCGTTCGCCGCGACCACCAGCCAGGCGCAGCCCACCGACCCTGTCGGAGGCGTCGCCGTGCTCACGCCGTTGCCGCAGGCGCGCCACTCGTTCGCCATCGCGACCGCGAGCAATCGCATCTTCGTGTTCGGCGGCGTCGATGCCGCAGGCGCCGACGCCGACGCCGTGTTCGAATACAACGCGGCAGCGAACCCTGCCGGCGCCGCCGGCGCGCCCGGCACGCCCGCGGGCACCTGGACCGGCAAGGCCCCGCTCCCCGCTGCGCGCCGCGGCGCTCGCGCTTCGTCGCCGACGCCGGTGGCCAACTTCCTGGTGTCGCGCAGCGCCGGCCGCGACGCGCGCCAGGATGCGATCGCCGCGTGGGTCGCGCGCAACGTGCGCTCCGCCCGCGCGCCGCGCGCCGCAGACGACGCGGCTGCCGTCGCCGGACGCGTCCTGTTCGAGACCCAGGGTCTCACCGGCGTCCAGTCCGTGAGCTGCGCGTCGTGCCACGGCGGCGCCAAGTGGACCCGCTCGACCGTCGACTTCGCCTCGCCGCCCTCGCCCGACCTCGGGCGCGGCAACGAGGAAGTGCGCGGCGCGGAGCTGCGGCGCACGCGCACGCAACCGAGCGTGCTCGCCGACGTCGGCACCTTCGCGCCGTTCACCGCCGGGCGCAACATCGAGGGTCGCTTCAACCCGGCCGACGTCGGCCAGCGGATCAACGCGCTGGGCGGCAACGGCTTCAACTCGCCCTCGCTGCTGAGCGTGCACGCCACGGCCCCGTACTTCCACCACGGGGCGGCGCGCTCGCTGGACGACGTGTTGAACGGAACGGTCGACGGCCAGGGCGGCAGCCCGCTGCGGAGCGTGCACCACGTCGTCGACCCGGCGCGCCGGGCAGAGCTGGTCGCGTACCTGCAGTCGATCGACGCGACGACGCCTGTCGTCAGGTGACCCCGGGGCCCCGCGGCTGTCCCTTTGTGCCCGCGGGGCCTACGCTCGCCGTGATGCCATCCCTGTCGCACCTCCAGCAGCGGCGTGCCGAGTTCCTCGCCACGATCGACACGCCGGTTCTCCTCATGGCCGGGGGCGCGCGCGCGCGCAACTATCCAGACAACGTGTACCCGTACCGCGCCGACGGGTCGTTCCTGTTCTTCTTCGCATCGCCGGAGCCCGACGCGGCCGCGCTCTTCGATCCGAAGGACCGCACCGTCACCCTGTTCCTGCACCCGCGGACGCCGGAAGGCGCGCTGTGGCACGGACCCGTGCCGGACTTCGCGACGATGCAGAAGCAGCACGGCACGTCCGACGTGCAGCCGCTCGACAAGTTGGCCGCCGAGGTGAAGCGGCGGGCTGGGGGACGCAAGGTGCGCACGCTGGCGGTCGCCGACGAGCGGGCAACCGCGACGGCGACCGCGATCACCGGCGAGAAGCTCGATTACTACGACGGCAAGAAGGTCGGCGATCCGGCCGTGGTGCAGGCCATCGGCAAGCTGCGCGTGAAGAAGGTCGCCGCCGAGCTGGACTGCATGCGCGAGACGGCCAAGGTCACGCACGAGGCGCACGTGCGCGCCATGCGGCACACGCGCGTCGGCGTCGCGGAGCAGGTCATCGCCGGCGTGGTCGAGGGCTGCTTCGCGCACCACGGCTGCGTGCCCGCCTACAACACGATCCTCAGCGTGCGCGGCGAGGTGCTGCACAACCACGCCCACGATCAGACCTGCCAAGCCGGTGATCTCCTCCTGCTCGACGCCGGCGCCGAGAGCGTGGCCACCGGCTACTGCTCCGATGTGACGCGCACCTGGCCGGTGAGCGGCAAGTTCGATGCGGAGCAGGCCGCGATCTACGACACGGTGCTGCGCGCGGAGCTCGCGGCGATCGCGATGGTGAAGCCCGGCGTGCGCTACCGCGACGTGCACGTGTGTGCGTCGCGTGTGATCGCCGAGGGCCTAGTCGACGCCGGTCTCCTGAAGGGCAAGCCCGACGCGCTCGTGGAGGCCGGCGCGCACGCCGTGTTCTTCCCGCACGGCGTCGGTCATCTCATCGGTCTCGACGTGCACGACATGGAGGCGTTCGGCGACGCGATCGCCTACCCGGCCGGCCGCACCCGCAGCCCGCAGTTCGGCACCAAGTACCTGCGCCTCGACATCGACCTGCAGCCGGGGATGGCCTTCACCATCGAACCCGGCATCTACTTCGTGCCGGCGATCCTGCAGCACGGCGAGTTCCGCGAACGCTTCGCGGGCATGGTCGACTTCGCGCGCGCGGAGCAGTGGGCCAAGAAGAACGGGCGCGGCTTCGGCGGCATCCGCATCGAGGACGACGTGGTGTGCACGGAGCGCGGGAGCGACGTGCTGACGCAGTCGATCCCCAAGGAACGCGCCGCGGTCGAAGGGCTGGTGGGCAAGGCGTAGGCGCACGGTGAGCCTCGACGCTCGCCTGCGCGCCGCCGAACGCCTCGCCGAGCGTCTGAGCGCCGACCCTGACCTGGATCCGGACGTCGCCCTCGAGCTGCAGGCGGTGGTCGCCGGACACATCGAGGCGCTGCGCGCACAGCTCGCCGCCGAGGCGGCGAGCCGTGCAGCGACGACGGCGGAAGTGATCGACGAGCTGGTGGCCAGGCGCACGCCGGTGCCGCCGGAAGAAGTCGCTGCGCCGGAGCCCGAGCCACCGCCCGCGCCGCCGCAGCCCGAGGCTCCGCCCCGCAAGCCGCGCGGACCGTCGATCTGGGCCCGGCTCGGCCCGGCCTTCGCCGAGAACCTGCTGTTCACGCTCGCCGTGTTCCTCATGGCGGGCGGCGCCGTGTTCTTCGTGACCACGGCGTGGACGACGATGACCGGCGTCGGTCGGTTGCTGGTCGTGTTCGCCGGCCTCGAGGCGTTCGGCGGCCTGCTCTACGCCGCGGGCCGCCTGCTCAACCGCGGCGGCACGCTCCCGGAGGTGGAGCGCACGCTCCTCGTCGTCGCCGGCCTGCTGGTGCCGGTCGCGGGAATCGTCGCGGGCGAGCTCCTCGCGCACGCGTGGCTGCCGGGCGTCGTCGCGCTCGGCGTGGCCCTGCCCAGCGGTTGGTTCGCGGCGCGCGCCGCCGCGCGCATCGAGGCGCCCGCCCTGCACCCGGGCCTGAGCCTCGCGCTCACCACCAGCGCCGCGCTCGGCGCCGTCGTGCCGTGGCTCGGCGCGATCGCTGGCCTCGTGGCCGTGCTCACCGGTGCGGCGCTCGTGAGCGCCACACCCCCCATCCTGCGCCCGGCGCTGCCCGCCATGCAGCGCCACGGCATCCCCGCGTTCGTCGCGCTGGCGATGCTCGCGTTCGGAGCCTTCGCGCTGAGCGCGAGCGCCGCGCTCCACGCCGAGGGGCTCGGCGCCGTCCGCTTCGCGGGGCTCGGAGTCGTCCTGGCCACCGTCGGGCTGGCGCTGGTACGCACCGAGGACGCCCTGGCGCGCGCCCAGACGTTCGCACGCCCATCGAGCCTCGCCCTGCTCGGCGGGCTCGCGCTCGCCCTCACCGGCGTCGCAGTCGCGATGTCCGACCCGCGACTGTTGCTGGCCGCGTGTGCCGCCGCGACCTGGACCGCGCTGGTCGTCGCGTTCCGCCTCGAGCGCGCCGCCCTGCTCTGGCCGGCGCTGGCCCTATCGGCGGTCACCTATCTGCTGTTGCCCGCGCCCGTGCGCGAACTCGCGGCGCAGGTGCGCGCGTGGTTCGCCGGCCAGCTCGGCTACGCGCCGGAGCGGCTACCGCTCTCGTTCTACGGGATCACCTTCCTGCCGTACACCGCGGCGCTCGCGCTGTTCGCACACACGCTGCGCCAACGCGGCCGCGATGCGTTCGCCCGCGTCGCGCTCGCGTGGACCCTCGCTGTCGCGACGGGCCTCGCGCTCCTCTCGATCACCGCGGGCAGTGATGCGCGCGCGCCCATGGCGGTGCTCGGCGCCGAGGGCGCGCTGCTCGTGGCGCTGGGCGTCGCGACGCAGCGCCAGCGGCTCGTGTTCGCGGGCACCCTCGGCGGCATCGGCAGCGTGGTGGCCGCGCTCGTGCACCAAGAGCCTCCGCGCGGCACGACCCTGCTCGTGCTCGCCGCGCTCGGCCTGCTGCTGCTGCTGGTGGCGTGCGTGCTCCAACGACGCAGTGAGCCCTCGACGTTCGCGCGGCGCGCGAGCCATGGGGTTCTCGATGCGGTGGCGACCCTCGCGCTCGGCGTCTTCGCGTTCTCGCTGCTCCCACCGACGGAACGCCTCGCGGCGCTGCGCGCGGTAGATGCGCCGGGTCACCTCGCGCTCGGCCTGCTGCTCGCCGGAGTCGGCGCGGCCTTCGCGCTCGCGTGGCTCGAACCCCTCGCGTGGATCGCCGTGGGCTTCGCGGGTCTCGGGCTGTGCGGCGGCGACGCGAGCGCGCTGCACCTGCCATCGACCGGTCTGGCCTGCGTCCTGCTCTCGATCCTGCCGCTGCTGCGCGCGGCCTTCGTGCGCTGGCGTCCGGCGCTCGATCGCCCGCACGCGTGGCGGGAGAAAGCCCCGGTCCCCGCGGCGAGTGTCGTTTCGGTGTTCGTGGTGCAGGCCCTGGCTGCCCCTGCGGTGATCCAGCAACTCGCCGTCTCCCTCGACTCGTGGGTGCTGGCGCAGACGTTCGCGCTGGCCGCCGTCATCCTCGCCGCCACCGCGGTCTGGAGCGGCTTCGCCGTCGTGTCCGTCCCCGCCTGCGTCCTGGTCGCGGGCAGCGCCCTCGCCGCTGCGACGGCGCTGGGCTACGGGCTCGAAGGGATGTGCGGCGCGGCGACGTTCGCTGTCGCGGCCCTCGCCCTCGCGCTGACCGCGACCGGAAGCAACCCGTACCCGCGCGCCCAGGCCGCCCTCCGACCCACGGCGGCCGCGGCGCTCGTCGCTCTCGCCATCGCCCTGCTGTGGGCGGTCGCGCAGCGCGCGACGACAGGCTTCACGACGCCGCCGCGACCCGACGCCGTGGCGTTCCTGCTCGCCACGGCGATGGCGCTCGCCGCCGGCTCGCTCGTGCAGCGGATCGGACCGGCCCTGCGCACGACCGCCGCCGGCCTGCTGACCGCAACCGTGCCGCTGCTCGCGATCGCGAGCTGCGACGCGCTCGCGGCGCGGGCCGCGTGGTATCCGCTCGCAGTGATCGCCGGGGCCTGCGCGGTGCGGATCGCCGCTCCGCGGCACGGCGCGACGGCGGCAGCGCTGCACCTTACCTTCGCCCTCGTCCTCGCCGGCAGCTTCGCGGCGACCGGTCTCACCGGCGACTGGCTCCTGGCCACCGTGTTCGCGTTGTTCGCGGTCGTCGCGCGTCTCGCCCTCGCGCCCCTGCCCCGCGTGCGCTCGCTGTTCGTGCTGGTCGGTGGCCTCGGCGCGCTGTGGGTCGGCACGGCCACCGCGCTCGCGCTGCCCGATCGGAGCTGGCTGCCGGCGGTGGTGCTCGCCTACGTGGCGGCCGCCACTTTCGCGCCGATGGTGCCTCTCCTCGGGATCGAGGCGCGCGGCACCGCGCTCTTCGTCAAGCCGCTCGCCGGCCTCGCTCTCGTGCTCGGTCTGACGCACGCGTTGCTCGCTCTCGGCACGGGCGAGTTCCCACTGCGCGATCCCTTCGTGCGCGGCCCCGCCATCGACGCCATGGCCGCGGCGCTCGCCATCCTCGGGGTCGCGCTGGGCGTGCATGCCCGCGGCGCGCGGCGCGCGCTGTTCCCCGCCGTCGCAGCGGCGCTGGCAGCGTTCGTGACCGCGCCGCTGAGCGAGCGCCTGGCGAGACCCGGCGTGCTGGCGTGGCCAGACCTCGAGGTCGCGCTGGTGGCGTTCGTCGTGGCCTGCTTCGCGACGCGGATCGACGATGGGGCGAAGGCCTCGCCGGCGACGCCGCGCGCCGCGCTCGCGTACAGCCTCGCGCTGGCGGCCCTCGGCCTCACCCGCGCCGACGTGCTCGACCTCACGACGCCGCTGACGTGCGGCGTGGTCGCGCTCGCGCCCCTCGCCCTGCTGTGGCGCGAGCGTCAGTCCGCGCACGGCGAGGCGTTCGGCTGGGCGCTGCTCCTCGCGGCGTTCAGCACCTCGCTCCACCTGATGCTGCCCCTCGACCGCCGCCACGAAGGCCTGCTGCCACTCGCGGCCGTGGCCCTCGCCATCGCCGGGCTCGCCGAAGGCGTGCGTCGGAGGTTGGCGCGATCCGCGTCCGGACTTGCACACGATCTCGCCAAGGCCGCGGTCCGCCTCACCCTCGCCTGCGTGGAACTCGGCCTCGCGTTGGTCACCGTCAACGTGCTGGCGTTGGCCCACGTCGCCGCCGACGCCGGCTTCCTCGTCTGCGGCATCGCCACGTCACTCGGCGCGCTCCTCCTCCTCGTCGGTCATGCGCGGCGCGAGGACCGCGTCTGGTCGTTGCACGGCGCCGTCTTCGCCGGCGTGCTCACGTATGCCTTCCTCGCCCGCCGCACTGCGAGCCTCGCGGGCTTCGAGGGGTACCACCTGCAGGTGGTCACCGTGTTGGGCCTCGGCCTGCTGATGGTCACGCGCGGCGCGCGTCCGCGGTTCGCGCGCACCCTCGCGCACGCCGCCCTCGCGCTGCCGATCCCTGGCGTCGTCGTGGGCCTCGCGACCTCACCTTGGAACGCCGCGTTCGCGCTGTTCGTCGCGTCCAGCGTGTACGGCATCGCCGGTCTGGTCCTCGCGCAGCGCGGCATCACGTGGTTCGCGGCGGCGCTCCTCAACGGCGCCTTGTTCGCGCTCTGGCGACACCACGGCATCGTCGACCCGGCCTTCCATGGCGTCCCGGCTGGACTCACGCTCCTCGCCGGCAGCGAACTCGCGCAGCGCGCCGGCGCCCGCGCCACCCTGTTCGTCCTCGGCCTCGTCACCCTGTATGGCTCGATGGCCGTGCAGGTCGCGCGCGTCGAGGCCCCCGGCCACGCGCTGGCGCTCTTCGTCGCCGGCCTCGCCGCCGTCGCGCTCGGCTTCGTCCGCCGCCGCAACGACTGGCTGCTGGCGGGCACCGCCGCGGTCGTCGTCGACGTGATCGCGTACCTCGCCCGCCACGGGCTCGAACGCGACTTCGTCGGCGCCGCACTCCTGGTGGGCTCGGGCCTGACCGTGCTCGCCGCCGCCGTCGCCGCCCGCCGCCGGCGGGGCGCGACCGGACCGCGCGGATGAACCTCCTGTGCACACCACGCTCGCGCCGCCTGCTCTTCGCGCTGCTCTACCTCTGCGAGGGCGCGCCGATCGGCTTCCTCTGGGGAACACTCCCGGTGCTGCTGGCCCAGCGTGGCGACGCCGACGCCGACGTGACCGCGCTGCTCGCAGTCGTGGTGCTGCCGTGGACGCTGAAGGTCCTGTTCGCGCCGCTGGTCGACATCCTGCAGCGCCCGCGCTTCACGCTCCGCGCCTGGATCGCCACCGCTCAGCTCGGGATGGTGGCGACGCTCGTGCCCCTCGCCGGCACGAGCCTGCCGCCGCTGCCGCTGCTCACTTCGCTCCTCGTCCTGCACGCGTTCGCCGCCGCCCTGCAGGACGTGGCGATCGACAACCTCGCGATCCGCAGCACGACCGCCGCAGAGCGCGGCAAGGCGACCGCCGCGATGCAGGCGGGGTTGCTCACCGGCCGTGTCGCGTTCGGCGCGTTGGCGTTGTGGGCGTCGACCTTCCTGGGTCCGCAGGCGGTCGTGCTCGCGCTCATCGCGCTCCTGCTCCTCGGAACCCTCCTCGCGTTCGCGTACGAGGCGCCACCTCCGGCCGAGCGCGCCCCGTTGCGTTCGTTTCTCACCACTCTCGGTCGCGTCGCGCGCACGCGTGCGACCTGGCTCGCGCTCGGATTCGCGGCCGTCGGCGGCACCGCGTACGAGGCGACCGCCGGCGTCGCGCGCACCTACCTCGCGGGTCGCGGCGTCGCCGCCGACACCATCGCACTCGGGTTCGCCCTGCCGACGCTGGCCATCATGGCGCTCGGCGCATGGCTCGGAGGCTGGCTCGCCGACCGGCGCGGCCGGCGGCCGGCAGTGACCGTCGCGAGCCTGTGCGTGTCGCTGGCCGTCGGCGCAACGGCTTGGGCGACGACCGTGCCGAGCCCGACCCCGGCGCACGTCGCCCTGCTGGCGTTGCACCTCGGCGTCGGCATGTTCACGGCGAGCACCTACGCGCTGTTCATGGACCTCACCGATGAGGCCGTCGCCGCAACGCAGTTCAGCGCCTTCATGGGCGCCACGAATCTCTGCGAGGCGTGGTCGATCGCGCTGTGCGGCGCATGGGCGAGCGCGGTCGGGTATCCCACGGCGTTTGCGCGCTTCGCCGTGCTCGGTCTGGTGGCGCTCCTGCCGTTGGCGCTCCTGCGACGCTCGTCGCCGTAGGCAGGCGGGTTGCCACTGGCCGCGGCCAGCCGCGGCACCGACACTCAGCCCCGATGCGGATCCTCCTGTCGCTCTCGTGCCTGTGCTCGCTGGTCGTCGCCCAGCGCGCGGGCCTCACTCCGATGCAAGTGGCCGAGCTGCACGCGGTGACCGGCGTGTTCCCCTCGCCCGACGGGAGCCAGGTCGCCTTCACGCGCGCCGCGCCGCGGCTGGCATCGGCGGGACCGGGGGCGAGCAGCGACAACGGGCTCTGGGTGATGGATGGCGACGGCGGCGGACAGCGTCTCCTCGTCGCACGCGTGGGTGGCAGCGTCGCGTGGCAGCCGGACGGGAGTGCCATCACGTTCGCGGCCGACGGCAAGGTGATGGCGCTGCCGATGCGCGGCGGCGAGGCGCGCGCGTTGTTCGCGGCCAGCCAGCGCGTGATGTCGTACCGCTGGCGCCCCGACGGCAGCGCGATCGCGTTCACGGCGCTCGACCCGCTCCCCCCCGCGCGGGCGAAGGCCCAGGAGATGGGGTTCAAGCAGATCGTGGTCGACGAGGACTACCGGCACGTGGGCCTCTGGCTTTGGGAGAAAGAGAGCGGCGCCGTGCGCCGGCTGGTGACGGACGGCACCGTGTTCGCGTTCCAGTGGGCGCCGACCGGCACGCACCTCGCCGCCGCGATCGCACCGCGCAACCTCGTCGACGACAGCTACATGTTCGCGCGCCTGTGCCACGTCGAGCTCAACGGCCACTTCACGCTCCTGAACGAAGGTCCCGGCAAGCTCGGTGACTTCGCGTGGTCGCCCGACGGCACGAAGATCGCCTACATCGGCGCGGAGGATCAGCGCGACCCGCACGCCGGCATGCTCTTCGTGGTCGAGAACGGCAAGCGCCGGGCGTTGACCCAGGGGTTCCGCGGCATGGTGCATCACCTCGACTGGGTCGACGACGGCGAGCTCATGCTGGCCGTGAGCGAGGGGGTCTACACGCGGCTGGCGCGGCGCTCGCTGAGCAAGGACGGACTCGAAGTCGTCTACGGCGGTCCGGTGTCGACGCGCGCGTTCGCGCGGACCGCCGACGGTCTCGTGTACTTCGCGGGCTCCACCGCCGACCATCCCGACGAGGTGTTCCGGCTGCGCGGCCTGCAGGCGACGCGGCTCACCAACTCGAACCCGTGGCTCGCCGACGTGGCGCTCGGTCGCAACGAGGTCGTGCGGTTCAAAGCGCGCGACGGGCTCGAGATCGAGGGCATCCTCATGCATCCCGTCGATCACCGCGCCGACCAGCGCCAGCCGCTGGTGATCGTCGCGCACGGTGGCCCGGAGTCGCACTTCTCGCTGGCGTGGAACACGAGCTACGGCAACTGGGGCCAGATGCTGTCCGCCCGGGGCTACTTCTCCTGGTACCCGAACTACCGGGCGAGCACCGGCTACGGCGTGGCGTTCGCGAAGGCCGACCACGGCGATCCGATGGGGCGCGAGTTCGAGGACCATCTCGACGCGATCGCGCACTTCGACGCGCAGGGCCTCATCGACAGGGCGCGCGTCGGCATCGGCGGCGGCAGCTACGGCGGCTACACGGCCGCGTGGGCGGCAACGAGGCACAGCGCCCACTTCGCGGCGGCGGTGAGCTTCGTGCCGTTCGTCGACATCCGCACCAAGTGGTACACGAGCGACATCCCCTACGAGTTCTTCCACGTGCACTACGAGCAGAAGTGGCCGCACGAGCAGACCGCGTTCCTCGCCGAGCGCAGCCCGCTGAGCTTCGCCTCTCAGTGCAAGACTCCGCTCCTGCTGCTCGGCGGCACGGCCGACCCGCGCGTGCACCCGAGCCAACCGTTCATGCTGTACCGCGCGGTGAAGTTCGCGACGAAGACCCCCTGCCGCTACGTGCAGTATCCCGACGAGGGCCACGGCAACCGGACCAACGTCTATCGCTACGACTACGCGATCCGCACGCTGCAGTGGTTCGACCACTACCTGGCCCCGGGCGATCGACGCACCGCCGATCTGCCGCCGCTCGACCTCGACTACGCGGCGTGGGCCGCAGGCAAGTAGCGTGCGCGCGCAGCTCCTCCATCTCTCCGGGCCGCGGCGCGGTCAGACCAAGACCTACCCGGAACAGAACCTCCTGCTCGGCACCGACCCCGACGCGCACGTCGGGTTCGGCTCCGACACGCCGGTGGCGCCCCGCCACGCCGAGATCGCGTACTCGCCCGACGACTGCACGTTCGTGCTCCGCGCCATGGGTGCACCCGTGTTCGTGAACCGGCGCCAGGTGAAAGAGGTCCACCTCGAGGAGGGCGACATGATCGAGCTGGGCATGGGCGGCCCGCGCCTGCGCTTCCACGTCTACTCGCCGCCGGGCTCGGTGTGCAAGCCGGTGCGGCGCATGCTCTCCGACGCCGGCGACGTCGGCCGTGAGGCCGGCGTGTTCGCGTTCACGCAGTCGTTCATCCGCGACCTCCTCACGCACGCGACCTGGCAGCTCAAGGTCTTCTTCCCCATCGTCGTGCTCGCGATCACCGGCGCGATCGCCTACCTCGGCGGCTGGCTCGGCGCGCAGAGTCCCGTGCGGCGCATGGAGGCGCGCGAGCGCGAGCAGGGTGCGGTGCTCCAGCGCGTGCACGACGAACTCGCGCGCGGCGTGTGCCTCGTGCACGGCATCTACGGCTTCAAGATGCGCGCCAGCGAGCCCCCGCGCTGGGCGCAGACGGAGGACGGCCAGCGGCTCGAGGTCGAGTACACCGGCTCCGGCTTCCTGGTCGAGCGGAGCGGCACCATCCTCACCAACCGCCACGTGGTGAAGCCGTGGACCGTCGACGAGCGCGTGCAACCCCTGTTGCGCGTCGGCTTCGAGCCTGTGTTCTTCCGGCTGGCGGTGACCTTCCCCGGCCACGACCCGATCCTCGTCGACGCCGCGCGCACGGAGGTCCGGCAGGACGACATCGACGTCGCGGTGCTGCGCGCGGATGCGATCCTCGTCGCCGACGTGCCGGTGCTGCACCTGTCCAGCACCGAGCCCCGCCGCGCCCTCGGCCACCGCGTGTTCGTGCTCGGCTATCCCACGGGCTTGCGCGCGCTCCTCGGCAAGGCCGACCCCGCCCTCGCCCGTCGCCTCACCACCGCGCCCGACGCCGATCAGACTTCGATCATCGCCGGCCTCGCCGCGGCCGACGCGATCCGGCCGCTGGTGACACAGGGCGTGCTCGCCGACGTCACCGACAACAACCTCGTGTACGACGCCGACACCACGAGCGGCGGCTCCGGTGGTCCGGTGCTCGGCGACGACGGCACCGTCATCGGCGTGAACTACGCGATCCTGCGCGAGTTCGGCGGCTCGAACTTCGGCGTGCCGGTGCGCTTCGCGCGCGAGCTGCTCGGGCGGTAGGTCTTCTCTCTAGTCTAGAAGAACTTCACCGCGTAGCCGTTGGTGAACGCCAGCACGACGTTGCTGTCGACACCGACCGTCTGGTGGAAGAGCTTCTTGCCGCGCAGGAAGTTGACGGCCGGGACCGGGAACTGGAGCTCCGCGCGGCCGCGGTTGTTGGCGACGCCGGCGATCGTGACCTCGACCGACGCGCACAAGGTACAGGTTGCAGGCCGGACACGTGCATCCAGCCGAACGGCCGGCGACGCCCTCGGCGAAGTTGAGCCGGGACAGGTAGCCACGGAACAGGACGCGGTCAAGTCCCTCGAGGACCACGGTGGTCTTGGCGGCGTGGCGCGTTATGAAGTCATGAACGTGTGCACCGCGTGGCTCCCTTGGGCTGCAAGGGCCGCGAATGCTCGCCCGGCGCGCAAGATTCACTACGAAGCTCCCTTGCCGTGGGCTCTTCCACAGCAAGGTCCGAGCGGCCCTGGAAGCCCCAGACGATGCCATCGCCGGCGGCCCCATCTGGTCGTCGCGCCAGCGAGGACATCAACCCTTTGGGTTGCGGCCGCCGGCTGCCATGGGCTGCAACAGCAAGGGCCGCGAATGCTCGCGCGGCGCGCAAGATTCACGTATCCGTTCTGTGCTCCCCATCCGGAGGAACGAGTGGCCGAGAAGGATCCGGC
>CAYQMF010000085.1:0-29757 GCA_964418595.1 uncultured candidatus Brocadiaceae bacterium
CTCCGTGGCGGCTTCCGCCGCGGCACCGCGCGCCGCGCGCTGCGCGGCCTCCGCCTTCGCCACGAGCCGCGGCGTCGGCGTCCAATGGTCGCGGCTGCCGCGCTCGATCGAGTTCACCGCCATCCGCCCCATGTTGCGCAGCAGCTCCACGCGGTAGCGCGCGGCGGTGTCGAGGATCGCGAAGTTCGCGGTCTGCAGGTACTCGATCGTCTGCCGCGCGTGCCAGGTGCGCGACGCGATCGGCTGCGGGTAGTCGCCGGTCGACAACCGGCGATCGGTGCTCTGCACGACCTCCGTGGGGTCGGGGTGCCCGAACACCTCCGTGAGGATCCCGATCATGTTGTGGAAATACGTGGTCGTGCGCAGCCCGCCGTTCCACCACATCGAGTACGAGGCGCCGCCGCGCGAGATCACGCCGGGCTTGTTCTCCCACGCGAAGCGCGAGTTGATCTGCGTGGCGACGAACTCCACGCCGCGCACCACCATCGGATCGACGTTGTAGTTGTGCGGGTCGCGAAACGGCGGCGTGAAGATGATCGTGCCGCGCGGCGCCGACTGGTGGTGGTTGTAGACGATCTGCGGGAACCACTCGTGATAGAAGACCCGCGTCACGTTCTGGGACTCGATCGTGTTGCAGGCGTAGTGGTCGCGGTTGTTGTCGTGGCCGCAGTACTTCTGGTACAGCACCGGCAGGTTGCCGACCCGCCCGGCGGCCATGTAGCTGCGCGCCACCATCTCCATGCCGTCGGGGTTCACCGGGCAGGCGAGCAGGATCACGTTGTCGAGGATGCGCCGCACCTCGTCGTCGTCGCGCGACACCATCCGCCAGACCAGTTCGAGGATGTTCTGGCCGGCGATCGACTCGGTGGCGTGCAGACCGGCGTCGATCCACACCACCGCTCGCCCGCGCGCTGCGAGCGCCTCGATGTCGCCGTCGGCGAGCGCGCCGCCGTCCGCGGCGCGGCCCTGCGCCAGCGTGCCGCTGGTCTGGCGGTGGGCCTCGACGGCAGCGAGGTTCTGCGGCGACGAGATCACCGCCATCAGCATGGTCTGCCCGTACGCCGTCTTGCCGATCTCGCGCAGTTGCATGCGGTCGGAGGCGGCCGCGAGGGTGCGCCAGTACGCGGTGAGCTGGCTGTAGTCGGCGAGGAAGTGATCGGCGCCGACTTCGTGGCCGAGCGCGTCCTTCGGCGACGGCAGGCTGCGCTGCGCGGGCGCGGCGGCGACCAGGAGCAAGGCGGCGACGACGAGCGGGAGACGCACCATTGCGCGGATGCTACGCGCCCGCCCCGTGGGTCGCTGAGGCCCAACCAACTGTTCCTCGAGCAGAAGGCCTTCCCCAACAGGCCGCTTCGACCTCGCCCCGCGCCTCGTCGACACGTGTGCGCGGGATCCGACCCGCACGCGCGAGATCAAGGAGCCCGCACGGAACGCCGCCACACGCTTCCTCACCGCGCATCGTTCCTCCGTCACCGAGTGGTGCTCGGCGCGCAGTGAGGCGACGCGTCAGCCCGGCCACCGTCGGCGCGGGAGGGTGGCGCAGATCGGGATCTGGCCACGGGGTACGGCGCACCGCGGTCCTCACCGCCACTGAGCAGGCCTTCCGACGACCCGGTGGACGCTATGCTTGCGCGCGATGCGCAACCGGGTGCTCGCCGCTGGCGTGATGGTCGCCGCAACTCTCCACGCCCAGGTGTTCGTCGTCGACGCCGCCAACGGCGCGGGCGCGCACTTCACCGACCTGCCTGCCGCCGTGGCCGCCGTTCCCGATGGCGCCACGCTGCGCGTGCGCGCCGGGGCATACGCGCCGTTCACGCTGACCGGCAAAGGGCTGCGCGTCGTGGGCGAGGGCGCGGTGACGCTCGGCGCGGGCGATGTCGTCATCACCGGCACGCGCCGAGATCAGGTCATCCTGCTGCGCGATCTCGTCCTCCCGACCAGCGGCCAGGTCCTGATCACCGACACCGTCGGTCCGGTCGTCCTCGAGCGCTGCCATCGCGACACCGGCATCGGCTTTCCGCTGGCGAGCGACGTCGTCGTGCTGCGCGGCGCCAATCTGCAGCTGCTCGGTTGCAACTTCGACAGTCGTTTCTTCCTTGGCTCCGCCAGCGAGCCGCCGCCCACGATCGTCGCCACCGACAGCCAGGTCACCATCGCGGCGTGCCGCGTGGTCGGCAACGACGGCTATCGCACGACATTCACCTCGCGGGCCGGCCCCGGCGGTGCCGCGCTCGCGTTGCTGCGCACCCGCGCGGTCCTGTCGCGCTCCACGCTCGACGGTGGCCAGGGCGGCCCCGGTTGCCGGAGCTGTGGCATCGGTTGCTACGCCGACGGCGGCACCGGCGGTCCCGCCTGCCGCGCGGTGGGCGCGACCCTCGTGCTGCTCGACACCGTGCTACGCGGCGGCACCGGTGGCCCGCCGGGCTGTTGCAGCACCACCCAGCAGTGCAGTTGCCCCGGCGACGGTGGCCCTGGTCTCTTGCTCGAGAACAGTCTCGCCTACTTGCTGGGCCAACAACCGGCCGGCGGTCCGCCCGCCGGCACCACCTGCAGCGCGCAGTGGGGTCCGCCCATCCAGCAGGCCGGAACCAACACGCTGCACGTCAACACTGCCGCACGGCCGCCGCTGGCCCGCGTCGATGGCACGCAGGCGACCCAGCAGAGCATCAGCTTCACCGTGCTGTCGCCCGCCGGCAGCATCGCACTCATGGGCATCGCCTACGATGGCGCACTCGCGCCCATCGAGCCGGTCGGCTTCGGCTCGTTGCTCGCGGGCACCGTCGGCTACGTCGGCCCCTTCGTCGTTCCGCCGGGTGACGCGCTGCAACTGCCGTGGATCGTCCCGGCGGGGTTTGCGCTGGGTCAGGTGCACTTCGGCCAGTTCTTGACGCTCGCCGGAGGCATCCTCTTCGCGAGCAATCCGTTCCCGCTCGTCGTCGCGCAGTAGTTCGCTCGGTCCCGGCTTGCCGTTCGCCGCCATCGCACGCGGCGAACGGTCACGGGCGCGACGGCAGACCGGCGCGCGCACCCCGATCGCGCCGCGCGATCCCGTGCGCGAAGGTGCTCGGCGGGCCGCGGCGGCGCCGGCAGGCCTTCCGCCCCGGCTCGGTCGTCAACATCTCCGCGATGAGCTACGGCTCGCTCGGCAGCGCCGCGGTCAAGGCGCTCAACCTCGGCAGCAAGCTGGCCGGCTGTCTGCACAACACTGGCGAAGGCGGCGTGTCCGAACATCACCTGCACGGCGGCGAGCTGATCTGGCAGATCGGCACCGGCTATTTCGGCTGCCGCACGCCGGAAGGTCGCTTCGACATCGCCCGTCTCGTCGACACCTGTGCACGGCATCCGATCCGCGCGCTCGAGATCAAGATCAGCCAGGGCGCCAAGCCGGGGCTCGGCGGCGTGCTGCCAGCGCGCAAGGTGACCCAGGAGATCAGCAGGATCCGCGGCGTGCCCATGGGCCGCGACGTGATCAGCCCGGCGCGACACACCGCGTTCTCCGACGTCGACTCGATGCTCGACTTCGTCGAGCGGCTCGCGGAGGCCACCGGCCTGCCGGTGGGCATCAAGTCCGCGGTGGGCGAGATCGAGTTCTTCGAACAGCTCGCCAGCCTGATGGCGAGCCGCACCCGGGGCGTCGACTTCATCACCGTCGACGGCGGCGAGGGCGGTACCGGCGCCGCACCGCTGGCTTTCGCCGACCACGTGTCGCTGCCGTTCAAGATCGGGATGAGCCGGGTATGGCGGGTGTTCGCCGAGCGCGACGTGCAGCGCGACGTGGTCTTCATCGGCTCGGGCAAGCTCGGCTTCCCGGAGACGGCGACGTTTGCTTTCGCGCTCGGCTGCGACATGCTCCGCGTGGCGCGCGAGGCCATGATGGCCATCGGCTGCATCCAGGCGATGCGCTGTCACACCGACCACTGCCCGACCGGCGTCGCCACGCACAACCGCTGGCTGATGCGCGGCCTCGACCCCGCCGACAAGGCCGCGCGCTTCGCCAACTACGTGATCACGCTGCGCAAGGAGATCCAGCGCCTCGGCCACGCCTGCGGCGCGCTGCACCCGGCGTTCCTCACCTGCGACGACTTCGAGATCCTCGACGCGCGCTTCGGCTCGTGCAGCATGCGCGAGCTGTTCGGCTACCAGCGGAGCTGGGAGGGCCTGCACGCGGCCGACCGCGACGGGATCACCGCGATCATGACCGGCGGGCTCGCCGGGCAACCCAGCGGCGCCACCTGAGTCAGGCTCGGGCGGACGCGGCCCGCCGCGCCCAAAGCGCGACCATGACCACCGCGGCGACCGCGAGCGCGGCGCTCGTGAGGAACGCCGTCGTCTGCCCCGCGCGGTCCCACAGCGCACCGAACCCCACGTTCGCCACCAACGCGATGACCCCCGCCGCGAAGTGGTACCACCCGAACGCCGCGCCCCAGCTCTTCTGCGGTGCGATCCGCGCGACGAGGGCCTTCTCGGCACCTTCGCTCAGCCCGGCGTGCAGACCGTAGAGGAGGAACAGGACGCGGATGAGGTTCTGGTCGGTGGTGAACGCCAGCGCCGCGAACACCGCGGCGTGCGCGAGCCACCCCGCACCGATCAGGCGGACTTCGCCGAAGCGATCGGCCCAACGTCCGCCGAGGCGCGCGGTGCTCGACCGCACGAGGCTCAGCCCGATCCACAGCAGCGGCAGCTCCGCGAGCCCGTCGCGCTGGCCGGACGCCAGCAGCAGCAGGAACACGTCGCTCACGCGTCCCACCGAGAACACCGACAGCGGCAACAGGAACCCGGCCAGCCCTCGCGCCGGCTCCTTGCTCGGCTTCGGCGTGGGCGGCGGCAGCGGCACGTCGTGCGCGGAACGCCACACGGCGATCACCGCGAACACTCCCGGGATCGCGGCCAGCCAGAACAGCGTGCGCAGGTCGTCGGTGACGAAGTGCAGGATCGCGAACGCCAGCAGCGGCCCGAGCACCGCGCCGGCATGGTCCATCGCGCGATGGAACCCGAACGCCTCGCCGCGCTGACCAGGGTCCACGGCTGCCGCGATGAGCGCGTCGCGCGGACTGCCACGCAGGCCTTTGCCGATGCGATCGACGACCCGCACCGACAGCACATGCCACGGCAGCATCGCGAGCGCGATGAACGGCCGCGCCAGCGACGACAGCAGGTAGCCGCCGACCACGAACGGTCGCCGTCGCCCGCAGCGGTCGGCCCACTTGCCGGCAAACAGCTTGAGGAAGCTCGCGACCGCGTCGGCGAGGCCTTCGATCCAGCCGAGCGCCATGGCGCCGCCGCCGAGCGAGGCCACGAACACCGGCAGGAGCGGGAAGATCATCTCGCTCGCGGCATCCGTGAGCAGGCTCACGAACCCGAGCCCGACGACGAGTGGCGGCAAAGGCCGGCGCCCGGTCGCCGGCACGGACTCCGGTCGGGCTACCAGGTGTAGAAGCCCTGCCCGCTCTTCTTGCCGAGCTTGCCCTGCGCGACCATCGCACGCATCAGCGCAGGTGCCTCGAACGCCGGGCTGTCGAGCTTCTCGCGCAGGTAGTCGGCGATCGACAGCCGCACGTCGAGGCCGACCAGATCGGTGAGCTTCAGCGGGCCCATCGGGTGCCGGTAGCCGAGTTCCATCGCCTTGTCGATGTCCTGCGCCGAGGCCACGCCGGCCTCGACCATGCGGATCGCTTCGAGCCCGAGCACCACGCCGAGCCGGCTGGTGGCGAAGCCCGGGCTGTCCTTGACGACGATCGGGTCCTTGCCGAGACGGCGCGCGAAGGCGAGCACGCGCGTGAGCACCGGCTCGGCGGTCATCGCCGCGCGCACGACTTCGAGCAGGGGCATGAGCGGCGGCGGGTTGAAGAAGTGCATGCCGAGGCAGCGCTCGGGCCTCGGCGTCGAGCCGAAGATGTCGGCGAGCGCGAGCGAGGACGTGTTGGTGGCGAGCACCGTCTGCGCGGAGCAGGCGCGCGCCACGTCGGCGAACGTGCGCTGCTTGAGGTCGAGCTTCTCCGGGATCGCCTCCACCACGAGATCCGCGCTGCGCACGGCGGCGGCGAGGTCAGCGGTGCCGACGAGATTGCCGAGCACCGCGTCGCGTTCGGCTGCGGTGGTCTTGCCCTTGGCCACACCCTTGTCCAGGAAGTCGCGCACGCGCGCCAGCCCCGCGTCCACGAAGCGCGTCTCGATGTCGAAGAGCTGCACCTTGGCGCCGGCGGCCGCGCAGATCTGCGCGATCCCCGCCCCCATCGTGCCCGCACCCAACACGGCGACTGCGCCGAACTCGATCGTCTCGCTCATGCCTTGTCCTTGTTCTTGCCGCGCGCGAGGAACGCGTCCATGCGCGCGCGCTTGTCGTCGCTGTCGAAGCACAGCGCCTGCGCCGCGCTCTCCATCGCCACGGCGTGGCCCTCGGCCGGCCGCGCCACCGCGTTGATCGCCAGTTTGGCCATGCGCACCGCCAGCCGCCCGTTGCCGGCGATCTCGTTGGCCAGCGCGAACGCCGCGTCGACCACCTGCGCGTCGGGCACGACGGTGTTCAGGAGGCCGATGCGCAGGCCTTCCTGCGCGTCCACGATGCGGCCAGTGAAGATCAGCTCGCGGGCGCGCCCGAGCCCCACGAGGCGCGGCAGGCGGTAGGTGCCGCCGGCGGCCGGGATGATCCCGAGCTTCACCTCCGGCTGGCCCAGCTTCGCCGACTCGCCGGCCACGCGCAGGTCGCAGGCGATCGCCAGCTCGCAGCCGCCACCCAGCGCGAAGCCGCGGATCGCGGCGATGGTCGGCACCGCGAAGTCCTCGATGCGCTTGAAGATCGTCGAGTTGATCGCGGCCAGCGCCTGCGCGGCAGCGCGGTCGCGCAGCTGCGCGATGTCGGCGCCGGCCGCGAACGCCTTGTCGCCGGCGCCGGTGATCACGCCCGCGGCCGGCTCCGCGTCGCCGCGCAGCCGGTCGAGCGCCGCGTGCAGGCCCTGCACCATCGCGAAGTCGATGGCGTTGCGGCGCTCGGGCGCGTTCAGCGTCAGCAGTGCTATGGCGCCGCGGCGTTCGAGCAGGACCGGGTCTTGGGCGACGGACATGCGCGCGATGCTACGGCTCGAGAACGATCTTGCCGAAGGCTTGCCGCGTCTCCAGCAGCGTGTGCGCCTCGCCGACCTGGGCGAGCTTCAGCACGCGGTCGATCACCGGCCGCAGCCGCTTCTGCTCGAACAGGCGCAGCAGCCGGCGCAGGTCGCCCTTCCGCCCCATCGTGTTGCCGATCAGCTCCAGGTTCTTGAAGAACACCTGGTGCAGGCTGAGCTCGACCTTGCCGCCACTGGTCGCGCCACAGGTCACGAGGCGCCCGCCGCGCGCAAGGCAGCGCACGGAGCCGGCGAAGGTCGCCGCGCCGACGTGCTCGAACACCACCTCCACGCCGCGCTTGCCGGTCAGCTCGCGCGTGCGCTGCGCGAAGTCCTCACTGCGGCTGTCGATGACGAAGTCGGCGCCGAGGTCGGTCGCCGCGCGCCGCTTGGCTTCGCCGCCCGCGGTCCCGATCACGACCGCGCCGCGCAGCTTGGCGAGCTGCACCGCGGCGCTGCCGACACCCGAACCCGCCGCGTGCACGAGGATCGTGTCGCCCGGCCGCAGCCGCGCCTTGCGCAGCATCGCGTCGGCGGTCTGGAACACGAGCGCGACGCCCGCGGCGGACGTGAAGTCGAGCCCGCGCGGTTTCGGCGCCACGTTCGCCGCCGGCAGCACCGCGAAGTCGGCGCACACGCCGTCGCGACCTTCGCCGGCGATCGCATAGTGCGGACAGAGGTTGTCGTCGCCGCTCTGGCACGCCTCGCACGCCCCACACGACACGCCCGGCAGGACCACGACCTCGTCGCCTTCACGCACCGTGCGCACCCCCGGCCCCACCGCGTCGACGACCCCCGCGCCGTCGCTGCCGACGACGAGTGGCAGGGGGAAGGTGTGCCCCGGCACCCCGCGCCGCACCCACGTGTCGAGGTGGTTGACGCCCACCGCCCGCATCGCGAGGCGCACCTCGAAGGGCCCCGGCGAAGGCACCGGCCGCTCCTCGACCAGGAGCTTCTCGGGACCTCCATGCTCACGGACGACGACGGCGCGCATTCGCCGCACCCTAGCGCCACGCGGATGCCGGCGCCACGCCGCCCTTGCCGCCCCTCCCCCCTGCCCTACAGTCCGCGCCCCTCCCCCGCCCATGCCCATCAAGAAGGTCTGGATCGACCAGGGTTGCATCGCCTGCGACCTGTGCACGAGCTACTGCCCGGAGGTGTTCCTCGTGGCGAACGGCGACTCGTGCGTGATCAAGCCGGAGGCGGGGCGGTGGCTCGTGGCGAAGGAAGAGGAGATCCGCGACGCGGCGCAGGACTGCCCGGTGGAAGTGATCCGGGTGGAGGAGTGAGGGGGGGAGGCAGCCTCTCCTCCCTCTCACTGCGCCAGCAACCGCACCGCCACACCGCGCGTCAGCGTGAATGCCCCCGTCCCGCCCCCCACATCCAGGCTCAACGCCTGCAAGAACAGGCTGCCGCCCACGAGCGTCGGGTTCAGCGGCAGGGGCAGCGCGAACACACCGAAGCCGTTGCCGGCGCCGGCGCCGGTGAGCGCAATCGGCGGCGGCACGTTCACGAACGGCAGCGTCGGGTCGAGGTGGAGCTTGCAGTCGGCGCCGAGCGGCAGGCCGGCGACGCTCTGACCGAGGCCCAGGAACAGCGCCGACACCGCTCCGCCGAGCCCGGCGTCGAGCTGGAGCCCGAACGCGGTGTTGCCCACCGAGGGGGGCCCGCCGTGGAAGTCGAGGCGGGGGACGAAACCGCCGCTGCCGAGGCAGCCGGCCCCGTAGCCGTCGACGCCGAAGCTCACGCGCCAGAGCGCGCTGCCCGCGCCGTCGCCGTCACTGACCCAGAGCCGATCAGCGTGCAACAGCAGGTTGCGCAGCCCGACGAAGGCCCCGCCCCTGACGAGCGCGCGCGGCGTGCCGCCGCTCACGGGCAGCGTCCAGATCGTGTTCCCCGCACCCGGATCCGCGACGAACACGGTTCCGTTCGCGACCTCGATGTCGATCGGCGTGACGAACGGCGCGCCGCTCCACAGCGTCGCAAACGCCCCGCCGGCGGCGGGGATCGTGCGCACGCCCGGCGCGATGGTGCCCGCCCGCCCGACGTCGCAGACGAACACCGTGCCGGCGTGCACGGCGATCGCCACGTGCTGTTCGGTGGCGAACCCGCCGGAGTAGCGCTCCGGACCGAGTTGCTGGATGGTCGCGCCGTCCAGGCTCACGCGATGCACGCGGCCGTGGTAGTAGTCGGCCGTGTAGAGCCACGCGCCGTCGGTCGCGAGGTCGGAGCCATCGACGATCGGCTGCCCGCGTTGCGACCCGGTGTAGATCGGCTGGACCGGCCCTGACCCACTCTTGGGCGCGCGGAAGATCTGCGTGTCGGTCACCGGTCCGGAGTTGGGGTCGATCCAGAACAAGTCGGCACCGGCCACGCCGAGTCCGTTCACGCAGCAGTACGGGGCAGGCAGCGGATAGAGCGCCGTCGCCGCGCCCCCGCTCACCGGCAGGCCCGCGAGCCGCAGCGGCGACTGGTTGCCCACGAACAGGGTGGTCCCGTCGGTCGCCAGTTGGCCCGGCTGCGGCAGCAGCGGATCGGCGGGAAGACCACTGACGTCGCTGCGCACCGAGAAGCTGTGCAGGAAGGCGGTGCCGCCCTGCGTCGCGCCGGCGAACAACACGCCTTGCAGCGGGTCGAGCCCCAGCAACCACGGCGTGTGCCCCGTCGGCAACGCGAACGAACCCATCGCAGCGAGCGAGTCGGCGTCGAACACACGGACCGCCTGCGCCGCCGGCTCGGTGATGTACAGCCGCCCGCGCGCGTCATCGACGACCGCGCCGACTCCCAGACCCGAGCCCGGGATGCTCCCGAGCAACGTGTGGCTGGTGCCGTCGCGCACCTCGACCACCGCGCCGTTGAGCAGGAACACACGGTTGCGCGCGCGGCTCGTGGCCACGACCGTGCCGGGCAGGTCGACGACGAATGCGAAAGCCGGCGCCGGGCCGAACACGCGCGTGCCACCGCTGCGCGCGGCGTAGCAGCGACCCGTCGCAGGGTTGACGCGCACGAGGTTCGCCACGCCGCCCGACCCGAGCGGCCCGGCGACGATCGTGTTGCTGTTGGCATCGAGCACGTGCACGGGGTCGTTGCCACCACCGCACTGGCTCATCAAATAGACGAGGCCGGTGTCCGAGTCGGTGTCCAGGACACCGCCGCAGTAGCCCACGCCGGGAGTGGCCACGACTGCGAGCGTGGTCGCATCGAGCACGCGCAACGCCCCGCCGTAGCCGGTGGACACGTAGAGCCGGTTGCGTGCCGGCAGCACCGCCGCACCCGCGTAGGGCAGCGTGGTCAGCACGCTCGGCCGCGCCGCGCGCGTGACGTCGACGACCGTGAGCTGCGCCTGGCCGTAGCCCCCCGCGACGTGTACACGACGTGCGACCGGATCCACCGCCATCGACCCGATCGGCTGACCGGCGAGGTTGACGGAGCCCAGCCAGGCCTGGGCAGGCAGCGAGACCAGCGCCACCGCGAAGGCAGTGCTGACGGAGAGCAAGTGGGGCATGGCGACCCGGGACGGATCCCGGCTCAGGGGTTGGCGAAGGGTACTCCGTCTTCGGACCGGCGCGGATCTCCCGGCCGCACGGGTCCCGCGGGCTGCAAGGCCGCAAGGGCTGACACCTGCGCGGTGGATCTGGCCCATGCCCGACCATCCCGCAAAAGGTCCGCTTGCCCCACCGTCCTGCGACCCGGATCGTCCGTCACGGTGAGCGAACACCCTGCACCCGCATCCGCCTCGCGCCTCGTCTCCATCGATCTCCTGCGCGGCGCGGTGATGATCGTGATGCTGCTCGACCACGTGCGCGACTTCGTGCACCGCGACGGGCTCACGGTGGATCCCACCGATCCGGCCACCACGCACGCGGGGTTGTTCTTCACGCGCTGGATCACCCACTTCTGCGCGCCGGTGTTCGTGTTCCTCGCCGGCACGTCGGCGTGCCTGATGCTCGCGCGCGGCATGAGCCGGCGCACGCTCGCGGGGTTCCTCGCCCGCCGCGGCGTGTTCCTCGTCGCGCTGGAGCTGGTCGTGCTGCGGCCGCTGATCTGGTTCAACCTCGACTACTCGTTCATCGCCCACCTCCAGGTGATCTGGGCGATCGGCTGGTCGATGCTCGCGCTGGGCGCGGTGCTCTGGCTGCCCGACAGCCTGGTCGGCGCTGTGGGCCTCGCGATGGTCGTGGGCCACAATGCGTTCGCGCACGCGAACTTCACCTTCGCGCAGTTCCCGTCCTGGGCGGCGCTCGAAGCCGTCCTGCACCACAAGGGCGCGATCCGGCTCGGCGAGGGCGGGCCGATCGCGTTCGTGCAGTACCCGCTGGTGCCCTGGGTCGGCGTGCTGATGTGCGGGTTCTGGGCCGGCAGGCTGTACGGGCTCGCGCCCGGCCAGCGCCGGCGCTGGCTATGGTGGCTCGGGATCGTGGCGTGCGGAGCCTTCGTGGTTCTGCGCGGGCTGAACGCCTACGGCGACCCGTCGCCGTGGACCAGCCACCCCACGCTGCTGCAATCCGTGTTCGCGTTCCTCCGCGTCGAAAAGTACCCCCCGTCGCTCCACTTCCTGCTCATGACCCTGGGGCCGGCGCTCCTCCTCCTGGCCGCCCTCGACGGTGTCCCCGATGCGGGCCGCTGGCGTCTCGTGGTGACGCTCGGCCGCGTGCCGCTCTTCTTCTACGTGCTGCAGTGGCCGGCTGCCCACCTGGCGGCGCGCCTGTTCCAGTGGCTCGACGACCAGCCGATGGGGTGGGACGCGCCCAACCCGCTCACCCTCGGCACTTCGCTGCCGCCGGGCTGCGGGTTCTCCCTCGCGGTCGTGTACTTCGCGTGGGCCCTCTGCCTCGCGGTCCTGACGCCCCTGTGTGTCGCCTACGCGCGCTTCAAACGCACCCACCCCGACTGGCCGATGCTCCGCTACCTCTGAATAGGGGATCACCCGGTGTCACCGACTCCGCCGGCCGCGGCATCGGACGGAACCTCTCAAGACGGGACGCACGGCTCTCCGATCAGACCAAGGCCGGAGATGGATCGGTTCCGTCCCGCGCTGGAGGACTCATGGCTGGTTTCGCGGACTGGAGAGCGTTCGGTGTCGCGTTGGTGACGCTTGCGACCACCGTCGGACTTGCGCGTGCGCAGGGCGACGCACCTCCCGTGTCACCCGGCGGCAAGGCCCTCGCCGAGCTCGACCTCGAGGACCTCCTCTCCGTCGAAGTGACATCCGTCGCCAAGTCGCCGCAGAAGCTCACCGCTGCGCCGGCCGCGGTCACGGTGATCACGGGCGAGGAGATCAGGCGCGGCGGGTTCACCAGCATCCCGGAGGCCTTGCGTCTCGTCCCCGGGCTCCACGTCGCCCGGATCATGGGCAATCGCTGGTCGATCGCCGCGCGCGGCTTCGGCGGCGAGTTCACCAACAAGCTCCTGGTCCTGATCGACGGGCGCGCGGTGTACACCCCACTCTTCGGCGGCGTGTACTGGGACGTCCAGGACACGATGCTCAGCGATGTGGAGCGCATCGAAGTGATCCGCGGTCCGGGCGGCGTGATGTGGGGGGCGAACGCGGTCAACGGCGTGATCAACATCATCACCAAGGCCGCCAAGGACACGAGCGGCGGCCAGGCGTACGGCGCGGCCGGCTCACACGAGCGAGGCATGTCCGGGTTCCGCTACGGCGGCGAGCTCGGCGAGGACGACTTCTACCGGATCTATGCCAAGTACTACGATCGCGACGAGTTCGCGACGGCGAACGGCGCGGGCGCCGGCGACGAGTCGCGGCAGATCCGGCTCGGCTTCCGGACCGACCTCGACTGGACGGAGCGAGGTGGCATCACCCTGCAGGGTGACGCGTACCGCGGCGACAACCGCGAGCAGGCGCTGGTCCCCATCGCCAGCGCGCCATACGTCGAGTCCCGCGCGCTCCGCCCGAGCGTCGAGGGCGGCAACTTCCTGGCCCGCTGGAGCAGTCGCGGCGACGACGGCGCCGAGTCGACCGTCCAGAGCTACCTCGACTACACCGATCGGTCCTTCGACACGATCGCGCGCGAACGCCGCCTGACCCTCGACCTGGAGGCGCAGCACGCACTCGCCCCGTGGCACGGCCATTCGGTCCTCGTCGGTGCCGGCTATCGAGTGACCACCGATGACATCGATGCCTCGCTGGCCATCGACTTCACGGATCGCCACGAGACCGACCAGATCGTCAGCGCGTTCGCACACGATGCCTTCGACCTCGTCCCCGACGTGCTGCGGTTCTCGTTCGGCGCCAAGGTCCAACTCAACGACTACACCGGCCTCGAGGTCCAACCCGATGCGCGACTCGTGCTGCAGATGAGCGAGAAGATGACGAGCTGGTTCAGCGTGGCGCGCGCCGTGCGCACACCGACCCGCGCCGACGACGCCCTGCAGGCGGACCTCAACTCGCAGGCGGGCGGCGGCGGCCTCGCGGCGATGGGCGTCCTGTTCGGTAGCAAGGACCTCGAGTCCGAGGACCTGCTCGCCTTCGAGGCCGGTTGGCGCTGGCAGGCCTCGCCGACGGTCGCGTTCGACGCGGCGGCCTTCTACAACCAGTACGACGACCTGATGACGATCGGGCAGGGCACACCGTTCTTCGAAGCCCAGCCCCGTCCCCGCATCGTCGTGCCGTTGTTCTGGCGGAACGCGGGCGAGGCACAGACCTGGGGCGGCGAGGTGAGCGCGAACCTGCAGGTCTCGCCGACCTGGCTGGTGAGCGGACACTGGGCCCTCCTGCGCGTGCAGATGCAGGTCGACGATCCCACCGCCATCGCCACCATCCAGGACCCGGAGACCGAGACGCCAAGGCATCAGGTCCACCTGCGCTCGCAGTGGCGCCTCGGCCAGCAGGTCGACATCGCTGCGCTCGCCTGGTGGACGGATCGCACGCGCTCCCAGACCTTGCGGATCGACGACTACGTGCGCCTCGACCTGCGCCTCGGGTGGCAGCCGCAGGAGAACATCGAGGTCTCCCTGGTCGGACAGAACCTGATCGACACGCGCCACGCTGAGGCGAGCACCGACCTTTACACGGTGCCGAGCGATGTCGAACGCGGCGTGTACTTCCAGGTGACCAGCCGCTTCTGAGTCCGATGCCGTCTGTTCGTTCCGAGCCCTGCCCGCGTCTGCGCGCGCTGCCACTGATCGTGGCCTGCGCCGTCGCGGGACTCACCGCCCAGACCCAACGCGGCGAACGACCCAAGACGGAGCAGGCGGGCGGCAAGCAGGCCCAGGGCCGGGAAGGCGACAGCGGGGGACAGAAGCAGCAGGATGCGAGCCGCCCCAAGACCGCAGACGAAGACGAACTCAAGTCGGCCTTCGTCCTGCAATTCGCGCGCTACGTCACGTGGACGAAAGACGCGCTACGCGGCCAGGCGGAGCTGACGATCGCCGTCGTCGGCGACGACGAACTCGGCGCGACCATGGCCACGCTCCTTAAGGACAAGAAGGTCGACGACCGCCCGATCAAGGTGACCAACCTCGGCGCCTTCGTGAAGCTGACCGACAAGGCCACCCTCAAGCGGTGCCAGGTCCTGGTGTTCGCGGGCGACGACGCCGGCGAATGGGCCGCCATCCGCACGGAGCTCGACAAGTCAGCGGTGCTCACCATCTCGAGCATGCCAGGCTTCGCCAAGCAGGGGGGGATGATCGAGCTGTACCCCGATGGCAAGACGCTGCGCTTCGATGTGGTGCAGAAGGAGCTGGCCAAGGTCGAACTGACCGCGAGCTCGAAGCTCCTGCGACTGAGCCAACCGCGGCCCGATCCCCCGCCTGGCGAGGTGCGGAAGTGAGGTGGCTGCGTGACCTGCCGATCCGCTCCAAGCTCACCTTGATCCTGCTGGGCACGAGCGCAGTCTCGCTCGTGGTCGCCGCGAGTGGCGCCGGAGTCGTGGATGTCGTTCGTGCCCGCGATCGGGTCGAGGCTCAGGCCGTGATCACGGCCGACCTCGTGGCCCTCAACTGTGCCGCGGCGCTCAGCTTCGCGGACATGAAGTCGACCACCGAGGTCCTGGCATCGCTGGCGGCCGACCCCACGCAACGCGCCGCTCGCGTGTACGACGCCAAGGGCGAACCCTTCGTCGACTGGCAGCGCAACTCCGCCACGCCTGTGCGCGAGCTGCCGGAGACGGCGGTCGGGGCCATACCTGACTTGCCCGACGCCCTGGCCGTGCGCCGCACGATCCTCGGCCCGGAGAAGGAACTGCTCGGCCACGTCCTCATCGTGGCAGGGCTCGAAGATGTCGCCGAGCGCACGCGCGCGTGGTGGTGGATGCTCGCGGTCATGCTGGGCGCGGGCACGCTCATCTCATACCTCCTCACCGGCTACGGCCAGCGCCTGCTGTCCACGCCGCTGCTCACGCTGCTGCGGGCGATGGAGCGGGTGCAGCGGGCCCGGCGCTACACGGAACGCGTCCGTCCGCGCGGGCGCGACGAGATCGGGGCTCTCACCGAGAGCTTCAACCGCCTGATGGCGACCGTCCAGCAGCGTGAGCAGGAGCTGGCGGAACATCGCGATCATCTCGGCGCAGCGGTCGAAGCGCGCACCGCCGAACTCCTGGCGAGCCGCGATCGCGCCGAGGCCGCGGCGAGGGCCAAGGCCGAGTTCCTCGCCAACATGAGCCACGAGATCCGCACGCCGCTCAACGGAGTCCTCGGCATGCTCGGCCTCGCACTCGACAGCCACATGACAGCCGAGCAGCGAGAATGGCTCGACACCGCGCAGGGTTCGGCCTCGCATCTGCTCGGGATCCTCAACGACATCCTCGACCTGAGCAAGATCGACGCCGGCTGCCTGACCTTGACCCCGGAGCCGGTGAGCCTCGCGCAGATCGCGATGGACGCGCTCCGACTGCAAGCCTCGCGCGCCGACGAGCGCGCCATCGAGCTGCTCTGCCGCATCTCGCCCGACACCCCGGTGACGGTGCTCGCGGACGGGCTGCGCCTACGGCAGATCTTCGGCAACCTCATCGGCAACGCAGTGAAGTTCACGGAGCGCGGCGAGGTGGAGGTCGCCGTCGACGTGATCGACTCCGCGGGGCAACAGGTACCGCAGATCTGCCTCTCGGTGCGCGACACCGGCATCGGCATCGCGGCCGACAAGGTGCAGGAACTCTTCGGTGCGTTCTCACAGGCCGACTCCTCCATCACCCGCCGCTACGGCGGGACGGGGCTCGGTCTCTCCATCTGCCGCAAGCTCACCGAGATGATGGGGGGGAAGATCACGGTGCAGAGCGAACTCGGTCACGGCACGCTGTTCACCGCGCGCCTCCCCTTGCCAACCGTGGCAGGACCGGTCCCCACGGCGCCGACGCTCGTGAGCCGTCGAGTCCTGGTGTCCACTTTCAACGCGCGGCTGCGCGAACTGCTCGAAGTCGAACTGGCGCGGCACGGGGCGGCGGTGCTCGACCACGCGCCGCCCGCGGGCGCCCTGGCACCCACGGAGGCGGTGATCGACTCCGCGCTCGGCAGTCCGGGGCTCGCCACCGCGCAGCGCCTGCGACGGCAGGGCTGCCACGTCCTCATCCTCGTGCCCTTCACGAAACAGGGCGAGGCGATCCAGGTCTGCCGCGACCTCGACTGCGACTGGCTGGCCAAGCCCGTTCCCGTGACCGACATCATCAAGCGACTCGCGACGCCCGGTGCCCCGGCCGCCGGCACCCCCGCGCCAGCCGCCGCGCCACGCAGGACCGAGCTCCCGCCGCTGCGCATCCTCCTGACGGAGGACAACGTCGTGAACCAACGCTACGCGCGCGCGATCCTCGAGCGCGACGGACACTCGGTCGCAATCGCGAATCACGGGCTCGAGTGCCTGCGGCTGCTGGACCAAGGCACCTTCGATCTGGTGCTCATGGACATGCAGATGCCAGAGCTGGACGGGCTCGGGACGACCAGGCGCATCCGCGCCGCCGAGGCTGGCACGCCTCGCCACCTGCCCATCATCGCGACTACCGCCAACGCGATGCAGGGCGACGAGGACCTGTGCCTGGACGCAGGCATGGATGGCTACGTCCCAAAGCCGATCCGACCGAACCAGTTGTTCGAGGTCATCGAACGCGTGCTCACGGTCGCCCGACGCTGAGCGGCGTCCGTATCAGCGCTCGATCGCGAAGGCCGCGAGGTCGTCGCCCGGCGGCAGGTCCGCGACGCTGCACTCCGTGACCCGCGCCAGGGCCGGGCCCCGCCGCACGTGCACGAGGAACTGCTCGACCGCCGGCGCCTCGCCCTGCACCTCGATCGACACGTCGCCGTCGACCTCGTTGCGCACGCTCCCGAGCAGGTCGAGGTTGCGCCCGACGCTGGCCACGAAGTAGCGGAAGCCCACGCCCTGCACGCGTCCCCGCACGCGGATCCGTCGGCGCACGATGCTCACGGCAAGCGGTAGAGCAACACGTACACGACCACTCCGGTGACCGACACGTAGAGCCAGATCGGCGCGGTGACCTTCGCCCAGCGCCGATGCCGCGCGCGCTCGTCCCGGAGCCCGAGCCGGATGGTCATCAGGATGAGCGGCAACTGCACTGCCGCCAGGACGATGTGGGTCAGGAGGATGAAGAAGTAGACGGGCCGGATCCAACCTTCGCGCGTGAACTTCACCGCCGGCGCGCTCAGGTGGTAGGTGAGGTAGCTCGCGAGGAACACGGTCGACACGCCGAACGCGGCGAGCATGAATCGCTTGTGCCCCTGCACATGCCCGCGCTTGATGGCGACGAGGCCGCACACGATGAGCACGGTCGCGATCGAGTTGAGCGTCGCGTTGAGATCGGGGAGGTACGAGTACCAGGGCATGCCTTCACACAGCGTCTCGCGCCGCGCGCCGTGTCGTCACCCAGGTGGCGAGCGCGAAGCTGACGACGGCGAACGCGATCGTGGCGAACAGGCAGACCGGCAGGCCGGGCAGGCCCATCGCCGGATCGACGCCACCGAGCCCGTGACGCAGGAGCCCGACGCCGTAGGTGAGGGGGTTGGCCGCCATCAACGCCTGCACGGCGCCGTGTGCGCCGGTGGCGGGGAAGAACGCGCCGGAAAGCAGCAGCGCGGGCATGAGCACGAGCATCATGATCCCGTGGTAGCCGGCGGTGCTGTCCATCACCCATGCGAGCGCGAAGCCGCAGCCGGTGAGCGCGAACGACAAGAGGACCAGGACCGCGAGCCCGCCGAGCAACGTGACCGCGTCGGCAGGCACGAGTCCGAACCCCACCCCGCCAGCGAGGAACAGCGCCGACAGGAGCGAACCGAGCGTGGCGCCGCCGAGGATCTTGCCCAGCGCGATCGCGGCCCGCGGCACCGGTGCGACGAGCACGCCCTGGAGGAAGCCCTCCTTGCGATCCTCGATCACCGTGATGGTCGAGAAGATCGCTGTGAACATCGCGATCATCGCCAGCGTGCCGGGGAAGAAGAACTCGCCGTAGCTGAGTGCGCCGACGCGCAGCGAGTCGCGCAGCGCGCCGGCGAACAGGAGGAAGAACACGATCGGCTGGCCGAGCGAGCCGACGACGCGGGAGCGGTCGCCCAGGAAGCGCACCAGTTCGCGATGCCACAGGGCGCGGGCGGCGTGCATCACGGCTCCGGCCTCCGCTCGAAAGCCGTCCCGGTCCTGGCGAAGAACACGTCTTCGAGGGTGGGCGGCGACACGGTGAGTCGGCGCAGCGTTTCGCCGAGCGCCGTGACCACGGCGGGCACGACCTTGCCGGCGTCGACCACCTGGGCGCGCAGCGCGCCGTCGACCACCTGCGCGTCGAGAGCAGCCCGGCTGCGCAGCGCCGCAGCGGCGTCGGTGAGCGCCCCGTCCGCCACCTCGATCCGCAGCACCGTGCCGCCGATCGCATCGGCGAGCGCGCGCGGCGTGCCTTCGGCCACCGCCTTGCCCCGGTCGAGGATCAGCACGCGGTCGGCGCGCTCCGCCTCGTCGAGCAGGTGCGTGGTGAACAGGACGGTGAGGCCTTCGATGCCGCGCAGCAGGCTCCACAGCTCGCGGCGCGCGGTCGGGTCGAGCCCGGTGCTCGGCTCGTCGAGCAGCAGCAGCGCGGGTCGATGCAGGAGCACCTTCGCCAGTTCCACGCGACGGCGCAGGCCGCCCGAGAGCTTCTCCACGCGCTCGCCGGCCCGATCGGTGAGCCCCGTCTTCGCCAGCAGCTCGTCGATGCGCGCGTGCAGGTCGCGCCCGCCAAGACCGAACATCGCACCGCCGTAGGCCAGGTTCGCGCGCACGGTGAGCTTGCGGTCGACGGCGGGCGACTGGAAGACGACGCCGAGGCGCGCCCGCAGCGCCGCGGCGTCGGTGCGCAGGCTGCGGTCGAACACCGTCACCTCACCGCCCTGCATGGGCAGGAGGGTGGCGAGCAGCTTGAAGAGCGTCGACTTGCCCGAACCGTTGGGCCCGAGGAACGCGTGGTGCGCACCCTTGGCCACGGCGAAGCCGACGCCGGCGAGCGCCGTGCGTTCGCCGTAGGCGAAGTGCACGTCGCGGGCGTGGATGACAGTGGTCCCGGTCATGCGCGATCGACGTACATCGCGAAGTAGAGCAGCGGCAGATACACGATCGACGCCAGGAAGGCGATGCGCATCGTCTCTTCCGTGCGCCGCAGCGCCGCCGCGAACACCGGCACGAGGAAGAACACGCCGAGCACCAGCGCGAGCCACGGGTACAGCTCCCCCGTCATCTGGAGCTGCCACGGCCACAGGCTGATCACGAGCAGGCCGGTGCCGTACACCACCATCTGCACCGCGGTCGCGCGGCCGGTGTGGTCGACCACGGCCAGCATCCGCATCCCACCGGCGCGGTAGTCCTCGCGATAGCGCCAGGCGATCGCCAGGAAGTGCGGGATCTGCCAGAAGAAGAGGATGGTGAACAGCGCCAGCGCCTGTACGTCGAGCCGCGATGTCGCTGCGGCGTAGCCCACGACGGGCGGCAGCGCGCCAGGGACCGCACCGACCAGCGTGTTGAGCGTCGTGATCGGCTTGAGCGGCGTGTACACGAGCACGTAGCAGAACAGGATCGTCGCGCACAGGCCGGTCGCGAGCAGGTTCGAGGCGAGCGCCGTCAGCACCAGCCCCCCCACCGCGGTGCACACTCCGAAGAGACCCACGGCCCGCGGCGTGAGACGCCCGCTGGGCAGTGGTCGCCCGGCGGTGCGCTTCATGCGGAGGTCGCGCTCGCGTTCGATGAGCATGTTGAACGCGTTGCCGGCGACCGCCACGAGCAGCGTCCCGACCCCGACGCCCAGCACCTCGAGGCCGGTGATGGCCGAGCGCCCGCCCATGCCGATCCCGGCGATGACCGCGAAGATGGCGAGCGCCGAGAGACGCAGCTTGCCGAGTTCCAAGAGGGCGCCGAGGTGGCGGAACACGCGGGGCATCATTGCGCCGCGACGAGGTTGCGGCGAGTGCGGACGAACAACAGCGTGGCGACGAGGAACAAGACCGCGCCGGTCACGACGTGACTGGTGACGATCGAGGCGCGACCGATCTGGTCGAGACTGGCGGTGTCCTTGCCGCCGCCGCGCACGACGAGCGTGGCCACACCCAGGGTGAGCTGCGCGAGCAGGACCCAGAGCTGCGCGCGCGCCAGCGCCTTGAATCCCGGCAACGCCGCGAAGCGCGCGCCGCTGTGCAGCGCCGCCACGAGGATCAACAGCGACACCAGCATCGCCATGCTCACGTGCAGCCAGAGCACGCCGGTGAGGTTGGCGTGACGGACGATGGCCCCCAGGGCGAGCTGCACGAACACCGAGCCGAGCGCAACGCCGCTGAGCACGCGCGCCGCCCGCATGTCGGCCGCGGGCACCGGGTCGCGCCGCGCCCACGCCGGCGACAGCGCGAACGCGAAGAACGTCAGCCCGCACAGGAAGACCTGCGCCAGCGTGCCGTGCGACGCCGACACCCACCACGGGAGGCGACCCTGGACCGTCTCCTTGCCGAGCAGGCCCTGCACGACCACCAGGATGAGAAGGACGACCGCCGTCCAGCGCAGCCACCGGCGCCGCTCGACGCAGAGGGTCCACGCCACCTGCGCGAGGGTGAGGATCCCGATCAGCGCCCCGATCGTGCGGTGGCCGTGCTCGAACAGGCCCGGGCTCCACTCGCGCATCTCCTTCGGCCACCACGAACCGTTGCCCGTGGGCCAGTCCAGGAAGGCGAGGCCGGAGTTGGTGCTCGTGACCATGGCGCCGACCTTGATCAGCAGCAACACCGCCACGATCACGAAGACCGAGTAGCGGTAGAGAGCCGGATGCGGGGAGCGGCCGACGGCCGGAACGCGGCCCGCAGGGGCGCACGGCTGCCCAGCCTCACCGCGCCCAGCCTCACCGCGCACGGCCTCACCGCGCACGGCCTCACCGCGCACGGCATCACCGGATCCAGCGGAGGGCGGCATCGCCCCCGGCAAACCCGACCCGGCGCGCACGAATTTCCGCGCGCCGGGGTCCGCGCGTGCCTACTTGCCCGCCTGCGGCGGGGTCGGCGGCTGCGGCTCGATCGTCGGCGGCGTGGGCGACTGCGGCGGCACGTGGTCCATCCGGCCGCTCGTCCCCTTGCCCTCGTCGAACGCCTCCCACAGCGGTCGCTCGTACTCGGTGATCTCGTCGTTGGTGACGACGCGGTCGAGTTCGCGCGTCGGGTCGTCCTGGATGGCCTTCAGCAGGCTCGCCAGCTCGAGGTCCTCGGTGGTGCCGAGCAGGGTGCGCGCCTTGGTGAGGTGCTCCGTGGCCTGGGCGGCTTCGCCGAGGCGCAGGTAGCAGGTACCGGTCGCCTTGCTGATCTGGGCCGCGACGTAGCTCGGGTTGGTGGCCTGCGACGCGAGTGACAGCTCCGACAGCGCCTTGCGCCACTGACGCTTCGCCATCCACTCCTCGGCCCGGAACAGGTTGCCGAGCGTCGGCCAGTCCACGCGCTCCGTCTCCGGTTCGAACGAGACGATCTCGATCCACGGCCGCCCTTGGAAGGTGTTGCGCACGAGCGCCGTGGCGCGCATGCGGGTGAACACCTTGGCGTCGTAGAGCGTCTGCAGCTGTTCGCTGGTCTTGGCGAGGAACAGCAGCCCGAACATGTCGTCGAACTCAGCCTTGCGCCAGATCGGCTGCTCCGCGCCCCAGGCGTGGAAGTTGGCGAAGTCGGACGTGACGAACGGTGTGAAGAACGGGTTCGACACGTTGCCGAGCGACGCGAACTGCAGGTCGAACCGCAGCTTCACGTTCCGGAACGCCTCCGGATGTGCGCGGACCTGCGACAACGTGGTGTCGACCGTCGTCGTGATCTGCGCGCTGTCCCGCCACTGGGCAGGAGCAGCGGCTTCGAACACACAGGGGAGGGCCACTCCCAGGGCCAGGGTCAGGAGCTTCATGTCAGGTACCTTCCTCTCGTCGATCGGCATCCGTCCGTCGCGCGGATGAGCCGCGCTGCGGTCGCGTTCTCTCGGGACTGGACACCGGATCCCCCGGCGTCCGCTCCTCTATCGGCGCGGCGACATGGGGAGCTTGAAGCGACTTCCACGCGCCCTGGTCGGGGCCCGTCGCGTTGCGGCCAACCGCGCGTGGCCGATGGCAACGCCGACCACCTGCAAAGGAAGGGGGCGGTAGCAAGGCCGGATCCTCGTGGGGCCTGAGCTGCAAGGTGTGACGGGCTCGCGGTCGGGACTAGAATCCCCCATCCCCTTGTTGCTTCCGGAGCCCGAGATCCGCTCCTCGCTCCGCCTCCACCCCACACCTGCACCATGAGTTCCGCCCTGAAAGCCACCGGCGCCGTTCTCGCGCTCCTCCTCCCCGCGACTGCGCAGACCAACCTGCTGCAGATCAACGAGATCAACTTCACGACCGCGGGACAGCCCGACCAGTGGATCGAGATCGCCAACTTCGGCTCGACGGCGGCGGACATGTCCGCGTGGTCGATCTACCAGGCGACGACGACGGCAGGCCAGGCGCAGAACTACTGGTGGCCGTTCCCCGACGGCACGCGCATCCCCGCCGGCGAGGTGATCCGCGTCCGCTGGCTGCGCGCCATCGACACCGGCAACAACAACCCGCGCCTCATCGACACGGGCGACACGGTGTTCCACTTCCTGTTCGGGTTGCGCGGCGAGCCGCTCTCCCGCGATGTCGGCGCGCTGGCGCTCGTCGCCTCGCAGCAGAACGGCGACATGAACACCGCGAGCTTCTACCGGGACTGGGTGTCCTGGGGCGGCACGCCCGGCACGCTGCCGCGCGAGAACCTGGCGATCCAGAACGGCCGTTGGACGACGGGCGCGCGCGTCGCCCAGCCGGCGCTCGACCAGAGCCTCGCCCTCAACTCGGCGTTCCTGGGTGAGCCCACGCCGACGAGCGCGTTCTTCCGCGACAACACGCCAACCCCCGGTGCCCCCAACCACCGCGGCGATGTCGTCGCCAACTACGGCACGAACTGCATCCTCGGCGTCGGCCAGGCGCCGGCGATCCGCGCCGTGTCGATCCCGGTCCCGGGCAACGAGGACTTCGCGATCGTCACCGACGGTCTCGAGCCCGCCACGAGCTTCCTCGGCCTGTTCCTGGGCGCGCCTGCGCTCCAGGGGTTGCCGTGGGTCGAGCCGCCGTGCCAGCTCTGGATCGACTACAACCTGCCGCTGGTCGGCATCGGGATCGTGCCCGACGCGACGAGCTACGAGTTCAAGCCCGACCTGCGCAGCGTGCCGGGCCTGTCGATCGCGCTGCAGTCGATCGTGGTACGCAGCAACAGCGTCGGCTTCACCGGCGGGCTGCGGATCACGGTCAGCACGCTCTGACCGGCGGCAGGATCCTCGCGCGGCGCGAGGATCCGCGAACGCAGCAGTCAGCTCGCGCGGGGACGCACGAACGCCATCGCGGTCGTGCCCCACTTGCGGATGTCGACGTCCATGACCTCGCCGAAGTCGTCGCGCTCGAGGATCCCGTCGCGGAAGTGGAAGCAGAGCACGCCGCCCGGCGCGAGGCGACGCGCCAGCTCGAGCGCACGGTAGGCCGCCCGCACCGGGTCCTCCGCGACCAGGGGATACGGCGGGTCGAGGAAGATCAGGTCCGGCGCCGTCTCCGCCGGCGCGACCCACGCATCCTGCTTGAGCACCGTCGAGCGCTCCGTCGCCGCCTCGCCGAGGTCTTCCAGGTTGCGGCGCAGCACGGCCAGCGCCTGGTTGGCCTTCTCCACGAACACCACGCTCGCCGCGCCGCGGGACAGGGCCTCGATGCCGTTGGCCCCCGTGCCGGCGAACAGGTCCCAGACGACCTGGTCGTCCATGCGCTGGCCGAGGATGTTGAACGCCGCCTCGCGCACCTGGGCGAGGAGCGGCCGGGTGCCGAATCCCCGCACCGCCGCCAGCATCCGACCACGGAACTCGCCGCCCAGGACGCGCAGGCTCATCGACCCTCGCAGCCGGCGGCCGCGACCCAGAGGGTTTCTGGGGTCGGGGACCCAGGCTCCGCCGCGGTTGCCGCCGGGGAACCGCTTTCCGATGATGCGCCGCACATCGCGATGGCCAAAGGACGACGAACCCACATGGATTTCACGGGCGACATGGTGGCGTTGGTCACGCCCTTTCGCAACGACACGATCGACGAGCCGGCGCTGCGCGAGCACGTCGAACGCATGGTCGGCGCGGGTGTGGCGGCGCTCGTGCCGTGCGGCACGACCGGCGAGTCGGCGACGCTGACGCACGGCGAGCACGACTCGGTGATCGCGCAGGTCATCGAGACCGCCGCCGGTCGCACGCCGGTGATCGCCGGCACCGGGAGCAACAGCACTGCGGAGGCGGTGCGCCTCAGCCGCGCGGCGCAGGCGGCGGGGGCGAGCGCCGTGCTGAGCGTGACTCCGTACTACAACCGGCCCTCGCAGGAGGGGCTGCGTCGTCACTTCATGGCGATCGCCGACGCCATCGACATTCCCGTCGTCCTCTACGACATCCCCGGCCGGACCGGAGTGGCGATGGCACTCGACACCGTCGTGGCCCTCGCGGCGCACGGCAACATCAAGGCGATCAAGGAAGCCACCGGCAACGTCGAGAACGTCACGCTCATCCGGCGCGCCTGCGACCTCGCCGTCCTGGCCGGCGACGATGCGTTGACGCTCCCGGTCCTCGCGCTCGGCGGCCGCGGCGTGGTGTCCGTCCTCGCCAACGTCCTGCCGACCGACGTGGCGAGCCTCGTGCGCGCCGCCCTCGAAGGCGACTTCGCCGCCGCGTGCAGCCAGCACGATCGTCTGCATCCCGTGATGCGCGCCATGTTCCTCGAGACCAACCCGGTGCCGGTCAAGACCGCCATGGCGGCGGCGGGCTGGATCCGGCCGGAGTTCCGCCTGCCGCTGTGCGAGATGCGTCCGGAGAATCGCCAGCGTCTGCTGGCCACGCTGTCTCCTTTCCTCTCCGTGCAGGTATAGGCAGGGCATGCCCGACCGATCGAGCGACCCGGACGCTTCGGGTCCCGCCGCACCACCGCCGTCGACGACGCGCAGCACCGCCCGGCTCGGCCTCGAACTGGGCGGGAGCGTGTTCAAGCTGATCGACGGCCGCGTGTACGGCGTGGGCAGCGCCGACGATGCCGACGTGCGCCTCGTGCATGCGAGCATCGCGCCGCGCCACGCGCGCCTGTTCCTGGACGGCGAGACCATCGTGGTCGAGGGTCTGGCGGCCGGGAGCGACGCTGGCGCGCGGCGCGTGGCCCGACCCGGTGAGACACTCACACTCGGCGCCCTGCGCCTGAAGGTCGTCGACGCGGTGGCGATCGCGACAGCCCGCGCGGCGAAGGCTGGCCGGCGCGAGCCGACCTTCCACGAACTCGTGGGTGCCGAGCTGGCCCGCGCCCCGTGGTTCCTGCTCTCGATCGCGATCCATGTGCTCATCCTGCTGTTGTTGATCTGGTTCGTGCCGACCACGCCGCCAGGGCAGTCCCCGTATGCCTCCGCCAAGCTGCTGCAGCCCGCGCCGGAAGACGACCTGCTCCTCGACGTGAAGCCGGAGGAGAAGGTCGAGGTCGAGGACACGACGCGCACGGAGGATCGACAGGCCGCGGCCAACGACAGCAAGCGGTTCGAGCCGGAGCTGACGCGGCTCGAACCCGAGTTCGACCCGAGTGCCTTCGACGGATTCAACACGTCCGGGCTCGCCGCCAGCGTCAAGCGCGGCGGCGGCGGAACCGGCGACATCTTCGACCTCGGCAGCGACGCGTTGAAGTCGGGCGGCTTCCGCGGCACGGTCGCGAGGCTGCGCGGCACCGGCCTCGAGATCGTGTTCGTCTTCGACAGCACCGGCTCGATGGACAGCGTGCTCTCGGCGGCGAAGCGGCGCATCTTCCGCATGGTCGAGGTGCTCAACGCGCTGGTGCCGTCGGCGCGAATCGGCATCGTCACCTACCGCGACCATGGGGCGACCGAGCAGTACGTCACCCGCGCCGTGCCGGTGACCCACGACGTGTACCGCGTGATGAACTTCATGCACACGATCGAGGCCAACGGCGGCGGCGACTTCGCGGAGGCCGTGCTCGACGGCCTGAAGGAGGCGACGAGCCAGCGCTGGCAGTCGAACTCGCGGCGCGTGGTGGTCCTCATCGGCGACGCGCCTCCGCACAAGGAGGACGAGGCCGCGATCCGCAACATGCTCGCCTCGTTCGCACGCGGCGAAGCGACGGTGCACACCATCGCGAGCGCCGAGGATCGCCGCAAGCGCACCGCCAACCCCGACACGAAGCGGACCTTCGAGGCGATCGCCAAGACCGGCAAGGGCCAGTTCTCGATGCTCGAGGCCGAGGACACGATCCTCACCCAGGTGCTGAGCCTCGCGTTCGGGCCCGAGTATCGGAAGGACCTGGAGGAGATCTACGCACTCGTCGACACGCAGACCAAGCGCACCGACGTGGTGGCGCTCGACGCCGTGCAGCGTGAAGACCTGCAAGCGATCGAGCGCGCCCTCCGCCGGCCGGTCGTCGACCAGGACTTCATCAAGGCGATCATCACGCTGGCACCACCGCCGGTGCTGCGCTTCCTCGCCGAGAAGCTCGGCGACCGGGGCTTCCCCGTCGCCGGCCGCCAGGCGGCGGCGTTCGCGCTCATGAAGGCCCTGGAGCTGCGCCGCCCGCCCATCGATCCGGAGAACGACGAGCCGCTCCCGCGCGCCGGCGTCGAGGCCCTGCTGCGCAAGATCCGGTAGTTGTCGCCGCGCTACTTCGGCGGCACTTCGAAACGCACGTCACACCCGCTTTCCTTGCGCGGACTGATCTCGAGTCCCACGGTGCGATCCCGATCCATTCGCAGCAGCAGCTTGCACGGCGCAGGCGGGAGGTAGAAGACGCCACTGGTCTGGCCAGGCGAGAACGTGGCGCCGATGCGCGTGGTGTAGCCGGCGACATCCCGCTTCGGCAGCGTCGAGATCCGACCGACGCCCTCGGGCCAGTACCCGGCCGCGGGCTCGACCTCGATGCGCCAGGCCACCGCCGGATCGAAGTGCTTGCCGCCGAGCTGCACCGTCACCGGCACAGCGTCGACGCGCAGATCGACCTCGCGCTTGCCGCCCGGTGCCACCTCGACGAGGTCGGTGCGCGTCAGCATCGCCCCGGTCCAGACGTCGATGACCACGAGCTGGCGCGAACCCGCCGGCTCCTGCATGTCGAAGGTCCCGTCCGGCGCGACCGGGCAGAGCGGCCCCTCGTAGCGCACGAACGCGAAGAACTGCCGGCCGGCCGGCGCCGCCGCCGAGAGTACCGCCAGCCGCTGCGCGGGAACGGCGGTCTCCACCTTGCCACGCACGCGTGCGGGTCGCGCCGGCGCACCCGCCAGACGCAACTCGTCGGTGTCGTTCCCGATGTCGACGAGTCCGAGCGGGATCTTCTCGGGCAGGCCGAGCCGGCCGGAGCAGAGCACGATGAGCTGTGCTTCGTACTTGCCGGTGGCGAGGCCGGTGACCTGGAAGCGACCCTCCGGATCGAGCGGGAAGCTCCCCGAGTAGTCGCTCGCGTCGGCGCCCGTCCACACGTTCGGTCGATGCGGCGCGAACCGGACCGCCGCGACGAGCGGCGGCGTGCGCATCTGCAGCGTGCCCACGATCGTGCGCAACGGATCCAGCTCCACGCCCAGCTCCGCGCCCGCCGGCCCGATGGTGACCGCGAGCGGTCCGGCGCTCTTGTAGCCTTCGGCACGACAGAAGACCTCGCCCGCGCCCGCGGGCAACCAGGCGAGCCGGAACGTACCGGTCGCGTCCGCCGCCACCGCCAGACTGCCCGGGTCTCTCAGCCCGCCGCTCGCCGACGCATCCGCGATGCGGACGTCGCGCAGCACCGCCAACCCCGCAGGCAGCTCCCCGCGAGGACGAGGCAGCCACCAGACTCGCGCGGCGGGGATCGGCATGCGAGTCTTGGCATCGATGACCGTGCCGGTGAGCGGGAGCGCCGCCGCAAAGCGCACTTCGATCGCGTCGACGCCGGCGGCGACTTCCTGGCGCGCGATCGCGAAGGACTCGGCGAACGCCACCACCACGACGTCGCCGTCCGCGGCGCCGAACGCGAGGTCGTGCACCGCGGGGGTCGCCACTCCCGCGGTCGCCGCAACGGCACCGACGTCGAACTCGCGCAGCACCTGCGTGTCGCTCGGCTCCTGGAACGGCAGGGGTTTGCTCACCTGGAAGGCCGCCGCCCGGAACTGCTCGACGACCTTCCCCTCCGGGTCGACCGCAGTCACTCGGATCGATCGCGCCGGCGTGACGGGGGTGAGGGACCGCGCGGGTCGAACCGGCCGCTCCGGCATCTCCTTCAACACGAGGCGCGCCTTGGTCTCGCCGACCATAACCGTCGTCGACGCGCCGAGCCGCCGGTCATCGCGCGTGACCCTCACGCTGAGGCGCATGGGCGCCGCGCAGGGCGGGAACGCAAACGCGCCCGCCGCATCGGTCGAGACCGCGCCTCGGTCGCGGGCCGAGTGCATCGACACGAGCGCGCCGACCACGGGCGCACCGTCCGCATCCACGACGACGCCCTCGACGGTCGGCTCGGGCGCGGTCGAGAGGTCGATCGGGTCCATCGTCGACACCGGTGCCGCCGACGCGCGCCGCCAGCCCAGATCCGCCACCGTCACGCGCGCCGCCGACCCACAGGCTCCGGCGAGCACGAACGCACCCCGCGCGTCGGTGCGCGCCGCGGTCCGCGCCTGCAAGCCGCGCGGCGGACGCTCGTCGCCGAGGTATTCGACCTCGGCCAGGATGTCGCTCGCCTCCACACGCACGCCGACCACGGGTCGCCCGGTCGCATCGCGCACGCGTCCCGCCAGCACGCGCCCGCGCGGCAGGACGATGGGAAAGAGCTCGATCTCGTCGCGGCTCACTTCCATGTGCAGCCGGCCCGACGCAACGAGCAGCACCGAATCCCAGAAGCGCGCATCGCCCGACGGCCACACGTCGAGCACGAACGCGCCGTCCGCGTCGCTCGTCGTGGGGGCGCGCGCCGCGAGCTCCGCGGTCACGAACTTCTCACCCGCAACGAAGGGACAGGCCGCGACACCCGCGATCGGCGCGCCCTCGTCGTCGACCAATCGACCGCGCACCTTCTGCTCCTGCGCCGGAACCACTGCGATCGCAATCAGCACCCAGGACAGCGTGAACCTCGGCATCCATGACCTCCGGCGCGAGATCCTAACGGGGCTCCGCCCCAGCCCGCCGAGCATGTTCAGAAGTGGGCCCGGC
>CAYQMF010000086.1:0-9810 GCA_964418595.1 uncultured candidatus Brocadiaceae bacterium
GGCCTTCTTCTCCTTCATCTCCGCCTCCGTGGCGGCGCCGACGAGGATCTGCGCGACACCGCCGGACAGCTTGGCGAGCCGCTCCTGCAGCTTCTCGCGGTCGTAGTCCGACGTGGTCTTGTCGATCTCGGCGCGGATCTGGCCGATGCGACCCTGCACGTCGGCGGTCTTGCCCGCGCCCTCGATGATCGTGGTGTTGTCCTTGCCGACGACGACCTTCTTGGCGGTGCCGAGGTCATCGGTGGTGATGGACTCGGTCGAGATCCCGAGGTCCTCGAAGATCGCGCGCGCGCCGGTCAGGATCGCGATGTCTTCGAGCATGGCCTTGCGGCGGTCACCGAAGCCGGGGGCCTTGACCGCGGCGCACTTGAACACGCCCCGCAGCTTGTTCACGACCAGCGTCGCGAGCGCCTCGCCCTCGACTTCCTCGGCCACGATCAGCAACGGACGTCCGCTCTGCGCGACCTTCTCGAGCAGCGGCAGCATGTCCTTGATGGAGCTGATCTTCTTCTCGTGGACCAGGATCCACGGGTTCTCGAGCAGGCACTCCATCTTGTCGGCGTTGGTGACGAAGTGCGGCGACAGGTAGCCCTTGTCGAACTGCATCCCCTCCACCCACTCGACCTCGGTCTGCAGGCTCTTGCCCTCTTCGACCGTGATCACACCGTCCTGTCCGACGCGCTCCATGGCGTCGGCGAGGATCTTGCCGATCTCCTCGTCGTTGTTTGCGGCAACGCAGCCGACCTGTGCGATCTCCTTCTTGCCGGCGACCTTGGTGGCGTTCTTCTTCAGCTCCTTGGTGGCGGCCTGGACGGCCTTCTCGATGCCGCGCTTGATCGACACGGGGTTGGCGCCGGCGGTGACGTTCTTGATGCCCTCTTCGAAGATGGCCTCCGCGAGGATCGTGGCGGTCGTGGTGCCGTCGCCCGCGACGTCGGAAGTGCGCGACGCGACTTCCTTCACGAGCTGCGCGCCCATGTTCTCGTACTTGCCTTCGAGTTCGATCTCCTTGGCGACAGTGACGCCGTCCTTGGTGACGGTCGGGCTGCCGAAGGACTTCTCGATGATGACGTTGCGGCCGCGGGGGCCGAGGGTGACCTTGACCGCGCGCGCGAGCTTGCGCACGCCGTCACGGATGCGCTCGCGCGCCTCCTGGTCGTAAGCGATCTTCTTGACTGCCATGGGTGTTCTCCTGTGTGGGGTTGTGCTGGCGTTTGGTGAGGGAGAGCCGCTCAGCCGTCGATGACGGCGAGGATCTCGTCCTCACTGAGGATGAGGTAGTCGTCGCCCTCGATCTGGATCTCTGATCCGGCGTACGACGAGAAGAGGACGCGGTCCTTGGCCTTCACCGAGAACGGGGCGAACTCGCCGTTCTCGAGCTTGCGGCCCTGGCCGACGGCGATGACGGTTCCCTCCTTGGGCTTCTCCTTCGCGGTGTCGGGGAGGATGATGCCGCCCTTCGTCATCGCGTCCGCATCGGAACGCTTGACGAGGACGCGGTCGCCGAGGGGAGTGATCTTGACGCTGGTCTTGGTCTTTGCCATGGGGGGAGGGGCTACTTGCGGGTCAGGTCGGTTGGGTCAGGGAAGCACGATGGCCGCGGGGGACCGAAGTCGATCACACCAGCGGAGGAAACTGCGGAGGGGACTGCGTCGGGTTGAAGTAGTGGCGGACGAGCCGGGCCAGCGACAGCCGAAACGCGCTGAGCTCGAGCGGCTTGCGGAGGAACGTGTAGAAGCCGAGCGCATCGGCGGCGGCCGTGTCTTCGCGGGTTGCCTGGCCCGACATCAGGATCGCGGGCAGCGCTCCGACCTCATTCACGATCGTCCTGAACACCTCCAGGCCGGTCATCCCGGGCAGGTGCATGTCGAGGATCGAGAAGTCGAGGTGGACCGAACGAGCAACCTGCACGGCGCGCGGCCCCGTCTCCACCGAATGCACCCACCACCCGTTGCTCGAGAGCACCTCCGCCAGGCAGCAGCGCAGCGGGGCGTCGTCTTCGGCAAGGAGAACGGAGAAGGGTCGGGGCATCGCGGTGCGGTGGAGGGCCCGGCCATCGCAACCCGTGTGCCGCCGACTCTGGGTGACCTAAGTTCGCTGTCGGCAGGCCTTTGGCACATGCACCTCGGCGCCTCGGGAGGTGGCTCTGTCACGCTGGCAGAGCCAGGGCCGACCGTCGCTGTCAACCTGGCAGCGGCCCTGGACGGCGGTCTGGTGCGACCTCAGTCTTCGTCCTCGTCTTCGTCCTCGTCCTCGTCCTCGTCCTCTTCGTCCTCGTCGTCGTCGACGTCTTCGTCGTCGTCGGGGTCGACATCGTCGTCGAGGTCTTCGTCGGCGTCGTCATCGTCGAAGTCGTCGTCATCGTCCTCCTCCTCCTCCTCCTCTTCGCCTTCGTCGTCGACGTCGTCGAGATCCTCATCCTCGTACGACGCGAGGATCCGGTCCCAGTCGGACACTTCGATCACGGCGTTGCACGACATGCAGATCCCGTCGTTGTCTCGGAGGTCTTCGATGTCATCGAGGGTGCGGTAGGCGCGACCGCATTCCTCGCAGCGGATGACCTTGCCCATGTCAGTCCCGTTCTTGCGCTTGGTGGAGGTGGCGAGGCCGGAAACACCCCCCCGACGTGGCGGGGGCGCTGCCTGGCAGTTCGCGCCCTTCCATAACACGGCGGCGTCCCTGCGAAAAGAATCTTGAAGAATCGGTGCGACGCCTTCCCGGAGCCGCCGGAAGGGCTCCCGCCAGGTTTCCCAGGAGCGCAACCTCTCGCGTTGGCGTGGCCCTGGCGGTGGCCCTACGTTGCCAGCCGATGCTCGGCATCGCGCTCGTAGTCCTCCAGGCCGTGCCCCCGGCGCTCGTGCACATCGAGAACCCGGCCGAGGTGGTGCATCGGGTCGTGATGCGCTGTGCTTGGCCGCTGCCGCGCCATTCCGGCGTGAGGGTGCTCGGCGGCGTGAGCGTCGGGGGCGTCCCCGCGACGTGGCGACCGATGCTGCGGTGGCCCGATGGCGCGCTCGCTCTGGTCGAACTCCGTTGGCTCGTCGAGCTGAACGGAGCGGCCACGCAGGCCGTGGATGTGCAGTGGCGAACGGTCGCGGGGCCGAAAGCGGACGATGCGGAGCGTGAGGCGGACATTCCGATGCGCACGGAGCTGCCGATCCGCGCGGAGATCGAGGATCCCTGGGGACGCACGCTGGTGGCGAGCCTGTCGGAGTCCGCGCGCGTCGGAGGCTCGGACCGGCCGGCGTGGCAACTCGTGCCAGTCGGGGCGGACGGCCGCGGCTACCTGGGCCTGCTGGCAGACCTGGCGCCGGGCTACACCGCACGCCACTCGATCCTGACCCTGAGTCTGGACAACGGCCGGTTGCGACCGGACCAGGGCAGCGGTGCAGTGCGCCTCCGGCGCTTCGACCTCGTGTCCGAGGACTGCACGCTGCGCTTCCTGCCCAGGCATGCGCGCGCCAACGGTCTCGCACTCGCGGAGCCGGTGCTCGACGCCGCGACCGGTGCTCCGACCGGCTACCGCCAGCATCTCCTCGGTCCGTCGGAGTCGATCTATCTGGGGGATGGCACCGCCAAGAGTTTTCGCTTCGATCTCTTCTCGTCGGAGGGCGCGACCGAAGCGGAGACGGCCGCGATCGCCGCGGCCGTGGCGAGTCCCATCGTCGCGTTCCCGGATCTGGCGTGGGTGCGTCACACCGGCGCATTCGGGACGCACGGTGGCCCGGCTCCCGTGCTGACGGAGAACGAGCAGATCGGTCCGATGCTCGCGGGGGCGTGGCACATGGGCTCGGACTTCGGTGTGTTCGGGGGCTTCGGCGATCCCAAGGCCGCCGCCGCGCACGGTGCACCGCGACACGGTCCCTCGGCGCTGCACTCCGTGTTGCGGTTGCGTTCGCCGGCGTTGCTCAGGGTCGCGGAGGCGATGGTCCTGCAGAGCACGCTGCGGCCGCTGCCCGGACACGTCGCCCGCGCGGGAACCGATAGCCGGGCGCTTCGCGCGGGTCTCTCGCGCCGGGCCCAGCACATGCCGCACGGCTTCGAAGCGCTCGACTACGAGCACGCCTCCGTCGACCTGCTCTTCGATCACTACTGGCTGACCGGGGACCGGCTGGCACGCGAGGAACTCGCGCGGCACGCAGTTGCGCTCCGACGCGTGCTCGCCAACCGGGCCTTCCGCACGAGCCGCGGCGAAGGCTGGGGCCTGCAGGCGCTCGCATCCTGTGCGCTGGCTACCGGCGACCAGGAGCTTGCCGCGTGGCTGCGTGCGCACGTCGCGGTGGAGCTCGCCCCGAGCCTTCGCGAGAACCTCGTGGCGGCGATCGTGCAGCCGCCACACCGCGAGGTCCTCGACGGCGAGACCCCGTTCGATTCGCCGTGGCAGATGGCGGCGCTGGTGCATGGCCTGCACGCCGTGCATCGCTTGACGGGGGACGACGAGATCGCGGCGGCGGCTGTGATCGTTGCGAGCCGGATGGCCGGTCCGGGGTGGGTCGAGGGGGTCGGGCCGAAGTACTTCGTCAGCGCGCGCGACCCCGCGAAGTACGAGATGGCGCGCGTCGGCCCGCCCGTCGATGGGCCGGCACGGTTCCAGATCGGCGCGTTCGTACTCGCGGCCGAGCTCGCCCGCGATCGCCCCGAACTCGCGGCCCTGTTCGAGCGGCGTGCGGCCGAACTCGTCCTGGCCGTGGTGCCCGACCCGGCGGCTGCGCCACCCGGCCTGCGCAGCGACCCGTGGTTCCAGCTCTGGCTCGACCGCAACGCGCCTGACCGGCCCCCGCGATGACCCCATCGCGGCCGGCGGCCGCAACCCAAGGGGTTGATGTCGTCGCTGGTGCGACGACCAGAAGGGGCCGCCGGCGATGGCGTCGTTTGGGGCTTCCAGGGCCGCTCGGTCATCGCAGCGGAAGAGCCCACGACGAGGGAACTTCGCTGTGAATCTCTTGCGCCACGCGAGCATTCGCGACCCTTGCAGCCCGAGGGCGCCCCACGCGATTGACTCGGCCCGCGAGGCTGTGTCCGCTCTGCCCATGGCCGAGCACGATCCCCTGCTGCGCTGGCGCGCCGAGTTCCCGATCGCGGAGCGCACGCGCTACCTGATCAGCAACTCGCTCGGCGCCATGCCGACGCGCGCCCGCGCGAGCATGCAGCGCTACCAGGACCTGTGGGACGAGCGCGGCGTGCGGGCCTGGGCGGAGGGATGGTGGGTGGCGCAGAACGAGATCGCCGCCCCGCTCGCCCGCATCCTCGGCGTCGCGGCGAACGACGTGTCGATGCACCAGAACGTCGCCATCGCCAGCCAGTCGATCCTGTCGTGCTTCGACTTCGCCGGTGCCCGCCGGAAGATCGTGCTCTGCGCGCTCGAGTTTCCCTCGCTGCTCTACCTGTACGAGGCGCAGCGCGCGCGCGGCGCCGAGATCGAGATCGTGCCCGGCGACGCGGCCGGGATCGGAGTCGACCTCGAACGCCTGCTCGCGGCGATCGACGAGCGCACCCTGCTCGTGCCGATCAGCCACGTCCTCTTCCGCAGCGCGTTCATCCAGGATGCCCGGGCGATCATCGCCCGGGCGCGCGAGGTCGGGGCGTTCGTGATCCTCGACGTGTTCCAGGCCGTGGGGACCGTGCCGTTGCAGCTCGCTGAGTGGGGCGTGCATGCGGCGGTGGGTGGTGCGCTGAAGTTCCTCTGCGGCGGACCCGGCAACGCGTTCCTCTACGTGGATCCGGAGGCGGGCAAGCGAATGCGCCCCACCTTCACGGGCTGGATGGCACACAAGGATCCCTTCGCGTTCGCGCCGCGGCAGGAGCTGCGCACCGACGGGTGGCGCTTCCTGCACGGCACACCCAACGTGCCCGCGATCTTCGCAGGCAAGGAAGGAGTCGCGATCGTCGCCGAGATCGGCGTCGAGGCGATCCGGGCCAAGAGCAGGCGGCAGACCGCGCTGCTCGTCGAGCGCGCGGCCAGGCACGGGCTCTCGGTGCACGCTCCGAGTGATCCGGAGCAACGCGGCGGGACGGTCGCCGTGCAGGTCGCGCACGGCTACGAGGTTTGCCAGGCGCTCCTCGCCGAGGACATCGTGGTCGACTTCCGACCCGATGCCGGCATCCGCATCGCGCCGCACTTCTACACGTCCGACGAAGACTGCGTGGCCACGGTGGATCGCATGGCGGAGATCCTCGCGACCCGCGCGTACGAACGCTTTCTGCACCAGCCGAAGCGGCCGGGCTGACCCATGCTCTGGGACATCAGCGAACCGATCGCGCCCGACACTGCGGTGTTTCCCGGCGACACGCCGTACTCGGCGACGTGGGTGGCGCGCCTCGAGCGGGGCGATTCGTGCAATGTGTCGACGATGCGGATGTCGGTGCACTGTGGTACGCACGGCGACGCGCCCATCCACTTCGTGGCCGGCGGAACGGATGCGGCGTCAGCGCCGCTCGACGCGTACCTCGGGCGCTGTCGCGTGCTCGACGTCGCAGCCATCGGCTCCCCGCCGCTCGTCGATCCCGCGAGCCTGGCGGGCCGGCTGGCCGGCGTCGAACGCGTGCTCTTGCGCACGGCGAGGACGCACGACCATCGGCGGTTCGACCCCGCGTTCGTCGCGCTCGGCGTCGAGGCGGCGCGTGCCCTCGTCGCCGCCCGCGTTCGTCTCGTCGGCATCGACACGCCGAGCCTCGATCCCGGCACGAGCAAGGATCTTCCCACGCATCACCTGCTGGCTGCGGCGGGGGTGGTGTGGCTCGAGAACCTCGACCTGTCGTCGGTGCCGGTCGATCCGGGCGCGGGGACCGACTACGAACTCCTCGCGCTGCCGCTGCGGATCGTCGGTGGCGACGCCGCACCCGTCCGCGCAGTCCTTCGACCGTGGAGGTCCCCGCAGTGACCGTTCGCAAGATTGCCATCAACCCGCCCGGCCTCGTCGCTCCCGTCGGATTCGCGCATGCGTGGCTCGTGATCTCCGGCGCCGAGCCGGCTGCACCGCGCACGCTGTATCTCGCCGGTCAGTGCGGCTACGACCAGTCGGGCGCGATCGTCGCGCCGGGCGATCTCGTCGGTCAGTTGGACCTCGCGATGGCGAACATCGGCGAGTGCCTGCGCGCGGCGGAGATGGAGTTCGCCGACCTCGTGCAGTTGAACTTCTTCGTGCTCAGCCGGAACGACTACGCCACAGCTCGTCGCGCGTTCGGCGACATCTGGCGCCGCCACTGCGGCCGCCACTACCCGGCGATGGCGATGTTCATGGTCGCTGGGCTGTTCGACCCGCGCGCGCTCATCGAGATCCAGGGCATCGCTGCCCGCTGATCCAGACGAGCGGGCGGATCAACCGACCCGGCGGATCACTGCGCCCGCCAAGCGTGCGCGTTGCTGGTCTCGAGCGGGAAGACCGGGTTCGCCGGGTCGACCGTGATGATCTCGAAGAAGTGCAGCGGCCGGATCGGGAAGCTCGCAGGGATCGGCGCACCGAAGGTCGCCACGCCCTGCGAGTCGTGCACGATGGTCCCGATCTGCCAGAGGCTCAGGAAGCCGTTGCCGATCTCGAGGTCGACGATCCCGGGCAGGATCGACGGCCAATCCGAGGTCGAGAACATGATCAGCGAGATCCAGTTGCGATCGCCGTAGACGGTGAAGTTGCCGGTCGTTCCGCGCGGGATCTGCACCGGGCCGGTGAGGACCGCGGGGTGCGTCCCGGTAACGGTGAGCTGCAGCGGCGGCGAGACGCCGACCTCCGTGGTGATCACGACCGGGTACGTGCCAATCATGATGCCATTGGGGGGCGTGACCCGGATCTGCGTCGGCGACAGCGTCGTGTAGGTCGCCGCCTGCCCGCCCACCGTCACGCCGCGCGTGAAGTCGAGGTCGACGCCGTCGACGATCACGTCGGCCGGCTGGTAGGCATTCACGCTCGACGGCGTGAGCGTGTTGGCGATCGGGGGCCCCATGGCCTCGACGTGGCCGGCGACGGCGACGTCGAACGTCTTGCCGACGCCCGGCACGGCGAGGCGCACGGTCGCGCGGTAGACCCCGGGGCCGCCGGGCTGGAAGCCGGCCTTCTCGTAGGAGTTCTCCGGGTTCAGATCCTGGGCGATCGGGTTGCCGGAGGCGGTGTACAGATTGAGGTCGATGTTCTCCGGCAGCCCCGTCGGCGACTTGTTCCAGCATGCCGTCACGCTCTCCGGCGAACCGGAGGTCGTGAGACGAAGGTGCTTCAGCGGCGCGGCGCTGGTGAGGCGCACCGTCGTGACTTCGCCCGCCGCGCTGGCCGTCACCGCGCCGTCCGCGCGCATGAGGCCGAGACCGAATTGGTTGCGGTTCGACGCCGTCACCATGGTGGTGTTGAGCAGGAGCGCCTTGGTCTGCAGAGCGGTCAGCGTCGGCCGCGCCTGACGCACCAGGGCTCCCGCACCGGCGACCATCGGCGCCGCAAACGAGGTTCCGTCGCCGGTCGAGACGCTGGTCTCGACGTCGATCAGGACGCTGTTCACCGACTCACCGACCGCCGCGATGTCCGGATAGGTCCGCTGCGTCCCGAACAGCGGCCCGCGGCATGAGAAGTTCGTGAGCGCGAGCGTGTTCTTCTGGATCGCGCCGACCGAGATCCCGTTGTAGGCCGACTGGCTGCGGCTCGTGTCGCCCGCGGAGTTGCCGGCGGCGACGATCACGAGGACGTCGGAGTTGGCCGCGACGCTGTCGAGCGCCTGCTGCACCGGATCGGAGTACGACGGGCTGCCCGAGTAGGAGTTGTTCGCGACGGTGATCCCCTGCGCGACGCGCACCTGCGCGACGTGCTGCCACGCCGCGACGAGCGCCGCGCCGGTTGCACCGCCACCGGCGTTCGACGACACGTTGATGTTGTAGAGGAACGACTGGCGCGCGAAGCCATAGTCCGACGTGCGCAGCCCCGGCACCCACTTGTTGGCCGCCGCGCACCCGGCCACGAACGTGCCGTGGCCGTGGCGGTCCTCCGTGCCCCAGGTCCCGCTCGCGTCGAACTGTCCTTTCAGGTAGCTGCCGCCGATGCCGCCGACGTTCTGCGTCGTGTCACCGTTGGGATAGAACGCAGCGTGCGGTCGGCCCGTGCCACCCATGTTCGCGTCCATGCCCGTATCGAGGATGGCGATGGTCTGGTTCTGCCCCTGCACCAGCTGGCCGTTGACGGTGATCTGGTTGGCGAGGTCGCCGCCGTGGTGGAACGCATCCGTCGCCGTCTCGAGCCATGGCGCCCAGATGCGATCCTGGGTCACCGACGCGACGTTGGGCAGCCCGGCCAGGAAGCCCGCGGCGTTCGCCATGGGCAACGTGACGGCGGCGCCGTTGATGATCCAGAAGTGGTGCGTCACCGCGCCGCCGGCGGCGCGCACGGCCTGCGCGAACCCGGCCTGATCGCGCTCCGCCCACAGTTGCAGGCGCTGCACTTCGAACTCCACCTCCGCCGCCGATCGGCCCGCCAGGATCGCCGTGCGGTATGCCTCGAGATCGACGGTTCGCTTCTCGAAGGTCACCAGGTACTGGTCCGGCACGAGCTGCGCGACGTTCTCGGTGGTCGGCGCGACCCGATGTTGGACCGGCTGCGCAAGCAGCGGGGCGACGCACGAAAGGATGGTCAAGAGCGAGGATCGGAGCATTGCAGAGTCCAGGGGTACGGGGACCGGGGCAGGTCCGCGCCGGGCAGCCTCGGGAGGCTGCGGCGACTGTCGAATCGAAGGCCCGAGTCTACGCCTCCAGGCGGCGGCGACAACCCGCCGGGGAAAACGCAGCGGGCGCGGGCGATGGGTTGGTCGGCCGCGCCCGGCGAGCGTCTGCGCGGGGGGGGC
>CAYQMF010000086.1:9820-28877 GCA_964418595.1 uncultured candidatus Brocadiaceae bacterium
CTGGCCCTCGATGCCGTAGCTGACGAAGGAGGCGATGGTAGCCCCCGCGCCCGGCTAGCTTCTGCGATGGGACGGCCCCATCGGAGAGCGGCGCCTAGAAGAACGTCGTCGTGACCCGGTTGCTCGCCTCGATCGGCGGCGTGAGGTTGAACGGGTCGACCGTGATCGTCTGCATATGCAGCTGGAAGCCACTCGGCAGCGACGTCGGCAGCACGAGGGTCAAAGCCCAGCGACCGCTGGTGTCGTTTGCCAGGACGGCGAGCTGCAGCAGCTCCGCGAACCCGTTGCCGATCGACAGGGACACGAAGCCCGGCAACACGCTGGGCACCGTACTCGTGGACACGAAGGGCACGCTGAACCAGCCGCGGTCGCCGACGCCGGAGTACGCCGTGGCGAAACCGCGCGCGCCGAACGCCGGCCCGGTCAGCACCATCGGGTGCACACCGTTCACCTGGATCTGGAGTCCGTTGCTCGTACCCACGGGGTTGGTCGCGGTGACCTGGTGCTGGCCGATGACGAACGGGCCCGGCGGGAAGAACCGCACTTGCGTCGCCGACACGGTGGTGAAGGTCGTGACGTCGACACCGCCGATGGTGATCTTCGTGAGTCCGTCGAGGTTCGTGCCCGTCAGCGTCACCTCGGCCGGCGTCGGGTTCGTCACCGTCGTCGGGCTCAGGCTGCTGAGCGTGGGCGGGTTCGTCGGCAGCAGGCTGCCGACCCCGGAGATCCCGAAGTCGACCGTGCGGCCGGTCACCGGATTGGCCCAGCGCACCTCGATGCGGTACGTCCCACCCGACAGGCTGCCGTAGCTGACCTTCTCGTAGCTGTTCAGCGCGTTGGCATCCTGGGTGACGAGGGTGTTCGAGGCGTCGTAGATCCGCAGGTCCAGGTTCTCGAAGGTGCTGCCCGGCTGGTGCATCCACGCGATGGCGACGGTGATGTTGGTGAACGCGGCGACGGTCAAGCTGCGGTTCCACACCGGCGCCGCAGAGGTCAGGCGCACGTTGCCCCAGTCGTGGGCGATGGCACCGGCGACCGCGTTGTCGAGGTCGATGATGCCGAGGCCGTAGGTGTTGCGGGAGGTCTGCGTGCCCTTCGTGCGCGCGAGGAGCACGGCCTTCGCTTCGATCGCCTTCATGAGCGGATCGACCTGGCGGACCAGGGTGATCCCGCCGGCGACCATCGGCGATGCCATCGAGGTGCCGGTGGAGTTCGCGCCGCCGAGCGAGTTGAGCGCGACGGATACGACGGACGCGCCGACGGCAGTCACGTCGGGGTAGGTGCGACCGAAGGACGCCAGGGGACCCTGACCGGAGAACGACGACACGGTGAGCGTGTTCTTGTTGATCGAACCGACCGCCAGTCCGTTCCAGCCGTTCTGGCTGTTGGTGGTGTTGGTGCCGCCATTGCCCGCGGCGACGCAGCACACCACGTCGGCGTTGATCGCGGTGCTGTCGAGCGCCATCTGGATCGGGTCGGTCAGGCTCGGTGAGCCGGAGAACGAGTTGTTGGCCGACACGATCCTGTCGATCACGCGACGCGCGGCCACGGTCTGCCATCCGGAGATGATCCAGCTACCAGCGGCGCTGCCGGAGTCGTCGGAGATCTTCATGCCGACGATCCCCGCACCGGGCGCCATGCCGCGGTAGGCGGAGTAGTCACTCGCCGACGAGCCCGCCACGTGGCTTCCGTGGCCGTGCAGGTCCTGCGTACCGAAACCGCTCAGCGCGTGCACGCTCAGCACCCGGCTGCCCAACAGGCCGCCACCGGCGGTGTTGGCCTGGTTGCCGCCGATGTAGTAGGCGGGGTGCGGCTTGCCGGTGGACGAGTAGGGGTGGTTGATGCCGGTGTCGAGGATCGCCACCGACACGCCGGTGCCTGTGACCGGGACGCCGTTGACCATCCGCAGGTTGGCCTGGTCGGCCTCGTGGTGCGTCGAGTTGCGGGCGGTGTTGTTGACGGCGTGGTGGTAGCGGTTCTCGTGCACTGCGTCGACGTTCGCGAGCGCGCGCAGGGCGGGCAGCTTGTCCGCCTTGATCCCTTCGACGCAGGCCGCGTTGATGATCCACCACTGGTCGACGACCTTGCCGCCGAGGTTGGTGACATCGGTGACGAACCCAGCCTGATCCTGCCGCACCGCCTGTTCCATCGACTGCACGATGCCGGCGACCACGTTCTGCGAAGCGCGCGCGTAGATCGCTTCGCGGAAGGCGTCCATGGAGAAGGACCGCTCGCGGAACATCACGATGTAGCTGTCAGGGACGACCTGCGGAATGGCGGTCGGATCAGGCAGGCGGGCTTCTTGCGCCGCGGCGGCAGGCAGCAGGGAAAGAGCGACGGACAGACAGAGCAAACGCATGATCGGGATCGGGAGTGGAGGAGAAGAAGAGGGAGAACGCCCCGGCCAGGCAGGTGACCGGAAGCGGGCACCTCTGGTCTTACCGAATAGCGCCGGGGAAGACTACCCCCGATCCGCTCCCATCGGCAACATGGACGACTCATGCGCGCCGTGCTCCGTCGACTCGCCCTCGTCCTGACCGCGGGCTGCGCCACGAACTCGCTCCCATCGCTCGTTGGGGCGCCGACGCCGGTCCAGGTCCTCGATGCGGCGTTCGTGCGCTTCGAGGGGGCGCGCATCCCGCGCGAGGCCTTCCTGTACGAGATGCGCTGCCGCGTGCGCGCCGCGGCGGGGGACGCGGCGCGGCGGCCGTCGGTGCAGATCGTCGTGCCGCCCGACCAGGATGACCGAGGCCTCGTCGACTCCCTGCTCCTCGAGCTCGAGCGCTCCGGCGTGAAGAGCGTGACCCTGCGCTGAACCAGCCGCGAGCCCCCGCGCACCATGCCGGTCTCTCTTCCTCCTGAACTCGTCATCTTCGACGTCGACGGCACGCTGCAGGACACGTGCCGATGGTTCCCGACCGTCGTCCGCCGCGGCCTCGCCCGGTTCGCGGAGCGAGAGGGCATCGACGTCGCGATGCCGACCGATGCCGAGGCCTGCGCCGTGATCGGCAAGCGTGACGCAGGCGTCTGGGCACCGTTCCTGCCGGAGGCGTGGAAACCACGCTGGGCCGAGTTGCGGGCGGTCGTCATCCCCATGGAGTGCGATGAACTACGCTCTGGCGTCGACTACCTCTTCCCCGGGGTGCGGCGTGCGCTCTCCGACCTGCGGGAGGCAGGGGTCAAGACCGCGTTGGCGTCGAACTGTCGCGCCCAGTACTTCGAGGCGGTGCGCGAGGGCCTTGGCCTTGGCTACCTCACCGACTGGCAGTTCTGCCTCGACTCCGCGGGGATCGCCACCAAGGCCGACATGCTCAAGGCGGCGATGCGCGCGGCCGGAACGCGCGCGGCGGTGATGGTGGGCGACCGGGAGAGCGACCAGGAGGCAGCGCGCGCGCACGGCCTGCCCTTCGTCTGGCGACCGAGCCCGTTCTGCCGGCTCGAGGACGTCGACGCGAGTTGGGACGGCGACCCGGCCGAGCTGTGGGCTATCTTGGGCCTGGGGCCGCGGCCCCGGATTAATCCCCACCGCACCCCGCACACCGGCCAAGACCCATGAGCGACGCCGTCATCGCCATCCCGATCCTCGCCGTGATCTGCTCCTTCGTGGGGACCTCGATCGTCCTGACGAACCGATCCAAGGAGCGCCTGGCACGGCTGAAGGTGCTCGAGCAGGTGCTGCGCGACCCGGCGAACGACAACGCCACCCGGCAGGAGGCGCTCCGGCGCCTCGAGGGACAACCGGGCGTCCCCGGCGTCTGGGGCCAGTGGCTCCGATCCAACCTGGTGCCGCGGCGCGTGTTCGGCGCCGCCGCCTGGGGCCTGATCGTGATCGGCGTGCTGACGATGGCGTTCGGATCCTACAGCGACTTCGAGGTGGGCGTCGGCACCCTGGGGGTGGGGCTCGCCATCCTCGCCTTGCCGCACGTCATGCGTGAACTCGACGCCCGCAGCCCGTCGAGGCCGTGACGCCGGCGCGCTGGTGGGCTAGCCTGCCGCGTGCATGACCCGACCCCGCGCCAACGCCGACATCTTCGAGGAGATCGTGCGGGTCCGGCGCGAGGGGGTGCCCGCGGCGCTGGCCACCATCGTGGGCACGCGGGGTTCGACGCCGGGCCGCGAGTCGATGCGGCTGCTGGTCCTGGAGGACGGGACCTTCCTGGGCACGGTGGGCGGGGGCTGTCTCGAGGCCGACGTGTTCGAGGCTGCCAAGACGGTGATCCGCGACGAGCAGGCGCAGACGCTCACCTTCCGTCTGACGGAGTTCGGCGCACCCGACTCGGGCCTGCTCTGCGGCGGCGAGGTCACCGTCTTCGTGGAGCCGATCACTACGCCGGCCCTTTGGATCTTCGGTGGAGGCCACGTCAGCAAGGCGTTGTGCCAGGTGGCGGCGATGGCGGGGTTTCGGGTCACCGTCGCCGAGGACCGCGCTGCCTTTGCCGACGTCACCCGGTTCCCCTGGGCAGCCCAGTGCTCGGTTGCGCCGTTCGGCGAGACGGCGGCGACGATGCCGATCCGGGCCAACACCTACGTCGTGATCGTGACGCGCGGGCACAAGGAAGACGGCGTCGTGCTCGAAGCCCTGGCCCGTCGAGCCGCGGCGGGGCAGACGCCGCGCTTCCTGGGCATGATCGGCAGCAAGACCAAGCGGGCGGTCCTCTTCCGCCACCTGCGCGAGGCCGGCGTCGACGGCACGTTCCTCGCCAACGTGCGCAGCCCCGTCGGGCTCGCGATCGGTGCGCGCAGCCACGAGGAGATCGCGGTGGCTGTGGTGGGTGAGTTGATCCAGGTCCGGCGTACCGGAACCACCGCGGCCGGGGCGTGGGAAGTCCGCCGGCGCCGCGCCGCGGAGTCCGCGCCCGAGACGACGCTGGGCTGACGGGGCTTGAACCCCTCCCGGTCGCCGTCGTTGCGACCGACCGGGCGAACTGGCATCATCCTCGCCCCGCTTGCGTGCCCCGCAGCGACCTACGCCAAAGCCTTATGCGCATCCACGTCCTGTCCCTCGCCACGCTGCTGGCCCCTGTCCTGTCGGCCCCCGTCCTCCTGGCACAGGACGAGATCCGTTGGGTGGACGCGACCACCACGGAGCGGTGTCGCGTCTCCGACTTCACGGTCCTCGAGGTCAAGTGGCAGACCGGCTCGGGCAACGACCGCAAGAGTTCCGACCAGGTCGCCAGCCTGCGCATCACCGCGGTGGAGGAGAAGTACCGGCGCGGCTACGCCGCGCGCGAGCAGAGCGCGAGCGACACGCCCGACCAGTTCCTCGGTGTCGCACGGACCGAGCTGGCGAAGTCGCCGTTCATGGCGCAGTTCGGGTTCTGGGAAGCCGGCAAGATCCTCTACGAGGCGGGCAAGACCGCGGAGGCGTTCGCGGTCTTCGACGAGCTGATCGAGAAGCTCCCGGACTCCGCCTACGTGCCGCGCGCGCTCGTGCTGAAGCTCGAGTACTACCTCGGCTCCGGCAAGCCGAAGAGCGCCGAGAAGATCGCCAAGGACTACAACCTGCTCGCGACGACCAAGAGTTTCCCCGACGGCTACCTGCGGGAGTCGGAGTACTACCTGATCATGTCGCAGGCCGCCGGCGGCGGGTTCAAGCCGGCCGACATGCGCAACCAGCTCGACGCGTTGTCGTCGAAGTGCGAGGGTCGCTTCCCGTCGGTGGCGCATCGCTGCCGCCTGCAGGTTGCACACAGCCTGCGCGGTGAAGGCAAGCTCGAGGAAGCGCTCGCCATCTACAATCGCATCATCGGCGACAAGACCGCCGACCGCGGCAGCCTGGCCGGCGCGCAGCTCGGCCTCGGTCACGTGCAGTTGGCGAAGGCATCAGAGTCGAACAAGGACGCGTATCGCGCCGCGCTGATGGCGTTCCTCCGGGTCTACGTCGACGCGCAGGACGCCGCTCCGGATCTCGTCGCGGAGGCGCTCTACTACGGCTACGACGCCTCCATGAAGTGGGGCGGCACCGACCATCGGCTCGTCGCCGGGCGCCTGCGCCACGTGTTGCGGACCGACGCGCGCTTCAACGAGACCGAGTGGGCCAAGAAGCTGTAGGCCCGTGCGCGTCGCGCGCATCCTGAGCGACGCGGCGTTCTGGCTGGTCTGGGCGACGGTGGGGACCGCGATCCGGCTCGCCTTTCGAGTCCGTGTCGAAGGCGAGCCCCTGCCGCGTGGCCCCTGCGTCCTGGTCGCCAACCACACTTCGTACCTGGACCCGATCGTGCTCGCCGCAGTGATCCGGCGAAGGATTGCGTTCCTGACCACCGCGACGGTTTGCAGCAAGCCGACGGTGGGCTGGTTCCTGCGCCTCTGCCGTTCGATCCCGGTACAGGTGCGTGGCGGCAACCGCGACGCGATGCGGCGCGCGCGCGAGGTGCTCGCCGGTGGCGGTCTGCTCGGCGTGTTCCCGGAGGGCGGCATCAGCCGGGACGGCAAGCTCCTGCTGGGCAACCCCGGCGCTGTGGCGCTCGCGTTGGCGGGCAACGTTCCGATCGTACCGATCGGTCTGCTGGGCGCGTCCGCAGCGCTGCCACCCTGGAGCCTCCGGCCGCGGCTGCGGCGGATCACCGTGCGCGTCGGCGCGCCCCTGCCGGCCGTCGATCCCGAGGGCGCGGTCGAGGGTCGCCGGCACCGGCTCCGTGCCGTCACACGTCAGGTGATGGATGCGATCGCGACCCTGAGCGATCAGCCGAGTCGCGAGCAGACGCTGGAAGACCAGACAATCCGGTAGAGATCCGACCATCTCGTTTCGCTTTGGGAGGCAGGCGCGGGTTGCGCCGCCGGAGAGAGCCCGATGGTCGAGACGACTGGAAGAGCGATCGAGTGCCCGGCGGCGCGTGCCCATGAAGTGGCGCGGCGCTTCCTCTACCGCTGGCGTGATCCGCGCACGGCGAGCCTCGCGGACGATCTGGCCCAACAGGCGACGTTCCTCGCGCTCCGCAGCCTGGACACGTTGCACGATCCCACGCGTCTCGCGGCGCTCGTGCGCACCATCGTCCGTCGGATCCGCCATCGCGCGCTCCTCCGCGCCCACACGCGCGAGGTTCTGGCAACCGATCTCGACGGCGGACTCCCCGAACCGCTGACGCGAAGACCCGAAGCCGGCGCGGTGCACGTGCGCGGGCGTTGGATCGAACGCGAGCGCATCCTGCCCATGCTCGAGTTCGCGTTGTCGCGCCTGCCCCCGCTGAACGCCCGCCTGCTGCGTGAGTACTACGGCGGCGAGTCGTGTCGCGCCCTCGCCGCTCGACACCGTCTGACGCTCGACACGGTCAAGGTCCGGCTGCACCGCAGCCGCCGGCGTGTGCGGGAGATGCTCGAGCACCAAGTCTGCGCGCTGCGGGCGTGACGGGGAGGTCCCGTCGCTCCGCGCGCAATCCCTGTTGGAGACCTGACCATGATGAACCTTCGCATTGCATCGATTCCCATCTCGCTGATCGCCTGCCTCTTCGCGGCAGGCCTGGCCGCCCAGGTGGCGTCGCCGCCCGCCGTCACCGGCAAGAGCGCCCTTGCCGAGGCGCGCAAGCTCGTCGACCAGATCAAGGGGTTGGCCGGCCCCGAGCGCAACGCGGCGCTCGAGGCTGCGGCGCGCGCCCACATGCAGGTGGCCGAGACCTTCCAGGCCGAAGTTGCGGTAGCGGCGGAGGCTGCGTTCGAGGCCGGCGAGCTGTGGCGTCGGCGCGGTGCGTTGACCGATGCCGAGCCTTGCTACCGCAAGGCGTCGAGTCTCGATCCGGCGCGCTACGACGCCCGCGCCACGCTCGAGGTCGCGCACATCGCGCGCCGCACGAAGCGATACGACGACGCGGTGCAGCTCTACGGCAAGGTCGCGGGCCTGCAGCCTGCGTCGGCGCGCGCGCAGTCGGCGCGCGAGTGGATCGGCCGCACGTGGCAGGCTGCCGGTCGCGGTGCCGACGCGGTCACCGCGTTCCGCGCGGCGCTCGACGCGGCGGTGACGCCCTCTGCCGTCGTCTCGTCCGCGGACTGGCTCGCCAAGGCCCAGGTGAGCGTGGGCGATCTCACCGCGGCGCGCACGACCCTTGCCGAGGTGGAGGCGCGTCTGGCCAAGGAGGCCGAAGGCGACTCTCCCGCCGCGCAGCGCGTGCGCGAGTCGCTCGCGGAGATGTCGGCGCGACGGATGCTGCAGCGCGCGTCCGACAAGAAGACCAACGCCGCTAGCGACGCGATCGAGGTCGAGGCGGGCGAGGGCGAGGGCGAAGAGACCGGGGGCAACGGTCGCGGCGGGCGTCGCGGCAAGTGATCCGCGCGGCGAGTGATCCGCCGGCGCGGGCGCGCGCTCTACCGGGTGCCGATGCCGTAGTAGGTGAGACCCTGCGCGCGCATGCGCGCGGGGCTCAGGATGTTCCGGCCGTCGAACACCACGGGCGTGCGCAGGCGCGCCTTGATCTCCTCCGGATCGGCGTGGCGGAACTCGCTCCACTCGGTCACCAGCGCCAGCGCGTCGGCCCCGTCGAGTGCCCCGAGCGCCGACTCCGCGTAGCCGATGCGGTCGCCGAGACGCCGTTTGGCTTCCGCCGTGGCCTCCGGATCGAACGCGGTCACGCGCGCGCCGGCGGCGAGCAGGGCCTCGATCAGGACCAGGCTCGGCGCCTCGCGCATGTCGTCGGTGCGTGGCTTGAACGCCAGCCCCCAGACCGCGATGTGCTTGCCGGCCAGATCGCCGCCGAAGTGCTTGTGCACCTTGGCGAACATGACCTTCTTCTGGTCCTCGTTCACGGCCTCGACCGCGTGCACGATCTGCGGGCTGTAGCCGTGGCTCTCGGCGGTGCTCACCAGTGCCCGCACGTCCTTGGGGAAGCACGAGCCGCCGTAGCCGACGCCGGGGAACAGGAAGGCCGAGCCGATGCGCGAATCGGTGGCGATGCCCTTGCGCACCTCCGAGACGTCAGCGCCCACCGCCTCGCAGATGCGCGCCATCTCGTTCATGAACGAGATGCGCGTCGCGAGCATCGCGTTGGCCGCGTACTTCGTCATCTCCGCCGAGCGCGGATCCATCACCAGGATCGGCTTGCCGGTGCGGACGTACGGCGCGTACAGCTCGTGCATCACGTCGCGGGCGCGCGCGCTGTCGGTGCCGATCACCACGCGATCGGGCTTCATGAAGTCGTCGATGGCGGCACCCTCCTTCAAGAACTCGGGGTTGCTCACCACGTCGAACTCGTGCTTCGTGTGCCTGGCGATCTCGTCACGCACCTTGGCGTTGGTCCCGACCGGCACGGTGCTCTTGGTGACCACCACGCGGTAGCCGGTCATCTCCCGGCCGATCGCCGCCGCGGCGCCGAGCACGTGGCGCAGGTCGGCGCTGCCGTCTTCGTCCTGCGGCGTCCCGACGGCGATGAAGATCACGGTCGCTTTCTGCACCGCCGCGGGCAGGTCGGTGGAGAAGAAGAGGCGATCCTCCGCGACGTTACGCCGGATCAGTTCGTCCAGGCCGGGCTCGTAGATGGGCACCTGGCCATCCTTGAGGCGGCGGACCTTGTCGGCGTCCACGTCGACACAGGTGACCCGGTTACCGGTCTCCGCGAAACAGGTCCCGACCACGAGTCCGACGTAGCCGGTGCCGATGACAGCGATCTTCATGCGAGGCGAGGCAAGGGGGGTGCGGACCGTAACCCATCGCAGCCGGCGGCCGCAACCAAGGGATCGAGTCGCGGGCGGGGTCCGCTTGAACGGATCCGGTCAGAATCGGGATGTCCGCGTCGGCGCCGGCGCCGCGTTGCGGCGGGTGGCCGCGAGCGGCTAACTTGTCGGCATGTTCCGTCGCCTCGCGCTCCTCGTCGCGTTCGCCGTCTCCGGCTGCACTCTCCCGGAGACGGTCGAGAACCTGGAGCGTGAGAACCCGCCACCGGAACTGGGCCGTCCCACGTTCGTGCGGATCGCAGCCCGGAGCGGTGCGTGGATCGGTGGCGTGGCGGGCGGCGTGTTCTCGCTCGCGCTGCTGCCGGTCACCTACCCGGTGTCCCTCCTGGCGGACTGTCCCCTCGGCTACAGCCGCGACGAGTTCCGCTTCGCGCCCGCGAGCATGGGCGCGGCCGCCGGTCACTGGGTCGTGGGGGCACCGTTCGACGTCCTGCACTGGGTCTTCTACCGGGCCTGGGTGAACCCGAGCTGTGATCCGGCTGGTTACGAATTCGTCCCGATGCGTCCCCCGGTCGGCCCGGGCCGCGAGACTCTCGCGCCCGCCGGCAAGGCCGAGCAGAGCAAGAACCAGTAGGAGTGGTGGGCGATGCAGGACTCGGACCTGCGACTTTCTGCGTGTAAGGCAGACGCTCTACCAACTGAGCTAATCGCCCGCGCGGCGCAGCCTAGCCGGCGCGGACCGCATCGACAACACGACCGCCAAGACCTCCCATGACCCACGACCTCGCCACCCTCCTCGCCCGCGTCCAGCAACTCGAACAGCGCAGTCAGCGGCACCGCCGGTTCGCCGGCGCGGCCCTGATCGGTCTTCTTGGCGTGCCGCTCCTCGCCGCGTTCCTCCAGGATCCCGCAACGCCCAAGCCAGCCGCCTCGACCGACGTCGCGGACGTCGTGCGCGCCAAGGGCTTCGAACTCGTCGACGACAAGGGCGTCGTCCGCGGCAGGCTCGGCTTCCACAAGGACGGCGGCTCCGAGCTGCGACTCTTCGATGCCGCGGGCAAGGTGCGCGCTCGGCTCGGGATCCACAAGGACTCCGATCCCCTGCTCACCCTGGTCGATGGCGAAGACCACAACCGCGTGTCGCTGATCTACGACAGCAACCCGCACATCGTGCTGCACCAGAAGGGCGGCAAGCCGATCGTGCACCTGACGGCGGGGGAGACCGGTGCGGCGAGCCTGCTCTTCACCCACGTCGACGGCAACCACAACGCCGGCATCGGCATCCACACGAGCGGCGACGGGTTCCTGATCCAGCGCAAGAATCAGTGACCTGATGACGACGCGGCCCGGCGCACCAAAGGTGGGCCGTGCCGCGTGCGCCGGCGACCGCGGGGTCGCCGGCAGTCGGCGTCGCGTTCAGCGCGAGCCGATCAGAAGTTGCCGCCGATCAGCGTGTCCAGCGCGTTGCTGTGCACGATCGGGATGGTCGTGCCGGCGCCGAAGTCGACGATCGCCGACTGCGTGTAGACGTGCGAACTGATCAGCCCCGTGTTGTTCGGCAGGTTGACGGTCACGCCTCCCGCACCGGAAGCATTCGTGGCGAAGCCGATCGAGACGTCGACGCTGACGCACAGCAAGCAGCTCGGGCCCATCCCGATGAACCCGAGGTTCAGCGGCAGGGGGAAGCTGTTGTAGGTCGTGCGCGACGCGCCGAGGTACATCACCGCCCCCGCGTTGGCCGCGGCGTTGGTGATCCGCCACGAGATCGCGTTGCCGATCTCAGGCGTGCCGGAACCGCCGTGCGACGGGATGCGGCCCGCCGTGCCCGGGCAGCCGGAGCAGAACGCGGTGAAACTGCCGTTCACGTGCGTGTAGTACACGGCCGTCGCGGTCTCGACAGCGGTGTCCACGAGCACGTTGATCGTCGTCTGGCCCAACGGCTGGTTGACGCCGTTGAGGATCCACTGCTTGAACGGGTTGGCACCGTTGGCTGCGGGCGCCGTCAGGCCGACCGTCACGCCGTCCTTGTAGAGGCGGTCGAATGCAGTCGTTCCGTTCTGCGCGCCGTTGAGGTCGGCGAGCGACACCGTGATCGCGATCCCGGAGGTCGGGTTGCTCGACCGCACCTGCAGCGTGCGGCGCGCAAGGTAGCGCGCCTCGGCGGTGTCGTCGAGGTTGCCGATGTCCGCCACCGTCAGCACGCGCTGATCGACCGGCTGTAGGGAGCCGAGCAGGACCCACCGGTCGAACACGTAGGTCGTCGCGCCCGACACGTGCGTGGCCGGAGCCGTCAGCTCGTAGCCCTGGCGCGGCGAGTACACGCGGTTGAAGTTGGTGTTGCCGTTCTTGGCGCCGTTGCGATCGGTGACATCGACGGTGATCGCGACGCCGGTGATCGGGGTCGATGAGACCGCGAGGTTGACGTACGTCGGGGCGTTGGACTCACGGCCGAACCACACGTACTGCGGTTCGGAGTTCGCGTTGTTGCCGCCGCCACGCATCTTCATGCCGGTGGCGACGAACGTGTTCGTACTGTGGCTGTGGCGCTGGACGCTGAAGTAGTCGCCCCACACCGCCGAGTTCGGGCTCGAGTCGCCGCTGTACCAGCTCCCGCTCTGCCCGTGGAAGTTCGGCAAGCAGGAGTCGACGATGAAGTAGAAGTTCGTCGGGTGCAGCGTCGAGACGTTGCTGCCGATCGCCGTGGTCACGCCGATGTCGCCCGAAGCGTTCACCGCGGCGGCCGGATACATGAAGTCGTAGGTCGTGCTCCACGTATCCTGCGTCGAGGTCAGCGTGTTGGTCGCGCTGCTGATGCGGATCGTGCGCACGAACACCTGCGTCTGGCCGCCCTGGGCGCCGCTGTGCCACATGAACCCGTACTCACCGGACGTGGAGTACCCGCCCGTGATGCGGCTGTCGGCCCGCCCGCCCCAGTTCACGCCGTTGGGGCCGATGGCCGAGTAGGAGCTGGTCCAGGAGGGCACGGTGATGTCGGTCCAGGAGATCGTGTTGGTGGCGTCGGGCCAACGGTACGCCCGCGTCGACGTCGTGCTGCGGTGCTCGGCGAAGTACATCGTCGTCGTCGCGTTCTGCGTGAGCCGGTACGACGCACCACCGGAAAGGCCGGTCGCGCTGCGCGAGTAGCTGTAGGCGACCGAGCCGCCGGCGGCCAGATCGGTGAGCGACATGCGCCAGACCACGGCGTCCTGGAACACGCTGCTCGAGTTGAAGATGTTGGAGGCGCAGAACAGGAACCCGTTGCTGTACGCGATGTCGGGGAAGTCCATCCACTCGCCGAGGCCACGACCGAAGCTGCTCGGCGTCATGTAGTAGCTGTGCCACGAGCCGTTCGAGCCGACCTGCATGTCGTCGCGGCCGTTGGCGATCGCGATGCGCTGGCCGGCCTGCTGGGTCGTACCGCTGTAGCTGTATTGCAGGAGCCAGACCGTGATGTCGTGCGACGGGATGTAGAGCGCGCGCTGGTCGCAGCAGAAGCCGCCGTCGACGGCGCTGAACGTCGTGTACGGGTTGACGTAGGTCCAGGTCTGGCCGCTGTCGATGGAGCGGGCCGCGTACCAGTTGCCGGTCTGCAGGATGGTGTCGCGCGCCTGGGCGACTGACGGCTCGCCGATGGCCGACGTGCTGGCGCCCGCCGGCTCGACAACCGAGTACTTGAAGAAGTTCAGGTCGCAGGGCGCCTCCGGGGGGAAGGCGGCGTCGTGCCCCCTGGTTTCCGGACTGTTCGGCTGAGGGAGCGTGCCAGTGCCGATCGGAATCGGCGGCATGCTCTTGCGGTGGTCGTGGGGGGTGGCGTCCTCGCCCAGGACGCGGGGTGGCGGAGGGACGAGAGGTCCGTCCGCGGGCAGCGCCGCTTCAGGGAACACGACGCCGTGCGAAACGGTCGTGCTGCCATCTTGGGCAGCGAGACCGACAGACAGCCAGCCGGCCAGGGGCAGGCAGGCGACGAGAGGGAGACGGTGGTTCATGATCTTGAGGGTGGACGAGAACGGATGCGCCGGACAGGCGGAGCCTGGGGTACCACTGACCTGATCCGCGCGCGGGCGGTGATGTTACAGGCGAAGTCGAAAAGGACGCTACCTCCCCCGCGCGGCCTGCGCGCGGTCCACCGCATGTGCGTGGCGGCCGGCGGCCGCGGGCGCAGCCTCAGCGCTCGAACGCCGGGTGGTTGGGGTTGCCGCCGCTCTCCAGGAACGCCAGCAAGTCCAGAACCTGCTCGGCCGTCAGTGCGCCGAGCAGGCCGGGCGGCATGGGCGAAACCGTCGACGTCGTCCGCGACGTGACGTCTGCGGCGCGTACGCGCGCGCGCTCCGCCTGGAACGGCCCGACTGCCAGTTCGATCGAGCCATCGCGCTCGTCGATGACCCGACCGACCATCGTCTCGCCGCTGCGCAAGGTGAGCGTCTCGTACCGGTACTGGTCGGACACGTCGGCCGACGGCTCGACGATGGCGCGCAGGAGGTCGCGCCGCGACAGGCGGCTGGCGACACCCGTGAGGTCCGGGCCCAGGTTGCCACCGCGCCCATCGAAGGGATGGCAGGTGGCGCACACCGCGCGCTCGTACGTCTGCGCGCCGTTCTTGAAATCGCGGCCCTTGCTCGCGTGGTCGGCGATGGCCATGAGTTCGGGAAGCGTCCATGCGCGCATGCCGGCGGCGCGCAGCGCGTCGAGATCGGGCAGCACGCGCCGAGGCGCAGCCGCGCGCGCGCGCAGCGCCTCGCGTAGCTCGATGGGCGCACGCGCCAGCGCATCGCGCTCGATCGCCTCGACGTAGCCCACGAGGCTGTGGCCACCCTCCAGCGTCTTGGCCGTGCCGAGCCAGGTGAAGAAACGTTCGCGCAGCGCGTCGTCCCAGCCGATGGTCGTGAGGCGCAACGCATAGGCGACATCCAGCGCCGCTGCCACCTCCATCGCCGCCATGCGGTCGAGCCCGCGCGCGACGACGTCGGCACCGAGGTGCACGAGCAGGTGCAGCAGCTCGTGGTCGGTGGCCTCGTCGCCGCTCGGGTAGCGCGGGTCGAGCTGTCGCGTGAGCCGGCTCGCGAGGTCGTCGTCGACGGGGAGTTCGAGCCTCGCCATGCCGACGGCCAGCGCGCGCAGACGGGCGAGGGACGCGGTGCGGTCGGCCGCGTCCGCCGGCAGCTCGGCGAGACGCCGCAGCGCCTGGCGACGATCGCTCTCGTCGCCGACTCGCGTCAACGCCAGCAGGGCCTGCACTGCGACCACCGGGTCCGTCTCGTGCAGCGCATCCGCGCGCCACTGCGCGACCGGTCGGCTGGCGAGGGCGACGCGCGCCGCACCGCGGAGGAAGGCATCGCGGTCGCCGAGCGACGGCCAGACCTGCGCCGCCGTCCCCGGGGCATCGGTCCGATGCATCTTCTCCAGTGTCCGCCGTGCGACGATCGCGGCGTTGGTGCTCCAGGTCGTGGGCGCGGCGTCGATCGCGCCGTCGTACACCACGCGGTAGAGCCCCGACTGCCCGCCCCGCCCCCCGGTCGTGAACCACATCGCCCCGTCGGGTCCGATCACCATGTCGGTCACGCTCAGCGGCTTGCCGGTGACGAAGCTCTCGTAGCTGCCCGTGTAGCTCGCGCCCTGCGGCGTGAGGTGCACGGCGAGGATGCGGCCGTAGGCCCACTCGCCCACGAACAGAGCATCGCGGTAGCGGGCCGGGAAGCGCGCCTTCGTCCCGAACACGACGCCGGTGGGCGAGCCGAGGCCCACGTCGACCGCGGCGGGCCAAGCGTCGGTCACCAGCGGCGGCCACTTCGATGCGCCGCTGCGCCAGCCGAACTCGCTGCCCGACACGAGGTGGCAGATGCGCGTGGGGCGGTACCACGGCAGGCCGATGTCCCACTCCATGTCGGAGTCGTAGGTGAACGCCTCGCCGTTCGGTGCGAACGCGAAGTCGTACGCGTTGCGCATCCCCGCCGCCACGATCTCGGCGTCGCCACCCTCCGGCGAGATGCGCAGGAGATGCCCGCCGGGGGCGCGGATGCCCTTGGCGTGGCCGCGCGGATCCTCGATGCGCGGCAGCAGCACGTCTTCGGCCCAGTGTCGGTGCGGCGACGCCGCAGCGAGCTTCGCCGGCAGCGGCGAGTGGTTGCCGTTGAGGAGGTAGATCATCCCGTCCGGCCCGGGAACGACCGCGTGCGTGCCGTGTTCGCCGCCGGCGCCCAGCGCCACCATCTGCGTCGACTCCTCGTAGCGGCCATCGCCATCGACGTCGCGCAGACGGTAGAGCCCGCGCCCGCGCGCGCCGATGCCCTGCACCCAGAGCGCACCGAACGCGTGCACGAAGCCCATCGCGTCGGTGGGCGTCTCCGGCAGCGGGACGAAGCGCGTGCCGTCCGCGTCGGCGACGATGCGCGCGAGCGGCCCGCGCTCGATGGCGACGAGCAGGTGACCGGAGGGCTCGAAGTCGAGCGCGACCCACGAGCCTTCGCCGAGGTCGGCGGACCGCACGAGTTCGACCCGGAACCCATCGCGCACGGTCAGGGTCTCGGCGGCGGTGGCCACACGCGGGACGAACGGATCCGCCCACGGCCCCTGCGGCTTCGCGCTCGGCCCGAACGAGCGGACGGCGACGAAGCCGTCGTCCCCGCCGCCGGTCCGCCACGCGGGAACCTTCGGCACGTCATCGCGCCCGTGCCAGGTGGCGTCGGACACGACGCGGAGCTGCGAGCCGTCGGCGAGCTGCAGGTCGAGACGCAGCAGGAATCCGGCCGGGCCGCCTTCGTTGCGCCCTTCCACCGCGAGAACATGCGCGCCGGCCTGCAGGGCGGGCAACTTGCTCGTGGTCTCGAGCTTGGACCAGTCGCTGCCCGCGAGCAGCCGCCGACCGTCGAGGAACAGCGTGAAGCGGTTGTCGCACGTTGCGGCCAGCATCCCGGATCGGACCGCAGCCGGCAGGGTGAAGCTCCGGCGCAGGGCGACGCGCTGCTCGCCCCGCGTTTCACCCGCTACCCAGATCCACTCGGCCGCGGGCTGCGTCGAGGCTGCCGCGGCGGGGACCTGGGCCGCGACAGACCCGAGCAACGCGAGAGAGACGACGCAGCCGAAGGCGCACAGCATGGCGCGGCGAGGATACCCGCCGTCGCCGCGAGATCACTTGCGCGGCCGAGTCAGCTCTTCGCCGTACTTGCGCAGCGGCTGCTCGATGGCCGCGAGGTCCGCGTCATCGGTGTGCTGGCGCGTGGTCTTCAGCATGTGCACGAACCAGTCGATCTCGTGCGGCTGGGCGGGGCAACCGATGTTGCCCTTGGGGCCGTCCGAGTTCACGAGGCCCTTGCCCTCGGCATCGAGGATCACGAGCCACGGGATCCCGCCGCCCTTGCCGGCGCGGAGCTCCGTCGCGAGATCCTTGCCGCTGGTCATCCGGTCGGTGTCGATCTTCAGATCGATCCAGTCCTTGGCCATCACCTTGGCGATCTCTTGGCGCCCGAGGAACTCCTCGAGCTTGTGGCACCAGCCTCACCAGGGGGCGCCGAGGTGCACGAGCACCCGGCGCTTGGTGGTCGTGGCCTTGGCGAGCGCGTCGGCGAGCAGCTCGCGCGCATCGACCGGCGGTGCCTGGAACGGCGTCAGCCACGCAGTGATGGCGGCTCCGGGATCCTTGCCCTCGAGCAGGGCGGCGAGCGCGGCGCGCGCCCGCACGCTGCCGGCGGGATCGAGCACCAGCAGCTCGGCGCCTTCTCCTGCTGGCTTCAGCTCTGCGAACCGGTCGTTTGCGTCGATCGCCGCGGCGGGCACGACCACGCGTTGGTACTCGTAGAGCAGGTAGCGGCTGAGCTTGGGGTTCTTCTTGACGAGGGCGTCGAAGGCGGCGGCGCTCGCGCCGTCGTCGGCGGTCGCGACGGCGACCACGCGTTGGTTGTCGGCGCGCGCCTTGGCGAGCGCCTGCTGCAACGCGGCGAGCGCCGGATGCGGTGCGACGGCCGGCGCGTCCTGGGCGATGAGCGGCGTGCTGAGGGCCGCGGTGAGCGCGGCGAGAAGTGGGATGCGCATGAGTCGGGACTCCTTGGCACTCGAGTGTAGCAGGCACCGCGCTTGTCCTCGTCGCGGAGAGCTTCCATCATCGCGCCGATGCGCCGCGCCCATCGCCTGCTGCCGTTGCTGATCCTCGGCGCAGCGGTTGCCGTGATCTCGCTGCGGTGCAGCGAGTCCCAACCTCCGACGCCCGAGGCGCGCTACGTCGGATCCGGTGCCTGCGCCGCGTGCCATGCGCAGGAACACGCGGCGTGGGCCGGCACCGATCACGCGCGCGCGTGGCAGCTCCCGTCGGCGCAGACCGTGCTCGGCGACTTCGCCGACGCACGCCTCGAACACTTCGGGGCCATGACGACCTTCCACCGGCGCGGCGATGCGTTCGTCGTGCACACCGCGGGGGAAGACGGCGTCGCCGCCGACTTCGAGATCGTGGGGGTCGTCGGCGTGGATCCGCTGCAGCAGTACCTCGTCGCGACCGGCGGCGGGCGCCTGCAGACGCTGCCGTTCTGTTGGGACACCCGACCCGCGGCGGCCGGCGGGCAGCGTTGGTTCCACATCTACCCGCACGAGGCGATCCCGCCCGGCGACGCGCTGCACTGGACGGGTCCGCACCAGCGCTTCAACACGATGTGCGCGGAGTGCCACGCCACCGACCTGCGCAAGGGGTTCGACGTGGAGCGGGGCACGTTCGCGACGCGTCAGGCCGAACTCGGCGTCGGCTGCGAGAGCTGTCACGGGCCCGGCGGGGCGCACGTCGCGTGGGCGAGGGCGGGCGGCCGCGGGCCGATGCCGGCGCGGCTCGCCGATCTGCGCGAACCCGGGGCGTGGGTTCGCGCCACAGGTGCGCCGACCGCGCATCGCGAGCCGCCGCGGCGGGCGCACGCCGAACTCGATGCCTGCGCGCGTTGCCACGCGCGCCGCACGCCGTTGGTCGAGGGCGAGGAATGGCTGCCCTTCCTGGATCGACACGTGCCCGCGCTCCTCGACGAAGGCCTCTACCACGCCGACGGTCAGCTCCTCGACGAGGTGTACGAGTACGGCTCGTTCCTGCAGAGTCGCATGCACGCCGCCGGCGTGACCTGCTCCGACTGTCACGACCCGCACAGCCAACGCCTGCGCGCGAACGGCAACGCGCTGTGCGCGCAGTGCCACGACCCGGCGGTCTTCGATGCAGTGACGCATCACCACCACGCACCCGCGAGCGAGGGCGCGAACTGTGTGGCGTGCCACATGCCGACGCGGACCTACATGGTGCTCGACACACGCCGCGAGCACGCCTTCCGCGTGCCGCGCCCCGACCTCGCCGTCGCGCTCGGCGTGCCCGACGCGTGCAGCGCCTGCCACACCGATCGCGACGCGGCGTGGGCCGCGGCGGCGGTGCGCGGATGGCGGGGCGACAAGGCGCCGCGACCTCACTTCGCCGCGGCGCTGGCCGCGGGGCGGGCGGGAGGCG
>CAYQMF010000087.1:0-28235 GCA_964418595.1 uncultured candidatus Brocadiaceae bacterium
CACGGCGCTGCGCGACGAGTACGAGATCACCGACGCGATCCAGATCTTCATCGACAGCGGTCACCGCGTGGAGGCGGCGGCGGTGATCCGCCAGGACCTGAACGTCAGCTACGCCCGCGACCTGCTCAAGCTGAACGTTCACCTCCTCGACAAGTCCGGCGAGCGCAACTGGCTGGCCCCGGGCGTACAGGTCCACCAGGGGGCGACGCTCGAGCGTTGCGTGGTGATGGAGGGTGCCGCGATCACCGCGCCGATCACGCTCCGCGAGTGCCTGGTGTTCCCGCACACCCAGGTGCGGCGGACGGAGGCCGCGACGAGGCTGATCTTCACGCCCGAGCACGAAATCCACTGCGACGAGCACGACTGACTGTTGAACCGCGTGCGACCTGGCTCCACAGTCCGCGCGTGCGCATCGTCACAGTCGTCGGCATGAACCTCTGCCTGGCGGGGGGGCTCTCCGCACAGGGGATCCTGGACCTGCTCGACGGCGAGACGCTGTACGACGGTGGGTCGCTGGTGACTCTGGGGTTCGAGTACGACCGCGGCGACCAGCTCCGCAGCGGCACCGATCGCGCGTCGGACCCGCGGGCGTCGCAGGAGTCGAGCGCACGTGCCACCCTGGCCTGGCAGCTCGGCCTGCGCCACGACCTTCAGGTCGGGGTCGCCCTACCCTTCGTCTCGCACGATCGCGCCGGGATCGGGCTCGACGCGGATGCCGATGGTGTCTCCGACATCGACATCCTCGGGAAGTGGCGCTTCTACCGCTTCGATGCGCTCGGCGTCGCGCTCAACGTGTCGGTGATCGGTGCGCTGTCGCTGCCCACCGGCGACGACGATGTCACGGCGGGGGGCGCGCGGCTCGAGCCGGAGTTGCAGCCCGGCTCCGGCGGCTTCGACCCCGCGCTGGGGATCGGGGTCACGCACGAACCGGAGCGTTGGCGCTTCAACGCGGCCGGCCTCTACCGCTGGCGCACCGACACCGACACCGACGGCGCACGCCTCGGCGACGAACTCGTGTGCGAACTCGCCGCGGGCAACCGCTTCTGGCTCGAACCCTACCCGGGGCCGTTCATGCGGCTCGACGTGATCGGCCGCTACTACCACGAGGGTCGCAGCCGCCTGCAGGGACCGCTGGCGGACTCGGGTGGCGCGCGCGCGACGTTGGGGCTCAACTGGGCGTTCCGACCACGACCCGCGCTCGATCTCCAGCTCGGCGTCGAGTTCCCCTTCTGGCAGGACGTGCACGGCACACAGCTCGGCGACGACTGGGCCGTCGACATGACCATCGGCTACCGCTTCTGACATGCGCATCCACACCCTCTCCCTCGTGGCACTCCTGGGCGCTTGTGCCGTTCCGAGCGTCGATCCCGTACCGCGCGCCGACGACTTCGCGTTCGTGCAGGTGCAACTGCGCGGTTGAACTTGAAGCGAAGAGCTTCTGGGTCTCCAGAAGTTCGTCGAGAGCCGGTTCGGCTCCGCGTGGCAGATCGATCTGGATCGCAAGCTGTTCCGGTTCCGCGTGCTTGCACCGCAGCAGCTCGATCCGAAGGGCATCGCCGACAGCGTCGTGCGCAACAACATGGGCGTGGAGGCGATCGAACTCGGCGTGCGTGGCCGGATCGTCGACGGCGTGCTGAGGGTCGCAGACACCGGTCAGGTGTTTCCCGTCGAGGGCGGCCCCGCCACGTCAGCCGCGCCCTGGTTGGTGTTCGACGTGCGCGGGTTCGAGCCCGATGCGCCGCTCACGCTGCGCTTCAGGGCGGAGGTACAGGCGCCGCGCCTCGGCGCGGCAGGGCTGGTCCTGCGCTGAGGACCCGCAGCGCCCTTCAGTCGAGGTCGAACGGCCGGTGCGGCCGCGTGTCCTTGTCGTCCTTCGCCTTCTCCTGCGCCGACTTGAAGAGATCGTCCAGCGTCTGCTTCTCGTGGCGCTGCTGGTCGAGGGCATCGCCGAACGCCGAGTCCAGCCGCTTGCGTTCGACTTTCTGCTGCGTGAGCAGCGAGTCGAGGTCCTTCGGCTTGACCGACTCCTTCGGCTTGGCCGCACGCGCCCGTTGGCTGCGTGGATCGAACTCGATCTGCTTGCCGCAGCAGGGGCAGTCGAACTGGTAGAAGTCCTGCATGGTGCGTGATCCTGAACGGAGGCAAGCCCGCGGGAAGTTCGAGCGGCGCTGCGCCGTCAGCGCGCCGACGTTATCTTCTGACCGCCGCGCCACCAACCGACCTTGACCCTGCAGCCCCACGAGACGACCTCGGGAACCAGACCGGCGAATCTCCGTCCGGCCCCGCTGCCGGTCGCCCCGGAGCCCGAAGCCGATCCCGACGCCCCCTTGGTGCTGAGCATCCAGCGGGGTGATCGCGAGGCCTTCCGGACCCTGGTCGAACGACACGAGCAGCGTGTGATCGGCCTGGTGATTCGGATGTTGCACTGCGATCGAGCCCTTGCCATGGATGTGACGCAGGAGGTGTTCCTGCGCGTGTACCGCGGGATCCAGACCCTGGACCTGCAGGCCCGGTTCACGACCTGGCTGCACACGGTGGCGATGAACTACTGCATCGGCGAGTACCGCAAGACCAAGGCCCTCAAGCGCAACCGCCGCACGCTGTCGATCGACCAGCCGATCGCGGGCACCGACGACCTGACCCTGGACCCGGTGGCGCGAACCCCGGGTCCCGCCGACGCCGCCCACCACCGCGAGATCGCGATCGCCGTGCGCGAGGCGGTGAACGACCTGCCGGAGGAGTTCCGGCACGCCGTGCTCCTGCGCGACCTGCAGGGGCTGTCCTACGAGGAGATCGGCGAGATCCTCGGCGTGCCCCCGGGGACCGTGCGCTCGCGCATCCATCGCGGCCGGCTCCTGCTCCAGGAGAAGCTCGAGGAGTTCAAACCGTGACCAAGCCTGTCCTCGATGAACGCTTTGCCGACTGGGTCGACGGTCGCCTCAAGCCCGCCGATCGCGTGGAGCTCGAAGCCCAGCTCGCGCGCGATCCGGCGCTCGCCCGTGCTGCGGACGAGTACCGGCGCACCGTCCAGCTCATGCGCGGCGCGCTCGCGCCGCCGGTGCTGCCGAGCGTGGCCGACGCGGTGATCGCCCGCCTGGAACCGCAGGCCGCGCCGCGGCCGCGCACGACGATCCGGCCGCTGTTCGCCAGCATGATCGCGGCGGCGGCGCTGATCCTCGCGTTCGTCATCTTGCGCGCGATCCCGCCGTCGACCACGAGTCCCAACGAGGTCGACGTCACGCGTTCTGCCAAGGCCGATGCGCCGGTGCGCCAGGAGTTCTTCGCGCTCGACGGGGTCCGCCCCGGGGATGCACCGACACCGTCGGCCGAAGCGACCGACCTCTCCGGCGTCGAGAAGAAGGCGGAGACGGAGCACGCCGCGCCCCGGGCCGCGGAGAGCAAGACGGCAACGCCCCGCCCGAAGCTCGATCCCCGCGCCGGCGTCCAGGCCGACGAAGAGGGAAGCGAGCGCGAGCGGCTGGCGCGAGAGCTGCGCAGCCAGATGGAACAGGCGGAAGAAGGCGCCGGCGCCGCGAACGCGAATCCGCGGCTGCTCCGGGTCGCCGCGTCGGAGGGCCTGCGGCGCGGCAATGCCGCGGCGGGCGCAGAGTCCAAGGATGTGGCGGCGCCGTCGCGAGCGGAGCCCAGCGCCGCGGCTGCGGGCGACGACAAGGACCTCGTCCAGTGGGCCGAAGGGCTCGGCGAACTCGCCTTGGTGGTCGAGCCGGGGACCACCGATGCGCGCGCCAGCGATCCTCTGGTCCTCCTCGACACGGTTGCCCGGGTCGGCAGCGCCCGGGCCGGGGAGACTGCTGTTCGCGACGAGGCGCGCCTCGCTCTCGTCGTGCGCGAGGACCTCGGTGTCGACGCTGGGGACAAGGGCAAGGAGCTGGCTGGCGACACCCGGGCAGTGCGGGCGAGACGCGCGGTCACCGGCCGCGCGGCGACGGCAAGCGGAGAGCGCGTCTTCGTCGTGTCCGGCACCGTCGACGCAGTGCGCAGGTTCGCGCGCGACCTGCGGCTCGAGGTCGCCGCGCACGACGGGCGCGTGCTCGTCGAGCGTTCGTCAGCGCTCGGCAAGTCGGGTACCGACGCCGAGGGCTCCGACGACTTCTTCCTCGGCGGAGCGCGGCGGGAGCGCGCAGACTCTGGCGTGCTCGCCGGCAGCGGCGGTGGTGCTGGCCCGGGTGCGGGACGCGGCGCCGCGGCATCACCCGGCCCGACCTCCCCCGGCCCGACGTCACCCGGTGCCACCGGCCCGGCGACCGCCGGCCCGGCCCAGCCAGTGAGGCCCGACAAGCAGGCACCGACGCCTCCGGCGGCGACCTCGCGCGTCCGCGACGAGACCGGTGCGCCGACTTCGGATCGGGTCGAGTTGCGCGTGATCGTGCGCGTGCGCCCCCGTTGATCAGAGCGAGTCAGCGCACGCCGGCGAGTGGCAGACCGCGCGGGTCGCTCACCCGCAGGAACAGCGAGTAAGCACCCTTGCCGTTCACCACGAGGCGGAACTGGTTCTGGCCGGCGGCGAGTCGCACCAGCACGGAGTCCTGATCGGGCAGCGCGATCCGCTCCGCGCCGTGCTCGAGCAGCAGCGCGTCGCCCGCAAGGACCTTGACTGGCCCGCTGCTACCGACGCGCAGGAACGCATCGCCCGCGGCTTCGGCCGTGATCGTCGCCGTCAGCGTGGCCTCGCCGTCGATCTGGAGCGTCACGCGACCCATCGCATCCGCGGCCAGCTCCTGGCCGCCGGTGACCGCGAGATGGGGGACGAAGCGGGGTCGCACGATCTGGCCTCCCGTGGCCGAAAACCTCGCGAGTGCCCCCGTCCACACCGGGCTCGTCCAGAACGACGCGGGCTTCAGGGTCGACTGCCCCTGGCCCTCCGCGTTCCAGTCGATGTAGAGAGTGTCGACGCGACGCTTGCCCTCGTTGTCGAGGAGCGTTGCAGCGAGATCCTCCGGCCGCATCGGCAAGCCGGTGTCGACGAGCGCGATCGAAGGGTCGTTGCCCGCCAGTTCGCGGGCGTAGCCGCGGCTCGCGAGGTACAGGGTCTTCGCCGTGGCAGGAACCTCGAGGCCAGCGCCATCAGGGCTCGTAGGCGGCGGCGGCATGAACTCGAGCGAGTCGTCGGCCCAGAACTCCACCTCGTCGAGCGGCTTGTCCTTCTGCAGCCAGCGCACGAACAGCGTGCCGACGGCGTTGAGGCCGACATCGTAGTACCCGGCCTTGGGGTTCTCCGAGATCTGGTCGACGCGGAAGCGCATGCGGCGGTGCTCGGCCTCCGGATCGCGCTGCTTGGCAGGCTCCTTCTCCGCGTTCACCTTGCGCTCCTCCTCCGACATCTTCTCGGATGTCTCGCGCCAGTAGAGGTCGATGTCGCGGCCGTCCTTGCGCACGTGGCGCATCGTCACGTAGGTGGCGCCGTGGGGCAGGCGAAGCTCGGCGCGGATGTCGCGGGCATCCCAGTTCGGCACCGTGACGAAGCGGATCCCGCTCACTGCGAACAGCAGCGCATCCAGGTTGATGCCACTGTCGAACGGCGATAGCCGGTTCGGCCACGGGTCGTTGCCATGCGTGGGCCGACCCTGCGGGTCGTAGATCTCGCCCCACTCGCCCGCCGGCTCGGCCATGGCCAGCAGGGCATCGAAGGCGTCGTGGCGCTCCTTGGCGTCGCGCTCGGCGAGCGCCACCACGAGCTGGCCCTGGTTGAAGCCGAGGGCGTAACCCGTCGCCGGCGTGGCGCCCACGCGCGCGCCGTCGCGCCACAGCCGCTGCAGCGAGTTCTTCAGGTTGTCGCGGCTCTTCTCGCCGGTGGGGAACGTCCAGCCGAGCCACAGCGGCATGAGGTTGGCGCTGGCAACGGGGCAGCGGTGCGGCTGCAGGTTCACCGGGGAGACCGCCGGTGCGAAGAACTGCAGGTCCGGGATCCAGAACCGGGACTCCGTCGCCTGCATGAGCGCGAACGAGCGGGTGAGGTAGCGCTGGCCCGGGCGATCCTTGGGGTCGGCGCCTTCGTAGCGTTCCGGGTTGTCGAGCGCGTCGATCCCGTTCTCGAGATCGCCCATCGCTTGCGTGGCGAGCAGCATCTGCACCGCGGCGATGAAGCTGAACGTGCCGCGATCCTGGGCTCGGTCTTCGGCGACGAGGCCGCTGCCCTCACCCACGCGCGCCGGGTAGAGCCCGTTCATCGCGCCGTGCAGCCACGGCTCCTCTCCCGCGAAGCGCTGCAGCACCTCGTCGATGCGCTTCTGGCCCACGAGGCAGCGCAGCAGGAGCGAGCGGTGTTGCTTGATCAACGCGGTGTCGCGGGTCACGCGCCAATACCAGAAGTGCTGCAGCAAGATCCAGGACGCTGAGTCGCCCTCCGGCACGACCACCGCGTCCCAGTCGACCGTCTTGTCGGCGAGTGGCGCGAGGTCGAGATCGAGCGGCAGGCGATCCGGGACGCGGCTGAGGAGGCGGGTGGCGTCGAAGGTGTACTTCAGGATCGCCTTCGCCTCGTCCCACATGTTGAAGCGCAGGAAGGCGAGGATCGACCCGGTGTTCGCCCGAGTCTCGAACCCGCGCCGCGTGACCATCGGCGACACCACGCCCGAGGCGGCGTCGCGCTGGGTCAGCATGAGCACCTTCCAGTCTGCGACGAGATCGCGGAAGCGCGCGTGGTCGGTGTCGAAGTAGGACGTGTCCTTCAGGCGGGCCTGCCACCACTGCTCCGTGACGATGGCGTGCTTGGTCGCCTCGTCGACGACGCGCCCGCGCGCCGGCAGGGTCACCGCGGTCGCCGCGGGCGCACCGCGGTAGGTGCCGATCTGCAGGACGCCGCGCCACGTCGCACGGGGAGCCAGCTCGCCCAGCTCCACGACCAGGGCGTCGCCGACGCGCTGCGCGTCGGTGAGGCTGAACACGGCGTGGTAGCGTCGACCGTTGCGGTCGTACACCCGGCGCGTGCTCGCGGCCCCGCCTTGCGCGTCGATTCCTTCGATGTCGGCGCGCAGGTTCGCCTTCGCCGCTGTCGCGCCGAGGTTCTGCACTTCGACGATGCGCAGGATCGAGGTGCCGTCCGGCGGCGCGAACGAGAGCGTGCGCAGGCTCAGGCCCGCCGGATCCTCGTCGACGGTGACCACGAAGTTCGCACCTCGCACGCGGCGCACGTGCTGCACGGGCAGGTCGATCGCCTGCTCCCCGCGGCGCAGCGTCAGCGTGTGTTCGCCGTAGTGTCCCTTCGGCGCCCACGTGTCCGCGGTCTGGTAGGTCGGGCCGCTGACCCCCAGCATCGTGTTGGCGCGTGCCCCGAGGCCCACGTAGCCGAACGCGCGGCCGTTGCCGACCGGGTAGACGCCGCGCTTGCTCTTGTCGGGTTGCTCGCCCTCGTAGCGCGCGTCCTGCGCCCAGACCGAATGCGTCGCCAGCGCCGGGATCGCGTCGCTCAAGGGGGTGACGACCGCGAGGCTCGTACCCTGGCCATGGGTCTCGGCAGTGAGGAGGACGAGGAGCGCGGCGGTCGTGAGTACGTGGAAGCGCATCGGGGGTGAAGAGGTTAGCGCGACGGATCCGGATTCCCGTTTGCAGACCGCCGGTGCGGGAGCAAAACTCCGACCTCTGTCACCCGCCCGCTGGAAGCGCAACTTCCTCGCCACCTGGCCGAGCCTGTTCGTCGTCTCGCTCGGCCTCATGGCCGTGCTGCCGACGCTGCCCCTCTACATCGAGGAGCGGTACGGCCTCACCGACCAGGACGCGCTGCGGCGGTGGTCGGGCCTGATCTACGCCGCGGGCCCGTTCGCCGCTGCCATCGCCGGTCCGCTGTGGGGCGCGCTCGGCGATCGCATCGGACGCAAGGCGATGGTCGTGCGCTCGGCGTTGGCGATCGGCCTGTGCATGGCAGCGATGCCATGGGCGCCGAGCCCGTTCTGGATGCTGGTGATGCGGCTGCTGCAGGGCGTGTTCGCCGGCTACGTCGCGCCGGCCATCGCGCTCGTCGCCGCCGACGTGCCACCGGAGCGCTCCGGGCGCGCGATCAGCTCCCTGCAGGTGGCGCTCGCCTCCGGCACGCTCTTCGGCCCCGGGCTGGGCGAACTCCTGGCCGCGGCGGTCGGGCGCGGGGGGGTGTTCTACGTCACCGCAGCCTTGTCCGTGCTCGCGGCGGCAGTCGTGGCGCTCGCCGTACGCGAGGACCGGACGCAGCTCAAGCCGTTCGAGCCCGAGGCCCTCTGGCGCGAGGTCGTGCGCGCGCCGTTCGCCCTGCTCCGCAACGGACCGATCGCGGCGCTGGTGCTCCTGGTGTTCACCATGCGGCTCGGCCAGAACATGCCGGAACCCTACGTGGCGCTCTGGGTGCGCGAGCTCGGTGCGCTGCCGGCGTTCCTGGGCAGCGCCGACCCGGTCGGTCGGACCACGGCGCTGGCGTTCACGCTGCTGGCGGTCGCACAGCTCGTGTGCACTCCGGTGTGGGGGCGGCTGTCGGATCGCTTCGGGCCCCTGCGTTGCCTGTCGGTCGTCGCGATCATGCTGGCGGTCGTCTTCGGCTGCACCGCCGGCGTGGGATCGATCGAAGGCTACCTCGGGCTGCGCATTGCCGCCGCCGTGTTCATGGCCGGCTCGATGACCCTCGCGTATGCGTCCGTCACGCGCCGCACGCCCCTGGCCGAGCGCGCCACTGCGTTCGCGGTCGCGCAGAGCTGCATCCAGTTCGGCCTGTCCCTCGGTCCCGCTGTCGGCGACCTGGTGGCGCGCGAGCACGGCATGCGCGGCATGTTCGCCGTGGCGGCGGGCGTGCTCGGCGTGACTGCGCTCGGCATGATCGTCCTGCGCGTGCTCGTTCCTCCGACCGATCGCCTCCCGACGGAGGTCCCACCTGCCGTCCCACCGCCGCCGCCTGGCAAGGGGTGAGACCCATGTGCTCGCTCTTCGTCCTCATAGGTGTCGATGCCGACCATCCGGTGTTCGTCGCCAGCAACCGGGACGAGGAGCGCGCCCGCCTCGCGACGCCGCCGGGGTTGTTCGTCGGCGCGCGGCGGCGGATGCTCTCGCCGCGCGACCGGCGCGCCGGAGGCACGTGGATGGCGGTGAACGATCGCCTCTGGTTCGCCGGCCTCACCAACGTGGCGGGCGTGCCGAAGCGCGACGGTGCCGCGTCGCGCGGCGTGCTCCCGCACCTGATCCTCGACGCCGACGACCTCGAGGCCGGGGTTGCCGCGGTGGAGCGAGAAGTGGCGCGGGGCGGGCAGGACGCCTTCCGGCTGCTCGCCACCAATGGTCAGCGGATCGTGGTGGTCGCCCGCACCGGCGGACCGGTCCGTGTGGAGCCGATCGCAGGCCCTGTCGTGGTGCTCACCAACGAGCATGCGCCCGGCGAGCTGAGTGTGCCCGGCCTCGCCGCCATCGCTGCCCGCAGGCTCGACGCCGCCGCCCGGCTCGATGCGCTGGCGCCGTTGCTCCTGGACCGTGGCGAGGCCAGCGGGCACGCGGTGCTCAAGGTCGGCGGCGACTACGGCACGGTCTCGAGTGCCCTGCTCGCCGTGCCCCGCGACGATCCCACCCGCCTCCTCTGGCGGCATGCGCCGGGCTCACCCGACACGACCGCCTACCGCAACTACGGCAACCTGGGGCGGCGCCTGCGCGAAGCCTGAGGCGCCGATCCGGTCTTGTGTCGCCGTCTCGGGTCGCGTCAGCTTGGGCGATGGAGCAGAGCCTGCAAGAACGGTATGCGCCCGCGAACAAGTGCTTCGGTTGTGGTCCGGCCAACGCCAAGGGGCTGCGCATCCGGAGCTTCCCGTCTGGCGACGCGGTGGTCTGCGACTGGACCCCGGCGGCCCACCACGAGGCGTTCCCCGGGATGCTCAACGGCGGGATCGTCGGGACGCTGCTCGACTGTCACTCCAACTGGACGGCGGCCTGGCACCTCCTGAACAAGACCAAGGCGGCGGAGCTGCCGTGTACGGTGACCGCCGAGTTCCACGTCAAGCTGCTGGCGCCGACGCCGAGCCAGGGGCCGGTCCACCTGCACGCGAAGGTCGTCGAGTCGTCGGACCGCAAGGCGGTGATCGAGGCGGAGCTGAGCGTGGCGGGGAAGGTGACGGCCACCTGCCGCGGGACCTTCGTCGCCGTGCGCGAGGGCCATCCCGCGTACCACCGCTGGGGATGACCGCTCGATCCGCTTCCCGGGCGGGCGAAAAGAGGCTTCCAAGCGTCGGAGCGCACCGCTAATCCTGCGGGCTCTTTCCGCCGGTCGCCGAGCGCGTCGTGTGTGCCCGCCGGCTGACCCGCAACCCGCAACCGCAACGCAGGCCTTCCACCCATGGACAACACGCCCAAGTACCCCAACGCGGTCCACCTCACCGTGTCGGATGTGAAGAAGAGCATCAAGTTCTACACGGAGAAGCTCGGCTTCACGCTCAAGGAGTGCTACCCCGACCCCAAGAAGCCGTTGTGGGCGAGCCTCGTCCTCGACAAGCAGGTCGTGATGCTCGGTGCGCTCATGACCGCGGAGGGCGCCAAGGAGATGGGCTGCTCCAAGGAGGAGCTCGCGCTCCTGAAGAGCGACACCAAGGCCTTCAACAAGGGCGCGCACGGCGTCGGCGTCGCGATCTACATCTGCGTCAGCGATGTCGACGCGCACCACAAGATCGCGAAGAAGAAGCGCGTCGAGATGGTCACCGGCCTCAAGACGCAGTTCTACGGCATCCGCGACTACACCGCGCAGGACCCGGACGGCTATCGCCTCGTGATGTACACGCCGACCGTGCAGGCGTGCGATACGCCGACGGATGCGAGCTGCGCCACGACCGAGCCCGCCCCGACGCAGGCCACGGTCGAGGCCTGAGAGTCGCTCACGCCTCGAGCGCGTTCCCCAGAGCGCGCTCCGCGGCGTCCGCCCAGCCCCGGTTCGCCAACGGACTGGCGGGACTCGGATGGGGGATGCGCAGGATCGCGACGCGCTCGCCGAATACCTTGCGCGCCCGCGTCTCCGCGAAGTGACCCACCGCGATCACTTGCGTTGCGCCGACCGCCTGCACGACGGCGCGCAGCGCCGTGTCGCACGCCGCGAACAGGATGTCGCGCTCCGTCGCCGGCAGCTTGTCGGGCGTGAGGTTGCGGCCGCCCTCGTCCATGAACACGAGCGGGCAGTAGTTGTGCACGTAGTGCGTGGCGAAGAACGCCGCCGCCGTGCCGAAGCGGGCCTGCACGAACGACCAGATCCGCTTGCCGCTCACCTCGCTGCGCGGGCAGGCGAAGCCCTCGATCGGCCGCTTGGGGTGCTCGCGCTCGGGCCTGCCGACGGGCGCCTCGATCCCGAGGAAGCTCCGCACCATCGCGATCTCGCCGAACGGCACGCCGGTCTGTGCCATCCCGAACGGTCCGGGGTTCATGCCGAGCCACACCGTCCGTTTGCGGCCGCGGCCGTAGCGTTCGAGGTAAGCGGCGTGCGGCGCCCGTGCGTACACGAGCGGGTTGTAGACGTGCGCGACCGGCGGCGCGAAGCGCATCGGCGCCAGCGCGCGCACGAGGTCGTCGGTGATGCGGCTCAGACTCGCGGCCATGCGCGCAGTCGTAGCGGAGCGTGGCGGGGGAGGCCACACGCCGGCGCACGGTCTTCTACGCGACCGCGACGGGCGCGCGTTGGAGCGCGGCGTGCACGGCCGAGGCCACCGGCTCGACGCCGAGCGTGCGCAGGCACAGGGCGCCCGCCTGCTGCGTGCGCCAGATCGGTTCCCGCTCGCATGCCGTGATGCAGCCGGAGCAGGCCGCGAAGCGAGGGTCGTGGACCGCTCGCAGGTGGTGAAAGCCGAGTTCCTGAGGGTAGGGGAAGAAGTAACCGAGGTTGCTGCTCGGCCCGACGACCACCGTCGGCACGCGCAGGGCAGCGGCCACGTGCGCGAGCCCGGAGTCGCCGCCGACGAACGCCGTTGCCTGCGCGATCACCGAGATCGCGCCGGCCAGGTCGGTCTCGCCGCACAGGTTGATGGCGCCCGGCACGGCCAGCGAACTCGCGCGCGCGCGGTCGGCGGCGCTGCCGACCAGCGCGATCCGCAGGTTGCCGAACCGCGCGAGGAGTGAGCGCCACGCGGCGCGCGGCCAGTCCTTCTTCGGGTTGTTGCTGAAGGGCTGGCAGACGAGGGTCGCGGGTTCGTCGTCGGGCACGGCCGAGTGCCCTGGGAGTGCCGGGACCAGATCGTCGAGCCCGACCGAAGGCTCTGCCCCCAGATGCGCGAGCACCGCGCGCAGGTAGTGCGCCGTGTCGTGGAGCACGTGCCGGGTCGAGGGCGTGTCGAACCTGGCGAGCGCGGGCACGACCGTGGCCCCCTCTGGCCAGGGGCGGATGGGAGCCACCAGCGTGCGGGGTGCGTAGCCGGCGTACAGCAGGCGATGCGCGGCGAGATCCGCGGCGAACAGCGGCGCGAGCGTCGGCAGCCCGCCGTGGAACACGTGCAGGTCGCCGACACTCGCGAACCAGGGCCCGGCCACGGCGCGGGCGAAGGCATCGGCAGCGGCGGGGTCGTGCGCCGCCGGCAGCGGCACGAACGCGTCGGCACGCGGCGCGAGGATCGCGTGCGTCTCTGGCCGTGCGACGACGGTGACGCGTCGTGCGGTGCGCGCGCGCAGCAGGTCGAGCATCGGCGCGCCCAGCACCGCGTCGCCGATCCGACCCCAGGCCACGAACAGGATGTCGTCGCCGTGCGCGCCGCCCTTCGTCGGCCGCGGCAGTGGTCGCGTGCGCCACGCCGCGATGCGGGCGGCGGCCTTGTACAGCTCGCGGTTGAGGATTCGCCAAGGGAGCATGACGGCGCGCGGGGGAGCCTGGGTGCTCTTCGGCCGCGGACCTGCGCCGCCTTGAGCCGATCCGCCTCCCGCCGGCGCGGCGGACTACTTCTCGAGCCCGAGCTTGTCGAGCTTGGGTCGGATCACCACCTGGCAGTACGGGTTCTTGGTCTTGTTGAACCGGTAGTAGTCCTGGTGATAGTCCTCCGCCTCGTAGTACTCCGTCGCCTTCGTGATCTCGGTGACGATCGGCGAGCGGAACGCCTTCGCCGCGGTGAGCTCCCTCACCTTCGCCTCCGCCGCCGCGCGCTGCGCGTCGCTGTGGAAGAAGATCGCCGAGCGATACTGCGGCCCCGCGTCGCCGCCCTGGCGATCCTTGGTGGTCGGGTCGTGGAGCTTGAAGAACCAGTCCAGCAGCTTCTCGTAGCTGAGCTTGCTCGGGTCGAAGGTCACCTGCACGACTTCCGCGTGGCCGGTGTCGCCGTTGCAGACCTGCCGGTAGGTCGGGTCCTTCACGTGCCCGCCCATGTAGCCGGAGGTCACGTCGAGCACGCCGGGGAGCTGCTCGAGGACGGCCTCGACGCACCAGAAGCAGCCGGCGCCGAAGGTGGCGATCTCCTTGCCGGCGCTGGTCGGAGCAGAGGGGGGCGGAACCGGCTCGGTCATGGGCGTTGGGGTTGCGGTCGTGGTCGCGGTTTCGGGCGTCGCCGAGCCGGTCTCCGGCCCATCGGCGACGCGACTCCCGCCGGAGCAGGAGAGCAGCGCGGTCGTGGCGAGGGCGAGAGGCAGGCGGCGGAGGTCGAGCATGCGAAGGGCGCAGTCTACTGCGCCGGCTCGGCCGGGTTCCCTGTCGCGTCGGCCACTCGCTCCAGCAACACGAACCGGTCGGCGTCCTTCGGGTGTCGGATCCACACCCGCTCCATGCCCAGACCGAGATCGACCGGACCCCGCGTCGGCACCGTGCCGACGATCACGCGGACGACGTGGGTCGAGCCCACCGTGAGGTCGAAGGGCAGGCGTTGGCGCAGACCGCCGCCCGCCACCTCGATGGCCTGTGCGCCATCGAACTGCAAGGTGAGTGCCTTGCGGAGATCGTCGATGTCCGGGTCGCGGTACCACCAGCCAGACCGGAAGAGATCGAAGGCCGACGGCGGCGCGTAGGTCGCCGCGAGTGCGTCTCCCAACGTCCATGTGTCGAGCAGCGCGATCGCCACGTTGAGCACGGCGGCCACGCCCGTGAGCGGCCGGCGCGTCTCCGCCAGCAGCTCCGCAGTGGCGGTGGCGGCATCCATCTCGCCGCGCAGCTTCGCCAGTTCGCGCGCCATGGCGAAGGCCCCGTCGCCGCGTCGCCGAGGCCGAGGGTCAGCCACGGCAGCGTCTTGGCCTCACCGTCCTTCCGTGTGCCCGTCTTCTTGTCGATGGTGGAGAACTGCACGCGCACCTGCACGAAGTCGTCGGTCGGCTGGTCGGGTGCCCACGTCGGTCGGTGGACGGCGCACCCGGCGGCGAGGCTCAGCAACAGGCAGGCGAGGCGCATGCGCCTTCCAGCGCCGACGGTCTCCGCGCGTTTCCCGAAACCTGCCGGCTACGCCTGTGAGTCGTGCGGCAGGCTGCCGCGCGCTGCGCGCAGGTACCCGAACGGCGTCAGCCAGAGCAGGTTCGACACGCGCGACGTGTAGATGTCGGCGTGCCGTTCGATCTGGCGTGCGAGCAGGCTCTTGTCGTTGCCTGCGCGCATGAGGGGACCCCAACGCGCGTGGGCGAGCTGGCCGCTGCGTTGCGCGAGGGGGATGAGCCGTTGGTCGAGCGCCTCGACGTCGGTGCGCAACGCGCGCAGGCGCTCGCGCAGGTCCTGGGGCGCACCGCTGACGCTCGCGGGCAGGGCGGCGCCGTGTTCGAGGCGCTGCAGCCCGAGGCGCAGCATCACCTGCTCCTGTTCGAGGCGGTGCTTTTCGGCCATGCCGTCCTCGAGGACCTTCTGCTCCGCCGCGAACGCCTGTTCCGCACGCACCTCGACCTCCAGCTCCCGCAGCACGAGCGCCGTGCGCCACCGGCGCATGCGGCTCGAGACGTGCACGTCGGCGTAGATGTGGTCGCCCACGTACAGGATCTGCTCGCCGGCGAGTCCGAAGTGCGCCTGCACGAGGTTGGCGTTGCCGCCGACGCAGACGCGGCCACGCGGGTCGTCGATCTCGTCGAACGGCGCAGAGCCGTCGAAGAACCCCGGCTTGCGCGCCTGCACGATCACGAACTCGAACAGCGAGCGCCAGGTGCCCGACGGCAGGAAGCGGTCGAACACGTAGCTCATCATCGGCGCCGTGTAGGGCCACTCCGAGTTGGTGGCGAGGAACAGCTTCTTGCCGGCCTGCTGCAGATCGAGAAGCGCCTGCGGCAGATCCTCGTCGACGTCGACGAAACGCTTCGGGTCGGCGATGATCTCGGCCTTCAGGGCGCCCTCGAAGTGCGCGGCGTCCATCGTGCCGCGCACGAGGTCGTAGAGCCGTCCGTAGTCCAGGTTGGCAGGGAGTTCACCCTGGTCGCGCAGGTCGACCATCTGGGCGAACAGGCAGGCCTCCGACAGCGAGAAGAGCGTGTTGAGGAACACCCAGCGCGGCTCGCCGAGGTCGACCCACACCTGCGTGTAGGCGGTGCGTCGTTCCTCGAACTCGAGCATGCGCGTGCCGTGCGCGGCCTGGGTGACGTAGCCGAAGCGGCTGGCCTTGACGATGTTGCCGAGCTCCCGGTCGACGATGAGGCCACGCGCGAACAGGTCGGGGTCGAAGCGCAGGTCGCCGACGGGGAAGCCCTGCTCGTGCAGGCGCTGCTGCACGTGCGCGTAGGCGCGCGCTTCCCACTCGTGCACCGTGTAGTGGACGAGCGTGTAGTCCATGTCGAAACCGACCGCCTGGATCGAACGCATGTTGAGCGTGCGGTTGCAGAACACGGCTCGCTCGGGACGGGGGTCGAAGGGGGAGGTCGGCATGGTGTCGGGGAGGTGTCGCAGATCTTCGCCGCGCGGCCGGCCCGGACGCGAGGATTCGATCAGCCGACGTCGAGTTCGACGACGATCGGCGCCTGCACGGGCCGGTAGCGCAGGTCGCAGGTCGAGGCGTTCACGTGGCGCGTGCGGCCGATCGTGACGTCGCCGTAGGCCTCGTGGATGTGGCCGAACACGTGGAGGCGCGGCGCGATCCGGGACAGCTCGGCGGCGAGGCGCTCGCAGCCGACGGCTTCGTCCGCGTCGGTGCGGTCGAGGATGCCGTGCGCCGGGGAGTGCGTGAGCAGCACGTCGACCCCCGCGGGAACGCGCGCCCACACGCGTCCGAGTTCGTCGCCATCACGTGGCAGGTTGAAGGCCCAGTCGAAGAACCACGGCTGCCAAGGCGTGCCGTAGATGCGCAGGCCGGCGACCGTCGCTTCCTCGTCTTCCAGGTACACGAGGCCCGACACGTCCCGCAACAACGCCCGCGCGGCCGCCGGGTCCTCCTGGAAGAGGAAATCGTGGTTCCCCGCGATCACGACCTTGTGGCGCTGCGGCAGCGACGCCAGCCAGCGGGCCGCGCGCTCGACCTCGATGCGCGAGCCGCGCTGCGTGAGATCGCCCGCGTGGAGGAGGATGTCGCCGTCCGGGACGACGAGGCGCTCCGTCAGGTTGTGCGTGTCGCTGATGCAGACGAGGCGCATGGTCGGCAGCGACAAGCTACGGCGCGCTCCGGAGCCCGCAAGCGCGCGGCCGGGCTGGTCGCCGGCGGTCGCCCCTGGTTCAATGCGCTGGCGCTGGTCATCCCGACCGGCGACGAAGGAACCGCCGACGATCCCCATGCCGAAGGACCCGTCTCCCCGCGACGTGCCGCCGCCGTCCTCCACGATCGGTCACGTCGCACGCGCGCGCGACGGTGACCCGTTCGCCTGGGACACCCTCGAAGACAAGTTGCGCAAGATGCTGACCGAGGCCTTCGGCAAGGAGCGCATGCCGGCGAGCTACGCCGTCGACGACCTGATCAACGACACGTGGCTGGACGTCTTGCGCGGCCTCGGCGGCTTCAGCCTCGAAGCGGGTTCGAGCTTCCGGGCCTGGGTGATGCGCATCGCGCAGAACAACCTGAAAGACCGGTTCCGCTACGACGAGAAGGACCGACGCAAGCCGCCGGGGCTCGTGCACCTCGACGCACCCATGGGTGACACGTCCGGTGTGCTGGGCGACCGCGTCGCGGATCCCGACGCGCACCGCCCCAGCATGCACGCGCGCCGCGACGAGCTGTCCGCCGCGTTCTGGGCGCTGGTGAAGGGCCTGCGGAAGGAGGCGCGCACCATCGTCGAGCTGCGCATCTTCCACGAGCTGCCCTTCGAGGAGATCATGCACAAGGTCGGGCGGAACAAGGTCGACACCGTCAAGGCGATCTTCCACCGCACGATGGCCAAGCTGCGCGGGGAACTCGGCGGACACGCGTAGGCCAACCTGCTGGCTCGAGCCGCGCCGCCTCCGGGTCACTTCCCCTTGTCGTCGACCAACACGTGCGGGATGCCCGCCTCCGCCGCCATGCGGTTGAACTTCGAGAGGTCGAGCGAGACCAGCGAGTTGAGCTTGTCGATCTGCGCGTCGATGGCGACCGTCAGTTCGGCCTTCACCGCGATCGCCTGCTGCGTCGGCGCGTTGTCGCCGGCGGCGACGACGCTCAGCACGTTGCCGAGCTTGTCGTTGAGGCGGATGGGGAAGTTGAGCGGGTCCTGGCCGCTCTTGTTCTTCGTCTGGTAGAGCGCCTCCTCGATTGCGGTGGCGTCGGCCTTCAGCTTGTCGCCGAGCGTGCGCAGGTCGGCGAGCGCGTCGCCCTCCGCCTTCTTGGCGACGCCACTCACCTGGTCGCGGACGGCGCGCGTCTTCAGGATCGCCTCGTGCGCCTCGGTCAGCTTGTCGCGACCCTCCAGCAGGAACGCGAGCTGCGCCTGCAGGTCGGCGGCGGTGGCGCTGCTGCGCGGATCCTTGCGCACGTCGAACTCCTGGCTCTGCGTCTGGGCGGTCTCGCCGCTGCCGACGATGAGCTTCACCAGGTAGCGACCCGGCACCGCGCGGGGGCCGCTGGTCATCGATCCCCACAGGATCATGCCGGGCACCTCCTTGGCGCCTTCGTAGCGGAGGTCCCAGTCGAAGCGGTTCATGCCGGCCTTCAGCTCGAGCTTGTCGCCCTTCTCCTTGGCGTCGGTGGCGCGGCTGCGGATCACCGTGCCGTCGGCAGTGCACCACTGCAGCTCGACGCGGATGTCCTTGGGCACGCTCTTCACGAACACGCGCGCCGCTGCCCCGCTGGGCGGGTTGTCGCCGACGCTGTCGCGGCCGCGGCCGCGCCCGCCGAAGCCGCCGCCGATCCGGTCGACGGCCTCCGGCGCGAACAGGTGCCACTCGGCGTCGGCCTGCCGCGGGTCGAGCTGCTGCAGGTGCACGAGGTTGTCGAGGATCCAGAACGAGCGTCCCTGCGTGGCGGCGATGAGGTCGTTCTCCTTCACCGCCAGGTCGGTGATCGGCGTGATCGGCAGGTCGAGCTGCAGCGGCTGCCAGCGCGCGCCGTCGTCGAACGACACGTACACCCCACGTTCCGTCCCTGCGTAGAGCAGCCCGGCGCGCGCCGGGTCGCAGCGCACCGCACGCGTGAAGTGTGTGGCCGCGATGCCGTCCGTGATGCGCGTCCACGACGCGCCGTAGTCGGTGGTCCTGTAGAGATACGGCGTGAAGTCGTCGAGCTTGTAGCGCGTGCCGGCGAGGTACGCGGCGCCGCGCGCCGACGGGTGGACCTCGACGCAGTTCCACATCATCCACTCGGGCGCATCCTTCGGCGTGACGTCCTTCCAACCCTTGCCGCCATCGCGCGAGACGTGTACCAGCCCGTCGTCGGAGGCGCACCACAGCAGGTTCTGCTCCAGCGGCGACTCGCACGCCGCGAAGATCGTGCAGTAGTACTCGACGCTGGTGTTGTCCTTGGTGATGGGTCCGCCACTCGGACCCTGCTTGCTCTTGTCGTTGCGGGTGAGATCGCCACTGATCGGCTGCCAACTCGCGCCGCCGTCGAGGCTCTTGAAGAGCACGTTGCCCGCCGTGTACAGCGCGTGCGGTGCGTGCGGCGAGAAGAAGATGGGGAAGTTCCACTGGAAGCGGTAGCGCAGGTCCGCGGCGCCCCAGCCCATGGGGTTGTCGGGCCATACGTTCACGAGGCGTCGCTCGCCAGTGCGGTGGTTCTGCATCTCGAGGTAGCCGCCGTAGCTGCCGCCGAACACGAGGTCGGGGTCCCTGGGATGCACGGCGAGGTGGCCACTCTCGCCGCCGGCCGTCGACTCCCAGTCGCGCTCGCCGATGCGTCCGCCTTCGCCGCGCGACGCGATGCGTACCGTCGAGTTGTCCTGTTGCCCGCCGTAGATGCGGTAGGGGACGTGGTTGTCGGTGGCGACGCGGTAGAACTGCGCGGTCGGCTGGTTGTCGAGCGGCGACCAGGAAGCGCCGCCGTCGAACGACACGTGCGCGCCGCCGTCGTTGCACTCGATCATGCGCTGCGGGTCGTTGGGGTCGAGCCAGAGGTCGTGGTTGTCGCCGTGTCCGGTGCCGATGCGCTCGAAGGTCTTGCCACCGTCCTTGCTCTTGTGGAAGGACACGTTGAGCACGTACACGCCGTCCTGGTCCTTGGGATCGGCGTACACGCGCGTGTAGTACCACGCGCGCTGGCGGAGGTTGCGATCGTCGCTCACCCGCGTCCACTTCTCGCCGCCATCGTCGCTGCGGAACAGGCCACCGTCGTCGGCTTCGACCATTGCGAACACGCGCTCGCTGCGCGCTGGCGACACGGCCACGCCGATGATCCCCACCGTGCCCTTGGGCAGTCCGTCCTTGCGCGTGATCTCCGTCCACGAGTCGCCGCCGTCGGTGCTCTTCCACAGCCCGGATCCGTCACCGCCGCTCTCGAGGCTGTAGGGCGTGCGCAGCACGCGCCACGTGCTCGCGAACAGGATGCGCGGGTTGCTCGGGTCGAAGCAGAGGTCGACCGCGCCGGCCCTGTCGCTCACGAACAGCACTTTCTCCCAGGTCGCGCCGCCGTCCTTGCTGCGGAACACGCCACGCTCGGCGTTGGGTCCGGAGATGTGGCCCATCGCCGCGACGTAGACGAGGTCCTCGTTGCGCGGATGGATGCGGATCCGGCCCACGTGCTGCGTGTCGGCCAGCCCCATGAACCGCCAGGTCTTGCCCGCGTCGGTCGACTTCCACACGCCGTCGCCGCTCGAGACGTTGCCGCGCACGGTCACCTCGCCGAGGCCGGCGAAGACCACGTTCGGGTCGCTCTCGCTCACCGCCACCGCGCCGACCGAGCCGCCGAAGAACCCGTCGCTGACGCAATTCCACCTCCGGCCCGCGTCGGTGGTCTTCCACACGCCGCCGCCGGTGCTCGCGAAGTAGTAGGTGTTGCGATCCGACGGGATGCCGGCCACGCCGCAGGCGCGCCCGCCGCGCGCGGGACCGACGTTGCGCCACTCCAGCGTGTCGAGGAGCGACGTCGGCATGGGCGGTGCCTGCTGCGCGACGAGGGGGAGGGACGCGGCGAGCGCGAAGACGGCGAGGGCGAGGGTCTGCATCGGGCGGTCGGGATGCTACGGGCGACAGCATCGGCCCGTTGGCCTGTTTCCACGGGTCCTTCGTCCACGCAGCGCGCGCGCCGGCTCCCGGCGTGCGGCAGCGCAAGTAGACTGCGGCTCCTTCCTGCCCTCACTCGCTTCCGCGGAGGCCCATGCGTCGTCCGGTCCTGCACCTCCTCAGAGCTGCCGCGCTGGTCTCGCCCGCTGCAACCAGTTTCTCGTGTACGGCGCGGTAAACGGCGGCGTGCCGGGCATCGAACGCCAACTCACGGGCTGCAACGAGTTCGCGCTGTGCGCGCCACTGCTCGGTCTGCCGCCCACACCGTGGGCAGGCGGCACCGGATACAACCCGATCCAACGCGTGGCCTTCGACAGCGATGGCTCGAGGCTCGTCGGCGTCTCGGCCATGACCTACGGCGGCGTCTGCCACGTGACCTGTGGGCCGATGACGCCGCCCGGGATCACGCCGGGTTCGCTGGTCACGGCCTCGCGTTCGAGGAGGACGGCACGTCGACCGGGGCGCTGTGGAGCCTGGACAGTGCGGGCGGCCTGCAGAAGCTCGGCTGGCAGACCCGGTCCTGCCCCGGGCCGGGCGCGCTCTGCAGCATCGCCGGGTTCATGCCCACGCCGAACCATCTCGCCGCCGGCCTCGCGATCAGCGAGGTGCACGGTCTCGTGTTCTTCTCGGCGAGCGTGTTCTCGGGTGGCGCGCCCGACAACTGGATCTTCGCGGCACCGCTCGCCAATCCCTGCCAGCCCACCTGTCGGTTGCAGGTGGGCAACTGTGGCGCGACGGCGCTCGGCCCGATCACCGGCCTCGCGTTCGATGACTGCTACAGCATGCTCATCATGACCGACGGGACGAACACGATGCTCACCACGTTCGTGCCCGCGGGCGGGGGGCTGCCTTGCAACTACATCGCACCCAGTTGCTGTCCGCCGACGCTCGGTCGCCGCTGTGGCCTCTGCGTCGAGGGCGGGCATACGGCGTCCGTGGGCGCATCGTGTCTCGCCGCGCCGTGCCCGTCGTGCCCGTCGATGACGCTCGGGCCGGTGGGGGACCCGGTGATCGGCAACAGCAGCTTCGCCTTCCGCCTCGACAACGCTCCCGCCAACGTGCCAGTTGCGTGCCTGGTCGGGATCGGCCCTTGCACCACCGGGATCCCGTTTGCCTGCGGCCAGATCTACCTGCCGCTCGCGCCGCCGCCGATCTCGCTCGGCACGCTGATCACGTCCGGCGCCGGGTGCACCGGGTCGGTGTCCTTCCCGCTGCCCGTGCCGCTCAACTTCGGCCTGTGCGGCGCACAGCTCTCCGGGCAGGCGCCGGTCATGTGCGTCGGTACGCCGATCGGCATCGGGTTGACCAACGGGGTGTGCCTCGTCGTGTCGGACAGTTGAGCGGCTGACGAGAAGGCTGCGCGCGGTTGCCCATCGCTTCGGCGCCTGCAACGCCGTCGCGCCAAGGGCGCTGAGGCGGCCATGCGTCTCGCCCTGTTGCCGCTGGCTGCCGCGTTCCCCCTGCTGCTCTGCACCGTATCGTGCCGGAAGGCGTCCCCGGCTCCCCCCGGGGGAGTGATCGCGACTGCCTGGCCCCCCGTCGACAGGGTCATCCTGCAGCGGCCGTCGCTGACCATCTCCGTGGATCTCCCCGCGACCGTGGCCGGGGCCCACCTCGATGTCGATGGGCGGGTCCATCCCGCGCAGGCGCGCGTGCGCGGCGCGCGCGCGACCTTCGTGAGCGTCGACCTCTCGGGCGGGCGCCGCGTGCGCGTGATCGCCGGCACGCCGGCCGCTCCAGGCGCGATCCTGCGCGAGTACGACGTCGAACTGGTGGCGAACGATCACACGTTCGCTGCGGGAATCACACCGCGCGCGGGGTTGGTCGGCTCGACCGTGACGTTGGCCCTGACGCAGGGCGCGGCCGCGCCAAATGCGCGTGCGGTGCTGCACGACCCACAGGGCGATGGGCAGTGGGTCGACCTGGGTTCGGCCCTGACGCACGCCTTGCCGCTGCGCGCCGCTGGCGTGAGTGCCCCCCGCATCTGCGTCGTCGACGCGAATGGTGCTGGCCACGTCGTCGACCTGGATGCGCGGATCGCAGCATTCGAGGTGGGTGCGGGCGCGGCGGAGCGCCGCACGATCGATCTGCCCGGCGGCCCGGCGCTCGCGGCCGGCTGGTCGGCGAGCGGGCTCGTTGCCGTCACCGATCGGCTGGTCGACCTCGACCTGCGCAGCGGTGGTGCGACGGCGTCGGCGGCTGGTGTCCCGACGCGGGCGTCGGCCGTTGCCGGCGGCCTCGACGGTGCGCTGTACGTGGCGAGCACGTCGGCGAGTGGTGTGGCTCGCTTCGTGCGCACCGACGGGCGATGGGCCAGCGACACAGCGTTCGGCGTCGGCGGCGTGATTGGCGGCCGCGGCGCGGGCCCAGGCCGCTTCCTCGGGGCGCTCACCCTGGCTGTCATCCAGGGCGGCGACGGGGAGTTGGTAGCGGTCGCAGACTCGGCGCGGCGCGACGTGCAGCTCTTCGACGATCGGGGACGGTTCATCCGGGTGGCGGCGGGGGGGCTTGCCGGCGTCGCGCACATCGCGGCGGTCGGATCGGCGTTGCTGGTCGCCACCGGCCATGGGCGCGACCGCGGCCTCGTCGCGGCCGGCGTCGAGGGCGAGCGCATCGCGGTGGACAGCCTGCTCGGCGCAGTGGGCGACGGAGGCCCCGTCACCTGGATCGGCGCCGCGGGCCAGCACGTCCTGCTCCTGGCTCCCGACTCCGGCACCGTCACGATCCACAGGAGCGGGCCCGTGAGTCCCGGCCTGGTGCGCGTGCTGCCGATTCCGTCGGGAACGCGCCCGCTGGCTGCTGACCAGGACGTGGGTGAACGCATCCGCGTGTTGAGCGCGGATCCGCGCGGCCTCGCGCTCGACATCCTCTACCCGGAGCCCCCCGGGTACCGCCCGACGGACGATCTGACGGCTTCGATCGCCGCCGCCCGCAGCGGCAGTCTCGACCTGATGCGCGAGCGGTTGACCGGCCAGGCCGGGGCCGACTTCGATGCCGGGCGCGACGCCGCCGGCTTCGCGGCCGCGGCGAGTGTGCTGTTCGCCCAGTTCAGCGAGTGGCGCGAACTGGAGCGACCCGCGCCCGACCAGGCGACTCTCATCGCGCGGCACGACCCGTCGGGCCGCTGGGTCCGCTTCCTGGCCACGCTCGAGCCCGGCTCCAGCCGTTGGCTGATCGCGCGGTGAACCGCTTCTTGCACCTTCGCGGAGATCGACGATGAAACAACTCGCGTTCCTGTGTGTCCCCCTCCTTGCGACCGGCGGCAGTCACGCGCCCCCGCCCGCACCGTTCGAGGTCAATACCCACCAGATGCTGACGGCGCTGGCCTTCGGTACGTCGGCCGGCTTCGAGCGTACGATCCAGATGGCGTTTGCAGGGCCCGACCTGCACATGGGGCTGGCCATGGGGGATCCCGCCTTCGACCCGTTCGCGGCGATCCACGCCGACGCTGACGCGGCCTACTACTGGACGTACATGTTGAGCCACGCGGAATCACACGTGGCCGATTCGACCGTGCGCGACATGCGCGGCAACGGGTCGAACGGGATCCACCGTCTGTTCCGCTGGGCCTCACTCGGCGCCGTGTTCGAAGACTTCTACTCCAGCGACTTCTTCGGCAACTGCGATCGAGCCGCGCGCTCGCGCGTGTTCTCCCACTTCTTCGACGAGGCGCACGGTGGGCAGGCCTTGCAGATGCCACTCGATCGGCTGCTGGGATTGCTTGGCGGGCGCCTCGACTGCGCAGCGAGCTTCCGGCCGGTCGATGCGCAGACCTGGGGCCAGCGGGCGTCCGGCAACGATCAACGCCTGGAGCTGGCGTTGCCCCTGTACCGGCAGGCTCTCACGGCGCGGACGAAGGAGGAACGGCGCGATGCGTGCTTCCGTCTCTTGCGGGTCCTGGGTCAATGCGCCCACCTGCTCCAGGACATGTGCCAGCCGTCGCACACCCGCAACGATCCCCACCCTCCGGGGAACCACTCGGCGTTGGAGGACTGGTGCGCGCGGCGCTACCACATGGTGCCCCCGGCGTCCGACGATCTGATCCAGATCGATCCCAACCCGGAGGACATGGACGTCATCCTCGGCCTCGTGGAGGCGCTGGGGCGAACCCCCGACAAGTTCTACTCGCCGACGATCGACGACTACTTCGTGCACGCGGCGTCGTTCTCCGGTCGCAACTTCTACAGCGACGACACGATCGACGACACGGGCCGACCCAACCCGGCGTACGACGTGAGCATCGACCCGCTCGGGTGGGAGTACCGCCGCTCGCGCACGGGCGCCAACGCCGGCTGCCTCTTGTCGGTGACGATCCCCGTCGTCGACCTCAAGGGGATGCGCGTCGACGAGATCAAGACCATCCATGATCCGGCAGTGCTTCGCGACAATGCGCGCTGGCTCCTGCGCAAGGCGGCGGAGGTGTCGCAGTCGTTCTACGACAACTTCTTCCGCGGCCAGATCGAGATCGAAGCGCGCGACGAACGGGGGTCGGGTTACGTCAAGCTCCGCAACACCTGCAACCCGGAGATCCTGCGCAGCCGGGCTTCGGAGCTCGACCTGCTGACGCTGCACTCCGGCGGCACGCTTTCGTTCTATTACTGGGCGGAAGGCTTCGCCCTCGAACCGCTGCTGGCGCCGATCACGCTCGACGCCGACCTCGCCGTCGATGCGACGAAGGATCTGGACGTCAATCCCGCGGTGCGCCTGCAGCGCCGCCGCGACGGCAGCGACCCGGGTCCCCGTCCGATCAGCGATGCAGTGCTGGTCGTATTCGAGGGTTCCATCGGCCCCGAGGCCGGGATCGCGTTCGCCCAGTGGGACGCCGAGTACGTGGAGCCGCAGGTCTACGCGACCGTGTCGCCGAACCTGTTGCGCAATGCCGGCGACGACTTCGACGTGAAGGTCACGACCTGGGGCTGCGTCGACCATCCGCTTCGTGTGCAGGTGGGGTTCGACATCTGGACGGCGAACGGCGTCGACCTGACCTTCTGGCGGGACGGTCGCCAGCAGACGGAGCGCCACGCACTGAGCGTCGGCGCGATCCAGGCCGACCGTGAGTTCGGCTACGACGCGAACGGCGAGTACGTCGTGCCGCTGCGCATCCCGAGCATCCTGTACGTGCCGCCGCCGAACCCGTTCTATTCGCGCGCCGCGGCCTACAGCCAGATGGCGGCGATGGCCCCGTACCGGTTCCTGTCGGGGTCGAGCCTGGGGCCGTCGTTCCCCGCGCTACTGAAGGTCACGGAGCGTGCTGGCCCGGATCGCGTGCGGATCGACCAGACGCTCGCGACGCGCGCGCAGTGGCAGAACAACGTGCGGTGGTCGTTCACGCTGCTGCCGCTGTGAGGCGCGCAGCGCCGACGCGTTGGTCGTGCGGCGAGGGACGCTCCGGTCCCCTGTTCTGCACGGGCCGCGGATCGTCGCACGGCGCGCGAGCCTGACGGACTCGTCAGGCTCGCCACGTCCGTGGCATTCGCCAGGACGGAACAGCCCAGGAGGCCGGACAACGTGGGCGCGCTGGGCACGTCGATGTCCATGTCGTCGCGAGCAGCGCTCCCGCAGCCTTGCTCGGGAGTCCGTCAGCGAGACAGTGCCGTCGCGACATCACCCTGCCTTGCTGTCCGGGCGGCACGCACTCCGAGAATCGCATTGCGGAAAGTCGGCGCGTACCCGCTGCGGAAGCCGGACCTCGCGCTGCGGGCAGCATCGTGGAAGCTGCCACCGCGGATGACGCGGAGCGACGCGGAGTCCGGATCTCCACGCAATCCATCTCCCGCACGTGGCACCGCACCGGGACCGTGCTGACCGTCTCTCGTCCACTCCCACACGTTGCCGTGTACGTCGAACAGCCCGAACGGGTTCGGCCGGAAGCTGGCCACGGGGGCATGGCAGCACCAGCCATCGCCGAAGTCGCCCTCCTGGCGACCCCACTCTGGATACTCGCGCTCGGCGAGCAGGTCGAGCAGATTGGCGGCCATTGCAAGGCTCGTCGCCTCGCCGCCGGTCCACCACGGCGTGGTGGTTCCGGCCCGGCACCCGTACTCCCACTGCGTCTCCGTCGGCAGCGCCATCGCGTGCCGCCGCAGCAGCTCCTGGCAGATCACCCAGTCCACAGACTCCACGGGATGGCACTCCGTGATCGCGGCCGGGTTGCCCTGGTACTCTTCGCCAACCTGGTGCCATCCCGGGTCGGCGCGCCAGGACAGCCGCTTCCACTGGCCCTTCGTCAGCTCGTGCCGGGCCAGGAAGAACGGCGCCAGTTCCACCGTGTGCATCGCCTCGGTGTTGTTTCGCTGCGGGTCGTAATGCGGCGCGGTCGGATGATTGTCTTGTGATCCCATCGTGAACCTCCCGCCCGGCAGCAGCACGAACACGATGCCCGTGCCGTCGCCCATGTCGATGTCTCCGGCCCGCTCCCCTGTCTCAATGTGGCGCGGGACTTCGATCGCAGCAGGGTCGCTCGCCCCGTCCCACGCCGACCGCAGGTCGTAGAACTCCCACAGCCTCGTCACCGGGTTCATCCCGGTCGGTACGAGTCCCGTCACGTCCTGCTCGCGAAGTTCGATGCGTTGGCCGCGGTACAGCTCGCTCGCGAGGATCCCGTCGGCCTTCGCGATGGCCTCGCCCGCTTCTCGCCACGTCTTGTGCCCCAGCGTTCGGGTCAGTGCTGCAACCTGCTGTGCCCAACGCAGCCGTGCGTCGACTTCCTTGCGTTCGTTGCCGTCCAGCGAAGTGAGCTTGCGCAGCAGGTCCGCCAGCATGTCGTGCAGGAAGCGCTGCGACTCGTCGGCGAACGTGAACGTGCGCCGCGCGGCCATCTCGACTTCGAGCTTCGCTACCGACGCCCGCAAGTCGGCGAGCGCCGCGGCACCGGCCTCCCCGGCGGCGGCGGCGATCTTCGCGTTCAGTGTCGCGAGGTAGTCTCGGTACTCGGTCTTCTTTTCCGTGGCGGCCAGCGCCAGCGCCGCATCGCTGTTCGCGGTGGCTTCGGCGTCACGACCGTTCGCGAAGCACGCCCAGGCGAGAGTGTCCGCAAACGACGCGCGCTCCTCGGCAGGCAATGGCGCCGCTTTTCCCACGCGAGCCTCGCCAGCATCAGGGCGTGAGCTTCGTCGCCCCACGTGCGTTGGCTCTCGTCGAAATCCACCTGCGGCCAGCGAGATCGTTGAGATGCTCCGGCGTCATGGCCTGCTCCTCAGGAGTGGCGAACGGCAGCGTGAGTTTGGTCGGGTCTCGGCGGATTGCTGCCGCCCGCTCCAGCGACCGCAGCTTCGCTGTCTGCGTCTGCCACTCCGCGAAGCGGGGGTGCGTCGCGCGGTCGTGTTCACGTTCCGCGTCGGTCGCGGGCAGGGCGCGCAGCCGGAGGTCGGCCACGGTCTGCTCGATCTGCGGTCGCATCGAGAGCAGCCGGCCCGCGTCCTCCCGCAGCCACCGCTCCATGGCCTCGACCTTGTACGGCCACGCCGGGTAGAGATCCCGCTCGCTCTCGATCGCGCGCTCGTAGAGCACGACGGCCTTGAGCTGTTCGAACTCGGCCTTGCGCGCGCGAACCTCGTCGGCACTCCGGTTGGCCTGGGAGGCGTTCGCCGCGGCCTGGTTCGCGCTCTGCACAGCCCGGCCTTCGCTGTCTTGCGCCCGCAGCATGAACACCACCGACACGACAAGAGCGGCACCCACCGCGACGGTCACCGCAAAGGCGGCTGCGAGTTGCACCCGGTACCGCCGCGCGAACTTCCCGGACCGGTAGCGCACGCCCGGCGCCCGTGCCTGCACCGGCTCGTGGTCGAGATGCCGCTGCACGTCGGCGGCG
>CAYQMF010000088.1:0-539 GCA_964418595.1 uncultured candidatus Brocadiaceae bacterium
GTGTGCACGGTGGAGAACACCAGGTGGCCGGTGAGCGCCGCCTGGATCGCGATCTCGGCCGTCTCGGTGTCGCGCACCTCGCCGACCATCATGACGTCGGGGTCCTGGCGCAGGTACGAGCGCAGGCCGGCCGAGAAGGTCAGCCCCTTCGTGCTGTTGACCTGCACCTGGCTGATGCCGTCGAGGTTGTATTCGACCGGGTCCTCGATCGTCAGGATGTTGAGGTCGGGCGAGTTGATCTCGTCGAGGCAGGCATACAGCGTCGTGGTCTTGCCGGAGCCGGTGGGGCCGGTCACGAAGATGATGCCGTGGCTGTAGTTGATGTAGCGCTTGATCGTCTTGCGGTTCGTCTCGTTGAGCCCGATCTGGTCGAGGCTGTTCGACGCGAGGCCGGAGACCTCGATCGCTCCCCACACCACGTTCTGCACGTTCGGCGGGACGCTCCCGTTGGGGTCGACCTTGATCGTGAACGAGCCGCCCCCGACCGCGATGTTCTCGGCGATGAACGGAGTCCACAGACTGATCGCGGCGATCACTGC
>CAYQMF010000088.1:549-28066 GCA_964418595.1 uncultured candidatus Brocadiaceae bacterium
ACCTTGGTGGTCTTGTCGAGGATGCGGAAGACCACGCGCTCGCCGTTCTGTACGGGCACCGACGAGATGCGCACGTCGACGTCGCCGTCGCCGATGCGGATCGATGCACGGCCGTCCTGCGGCAGGCGGCGCTCGGCGATGTCCATCTTCCCCATGACCTTGATGCGGGAGATGATCGCCTCCTGCGCCTTCTTGGGGATCGCCTCGGTGTCGTAGAGCACGCCGTCGATGCGCATGCGCACCTGCAGCCGGTCGACATAGGGCTGCAGGTGGATGTCCGAGGCGCGGAGTTTGAGCGCCTGGAACAGCAGCATGTTGACCAGCTTGATGATCGGCGCCTTGTTGGCGACGTTGAGCAGGTCTTCGGACTCTTCGACGGTGTTGGCCAGTCCGACGATGTCCTGCTCTTCGATCTCGACCATCGCCTCCTCCACACCGTCCGCCTTGTGGCGGTAGGCGCGGTTGATGAGCGACGTGATGTCGGACTTGAGCGCGAACACCGGCTCGATCTCGCAGTCGAGCATGGTCGCCAGGTCGTCCATGGGCTGGACGTCCAGGGGACGACAGGTCGCCACCCGCATGAGGTTGCCCTCACGTTCGAGCGCGATCAGGTGGTTGCTGCGCGCGAACTGCACCGGGATGTTCTGGATGAACTCCGGCGGCACGCGCGTGGAGTCGACGCCCTGGCGGACGCTGATCCCGAGCAACTCACCGAAGATCTCGAGGACCCTCAGCTCCGGGAGGAAGTTGCGCGCCACCAGGATCTGGTCGAGCGACTTGTTCGACTCGCGTTCCTCGGCCAGCGCCTTGGTGATCTGCTCGTCGGTGAGGCCAGCGCGCCGGAGGAAGCCTTCGCGGATGCGATCCTGGATCAGCATGGTTCTTTCCGAGCCTGTCAGCGGCGCGTGCCGGTCCCTGTTCCCTCGCGCGGCGGCAGGGGCGGCTGGTTGCCGCCGGTCGGCCGCTTGTAGGAGGGGATCTCGAACCCGCCGTAGCGATCGAGGTCCTCGACCGTGGCGCCGGAATCCTCGAGACGCTGCGCCAGCTCCGGTTCCTTCCACTTGCGATCGACGAGCTGCAGGCGGCGGTGGCCGATGTACTGTGCGGCCTCCATCTTCTTGCGGAAGCTGATCTCCGAGAGATCCGTGAAGTCCAGCTCGTCGAGGATGTGCGGGGTGAGGAAGAAGTAGAGGTTGGTCTTGGTCTTCTGGTTGCTGTAGTTGCGGAACAGCCAGCCGAGGATCGGGATGTCCTTGAGGAACGGGATGCCCTCGTCGGCGTCGCTTTCGCTGTCTTCCATCACGCCGCCCAGCGCCATCGTGGAGCCACTCGGCATCGTCACCTGCGTGGTGATCTTGCGCTGCACCTTGACGCCCGGGTTCGACGAGTTCGGGTCGAAGCCGCTGATGAACCGGCTCACGGACAAGGTGATGTTGAGGCGCAGGTAGTTGGCCGACGAGATCGACGGCGAGATCGCCAACTCGATGCCGGCATCCTGGAAGCCGCTGAACCCGCTCTGCGTGGTCGCCGTGCCCTGGCTGACGTTCGACGTCGGCCGGCTCTCGCTCGAGCTGACGCTCGCGTCCTCGTTGTTGTTCACGACCACGCTGGGCAGCGACAGGATGTTGGCGCGCTGGTCGCTCGCCAGCGCATTGACCAGCACGGGCACTGCGAAGTCCTTGTCGGCGATGATCCCGCCGGTGAAGCCGCGCGGCAGGTTCTCGAAGTCGGGCAGGCGCGTGTCCGGTAGCCCGTTCTCATCAGTGTCCTGCAGTTGCGACAGACCGAACCCGGTGAAGCCGAATGGCCGCGTGAAGTCGTTGGCGGCGATGTCGAGCGCGCCGAGTTCGATGCCGAAGCGGGCGATGTCGCTCGTGCTCAGCTCGACGATGGCGGCCTCGATCAGCACCTGCGGCTGGCGCTGGTCCAACGTGTCGACCATCCGCTTGAGTGAGTCCACGGCCGTGGCCGTGCCGGAGATCAGCAGGCTGTTGCTGGCCTCGTGCACCTGCACGACCGTGCGTCGGGGACGCCTGCCCTGCTGCGCGCCCTGACCCGCCTGAGCTGCCTGCACGGCGTTCTGATCCTCCTGCAGGAACTGGTTGAGGACGTCGCGTAGCTCCTTCGCCTGGATGTTCTTCACGTGCACGACGTGCGCGTCTTCCTGTGCTGCCTCCATGGGCGTGTCCAGGCGCGCGATGATCGTCATGCCCTCGAGCACGCTCTCGCGCTGGCCGCTGAGGATGATCGCGTTGCGCGCGCCGAAGGCCAGGATCTTGAGGGGACCGCGCTGGCCCGGGATCTCGCCGCCGCCGGCGCCCTGGGGGGGTGCGCCCGGCCGGTTCCGGTCGTTGAGGATGTCGTTGAGGATCAGCTCCAGTTCCTCCGCCGACATGTGTTCGAGCTGCACGACTTTCACATCCTGGTCGGGCACCACGTCGGGGCGATCGACGATCTTGAGCAGCTCGTAGCAATTCGCCACCTGCGGGGCGAAGCCCTGGATCAGCACCACGCGCTCGTTGCCCGCCGTGCCGAGGTTGACGGTGCCGGCGCCGCCGGTGGCGAAGAACGGGCGCAAGGTCTGCGTCGCGGCCGTGGCACGGACGTGCTCCACGGAGACGGCAGTGAGGATGTTCAGGCCGGTCTGGTCGGCGACCTGGGTGAGCCGCTCCGGCGGGACGTAGATCGCGCCGGCGGTGATCTCGTTCCGCTTCGCGCCGTTGAGGTTGAGGATCTCGATGATCTCGGTGTTCTCGCGGCCGCGCACGACCGACGCGAGGCCCTTGATGTAGAGCATCGTCTGGAAGAAGGCGAAGAACTCGTCCTTCCGCATCCGCTTCGTGCCGATGAAGTTGACCTTGCCGCCGGTGGGATCGGCCTGGGTCAGGTCATTGTCGCTGTAGGTGAAGACCTTCCCCGTGATCTGCTCCGCCATCTTGATGAAGTCCTTGATGGGGACGCCATCGCGCTCGTTGAGGGAGAAGACGAGGTGGTCGCCTTCCAGCGTGAACCACGGCTTCTGTGGCCCGCCAGCGGGTTGCCCGGTCCCTCCTGGTTGCGCTCCGCCGGGTTGTGCGGGAGCCGTCGCCGCGAACAACGCAAGGAGCACACTGGCAAGGAGCGGACGGTGGGTCACCGTGCGTGGTTGCGACGGCGGGACGGGGTGCGTGCGATCGGCCATGCGTAGTGTTGCAAGCTGCTCGGACTGGTTCGTCCGGTCGACTGGACCGCGCCCCGATCGACGGAGCCCGGAGAAGCGGGCCTCGGACCGCCCCCGCGAGGCTTTTATTTCTCCGCGCCGATCGAGGAAAGCGCGCTTTTGATTCCTTTCCCTTTGCTCGCGACGGGGGCCGCCGTTTCCATCCGCCGTTCCTCGCCATGAAGCTCTCGGAGCTGCTCATCGAAGACCTGGTCCTGCTGCCCTTCGAGGCGCAAGACAAGTGGCAAGCCATCTCGGCGTTGGCCGGTGTGGCGGCGCAGCAGGGGCGGTGGTCGAACGAGCGGCTCGAGCGGGTCCACGGCGCGCTCCTCGCGCGCGAGCGCAGCATGACCACCGGCATGGAAGCCGGCGTGGCCATCCCGCACGCCGCCGTCGACGACCTCGACGAGGTGGTCGCGGTGCTCGGCCTGTCGGGGAAGGGGATTCCGTTCGAGTCGCTCGACCGTCAGCCGGCGCGGATCCTGGTCTGCCTCATCATCCCGCGCAGCAAGAAGCTCCTGCACATCAAGACGCTGGCGGAGATCGCCCGTCTGCTGTCTCGGGCATCGGTCCGGGCGCGCCTGCTCGAGGCCACCACGGCCGCGGCCGCCCTGGCGGTGATCCGCGCGGAGGAAGCTGGATCGAAGTGATCCGCGCGCACGGGAGCGCTTCGTCGCGTTCGCTACGGTGACGCCGTGATCTACGGCATCGCGCTGCTTGCCGGGTTCGGCGGCCTGCTCCTCGAACTGGTGTGGCTGCGCCGCTACGGCCTTCTCCTCGGCAACACGGCCGGAGCGTCGGCCCTGGTCCTCGGCGTGTACCTCTTTGGGCTGGGGGTCGGGGGCCTCCTGGTCGGACGCGTGGCATGGCTGCGTGCCCGGGCCCTGGCGCTCGCCGCCGGCCTCTACCTCGGCGTCGGAGCCCTCGGCCTCGCGGGCGAACTCGGCCTGCGTGGCGTGTCGAGCCTGGACGGAATCCCCGCGACGCTGGGCCTGCTCCTCGTTCCGGGACTCGCCACGCTGGCGATGGGGGCGGCGTTCCCGCTGCTGTTCGGCGCGGGGCGCGAGCAGGCTGCGGTCGCCGACGCTGGCCGGTTGGTCGGGATCAACCTCGCCGGCTCGGTGGCCGGCGTCCTCCTCGGCGGGACGTGGATCGTTCCGGAGTTCGGCATGCTGCGCGCGGCGCAGCTCGGTGCTCTCGGATACGCGCTGGCTGCCGTCCTCGCGGCGTGGGCGCGCCGGCGCGGCCCGACGGCGATCGCCGGGGCCGCGGTCCTGCCCATTCCACCGGTGCCGACTCTCGAGCGTGGGGTGATCGGGCTGGCGGCGGCGTCGGGCTTCGTGTTGCTCGGGTTCGAAGTCCTGTTGTTGCGGCGCCTGCCGTTCACGCTCGAAGGCTTCCAGCCGACGCTCACCGGGATCGTCGCCGCGGTGCTCGCCTGGTCGACGCTCGGCGCGATGTGCGGGACGCCCTTGCTGCATCGCTGGCTCGGCGCGCGCGCCGGCGCGTGGACCTTCGCGCTCGGCGTGCTGGCCGGCAGTCTCGGGCTACACGAGTGGCTCGCACCGTCGCTCGCGCAGTGGCCGGTGGACTCCACGCTCGGCATGCACGCACGCATCTGGGTCGTGACCTCGACGGCGGCGGCCCTGCCTGCGTTCTGCCTGGGCGCCGTCGTGCCCCTCACCCTGGTACCGTACGTGCACGCGCCGACGCGCGCGCCGCTCGCCGGCCGGTTGTTCGCGGCGCAGGGGTTCGGCGCACTCGCCGGCGCCACGTTCGTCGGGCATGTTCTGCCCGTGCTCGCGCCGCACGGGTACTTCGCACTCGCACCGCTCGGCGTGGGGCTCGTGGCGTTGCTGTGCGCGTGGCGCGCGCTCGGCGGTCTCGCGGCCGCGCTCGCCACGAGCGCGGTCGTGGCCTGCGCCGCGTTCGGCGTCAGCGGTGCGGGTACGCCGTGGGCGCCGCGGCCGCCTGCGGTCGGCTCGCGCTTCGATCGCGCTGACGCGTACGTGCACCTCGCGCACGCCACCGACGCGACGCTCACCGCGTCGGTCGCCTACAACCGGCGCAACCACAGCCTGATCCTGTTCACCGACGAGTTCCGGGCGACCGAGACCGGACCGAACACGGCCTACATGCGCGCGCTGGGACACCTGCCCTTCCTCCTGCGGCCGGGCATGCGCCGGGCGGCGGTGATCGCGCTCGGCACGGGGACGACCTTCGATGCGCTCGCCGCGTGGGGGGACCCCGAGGCGATCGACGTGGTCGAGATCAGCGACGCGGTCGTGGAGTTGGCGAAGTGGTACACCGCGGATGGTCCGGTGCTCGACGGGCGCGCGTCGGGGTTCGCGCGCGACCCGCGCGCGCGGCTGCACGTGACCGACGGGCGGGCCTTCCTCGCGCGGCGGGTGCCGGCTTCGCTCGATCTCGTCACGATGGAGCCGCTGTTGCCGTACGCGCCGGGAACCCTGCCCCTCTACACGGCGGAGTTCTACGCGTTGGCGAAGCGCTCGCTCAGCCCGGAGGGTCTGCTCGTGCAGTGGGTGCCGACGCACGCGATGCCGGCGGCGATGTTCGACACGCTCCTGCTGACCTTCGCGGCGGCATTCCCGCACACTTCGCTGTGGCTCGTCGATCACTCGACCTTGCTGGTCGGGTCCGTCGCGCCGCATCTGCCGGAGCCGGGGGCGCTGGCCGCCCGCTTCGCGGCCACGGACCCGTCGCTGCGGCGTGCGTTGCACGCGACCGGGCTGGCGGGTCCCGACGACATGGCGGTGGCCCTGGTCGGGACCGCGGTGCGCGCGCGCCTGGAAGCGACCGGTGCGATACCGGTCGAGGACGATCGTCCGTTCCTGGAGCGCCTGCCGTACTGGAGTGGCGCGGAACGGTTGGGCTTCCTCGGGACCAACCTGCGGCGGCTGGCGGAGATCGCGGCGTTGGCACCTCCGGACGACCCTTGGCGTGGTGCGCGCCTGCGGCGCCTGTCGGGCCTCGTGCATCTCGCCGATGCCGCGCTCGGCGGTGAGACCGACCTGGCGCGGGCGGCACTCGATCTCGACGCGGCGCGGGCGCTCGCGCCGCACAGCGTGCTCCTGCATCGCGAGCAGACGCGCGCCCTGCGCGCGCTGTACGAGCGGCAGGTGGCCGCCGCCGGGCCCGGGGCTGCGGCGCAGCGGATCGCCGCCCAACACCTCGCGCGCGATCCTTCGTCGCCGCTGCTGTGGCTGGCGCTCGCGGATGCGGAGAGCACAGGCCGCGCGGCGGCGTGGGCGCGGGCGCTCGCCCTCGATCCCCTGCTTGCGGACAGCGTGCCGCGCGCTTTCGGGCCGGCGCCGGCCATGTCCGAGCCGAGCCCGCGCGAAGACCTCGGTCGCCTGCCGGAGGGTGGGGACCTGCTTGCCGCCGCGACCGGGGACGCGCCCCGCGCCGTCGTCCTGCGCGGCACGTTCCAAACCCGCGTGGCGGAGGCGGCGATCGACGTGGCGTCGCGACGCGCGCTGTCGGCGGCGGAGAGTGCCACCGCGCGGCAGGTGCTCGACCCGTGGTCGCTCGACGCACTGGGCGCGGCGGTCGCGGCCCGGAGCGGCGACGTCGCCGGCGAGGTGCTGTCCCTCTGGCGTCGCGACCAGCCGGTGCCGGCGGTGGCGGCGGAGCTGCGGCACGGCGATGCCGCGGCGCGCAGTGCGCTCGCCGACGCGCTGGGTGGGCGGCGCGACGCGGCGACGTACGATCTCCTCGCCGACCTGCTGGTCGACGGCGACGAAGCGGTGCGCGTCGCGGCGAGCGTCGCGCTGTTCCGCAGCGCAGGCGACGCCGTGCGCTACGACCCCAAGGGCGATGAAAGCGCGCGGCGCGCCGCTGCGGCCGCGGTGCGGGCGCTGCATAATCGGACGCCATGACCGAGACCGTGGGATCGTTGGCGACGTTCGTGCACGGCGAGGTGCGGGGCGACGCGAGCCGGCCGATCACGAGCGTGGGCGATCTGCGCAGCGCCTCCGCGACGTGCATCGGATTCCTGCGGACGGCCAAGCTCGCGGAGGCGGCGCGGACCACGAAGCTCGGTGCCCTGCTGGTCACGGAGTACGTGGACACGCCCGCCGCGCAGATCCGGGTCGCCGACGTCGACGTGGCCTTCGCGCGGATCGTGAGCCGCTTCCATCCGCAACCACGGGCCACGGCGCATGCGGTACACGCGACCGCGGTCGTGCACCCGGACGCGGTGCTCGAGGCCCCCGTGCAGGTCGACCCGGGTGCGGTGGTCGGTCGCGGCGCGCGCATCGGTGCCGGCACCGTGATCGGCGCGGGCACCGTGATCGGCGAGGGCTGCACTGTCGGCCGCGACTGCGTGCTCTTCCCGCGCGTCGTCGTCTATCCCGGCGTGATCCTGGGCCAGCGGGTGATCGCGCACGCCGGGGCGGTCATCGGTTCGGACGGCTTCGGCTATGCGCGCGAGCAGTGCGGGACCTGGGTGAAGTGGCCGCACCTCGGCACCGTGACGATCGGCGATGACGTCGAGATCGGCGCCAACAGCACGATCGACCGTGGCGTGCTCGGGGTGACGAAGATCGGGCGCGGTACCAAGCTCGACAACCTGGTCCACGTCGGCCACAACTGCACGCTCGGCGAAGACGTGGCGATTGCGGGGCTCAGCGCGCTGTCGGGGAGCGTGGTCATCGGCGATCGCGTGACGGTCGCCGGGCATGTGGTGTTCTCCGGGCACCTCGAGGTCGCCGCCGACACTCGGATCGGCGGCAACTCGGCGGTGCACACCGATCTCCAAGACGCCGGCGATTACCTCGGCTACCCGCTGCAGCGCAAGGAGAAGTGGGTGCGCACCCTGCGCGAGCTCAGCAATCTCGTCGAGCGGGGCAAGCACCTGCGCGACCTGCAGAAGCGGGTCAGCGAACTCGAAGCGAAGGCGTGAACGTGGCGCGCGGGCTGCGTGCCGTCACGCGGTGATGGAGTCGAGCCGCGCGACCAAGGCGGCGCGCAGCTCATCGCGCGCTTCGCGATAGCGGTCGAGGCTGGCGCCGAACGGATCGGCGACGTCGCGCCCATCGGGGCGCAGGAGCGCGACCTTGGCGGCGGCCTCCGGCGCGAGCGCGAGGATGCGTTCGACATGTCCGGCCGTCATGCAGTAGATGGCGTCGGCACGCGCGACCAGGTCCGGGTCGAGGGCCTGGCTCGCGTGCGCCGTGAGATCGATCGCGACCTCCGCGAGCGCCGCCACCGCCTGCTCGCTGGCGGGTTCGCCGGGGCCAGCGAAGACTCCTGCGCTGGCAAACGCGACGCCGTGCGCGAGCACGTCACCGGCGTCGATCCGGAGGTGGCGGGCAACGACATCGCGGGCCAACGCCTCCGCCATGGGTGAGCGGCAGGTGTTCCCGGTACACACGAAGAGCACGTGGCGCGCGGCCGCATCGAGGACCTCGGCGCGGGTGAGGATGCCCTCGCGCAGCACCTCGAGGGCGGGGCCGGTGGCGCGCACGATCGTCGAGGCGATGCGCAGCGGTGGCGGGCCCGCATCGATCAGGAGGTCGAGGTCGGCGCCGAACTCGGCAGCGATGGCGTCGGGGTCGACGAGCGGTGGCTGGCCGGTCCGGTTCACGCTGGTGAGGAACAGGCTGGGGCCGCGCGCGGCGATCACGGCGCGAGTGACCGGGTGTGCGGGAACCCGCAGGCCGACCGGGGTGCCGCCGTGGTCGGGAACGATCAGGGTCAGCGGGCCCGGCCAGTAGCGCGCCGCGAGGCGCGCCGCGCGCGGCCCGAGTTCCACGCCCAGCGCCGCTGCACCCGCGATGTCGGCCAGGTGGTGGGTGAACTCCTGCGCGCTCGGGCGGCCCTTCACGGCCAGCACGCGCTGGATCTGCTCGGGCTGGCGCGGATCGGCTGCGAGTCCGTACACCGTCTCCGTGGGCAGGACGACGAGCCCGCCGCGGGCGATGACGCCAGCGGCGTGCGCCGCAGCCTCGGCCTGCTGCGTGGGATCGGCGTTCCGCACCTCGATGCGCTGCAAGGCCATGTTTGACTCGGGTACCGCGGCGCCTAAGACTAGCCGCGGGTGGCGTCTCACCCAAACGCCCACATGAAGCCGGACGAAGCCCAACGCCGCGCGCTGTCCGAACAGATGGCGCGGTTCGGCGACGTGCTGGCGGGGTTCGCGCACGAAGTACGCAATCCGTTGTCGACCATCGGTCTCAACCTCCAGCTCATCCGCGAGGACTTCGTCGACTCCGAGTCCGCGCGCGACCGCCGCACGCACAAGCGGCTCGGTGTCGTGGAGGCGGAGGTGCGCCGCCTGCAGGAGATCCTCGAGGAGTTCCTGCGCTACGCGCGCCTGCCCGGCGTGCAGACGGTTCCCACCGATCTGAATGCCCTCCTGCGCGCGGTGGTCGAGTTCAGCGTCCCGGAGCTGGAGGAGCGCGGCGTGTCCCTGCGCCTGTACCCGGGTGCCGATGTCGGCTTGCCTCCCCTCGATCCGAACCAGATGCGTGCCGCGCTCGTGAACCTGCTCCGCAACGCCGCGGAGGCCTGCGGGCCGGGCGCCGAGGTGATCCTGTCGTCGCGACGCGACGGCAACCGCGTGTTCGTGCACGTGATCGACACCGGCTCGGGCATGACCCCGGAGGTGCTCGGGCGGATCTTCAAGCCGTACTTCAGCACCAAGAAGGCGGGCACCGGGCTCGGGTTGCCGATGGTGAAGCGCATCGTCGAAGCGCACGGCGGCTTCGTGGAGGCGAGTTCGGAGCCGGGGCGCGGCACCCAGTTCACGCTGCAGCTTCCGGCGCCGGTGGCCCCGGGGTTGCCCCAGCCGGAGGCCGGAGACAACACCCAGCCGGAGACCGGGCGTGAGTGACCACGCGATCCTGGTCGTCGACGACGACGACAACCTCCGCGACACCCTGGTGCAGGCGCTCGACACCGGCTCGTTGACCGTCGTCTCGGCCGACTCCGGCAAGGACGCGCTGCGCCGCCTGCAGGAACAGGAGTTCGCGGTGGTGGTCACCGACGTCGTGATGCCGGCGCCGGACGGCTTCGAGGTGCTGCGCGACGTGCGCGCGCGCTACCCGCATGCGCGCGTGATCATGCTCACCGGGCAGGGCAGCCGCGACCTTGCGCTGCAGGCCATGCAGCTCGGCGCGAGCTACTACATCGAGAAGCCGGTCGACCTGCACGAGCTGCGCACCAAGGTCGCCAAGTGCATCGAGGACCACAACAAGGACGTCGAGTTCGACGCACTGCGCAGCCAGGTCGACCGCAGCTACGGCTTCGAGGGCATCGTCGGCCAGGACCAGAAGATCGTGCGGATGGTCGACGTGCTGCGCCAGATCGCGCCCACGAACGCCTCGGTGCTGATCCTCGGCGAGTCGGGCACCGGCAAGGAGCTGGTCGCGCGCGCCGTGCACCGCTACTCGCCGCGCCGGGCACAGCCGTTCGTTGCCTTGAACTGCGGCGGTCTCTCCGAGGGCACGATCGAGAGCGAGCTGTTCGGGCACGTCCGGGGGGCGTTCACCGGCGCCCTGTCCGACCGCGAGGGCAAGTTCGAATTCGCCGACAAGGGCACGCTGTTCCTGGACGAGGTCGGCGAGATGCCGATGGCGACGCAGATCAAGCTGCTGCGCGTCCTGGAGGATCGCGAGGTCACGCGCCTGGGAGCCAACAAGCCCCGCCGGGTCGACGTGCGCCTGATCGCGGCCACCAACGCCGACCTGGTGGGTAAGGCCAAGGAAGGGACGTTCCGGGAGGACCTCTACTACCGGCTGAAGGTGGTCACGGTCGAGCTGCCGCCGCTGCGTGAGCGGCGCGGTGACGTGAAGATCCTCGTCCGCCACTTCCTCACCGAGTTCTGCGAGCGGCACGACAAGGACATCGACGACATCGATCGCGATGCCCTCGTCGCGCTGTCCCAGTACGACTGGCCGGGCAATGTGCGCGAGCTGCGCAACGCCGTCGAGAGCATGGTCGTCCGGGCCCGCGGCAACATCCTCACGCGGAGCGATCTGCCGCCGGAGATCTGGGTGCCGACGCAGGCGGAGCCCGACAACTGGGGCTTCCTCGCGGGCAAGACCCAGGAGGAGGTGGAGAAGAACCACATCCGCGTCACGCTCGAGACCGTCGAGGGGAACCGAGTGCGCGCGGCGAAGGCGATGGGGATCAGCGAGCGGACGCTGTACCGGAAGATCAAGGACTACGGGTTGTAGCGGCGGGTCCGGCGAGTCCTGACTTCACCAGCCGCGACCGCCTCCGCGCTCTACTTCTTGCCGGCCGGCGCGACCGCCTCGGCACCGGCGTCGGCGATCTTCAGCACCGGCTTGTACTCCGGCACCTCGCGGATGTCCTTGCCGAGCCTGGTCATCAGCAGCCGCACCGCCTCCTGAAGCTGCATGTCCTCCTGGAAGTCGGCGAACGCGCGACCGCCGGGATACGCACGTCCACGCAGGTCGGCGACGGCGTCGCGCACCGAGAAGCGGATCCAGCGACGGATGTCGTCGCGGCCCAGCTTCGTGTCGAGCTTGGCGTAGAACGCGTCGAAGTCCGGGTAGCGCGCGTCAGTGCCCTGGTCGCCGTCGGCGAGCTGCATGAACAGGTCCTTGTGCGCCTCCATGCGCTCCTTCACGTACGTGCGGAAGACGTCCTTCTGGACCAGCTCGAACAGCTCCGCGTTCTTCCACGCCTCCTTGGGCTCGAACTCACGGAACTTCACGACGACGTCAGGGGTGACGCCCCAGTCGGGGTTGATGATCTTGCGCGTCTCCGGATCGATGTCCTTGTGCGGGCAGCGACCGGACGGCAGGTAGTACTTCGCCACGGTCATCTTCACGTGCGCGCCGACGTCGTACTTGCCGTTGCTGTTCTTGTCCTCGTACTTCTCCCACTCGTCGAAGCGACGGTTGCCGTTCTCGTCGACGAACGGCTCCGCCGGCGCGGTGTCGAGCGCGAGCAGGCTCTGCACGGTGCCCTTGCCGTACGAGCGCTCACCCACGACCTTGGCCCGTTTGAAGTCCTGCAGCGCGCCCGCCACGATCTCGGATGCCGAAGCGGAGAAGCCGTTGGTCAGGACGACGAGGGGCAGCTCCGGATACGGGGCGCGGCCCCGCGTGCGGTACTCCTCCTGCGGTCCGATCCGGCCCTTGGTGTAGACCACCCGCTCGTCGCCCGCGACGAACAGCTCGACGATGTCGCGCGCCTCGTTGAGCAGGCCACCGGTGTTGTTGCGGAGGTCGAGGACGAGCCCCTGCGCGCCGTCCTCGATGAGCTTGTCGATCGACTTGCGCAGCTCCTTGCTGCTCTGGGCGCCGAACGTGACCAGCTCTGCGTAGCCGATCCCGCCGGGCAGGATCTCCTGGTTGACGGAGGGCACGAGGATCTGCTGGCGCACGATGGGGATGTCGCGCGGCTCGTTCCAGCCGGCGCGGAGGACCTTGACGATCACGGTGCTGCCGGGCTTGCCCTTGAGGCGCGTGATGATCTCGTCGGAAGTGTGGTCGCGGGTCTCCCAGCCGTCGACCTCGAGGATCTTGTCGCCGGTGAGCACGCCGACCTTGTAGGCGGGGCCGGAGTAGATCGGGCGCACCACCGAGAAGTCGTCGTCGGCGTCGAAGTTCACGAACGCGCCGATCCCGCCGTAGTCGCGGTTGAGGTCGAAGAAGAAGCGCTGGTACTCGGACGAGGTGAAGTAGTCGGTGTGCCGGTCCAGCGCGTTGAGCATGCCCTTGGCGGCGTTGTCCAGGAGGAAGCTCTCGCTCACCTGGCTGCCCTGCGGGTGGATCGCCTTCACCTGGTTCATCACTTCCTGCAGCACGACGAAGGCACCGGCGTCGCCGCCGGATCGCTCGAGTACCTGCTGCAGGCGGCGGTCGAACACGCGCTGGTCACCCTCGCGGTCGAGCATCGCCCGCGCCAGGCGGCCCTCCAGGCTCGGCTCGTCGGCGACCTCCCGCAGCACGCTCCGCGCCATCTCCATGTCGTTCATCTCCGCCAACGCCAGCGCGCCGGCGACGCGCAGGCCTCGGTCGGCCGATTGGACGAAGGCGCCGAGGGTCGTCTGCGCCTTGCGGCGATCTTCGGTCGACCCGCGTGCCCACAGCGACTTGGCGGCTGCGACGCGGACCTTGGGATCGACGAGCTCGGAGGTGGCGTTCGACGCCAGGAGCTCGAGCACCTGCTTCAAGGTGCCGCGCGTGAACACGTCACGCCCGAGCAGGGTCATCCCAGCGGAGCGCATCTCGGCGTCGTCGCTGCCGAGCACCGGCTGCAGGGTCTCGAGGACATCGTTGCCCAGCGCAGCCCCGTCGGACAGGTCGATGAGGGCGCGGGCCGCAGCCAGCCGGCCCTTCGGCCCCGTGGACTTCGCCGCGCCGGTGATGGCGCGCGCCAGGGCGTCCTCATCGGCGCCGTCGATCGCGAGCAGGCTCGAACTGGCGCTCCAGACCTGCGCCAGCGTGCCGGCCTCCGCCAGGGTCAGCGTGGTGGTGACCTTCTTCTCCAGGTCGCTCTGGGCGACCGCAAAGGGGGCGAGCGCGACGAGCGCGGCCAGGGTGAGGAACTTCCGTGGATGATGCATGCAGGCTCCGGAGCGTTGCGCGGTCGAGGGGATCGACGTTGCCTAGATCGACCGCTGCCATGGGCTCCCTCCAGGGAAACCCGGTGGACAGCGGCGCGGGCGGATTGTAGGACCAGATCGCCTACAGCCCAGCCGTGTTACGGGCGACGACGGAACCTGCGAGTTGCGAACTCCGCCGTCGGCTCCGCACCGGCGAAAGGACCACCGTGGCAGGACCATCGTCGTCTGACTCCTCTCCGGCGGGCAAGCGCTCGCTCTCCCACGTCGACGCCGAGGGCCGTGCGCACATGGTCGACGTGTCGGGGAAGCCCCCGACCCTGCGCGTGGCAACCGCGCGCTCGCGCATCGAATTGACGCCGGACGTGCGCGCGATGGTGCTCACCGGTGCGCTGCCCAAGGGCGAGGCGTTGGCCGTCGCGAGGGTCGCGGCGATCCAGGCCGCGAAGGACACGAGCCGGTTGATCCCCCTGTGCCACAGCTTGGCCCTCGACGGGGTCGAGGTGGGGTTTGCGCCTTGCGGGGACGCGGGGCTCGAGATCACGACGACTGCCCGCTGCCGCGGCGCGACCGGGGTCGAGATGGAGGCGCTCACCGCGGCGGCGGTGGCGGCGCTGACGGTCTACGACATGACCAAGGCGCTGTGTCGCGGTGCGCGCATCACCTGCGTCGAGCTGACGCACAAGGCCGGCGGGCGCAGCGGCGAGTGGCGCCGGGAGGAAGGGAAGTGAGCGGCGTCCGCGTCGGCATCGTGGGCGCGACCGGGGCGGTGGGGCACGACCTCCTCGAGGTCCTCGCCCGGCGGAGCTTCCCCCTGCGCAGCCTGCGCCTGTTCGCGTCCGAGCGGAGCGCCGGCACGCAGGTCGAGTTCGGTGGCGAGCCGATCCGCATCGAGACCGCCACTCCCACGAACCTCGCCGATCTCGACGTGTGCTTCTTCTCCGCAGGCGGCAGCGTCTCGCGGGCGCTGGCGCCGGTCGCCGCGGCCAAGGGCGCTCTCGTCATCGACAACAGCTCCGCGTTCCGCATGGATCCCGACGTGCCGCTGGTCGTGCCGGAGTGCAACCCCGACGCGTTGGCCGTCGTGCCGCGTGGCATCGTCGCCAACCCGAACTGTTCGACGATCATCCTGTGCGTGGCCCTGGCGCCCCTGCACCGGGCGGTGGGCCTCGAGCGCGTGGTCGTGTCGACGTACCAGGCAGCGTCCGGGGCCGGCGCGCGCGCGATGGCGGAGATGTACGACTCCGTGCGCGCGCAGCTCGCCGGGGAGGCCTTCACGCCCAAGGCCCTGCCGCAGTCGCTGGCGTTCAACCTGTTCCCGCAGGTCGACGTGTTCATGCCCGACGGCTACACGCGCGAGGAGGACAAGCTCCTGCACGAGACCCGCAAGATCCTGTCGCTGCCCAAGCTGCCGGTCGAAGCCACCTGCGTGCGGGTGCCGGTCGAGCGTTGCCACAGCGAGTCGGTGGCAGTCCAGACGCGCGACGCGCTGGCGCCGGCCGCGGCGCGTGAGCTGTTCGCGCAGGCGGCCGGCCTCGAAGTGGTCGACGAGCCGGAGTCCGGGCGTTACCCGATGCCGCGCACGAGCGCACGCCGTGACGCCGTGGCGGTGGGCAGGGTGCGGCCGAGTCGCGTGTTCGAGCGCGGCTTGAGCTTCTGGCTGGTGGGGGATCAGTTGCGGAAGGGCGCGGCGCTGAACGCGGTGCAGATCGCGGAGACGGCGCGCGGCGCGTAGGCGGTTTCGGCAGCGCGGCTGCCGATCAGAGGCTCCGCCCGCACGTGGCGCACGTCGCGCCGGCTGCGTGTTGCCGCCTCGCGTCCTTGATGCGCCGTTGCTCCTGCAGTTCCTCCACGAACGCGGCGCCGAGCACGCTGGTCGGGAGCGCGAACATGCCGATCCCGAGGATCGCGACGAGCCCGGCGAGCAACCGACCGAGTCCGGTCACCGGCACCAGATCGCCGTAGCCGACCGTGGTCAGCGTCACCACCGCCCACCACATCGCAGTGGGGACGCTGGTGAACGGGGTGTCCGCGACGTCGCGTTCGACCGCGTGCATCAGCGAGGCCGCGAAGAGCATGAGCACGAACACGACCAGCGCGATGCTCACGAGTTCGGTCATGCGGTTGCGGAGCACGCGCGCCAGCGCCTGCATCGCGTCGCCGTAGCGCAGGAGCCGGCCGATGCGCAGCAGGCGCACGAGGCGCAGCACGCGCACGAAGCGCGCATCGAAGCCGGCGACCTGCAGGACGAACGGCAGGATCGCCAAGAGGTCGACGATCACCAGGGGCTGCCCCGCGTAGCGCAGGCGTCCGAGCAGGGGGTGCGCCCAGCGGGGGTTGGCAGTGCACGCCCACAGGCGGGTGACGTACTCGGCCACGAACAGCCACAACGACACCGTCTCGATGCCGTCGAGCAGGCCCGGCATCGCCGCGTAGACCGACGCCTCCGTGCTGGCCACCGCGGCTGCGACGTTGACGACGATCAGGCCGAGAATGAAGAAGTCGAACGCCCGGCTCAGCGGGCTGCCGGGTGGAGCGACCTCGACGACGTGGTGAACGCGCGCGCGCAAGCCCATGCGCGGATCCTAGGCGAGAGGGCGCTCGCGACCCTCCGCCGCGTTGCGGCGGGGGGACACGCCATCGGGCCCCGCCGCAGCGGCGCCCTGGGCGTTCGTTCGCCCGCGATCGTTCGCCGCGTTGCGGCGGGGGGACAATCAATTCGTGACGTTGGTCATCGCGCCGCCGAGCGGCGCCAGCGTCACCGACAAGCCCTGCACGAAGTACGGCAGGTTGGGGAACACGGCCGGGTAGGTCATCTTGCCGCTCGCGGGGATGCTCACGCCCGGCAGGGCGACGAGCGCGCCCGGGTTGATGAGGATGTTGCCGGTGAACGGCAGCGGCACCGGGAAGGGGAATCCGAGCACGCTGGCGGCGGCGTAGAGGAACTGCACGTTGCCGGCCTTGTCCTTCAGTTCCAGGTTGCCCTTGGTCGTCGCCGGGAACGCGATCGGGCCGGTGACCGCGAGGTCGAACGTGCCGGTGCCGTTGCCGTAGTCGCGAACGAGCGCCCAGTGCACACCTGTACCGATACGGTTGCCGCCGAACGAGTCCGTACCGGGCCCGCCGTCGTCGTCGTAGGCCAGGCAGTTGCCGTTGGCGTCGAGGATCGCCAGCATCGGATCGCCGAGGGTCGTCAGCGACGTGTCGGCGAGCACCTCGACCGGGATCGGCGTGCCGGCTTGGAACGAGTGCGCGACGACGTCACCGGGCGTGGCCACGTTGCCACCGGTCGTGACCCCGAAGCGCGCCGGGTTGACCGTGACGCTCGGCGTGCAGATCGCGTTGAGGTTGAAGGTGCCTGCCGACGCCGCGCTGAACGCCTCGACGCCGACGTAGTACTGGCCGGCCGGCAGCGGGATGTTCATGCGCGAGTGCAGACCGATCGTGTCGTCGTTCCACAGGATCATGTTCAGGTTGCTGTCGTACACGGTGAGGATCGCGTCGGTCATCGGCGTGGCGCCGCTCGCACCGGTGCTCAGGTCGATCGTCGATGGGGTCGCGACGCTGAGCCCGAACAGCTCCAGCGAGCGATCGTCGATGCAGGCGCCGCTCGCCGCGCCGCCGCACACGACCGGCGGCACCACGCCGAAGGTCGCCGTCACGTTGAACGTGAACGCGCCGCCGATGCCGTTCCCGTCGCCGAAGACGAGCACGTAGAGCCCGGCGGTCAGGTGCGTGTCGAGGCCCGGGTCGAGGTTCGCCCCGGTGTCGTCGACGAAGCGGTGCACGGCGCCGGAGCCCCGCAAGCAGGCGAGGTAGAGGTCCTGGCCGCCGTTGGCGCTGATGGTCAGCGACACGCGGGCGCTGGCGACGATCGGCAGGAGGAAGGCGACCTCGCCGCCGGCGGGGACGACGCCGTTGACCGGCACGCCCGGGTTGACCACGTTCAGGTTCACCGGCGTGACGGTCGTCGTGAGCTTGTAGGTGCCCGTGTTGGCCGCGTAGCCCGCGATCTCGCAGTGGTACACGCCCGCCGGCAGGATGACGTCGATCAGCGGCATGAGGCTCGACGGACGATCGTCGTTGTAGGCCACGAACTGGCCGGCCGCGTCGCGGATGAGGAGCGTGGCATCGGCGATGGGCTGGCCGCCGATCGCGGACACGTCGAAGAGCACGTGGCTGTCGGTGGGGAGGCGCAAGGAGACGACGTCGAGGTCACCCGCGACGGAGATGAAACCGTCGTAGTCGGGCTGGCCCCCGAACGAGTCCGTCCAGCCGACGGTGTCGTTGTGCTCGACCTCCGCCGCGGTGAGCGGCCCCGGGCCGGGCTGCGGGGCGACCTTCGTGTCGTGCACCGGTCGCGCCCAGCGGCGCTCGAGCTTGCGGTCGGCCTTGGCCGTGCGGAGTGCCGGCTTGTTCGGGAGTGCCGGCTTGGTGGGGGACTGGGCAGCGAGGGACCCCGCCAGCAGGGTGACCATCGCCAACGCGACGCAGGGAGAGGTGAGCTTCATGGGAGAGGCGAGAGAGGATGAGGACGAGCAGGTACACCTGCTGTACGGAACCTGGGGGAACCGGTCAACCCGTCGGCGAGGCCCCGCTGCGAAGGCTGCCGGCCGCATTCCGCTGCTGCGAGTTGCGTGCGTTTCCCGCCGGCCTCTATAACGCTGCCATGTCGCAGCGGGTGGTACGGCGGATCCTGGTGCCGGTCGACCTTTCCGGTCGCACGCCGCCCGACGCCGACTACGCCATCCGCCTGGCGGCCCAGCTCGGAGCCGAGCTGGTCCTGTTCGCGGTGGTCGACACGCCGGCGATGGTCAGCCTCATCGGCCACCACCGCGCGGTGGGTGGCGGCGACCGCGGCAGCTTCTCGCGCGAGGTCGTCGACGATGCCAAGGCCATCTTGCAGACGATCGTCGACGACGCGACGCGGCGCGGCGTGCGCGCGTTGGGGCACGTGACCGTGAGCGAAGAGGTGGAGGAGCAGATCCTGAAGGAAGCGCTGGTCCAGCGTGCAGATCTCGTGCTCGTGCGGCAGCCGGGCCATGGCGGGTTCATGAAGGCCCTGCTCGGCAGCACCGCGGGCGACATCCTCAAGGCTGCTCCCTGTCCGGTCCTGGTGGCGCGCGGTTGATCCGCGACCCGGCTTGCCCCGTCGCCGAGTCCTGGCCGATGAAGACCCTGACCATGGACGCCCGTCGCCGGAGGTTCTCACGATGAGTCGCGCCCGCAAGCCCGCCACGTCGCCGGCGGCAAAGATCGGTGTCCGCCGCAAGCCGACAACCGGCAAGTCACCGGCCCGCAAGGCGCGCGGTCGCGTGACCGAGGGCAGTGGCGTAGCCCTGCCGGCCAGCCTGTTCAGCACGCCGGCCCCGGCCACGGAGCCGCTGCCTGCCGGCAAGCTGCGCTGGATCTGCCCGCCGATCCAACCGTCGAAGAAGCCGCCCGGCGCCACGCGCCTGCTCGGACAGGAGCGGCCGATGCGCGCGCTGCGCACCGGGCTGCAGCTCCACGCGCCGGGCTACAACGTGCTGCTCACCGGGCTCGTGGGCTCCGGCCGCACCACGGTCGTGCGTCACCTCCTGCAGGAGATGCAGCCGGCGTGCCGGCTGGGGCCGGACCGCGTCTTCGTCAACAACTTCACCGAGCCGCACCGCCCGCGCCTCGTCAACCTGCCGCGCGGCACGGCGCCGCGCTTCCGCGATGCGCTCGACGAGTTCCTGCGCCGCCTGCACGACGCGCTCGTCGACGCGCTGCGTTCACGGCAGCACAAGGCGTCGCGGCGCGTGGTCATGCGCGAGGCGGAGGAGCGCGAGCTGCGTCTGATCGGCGCGGTGGAGAGCGAGGCGCGGCGCGCCGGCTGCACGGTGGTGATGTTCGACGACCAGAATGGCGAGCCGGTCACCGACCTGCATCCGATCGTCGCCGGCGAGGCGGTGCCGCCGGAGCAGCTCGACGAACTGGTGAAGGAGAAGAAGCTGTCGGCGCGCGAGGCGGAGCGCTTGCACGACGCGCGCGACCAGTTGTCGGAGCGTCTCGAGGAGGCGATCGACCGCGTGCGTCGCGTGCGGCGCGACTCCGACCACGAGTTGCGCCGCGTCGACCGGGTGAGTGCGCGCCGCATCATCGACCGCATGTGCGCGGAGTTCTGTCGCGCGTGGTCGGAGCCCGGAGTCGCCAGGTACCTGGCGGCGGCCGCCGAGCACATCGAGCGCAACCTCGAGCGCTGGGCCGCACCCGACGAGACGCCCGCGGAGGGCGGCGCGACCCCGCCGCCGCCGACGCAGACTCCGCAGGAGGTCGCCGCCCTGCGCGCGGAGGAACTCGGCGCGCACGTGGTCAAGACGTCGGCCGACGACGCCTGCCCGATCGTGGTCGAGACCAACCCGACCTACCAGAACCTGTTCGGCACGATCGAGACGCGCGAGGGGGAACCTTCGCGCCTGCCCGGGATCCACCCGGGGTCCCTGGTGCGCGCCGACGGTGGCTACCTCATCGTGCGCATGGGCGACGTGCTCACGGAACCGGGCGTGTGGAAGCAGCTCAAGCGCGCCCTGATGTCGGGTGCCGTCGAGCTGCGCGAGTTCGACCCCAACACCGGCTCGACCACCGGCAGCCTGCAGCCGGAGGCGATCCCCATCGATCTCAAGATCGTGCTCATCGGCGAGCCCGGCAGCTACGAGCACCTCGCGGCGGAGGACCCGCAGTTCCGCCAGCACTTCAAGATCCACGCCGAGTTCGACGCGTCGATCCCGGTCAACGCCGACAACCTGCGCCGCTACGCCGACTTCGTCGGCTGGATGGTGCGCAACGAGCGCCTGCGCCCGTTCACGCCGGAGGCCAACGCGGCGGTGGCGGAGCTGGGCGCGCGCCTGTCGGGGCGCAACGACCGGCTGACCACGCAGTTCGGTGATCTGGCCGACATCGCGCGCGAGGCGAGCCACCTCACGGAGGAGGCGGGCGCCGGGCCGGTGCAGGCGAGTCACGTGCAGGAAGCGCTGCGCCTGCGCGAGCAACGCCACGACCTCATCCGCGAACTGGCGGAGCGCGACTTCGAGGAAGGGTATCTGCTCCTGCGCACGAGCGGGCGCGCGGTCGGCCAGGTGAACGGGCTGACGGTGCTCGACACCGGCAGCCTCGTGTTCGGCAAGCCCTGCCGGATCACGGCGTCCACGGGCGCGGCGACCGACAGCGACGCCGGCCTCGTCAACATCGAGCGCGAGGCGGACCTGTCGGGCTCGCTGCACGACAAGGGCGTGCTGATCCTGCAGGGCTTCCTGCTGGATCACTTCGGCACCGATGGGCCGCTGCAGTTGCAGGCGGCGATCTGCTTCGAGCAGACGTACAACGGCGTCGACGGCGACTCCGCGTCGTCGGCGGAGCTGCTGGCGTTGCTGTCGAGCCTGTCGCGCGTGCCGCTGGAGCAGGGGATCGCGATCACCGGCGCGCTGAACCAGAAGGGCGCGCTGCAGCCGGTGGGGGCGCTCAACGAGAAGATCGAGGGGTTCTTCCGGCTGTGTCGCGGGCGGCGGCTGACCGGCAAGCAGGGCGTGATCATCCCGAGGGGAAACGTGGCAGACCTGATGCTGGACCCGGAGGTGGTGGCGGCGGCGGCGGAAGGGAAGTTCCACGTGTGGGCCGTGGACGATGTGTTCGACGCGCTGACGTTGATGGCGGGGAGGCCGGCGGAGGAAGTGATGGCGCTGGCGGCGGAGACGTTGGGGAGGTACCGGAAGCGGTAGGGAGGGCAGGGGGAACGGGGAGAGGGGAGACGGATCCGGGCTCGGGCACCGCTCGGCGGCGCTTCGCGCCGCCGAGCTGGGCACGGGCGCGTTCACGAGACGGGTACGGGGAGAGGTCGGTGGGATGCGCGCACCCGCCCCTCCGTCCCTCGGCCCGTTCCCGCCGTGAACGTGCCCGTGCCAGCCAAGCGGCTTCGCCGCTTGGCGAGCCCGTGCCCGAACCGTGCCCCCGGGCTCGCGCTACGATGCCGCGCCTCACGCGGCGGCGTTCCTTGCGCTGACCGCAAGACCGGAGACGCCATCCCATGCGCAGGTCACGACGCGACGAATGCCCCTTCCGCCGCACCCTCCTCCCCGCGGCAGCCTCCCTTGCGTTCGTGGTCGGTGGTCTCGCGGCTCAGGCCCCGCCGATGCAATGGCTCCGGGCGCGAACGCTCACGGAGCGCGCGGACCACGCGATGGCCTACGACTCGGCCCGGCAACGCATCGTCTCGTTCGGCGATCCCTACCGTCAGAGCGCGGACACCTGGGAGCGGGAAGGCACACGCTGGATCCACCGCACGCCGGCGACGAGTCCGCCGGCCCGCGCCTCGACAGCGATGGCCCATGACGCCGCGCGCGGTCGCGTGGTGATGTTCGGGGGCAATGCCAACAGCGGTCCGTACTTCGCCGACACCTGGGAGATGGGACGGCACCGTGTGGACGCAGCGGGCGCCGACGGTCACCCCCCCGCGGCGATACTCGCACACCATGGCGTGGGACGAGGGACGACAGCGGGTTGCGCTGTTTGGGGGCAACGGTGACGACGGTCCGGTGCACGACGTGTGGGATTGGGACGGCTCGGCCTGGACGCAGCACGCTCCCGGGCCGGTCCCGGCGCCGGGCGGCCGTCACGGGATGGCGTACGACAGAAGGCACGCGCGCTTCGTCCTGTTCGGCGCCGCGTCCCCACCCGGCGCATCCTCGATGACCGACACCTGGCTCTACGGCGCCCTCACTCCCGCCACGAACCAACCACTGGGCACGGCGTGTCGCGGCACCTCCGGCCTGCCGATCCTGACCACGAACGATCCCGTCCTCGGCAACCCGGGCTTCACCCTCGACCTGCTGTCCGCGCGCCCGTCCTCGCTCTGTGTCTTCGCCCTGTCGGCGAACCCGCAGACCCTCGCGCTCGGCGGCGGGTGCACGCTCTACCTCGAAGAGCCGCTCATCCCGCTGCCCGCGCTCAGCAACGGCGCGGGCTTCGCCACCGCGCGGCTCACCTTGCCGCTGGAGGTCGCGTGGCGCGGCCTGCCGCTCTACGCGCAGGCCGTCGTCGCCGACCCGCTGGGTCCGGTGTTCGGGTTGGCGTTCAGTGCCGGGCGCACGCTGCGCGTGGGGGACTGAGAGGGGTTGCCACGGGATGACCTGCTACCCTCGGCCGCGCCGTCGCCCGCGCCTGATCACCTTGGAGTGTTTCTTCAACCACGCGCCGAAGGTGGTTGGCGTCACTTCGCTGCTCGCCAGTCCCTCGATCATCACGACAGCCTCGGTGTCCGGGGGGTCGAACGCGACGCCGTTGAGGCCGAGGAACACGCGCGCGACGACGAACGCCATGCGCTTGTTGCCGTCCACGAAGGGGTGGTTCTTGGCGATTCCGTGCGCGTAGGCGGTTGCGAGCGCGAGCAGGTCCTGTGACTCGTACGCGAAGAGGTGGCGCGGGCGCGCGAGAGCGGACTCGAGCAGACCCTGATCGCGGACGCCCTCGGCGCCGCCGAACGTCGCGATGACCAGCGCGTGGAAGAGCAGGGTGTCGTCGACACTGACCCACTCCGGTTCGGTGGTCACTTCGCGAGCGCGCGGAGCGTGTTCTTGTAGCGCTTCATCGTGTCGCGCAGCAGGGCGAGCTTCTGCTCGAACTTCTCGTCCACGTGCCGGAGTTCGAGGCCGCGACCGTCGGGGAGCTTCGCGAGGGCGAGCTTCTGTCCCGCCTTGCTCTCGATGCCCAGCGCCTCCAGCGCCTCCTTGGGGAGGATGACGCCGAGGGAGTTGCCGACGCGCCGGAGGCGGAGCTCGATGACCGGGGATTCCATGGTTGGCACAGAGTTATAACCATCTTCGGTCGACGGACGAGGGTGCCGTGAAGTGATCTTCGGTAGGGAGGGCAGGGGGAACGGGGAGAGGGGGAGAGGGGAGACGGATTCGGGCTCGGGCTCCGCTCGGCGGCGCTTCGCGCCGCCGAGCTGGGCACGGGCGCGTTCACGAGACGGGTACGGGGAGAGGTCGGTGGGATGCGCGCACCCGCCCCTCCGTCCCTCGGCCCGTTCCCGCCGTGAACGTGCCCGTGCCAGCCAAGCGGCTCTGCCGCTTGGCGAGCCCGTGCCCGAACCGCGTCCCCGGTACGACCGCCCCGCGCGGCCCCACCCCGCCGCTCCGACCCCGCCGCTCCTACAACCGGAGCGGGTGCACGTTGGTGAACACTCCCACCGTCGACGTGCTACGGAAGTTCACGCTGAACCCCTGGACGAAGAACGTCACGGGCGGCAGCACGAGCGTCGGCAGGTTCAGGTTCGCGGCGGCCCGACCGTTCCCATCCAGCAGGCCGACGAAGCCGATGAAGATCGCGTTGTTGGCGCCGATCGACAGGAAGAACAGGCCATCGGGATTGCACGGCGTCGCGCGCGGGTCGACGCCGCCGAGCGCGATCCCCGGGTGCAGCGACGCCGACGCGAACAGCACGTAGCCGCGGCCCGCCTCCGTCGGCAGGTCGAGGTCGAACGCGTGGTTCTGCCCCCAGCCGCCGCTCACCGGACCCTTCAGGGTGGGCACCTTCGCGACGGCCTCGAGGTTCGCGAACGGCGCGCCCTGCGCCAGGACCGTGAGCTGGCCGAAGCGGTCGACGGACACGACCCGGTTGCTCGCCGCGCTCGATTCCGACACCAGCACGCGACCCTCGAAGTCGCTCGCCACCGCGCACGGGTTGCCGAGCGTCGGCGTCGCGACGAGCGTGTTCACGACGCTGCCGTTGCGCGCCACCACGAAGACCGCGTCGGCGAGCCCGTCCATCACCGCATAGTCGCCGTCGGCCAGGACCGTCACTCCCTGCGGCAGGCGCAGCGGCAGCCCGGAGTACACCGTCGTGACCCCGGCAGCGGTGACGCGGAACAGCGCGCGCGCCCCGTCGTCCGCGACCACGTACTCGCCGTCGCCGTCGACCGCGACCCCGAACGGGCGGACGAATGGCGCTCCCGCGTGGATGGTGGTCTTCACCCCGGCCGGAGTGATCCGCGACAGGGCCGGGGTGCTCAGCTCCGTCAGCAAATAGTCGCCGTTGCGATCCACGGCCACCCGGATCGGCCCGCGCAGGCCGCTGATGACCGGGGTCCATGGCCCGCCGGGCGGGTAGCGGAAGAGGGTCGCGCTCGTGTAGTCGGCGACCAGCACCTCGTGCGCGGCGGTGACCGCGATCCCGGACGGCCCGCGCAGGGGAGCGCCGCTGTGCAGCGTGCTGACCGCGCCGGCGGGCGACACGACGAAGACGGAGTTCGTGCTGTAGTCGGTGACGAGGACATCGCCGCCGCGGAGTTGGGCAGGAAGGCCAGCCAGAAGGCCAGCGAGGGTGCCCGCCAGGCAGGCGAGCGAGGTGAAGTGGGCGGTGCGCAGCATGCTGCAAGCGTCGCTCTTGCGTGAGGATCCCGCAAGCGCCGCAGGGTGGAGCAGAAGACCCCTCTGCTATAGTCCGCCGCCTCCCCTGCAGCGCCCGTCGGCGTTGCGCCCCTCCGCGTTCCCCTCCCTCCTCCGATGACCGACACGGCCCCCGCGACGCACACGGCGAAGCGGCTCGATGACGTGGTGATCCGCTTCGCCGGCGACTCCGGCGACGGCATGCAGCTCACCGGCGATCAGTTCACGCACACCACGGCGATCATGGGGAACGACATCGCGACGTTCCCCGACTTCCCGGCCGAGATCCGCGCGCCCGCGGGCACGCTCCCGGGCGTCTCGGCCTTCCAGCTCCGCTTCTCGAGCAACGACATCCACACGCCGGGCAGCCGCGCCGACGTGTTGGTGGCGATGAACCCCGCCGCGCTCAAGACCAACCTCGGCGAGTTGCGTCCGGGTGGCCTGCTCATCCTCAACCCGGCGACCTTCAAACCCGGCGACGTCAAGAAGGCCAAGTGGGCCGCCAACCCGATCGAGGACGGCTCGCTGTCGCAGTACCGCGTCGTGCTCGTCGAGCTGGACAAGCTCACCAAGGAGACCCTCGCCGACAGCGGGCTCGACAACCGGACCATCGACCGCTGCAAGAACATGTTCGCGCTCGGGATCCTGTACTGGCTCTACAGCCGGGACATGGCGCCGACCCTGCGCTACATCGACGCGCGCTTCGGCAAGAAGACGCCGGCGATCGCGGAGGCCAACAAGAAGGTGCTGAAGGCCGGCTTCAACTTCGCCGACATCAGCGGCCTGTTCCAGGAGTGCTACGAGGTGCCGCCGGCGCCGATGGCCCCGGGCCTCTACCGCAACATCATGGGCAACCAGGCGCTGTGCCTCGGGTTGCTGGCCGCGAGCAAGCGCTCCGGCCTGCCGATCTTCCTGGGCTCGTACCCGATCACCCCGGCGAGCGACATCCTGCACCAGTTGAGTTCGTACAAGCACCACGGCGTGATGACCTTCCAGGCGGAGGACGAGATCGCCGCGGTGGGCTCCGCGCTCGGCGCTGCCTACGCCGGCAAGCTCGGGGTCACGAGCACGAGCGGGCCGGGCCTGGCACTCAAGGCCGAGGCCGTGGGACTCGCCGTGATGACGGAGCTGCCGCTCGTGGTCGTCGACGTCCAGCGCGCGGGGCCGTCCACCGGCATGCCCACCAAGACGGAGCAGGCCGACCTGCTGCAGGCGATGTTCGGGCGCAACGGCGAGTGTCCGGTGCCGATCGTGTCGGCGAGCACGCCGGCGGACGCGTTCGAGGCCGCCTACGAAGCCGTGCGCATCGCGCTCACCTACATGGTGCCGGTGATCCTGTTGTCGGACGGCGCCATCGCCAACGGTTCCGAGCCGTGGCTCGTGCCGAAGGAAGCGGAGCTGCCGGCGATCAAGGTGAGCTTCGTGACCGCGCCGAACGACGGCGAGCGCTTCCTGCCGTACAAGCGCGATCCGAAGACCCTGGCGCGTGGCTGGGCGATCCCCGGCACCGTCGGTCTCCAGCACCGCATCGGCGGGATCGAGAAGGAGGACGGCTCCGGCAACATCAGCTACGACCCGCAGAACCACGAGCGCATGGTGAAGGTGCGCGCCGCCAAGGTCGCCGGCATCGCCGAGAGCATCGCACCGGTCGTCGTCGACGGCCCCGCGAAGGGCGACGTGCTGGTGCTCGGCTGGGGCAGCACGCGCGGCGCGATCCTCGGTGCCACGCGCAGCCTGCAGGGCAAGGGGATCGCGGTCGCCTGCGCGCACCTGCGACACCTCAACCCCTTCCCCAAGAACCTCGGTGACGTCTTGCGCGCCTACCGGCACGTCCTCATCCCCGAACTCAACCTCGGCCAACTCACCATGCTGATCCGCGCGCGCTACCTCGTGGACGCGAAGTGCGTGAGCAAGGTGCAGGGGCGTCCGTTCAACCGCGAAGAGATCGAAGCCGCCATCCTCGGCGCCATCGGGAAGGACATGTCATGAGCAGCACCGCGACCCCCCTCACCAAGAAGGACTACAAGACCGACCAGGAGGTGCGCTGGTGCCCCGGCTGCGGCGACTACAGCGTGCTGAACGCCGTGCAGAACGCGTTCACCGCGCTGCAGAAGGAGCGGCACAAGACCACAATCGTCTCCGGCATCGGCTGCTCGTCGCGCTTCCCGTACTACATGGAGACGTACGGGTTCCACACGATCCATGGGCGCGCGCCCGCGATCGCCACGGGGCTCAAGGTCGCCAATCCCGAACTCGACGTGTGGGTGATCACCGGCGACGGCGACGCGCTCTCGATCGGCGGCAACCACTTCATCCACTGCCTGCGCCGCAACGTGGGGCTGAAGGTCCTGCTCT
>CAYQMF010000089.1:0-5232 GCA_964418595.1 uncultured candidatus Brocadiaceae bacterium
TCGCGATCGACACGACCAGCCGCAGGTTGCCGGAGGAGAGCTTGCGCTTGGCATCCTCGTACGCAGCGTACGCACGCAGGATGAGGGCGATGCGGCGTTCGAGCTTGTCTGCCGTCTCCAGCCCCTCGATCTGCAGGTCGGTGATGCGACGGCGGAGTTCGTCGGCCTGCGGGTTGCGCAGCTGCGCGCCGCGGTAGGTCAGCAACTTGCGCTGCAGGCGACGCACCTCGGCGAGCCGGCTCTCGATGAGGTCGATCATCGGCCGGACCTTCTTGCCCTGCAGATTCAGCTCCTCGATGAGAGTCACCGCCCGGCGCTTCCGGGCGAATACCCGGCGCTTGAGTTCGGGATCGACCCGCTCCTCCGTGCCACCGTTGAGCAGCGCCCGGAAATCGTCCTTCGCGGCGCCATACATCTTGCGCAGCGTCTCGATCGCGTTGGGCAACCGGTCGGAGAGGTCAGCCTTGCTGACCTCCGGATCCTGCTGGTTGACCTTCAGGGTGCGGTCGAAGGCCAGTTCGCCGCGCATCACGTCTTCCAGGATCTCGATGGCGTTGAAGAGTCCGAACCCGGAACTGAGCGTCTCCTTGCGGAACTGCTTGCGGGTGAGCTCGATCTTGCGGGCGAGGCTGATCTCCTCCTCGCGGGTCAGGAGCGGGATCTCCCCCATCTGGGTGAGATACATCCGGACCGGATCGTCGATCTTCTCGTTGACGTCGACCGTGGACGCGTTCGACTCGGCGTCCTTGACGCTCTGCAGATCGTCCGACTCGGACGTGATTCGCGGCGAGGGCTCGTCGGGCGTGTCGTCGTCGTCGTCGCCACCCGCGTCGAAGTCCGGATCACGACCCTTCTTGCTCGCCTGGCGCTCGTCCTCCACCACCTCCAGGCCGGCATCCTCGATCAGGGCGATCACCCGTTCGACCTGCTCCGGTGTCGAGGCGTTGTCCGGCAACGCCTTGTTGAGCTGCACCAACGTCACGCGGCCGGACTTCCGACTGCGCTTGATCAGTGCCTTGATGATGTCCTCGAGTTTCTCCATGTGGTCGCGTGAGCGTTGGGGGGATCAGCTCTGCCGGAGTTGTTCGTAGAAAAGACGGGTGAGGTCGTCCACTTTCACCTGATCACCGGCGAGTCGCGCCGCCTCGAGGGCGATCCGAAGGCGGCGGGCCTCGCGTCGCGCCACGTGCCGGCGACGGCGGTCGAGTACTGCGGCCAGCGCCACAGCGGGCTCCCGGATGTGGTGCGAGCGGTCGACGGCCTCGGCGAGGAGCGACGCCAGTTCGGACGACCCGGAGGTGGACGAGAAGGCTGCCTTGGCAACCACTTCCCGCGTTGCCGCCGGCTTCGCCGCGGCCGCGCACAGGGCAGCCAGGAGGCGGGAGGCGCGCGCATCGAGCATGTCGGCTTCCAAGAGCGCCGCGTGTAGGTCCGGGCTTGCGAGGAGGCAAGCCAGGACGTCGACCTCGGCGTCGAGGAGGGCGCGGTCCGCCGGGTCGCTCGCCGCGCCGGCCTCGGTCACGGCCGGACCCGAGGGCTCGCTGCTGCCGGCGCGAGTCCCCCCCAGCATGGCGGCGACATCGGCGTCGCGCAGCGGCTCGGCGGGGCGATCGCGGTCCGCGAAACGGCCGCCCCGGCCCCCCCGCGGACCCGGGCCGCGCAAGCCGCCGCTGGTGCCGCCCGCGCGCTGGCCAGTGCGTGGCGGTGGCGGAGATGCCGCCGAGGCAGTCACTTCGGCAGCGGACGACGACCCCGCAGGCCGCTTGATGAGCCTGCGCAGGGCCGCCTCGTCGCCGCCGAACCATGCCGCCATGCGACGGATCATGGCTTCGCGCCGCACCGGGCTCTCGGTCGCGCCGAGCAGGTTCGCGCACTCCTGGGCGGCGCGCGCCATCGCGATTTCGTCGCTGAAGTCGTAGCGGAGGCGCAAGAGGCGGAACCACGCGACCATGGCGTCCTCCGCCGCGGCGATGATCTCCGTGAGACGCTCCCGGCCGCGGTCCGCCTCGACGGCAGTCGCTCCAGGCTGGACCTGGACCAGGTCGGCGGGGTCCACTCCATCGTCCATGAAGGCGATCCGCACGGTCAGCTCGACGTTGGTCAGCTCGCGCAGCGCGCGCTCGGCGGCCTGACGGCCGGCACGGTCGCCGTCGAACAGGAGCACCACGCCTTCCGTCGCGTAGCGCTGCAGCAGGCGCGCGTGCTCCGCCGTGAGCGAGGTGCCGAGCGTGGCCACCGCACCGGCGAACCCGGCGAGGTGGCAGGCGATCACATCCGTGTAGCCCTCCACGACGAGCACGCGGCGCACGCCCCGTTCCTTCACCTGCCGCAGCCCGAAGAGGATGCGCCGCTTGTTGAAGAACGGCGACTCCGGCGAATTGAGGTACTTCGGCTCCTGGCCCTTGGCCAGCACGCGCCCGCCGAAACCGACGATCCGCCCGGTCTCGTCGAGGATCGGAAACATCACGCGGCCGCTGAACGGCTCGTACCTGCCGTCGCGACCGAGCAGCCCCGCGGCCTGCACGACGTCCAGCGGGAGGTTGCGCGACCGGCAGAACCGCAGCAGCTCGCCAGGAGCAGGATGGAAGCCGAGCCCGAACGCCTCGGCAGCCGCCATGAGCCCGCGCGTCTCGAGGTACGCCCTCGCGGCGGCGCCGGCCGCGCTCTGCAGGCTGGCCTGGAAGAACGCGTTGACAGCGGCGAGTACCTGCGACGCCGCAGTGCGCGCGTCGCGGTTCCCGCCCCCGCGCAACACTCCGTCGATGGGCACCCCCGCGCGCTGGGCGAGCATCTCGAACGCGGTCCTGAAGTCGAGACCCTCGCGTTCCATCATGAACGAGAACACGTCGCCTGCCTTGTTGCACCCGAAGCACTTGTAGTGCTGCGTGGCTGGGCTGACCGTGAAGGACGGGGTCTTCTCCGCGTGGAACGGGCAGAGCCCCATCATGTTGCGACCGCTCCGCTTGAGAGGCAGGTAGCTCTCGACCAGGGCAACCAGGTCGATCGCTTCCTTGATCTTGGCCTTGGCTTCCTCGAAGCGGTCCATGCGGGTTCGGGGGGAGACTGGTGACGGAGCTGCCGACGTGGCGAGCGTCCGTTCTTGTTCGATGCGGTCACCCCGGCGCCCACACTCGACCCGTGTGCCGAGGTGGGATGGGAAAGCGCGGTCGACGTACGGTCTGAGGAGACTGGGAGCCAGGGAGGGGACAGGGAGCCAGACTGGCACGCTCGAGGCGGGACGACCGTCCGAAGCGGGCAGATCGGTGAGGCGCGGGGTAACCGTGCAAGCTTACCCCAGCCCCTCCACCCCGATCAAGTTTCGGCCTTGACCGCCCGCCACAGGTCCCCGAACTGCACGGCGCTCAGCTCCGAGGGGCGCATCGACGCCCATGGCTCCGGGGCGATCAGGTCGCCAGGCAGACCCGCGCTCGCACACGCCTGGGCGAGCGAGTGGCGCAGTTTCTTGCGCCGACCCGAAAAGGTGGCCCGCACGAAGGTCGCGTACGCCCGCCGTTCCTTGGCGGTCAGCGTCGGGCCCGGCCCGCCAGGGTCGAGGGCGACGATCGCCGAGTCCACGTTCGGCCGCGGCCGAAACACCTCCCCGCCCACGCGCCGAACCAGGCGAGGTCGGTACGCGGACTGGACCAGCACGCTGAGCGACCCGTACTCCGCGCTCCCCGGTGGCGCGCACAACCGCTCCGCCACCTCGGCCTGGACGAGCAGCGCCATCGACGCCGGGGCGGGATCCAGGTCGCAGATCAGGGCCGCCAGTGCCGGGCCGGTGACGGCATACGGCAGGTTGGCAACGACGCGCAGCGCGGCGCCAACGTGGGCCTGCCGCGCATCGCCGATGGCGCGCGCCACCTCCGGTGCCAATGCCGACTTGCCTGCCAGCACGTCGCCGGCGACGAGCACGACCCGGTCGCCATGTGGAAGCCTCGGCAGGTCCTCGCGGAGGATCTGGCACAGGCGCGGGTCGATCTCGATGGCGATCACCCGCGCCGCTCGGGCCGCGAGTTCGCGCGTCAGGAACCCGAGGCCGGCACCGACCTCGAGCGCGAGGTCGGCCGGACCGACCTTCCCCGCCTCCGCCATGAGCCGGTGGAGCTCGGGCTCGAGAAGGAAGTTCTGGCCGAGCCGCCGGCTCGGCTTGAAGCCAAGTCCCGCCAGGCGTGCCCGATACGCGGCGAAGGGGTCGCGTCCGCTCATCGCAACAGCGCGCGCGTCAGGATCGGTTCGAGGATCCCCGCCGAACCCTCCCCGACGCGCACGCGACCCCAGGCCACCGCCAGGACGGCGCGGTGCGTCGTCAGGAATGCCTCCAAGGTTGCGGCAGAGCCCGGGTCCGGCGGCTCCTCCCGCTCCCGAAGGAGCGCACGCAGGAGATCGTCCGGCGTCGTCGCGAGGCGCACGCCGACGTCGTCGCTCCACTCCATCGGGAGGAACTCGAGCACGGGCACCTGCGGGGAGCGCGACGTCTGCCGCACTCCGTAACCAGACACGCCGAGGAAGCCCCCGCCCGCCACGAGCCGCGTGGGACGCACGGGCGCCAACGCGACCCGCGCGCTCAGCGGCCACGGTACGAACGCCGCGTGCCAGGGGCCGACCGCGTCCATCGCTCCGACGCGCGGCCAGCCGCACGCCGTCACGAAGCCCGGACCGAGGGTCTCCGTCCACTCCGCCACGTTGCCGACCAGATCGTACGGTCCGAGCGGGGCGCGCCCCGACTCGAACGTGCCGACCGGGGTCTCGCGACCCAGACCCAGGGCGGGAGTGTTCGCCCACTCGGCACGCGGGGGATCGCCCCAGGGGAAGCGGTACTCGTTGCCGGCCGTCGCCGCGTACTCCCACTCCTCGAACCGGGGCAGGCGGCAGAACCGCCACGCGGCGAACGCTCGCGCGGTGTCGAGGTCGATCCGCGACGCCGGTGCATCCTCGCTCGGGCTCGCCGGATCCGCGCCCGTCCAGGCTGCGGGCCAACCCGCGGGCGCCGACCGACCCGTCGCCGCACACCAGGCCAGCACGTCGCGCCGCGTCGACTCGAACCGATCGAGAAAGAACGGGCCGCCGCGGCCCTCGCTGCGCGCGATCAAGACCAGATCGCGGAACACCCCGTAGCGGTGATGCCGCGCCACCTCCCCCGGCGCCAACGGCGCGTCCCGACACGCAGCTACGAAGCACAGCGCCGCCAGCCACGGAGCACCGCGACGAAGGAGCCACGGAGCACCGCGA
>CAYQMF010000089.1:5332-27568 GCA_964418595.1 uncultured candidatus Brocadiaceae bacterium
CGCAGGAGCCACGGAGCACCGCGACGCAGGAGCCACGGAGCACCGCGACGCAGGAGCCACGGAGCACCGCGACGCAGGAAGGTCATCGCATGACCAGGATCTCGACGCGCCGGTTCTTGCGCTTCTCGTCCTCACCGGCGCCCGCCACGTCCGGGCGGTGCTCGCCGAACCCGGCGACGAAGAGTCGAGCCGGCGGGAACCCGTTGCCGACGAGGAACTCACCCACCACGGTCGCGCGCTCGGCCGAGAGCTGCAAGTTGGAGCGCCAGCGACTGCGCGAGATCGGATCGTTGTCGGTGTGCCCATCCACGCGCACCGATCCCGAGGTCTTGCCGAGCTCGGGGATGAGCTTGCGGAGCGTCTCCGCGCCCGAGGGCTTCAGCGTCGCCTGGCCCGAGTCGAACAAGACCGAGCCTTCGACCTGGAAGCCGACGCCATCGGGGCGCTCGACGATGGACACGCCCTCGAGCGGCCCCAGGGCGAGCGCGCTGCCGCGATCCCCCTTGAGCTTCTCGAGCGTGTCCTTGAGGCGCTGCTGGAGGTCCTTGACGGCGTTCGCGTCACTCGCGTTCGCCTGCAGCTCGCCGGCCCGACGCTCCAGATTCGCGAGCCGTTCCTGCTGCTCCTTCTGGTACCGGAGCAGATCGTCGCGCTCCGTCTGCAGGGCGTCCTTCTCGCCCTTCATGCGCATGTATTCGTCGCTGCTGACACAAGACGTGAGGGCGAAGGTGCCCGTGAGGACGAGGCAAAGTGTGCGGTGGAACATGGACCCCTCCGAGGACGACACGGATTCGATGGGAGAGCGAGCGGCGCCTGCGGAGAGCAGAGGGCCCAACCGACACCGCCGCGCGGCGCTCACGTTTATCCGGTCGCCGAGCGCGGATCACGCATCGGATTGCGCTCCGCGCGCAGAAAACACCCCATTCCAGCGATCGACGCGAGGGGGCACGCGGCGAGGGAGTCGCGGTCGGCGCCGCCCCCGGGCGGCGCCGGCCTCTCAGCGCTCCCCTGGTCAGTCGGCGAACAGGCCGGTGATGCCACCGGGCGGCGTGTTCGACGCGATCGAGAAGGCGATCAGCATGCCGTAGATGCCCACCAGCCCGCCGGCGATCGCGAGCGCGGTCACCCAACCCGGCTCCTTCGACTCCTCTTCCGGAGCAGCCGCGGCCGCGCGGGCCGTCGGGCGCGACGACCGCGTCGTCGACGCGCGCCGCGTGGACTCGACGTCGTCCTCCGCGAGCAGGGTGTCTTCGTCGGAGATCTCCTCCGTGACCATGCCCGTGTCGTCCTCGAGCGCATCGGCGAACACCAGCTCGTCCTCGCCCTTGCGGCGGCGTGCCATCGTGTCGATGTCTTCGCGCCGGAACTTCATCGAAGAGCCCTCGCGGAAGGCGCGGATCTCGCCCTCGGACACCATGCGCTTGAGCTGCTCGTCACGCAGATTCAGCTCGGCCAGCGCCTTCTCGAAGGACATGTAGTCGTCGTTGTTCTTGCTCACGGTCGGGGACCTCTATCGGGTTCGTGGAGAGGGATGTCGGATAGGGAAAAGCGGCGGATCACCGCCGGATGGGGATGGGATGGTCCGTGGGTGAAGTCGACGCGGCCGGCTTGCCGCGCGCGTCGAACTTGCGCTTGAGTGCGTCGTAGTCGAACTCGGACAGATCGTTGTACCCCTCGAGCTGGAGATCGAGGTCGATCCGCCGCGCGCCGACGAGGAACAAGCGGCTGGCGTTGGGGCTCCCCCCACGCGCCTCGTACACGGCGAGCTGTTGGCGCGCGGTGTCGATCACGTAGAGGACGGAGGTGCCGACGCCGTAGCTGCCGGTCACCGCGATGATGTCGTTGGCCGAAGCCGCAGTGCCGCCACTCTCACCGAAGACCAGGGGCGGTGCCGCAGGCGAGGCCTCCTTCGGCGGGGCGGGATTGGGACGCACGGGCCCCCGATCCTGGGCGTGCACCTCGCCGGGACGGGCGTAGGTCGTGCCGGCGACGAACGCCACCAGCGCGGCTGCCGCGATCGCGAGGACCGTGGGGAGAGACTTGGGCATCGGGGGGAGACTAGCGGACGCGTTGCGGCGCGTCGAACAGAGGGGCTGGGGAACTATAGCACGCACGCCGGATGCGCCAGCGGGCACGCCAGGGTTTGCGCCGAAGTCCCACCCGCGGCGCCGCCCCGGTTCACGTCGCGCCGATCACACGGACGGCAGCACGATCCGCACCCGAAAGCCCTGCCCCACGTCCGAGTCGAGTTCGATGCTGCCGCCATGGTTGGCGACGATCGAGTACGAGATGAACATGCCGAGTCCCGTGGCATCGGCCCTTCCCTTGGCGGTGAAGAACGGATCGAACACGCGGCCGAGATCCGCCTTCGGCATCCCCGGTCCGTTGTCCTCGATCCGCAGTTCGACCTGCGCTGGCAAGACCCTTCCGCGGATGGTCACGCGGCGGGGCGAAGGTCGACCTGCCAGGACGTCGAGCGAGTTGATCAGGATGTTCAGCAGGACCTGCTGGATCTCGTGCTGATCGCCCTGGAGCAGGGGCATGGTCGGCGGAAGCTCCACGTGCAACTCCACGCCGTCGCGCTGCAGGCGGTGCTCCACCAGCGCGCGCGCACTCTCGACGGCCGCCGCCACCGGGAATGGCGCCGGCTCGACCTGCTTCGGTGAGAAGTCGAGCACGCGGCGGGCGATCACGCCGACGCGGCCGAGGCCTTCCTGGATCAGCTCGAGGTACCGGCGCTGCCGCTCGTCGAGACCTTGCCGTTCGAGCAGCCGCCGCACCGCGTTGAGCATCCCGCCGATGGGGTTGTTGATCTCGTGTGCGATCCCCGCGGCCAGCGTGCCCATCGCCGCCAGCCGACCCGACAGGACGAGCGCCCGCTCGCGGCGCGATGCCTCCTCCGTGGCGCGCTGCACGGCCGCGTCGAGTTCCTTGGTGTGGCCGGCGACGCGCGCGGCCATGCCGTTGAACTGCGCGACGAACGCCGCGAGTTCGTGACCCGGCGGCAGCGGCGGGACACGCACGTCGAAGTCGCCCGCCCCCACCCGCGCCGCCGCCTCGGCCAGGCTCTGCAGGGGGCGCGAGACCGACCGCTCGACTGCCCAGCGCGCCAGCCCGACGATCGCGAGCGTGCCCACCACCAACGCCGCCGCGACGATCCACGGCGGCAGGTGCGGCGGCGGCGGCAGGTGCGGGCGGAACCAGGCACCGGCGACCACTTCGTCGCCGCTGGCGATGGGCACGCAGAACCCGTCGCCGACGGAGATCAGCCCGCGCTCGTCCATCGCCCGCCGGATCCCCTCGCGCACGTCCTGCAGCGGGAACACTCGGTGATCCCGATGCAGCGCACCCATCGGGTTGAGATCGACGAAGCCAGACGCCTCCGGACTGCGCCCGTTGGTCACCAGCACGTCGCGGAACACACCACGAAACGTGTCCAGGGCGAGCAGCGCCCGGAGTCGCGCGAGATGCGAACGCTGCTCCGGTGCGTAGGCGTCGCGCAGGATCCCACCGAAGTAGGTCTCGTAGATCTGCCGGTGCTCGGCGCGCCAACGCTCGAGGAGGAGGGTCTGCGCAATCTGCACCGCGCCCAGGACCACGAGGTTCAGGGCGATGACGATCAGGAGCATCCGCCCCCGGATCGACACTACAGCGACTCCATCAACTTGAGCAGCGGCGCGAAGAGGGCGTACACGATGAAGCCGACGAAGACGGCGAGCACGACGATGATCACCGGTTCGATCACCTTGAAGGTCGTGTCGATCGTGCGGTCGACATCCCGTTCGTAGCGGTCGGCGATCTTCTGCAGCATCCGATCCAGCTCGCCGGTCTGTTCGCCGACGTCGACCATGTTGACGACGATGTCGTCGAACAGCCCACTCTCACCCATCGGCACGGCGATGCCGGCGCCTTCGCGGATGCTGCTGTGGATCCGGTTGATGGACTCGGCGACGCGCATGTTGGGCACCGCGCCCTTGACGATGTCGAGGGCCTCCAGGTGCGGCACACCACTCTGGATCAACGTGCCGAAGGTGCGCGAGAAACGCGCGACGACCGCCTTGTTCACGAGCGTGCCGAAGACAGGCACCCGCATCATCGCCGTGTCACGGAACCGCCGGTACCCGGCGACGCGCGCGACGAGCGTCCGGTGCAGCGCGACCAGGGCGAGGATGGCGAGGATGTACACCCACCAGTTGTGCTGCAGGTGGTCGCCGGTCGCGATCACATAGCGCGTCGCCGTCGGCATCGCGTCGAGCGTGCCGAACTGGTTCAAGAAGATCTCCTTGAACTTGGGGATGACGGCGACGAACACCAGCGTGAGCACGCCGGCCGCGACGGTCACGACGGCAACCGGGTAGGCGAGCGCACCCTTCACGCGGCTCTTGATGCTCTCCGCCTTCTCGAGGAAACCGGACAGGCGGTTGAGGATCTCCTCCTGCACGCCACCGGCCTCGCCGGCCGACACCATGTTCGTGTAGAGCCGATCGAACACGCGTGGATGCTTCGCCAACGACTCCGAGAGCGACGTCCCCGCTTCGACGTCGTCCACGACCTCGGCGACGATCCGCTTGAAGGCCCCGGGTGGCATCTGACCCTCGAGGATGCGCAGGCACTTGGTCACCGGGATCCCGGCGTCGAGCAGCACCGCGAGCTGGCTCGTGAACTCCGCGAGCAGCCGCGGCGTCACCCGCCGCCCACCCAGGAACGACTGTCGTTGCTTGGTCTCGGTCGCGGGTCCGCCATCGGCGGGTCGAACGGCGGTCACCTTCCGCTGGAGCTTCTTCGGCATGCCTGGTCGGTTCCTAGTAGGCCGGCAGCGGGGCGACTGCCGGCGCGGATCGTGCCGGCGGCGACCAGCCATGTAAAGCGGTCAACGCGGCTGGCGCTGGCGCTCGCGCCAACCTGGCTCGTCGAGCGCGCTCTTGATCGAAGCCGCGAACGCGAAGAACTCCTTGTAGAAGGCGCGGTGCCGCTCGCGGTAGCCGGGCTCGAACGGTTCGCCCGACAACTCCTTGCGGCGCTCGCCGACGTACTCGGCGAAGGCAGCCTTGGTGTTCGCCATCACGTTGGTGACCCGCGCCGGCACCACGGTGCCGCCCGCCGCGAGCATGGTCTCGACGGACCCGATCCGATCGAGGAAGGCCTGGTACTGGTGCATGATCCCGAACAGGCCGAGCAGCGTGATCTGGAGCGACACGTCGGTCTCGTCGCGGTAGCCGTCCGTCGGCGGCTCGAAGGCCGCTGTCGCTCCGGCACCGAGCGCGCCGTCCGCCAGCAACGCATCGAAGACGGTCCGCGCGAGCAGGATGTTGCCGGCGCGGCTCGGGTGCACGTAGTCGAGCATCAGATCGAAGCCGGGGGCCACTGCATGCGCCTCGCGACGGAACGCCGCCGCAGTCTCCACGACCCGCGCCGGCGGGTGCGCCGCCGTGACGCTGCGCACCACCTCGTGGAAGACGCTCGGACACCGGAACGGGTTGCGGTCGAGGTCGCAGGCGGCGACGTAGTCGAGCCAGGCACCCTCGATGTTGCCGCTGGCCTCGCGGGCGCGGCCCCGGAAGAAGCGTGCCTCCGCGTGTTCCGGCTCGGCGGCGACGAGCCGATCCAGGATCGGCAGCGACGCGGCGGCGTCGCCGCGCAACAGGGCACCGAGCGCGGAGCGGTACTCGCCTTCCCATGCCGCGCGCGCATCCCCCGCCAGAGCCTGCACCGAGACCGCCGGCTCCCAGTCGCGAAGGTTCACCGGGACCGTCAGCACGTAGACGCGGAGGCCGGCATCGACACAGCGCGACACCATGTGGTCGATGGAGTAGCGGTAGTGCTCCTTCACCTGCGCGAACTGGGCGGGATCCGAGCGCAGCTCCGCCGCAACGCGCTCCGTGTGCGACCAGAGGTGGAAGTCGGCGTGTTCGCGATGTTCGCCCGACAGCACGTTGCCGGGCATGGCGCGCTGGCGCCACCACCGCGAGGCCACGCCCACCAGCGCCGAGCGTCGCTCGAGCCAGTCGACGAGACGCTTGCCCGGGAAGTCGAGCAGGTAGGACCGCCGCTCGACGAACTCGTTGTTGCCGCTGTAGACGATGACGATGTCGGGTTCGCAGCGCATCGCGTCGTCGAAGATCATCCGCACCCGGTAGCTCGCGTAGGCGTGCGCCCCGAGGTTGATGACCTCGACCCGGCGTTCGGGCAACACGCGCGCCAGTGCCTGGGCGAGATAGTCGGACCACGCATGCCCCGGCGGATGCGGCCAGCCGGCGTTGGCCGAACCTCCCAGGCAGAACACACGCAGCGTGCCCGGCGGCTTGTGCACCGGGAAACTCACGTTCGCCGCGCGATACGCGTCGGGGTGCGTCACCCGGTAGTGCGGGACACCGCCTACGTCGACCTCGGTGAACACCGACACCGGCGTCGTGAGCGTGAGGTACGGGTCGTCGACCATCGCCGACGTGAACAGGCGGACGACCGCCTCGGCGACGAGCACGACGACAAAGGGCAACAGCGCGAGCGCCACCTTGAACAGGCGTCGCCGCCGACGTGCAGCGGAAGCGGGAGGGGTTGTGGTCGCGGGCTCGATGCGGCTAGTGTGCCGCCGCGAGCCCGCTCTTCCAGCACGCAGGCGCTCAGTTCAGGATCGCGTCCACCGCGTTGGTGAGACCGAAGCCCGGCCCGCTCGTCGAGAGGCAGATCACGACGCCCTGGAAGCAGAGCGGTACGCCGCACAACGAGTAGTTCTTCGGGATCGGCAGCGGAACCGACGCCGCTCCCTGGCACGGTGCGCCACCGGCGACCGGCACCATCGGCAGGAACACGGTCGTCGCCATCTGCAGATGCCACAGTCCGCAGAAGATCGGTAGGCCCGGGACCACGCACGGTCCGCCGCTCACGGCCAGCGCGAACACGCTACCGAGCGGGGCGCCACTCAGGTCGAGCGAGAACAGCGGATTGCCGATGACCGGGTCGCCGGACGTGGCGAGGTTCATGTTGGGGCATGGCGCGCAGTTCGGCCCCAGGCAGCTCACGCCGACGCTCGTCGGATGCAGAGGTTCGATGTCGAAGCCGACCCACCCGTAGGTGGCGACGGCCGGACTGAGCGGGCAGCACTGCGTCGGCAGGAACGCGCACGGCCCGACACCCGCGCGCCGCATGGTCAGCGTCTGCGCGCCGTCGGACATGATCAGCTCCTGCCGGCACTCGTCGAAGGCCAGCGCCTTGATCGCGCCGAGGATCGCACCGCCGCAGTTCGCGACCGGGATGCGGCACACGATCTGGCAGGGATTCGCGATGTTGGCCACCAGGATCTGGTTGGCCGGACCACCGCCGCCGAAGACCGACGTCGCGTAGAACACGAGGCCATTGGCGTCGTCGATCGCCACGCCTCCGGCCACGTGCGCGATGCTCGGCAGCGGCATCGCGCACGTCGCCACGAGCGCGATCGGACACGTCGCGATGTTCCAGACGTGCAAGGCCACTGCGCCGGGCACGGTCTCGATCTGGAGCATCTGGCCGAGCGCCGGACAGATCTCGAGGCCGCTCGCCACCGAGCCGGGACCGAGCGTGAGCATCGCCGGAGAGCGACAGACGAAGAGACAGCCCGGCACGCGCTGCTCGACCATGATCGCGCCGTCGGTGCTCCACACGGTGCGCGCGCGCGGGTCGTACGCCGCACCGCCCGCCCACGCCGGAACGAGAGCAGGGACGAACGCCGTGGGACAGATGCGATTGCCGGGCAGACACGTGGTCTGCTGCAGGAGCGCGGGGGGAAGGACAGCGGCGTTGTCGAAGCCGAGTCCGATCAGCCGGGTCTGGGCACCGAGCGCGGAGGCCATTACGGCGAGCACGCCGAGAGAGAGGGTTCGCATGGGACGTTGGTGGAAGGGACCGGGGCAGAGAGCCGGCCGGGTCGCAGCATGCTTGTCCCGAGCCGACGGACGCGCCGGAAGAATCGACGCAACCGGCGGCCATCGCCGGCGGGCGATGCCTGTCCTGTTGGAGCTTGCAGGGCCGGTTCGCGCCTACGCGCCGAGCAGCGCCAGCACATCCAGGTCGAACCATGCCCGCGCCATCGCCGCCGCCGCCACGGCCAGCGCCAATGCCAGCACGATCCACGGCCACCGCGGCCGACGCATGTCCGGAAGGGCGACGGTCAGCCTCGGCAGGCGCGGGACCTCGCGCGCCGGCAACGCCACCTCCACGAGATCCTCCTGCGTGCCGTCTGCCGTCTTCACGCGCACGACGACGGCCGTCGCGTTGTCGACCCCGCTCGCCTCGACCGCGCGACGCACGAGAGTCGACGCCGCGGCCTGGGCCGAGGCGAGGCCCAGCACCTGGCGGAGCTCGGCCGGCTCCAGCGCGTCCCACAGACCGTCCGTGCAGAGCAGGAAGACGTCACCTGGGGCGACCGTCCGCTGGTGGATGTCGACCTTCTCCGTGTCCCGACCTGCGCCGATGCAGCGCGTGAGCTGGTGCTCCGCTGCGCGCACCGCGTGATCGGTCGTGACCTGATGCAGCTCGCCGCCCCGGAGGAGGTAGCAGCGGCTGTCGCCGACGTGGCCGACGGTCACTTGCGTGCCGACGACGTTCAGCACCGTGAGGGTCGTACCCATGTCGCGCAGACGCGGCTGCGCGCGCGCCACGCGGGACACACGCCCGCACGCAGCCGCGTACGCGTGCTCCATGCGCGCCTGGACCGACTCGCCGGCGCGCGGCTGGACGAAGCTCTCGAGCAGCGCGCGCACGGCGGCCCGGCTCGCTTCGGCGCCGCCCGCCACTCCGCCCATCCCGTCCGCGATCGCGATCAATGCTCCGACCTCGCTCCGATGCGCCTCGTCGTCGGGGGTGAACAGGAGGAAGTCGTCTTCGTTGGAGGCGCGGGCCCGCCCGGTGTGGGTGTCGACGCCCAGTTCGAGGCCGGCCGGCACCTTCATCGCGCCTCCTCCAGGCCGAGCGTCATCGAGCCGACGCGACCCGTGACGGTCTGCACGAGCACCTGCAAGCGCTGGCCGCGCAGCGTGGTCGGCAGCGCGGCGGAGTAGCGCATCGACTCGGCATCGCCGTGCCTTCTCCCGATCAACTCGGCGTGGAACTGCTCGAACGCCTCGCCCAGCCAGGGCTGACCGTCGACACGCACGCGCACGAAGCTCAGCGGCTCCTTGGCGAACAGATCCAGCACGCGCCCCTCCGGGGTGGTGCGCACGCTCGCCTCCGCCGGGGCGGCACGAGCGATCCGATCCGCGGCATCGACGGTCTTCAGTCGCTGCGCCACGGCCCACATCATGCGCGCCTGACCGACGCGGCGTAGCTGCCACTCGACGCGGGCATCGTCGTCGCCCACCCAGAATGGCGGCACCAGGATCGAGCTGATCACGCCCCACACGTCCGCCCGCTGCAGGAGCGAGAGGTCGACCGGACCGGCCTCCACGACGATCTCCTGTACGAGCTGGCCATCGTGCACGTCGCGCAGCGACGCGCGCAGCGACGCGCGTGACTCGTACGAGTGGTCGGGGATCACGACGCCGAGACCGACGAGGAGCCAGGTCGCGAGCGTGATCGGCCACTGGCCGTTGATCCCCTGCGCATCGACGGGGCCGTCCTCCAGGCGCTCGACCACGAGAAGGAAGTCGTGCCCGTCGGCTCGCGCGCGCTCGAGGAAGCCATGCAGCGCGCCGGCATCCACCGGCAACGGCCAGGTCGCCTGTGCCATCTCGCGCCGCTGCCACTGGTCCCGCCCGTCGACGGCCACCCGCACGAACACGCGCGCGCTCGCGAGCACCTCGCGCAGGTCTTCGAGGCGCATCGCCTCGGTACCATCCGCCGCGAACGTGCGTCGCGGCGGGCGCGCCGACACCGCGCGGCCAGGTTCCACGAAGGCGCCTCCGGTGACCAGGACCGAGGCGCCCAGTGCCGCGCGCTCCGCGAGGCGCGGCAGCTCGGCGGTCGCCGACGCCCGGCAACCGCACACGCCGAGCAGCAACACCGCGGCGGCAATCGCGCGTGGTCGCGTCATCGCGCGCGCACCAGGTCGAGGAAGCGGGGTCCACCACAGAGGCGGAAGCCGATGAACGGCAGGTGCGGATCGAGTTCCCCCGGCAAGACCCCGCGCCCGTCCCGGCGCAACTGCAGCACGCGCACCACGCCCGGCGCCTCGGGACCGAAGTGTTCTCCCGCCGCAGCTCCGGCCAGCTCGGCCTCCCCCAGGGCGATGCCCCGCGCCGAACCCGTGCGCACGAGCTCCGTGGCCATCCCGGCCCCTGGATCGCCGGCGGCGAGGGCGGCCGCCGCCAGGACATGGCGCTCGTGATCGGACAGCCGCTCGATCAGCAGCGGACGCGCCGCATCGCGCGCCAGGAGCGGCAGGTCCAGCACCCACTCGCGCACGCCGAAGTCGAGGCCGGTGATGAGGCCTCCCAGCTCGGTCTCGACGACGTCGCCCGCCGCGCTCGACTCGGCGGAGGTCGCGGGCCAGAGCTCGGCATCGCCCCGGGCACGGACCGCCGCCACCGCCGCCGCACACGACAGCCCCTGCCGCCGCGCTGCGCCGTTGAGCAAGGGCGCCGGGAACGACGAGCGCGCACCGCCCATGGCGGCGATCTCCAGCTCGACCCCCGCCGGGAGACGCAGCGTGTCGGGATCACGGAAGAGCAGCCAGCTCGCCGCGCGGCACGCGGCGTACGCCTGGAAGAAGTCGATGCCACAGATCGGACGCTCCGGACCCGCCCTCAGGACCTGCTGCCAGCGCGGCAGGTCGAAGCCGAGCGCCGCCGGCGCCATACCTTCGGGTGTCAGGCGCCGCAGACCCAGGGGATCGCCGAAGTGCACGAACGCGGCCCAGGGGATCTTCTCGCCACCATCCGCCAAGGCTTGAACCTCGCGACGGATGTCCTCGTACTGGCGCCGCGTGCACTCGTCGGCCTGCAGGTAGCAATCGGTCACGTTGCGGACGTCGAGGTTGGTGAGCGGCCGATAGGCGTCCCGCTCGCGGGCACCGGCCGGCACCGGATCGGTCCACACCTGGCCGAGTCCGGGTCCGAGGACCGGCAGCATCAACACATCCTGGAGGCTCGCGGGCACGGAGGCGGAAGTGGCCAGCGCACCGAGACGCACGGCTTCGAGGAGGGTGCGCTGTGTGCGCACGCGGACCTCGAACGTGTAGCGCCCATCGGGCGCAGACAGCGTGAGGGGCACGGGCTCGCTCGCCCGTCCCGCCGCGAAATCGGCTGGCGTGAGCGGTCCGAGCCGGGACACCGCCAGCAAGCGCTCGAACGGCAGGACGAACTCGATCGTGACCCCGCCGACCTCGCCCCTGGCGACGATGGCCTTCGGTCGGATCGGCGAGGCGTCGAGCAGGAGTTCGACGCCATCCTCGACGCGATAGGGCAGCGGAGCGTCGAGCAGCAGACGCGCGCTCTGACCGAACTCGACCCGCACTTCGTGATCGCGCACGGTGGGCGGCTGGTCGTGCCACCAGAAGCGTGCCATCTCGACGACGCGTTCGCCGGGCGCCGCCGGCGGGGACTCGGCGACAGCGGCAGGTCGCGTGCCGGCGAGGACCTCGACGCTCCTGCCCAGTGCGTCAGCCAGACTCACGGCGAGCACGTTCTCGCCGCGCAGCGGCCGCCACGCCGGCAACAGTGGATCGTGGGGTGACGTCCTCGCGGCAAGGTCGCGGGGCGCCAGGTCCCCCCGCCCGAGCCAGCATCGGCCGCGGATCCAGCGCGTGTCCGGTGGATCGAGCTGCCAGGCGGCGCCCTCGCTGATGAAGCCGTCACGCATCGCAAACGTCCCCAGTTCCAGTAGCTGCGCGAGGTGTCGGCGCGAGCCTGGGTCGGGCACGCGCAACTCGAACGGCACCCCACGGACCAGGACCTCGAACACGGTGCGGAGGCGCTGCCCTTCGGGTACCTCGCGCAGGTGGACGACGACGCGGTATCGCCCGTCGGCCAGACGCGGCAGTCGGAGGTGCCCCGCGCCGGGCGCACCGCGCAGAGTCGGACCCGTGCCGGGTGCGAACTCGAGGTCGGTGCCCGCCACCGTGTTCAGCTCCAGGTGCACCGGCTCGTACAGCGGGTTGCACTGCAGCAGGAGCGCGAGGGGAAGACCATCCGTGAGGATGTCATTGCCGGCGATGGCGGCGCGTCCGGGGAACTCCTTCGCCTCCACTTCGGCAGCCGCGCCATCGAGCGAGAGCGACTCGTCCGGCTGGCCGGTGGCGAACGCGAACACCTCCGTGAAGCGCGCGCTGTTCCCCGCGCGATCGCGCACCTCGATCTCGTAGCGCCCCGTTACCGGCATTCCGCCGGCAGCACTCGGGACCGGCCACGTCGCGTCGAGACTGCGGCCCACCGGCTGCACGTCGACGCAGGTCGTGAAGTCCGCGCCTGCGTGCCGCATGGCGACGCTGAGGTCGTTCTCCGGCTCGCTCAGCTCCACGCGGAGCCGCACCCCATCGGGACCCACGAGCAGACTCCGTGGCGCGGCGCGCAGCCCGTGCACAGCGACGATCTGCGGCACGGCCAGGTCGAACTCCGCGCATTCGAGGCGGTCGCTCTTCGCCTCGTTGCCCGCCGCGTCGCGTGCGACGAGAACGAGGGACACATCGGTGCGCGCCGCGACCTCGGGCACGCTCGGGGCGAGGATCTCCGCCGCGGTCACCGGTCGGTCGAGGAACGAGGCAGCGAGCGGACGCTGGGTCTTCGTGCCGGCGTGCTCGACCAGCAGTTCGGCGCTCACGGGTCCTGTGTCGCTCGCCGCGAGGTGCAGCACGGTGTCGGCACGCAGCACGCCAGGCGAGGCCGATTCGGTGCGGAGCGAGACCCGCGGTGGCTCGTCGTCGATCCTCACGACGGCGTACCCGAGCGGCGGTTGCCCGGCGGCGACGAACTTCAGGTGGACGGGCCCTTCCTGGGAGAAGAGGCGCACCGCGTTCAGCAGGCTCACGTAGCCGTCCTGGTCGGTGCTCAGGATCAGCGCCCGCGCATCGATCTGCGCGCGCAGCGGGCGGAGGGCCACCAGCTCACCGTTCTGCGCGAGTTCGACGGCCAGGGTCGCCGCGTCGAAGTTGCCGTAGTCGAAGCGGAGACGGGCGAGCTGGCGACTCTGCAGGCTCTGCACCTGGGCATCGGCGCCGACGGTAGCGAGCAGGCGCAGGTCGTAGCCTTGGGCCAGCCGCAGGTATGCGGCCGCGACCGGTGCCCGGTAGGTCCACGCCAACCACAGCACGGAGAGCAGGAGCGCGACCACGGATGCGACCGGGAAATAGCCGGGCACCGGCCGGCGGATCGACTCGAGCTGCGCGTGCACCGCCATGGCGGACAAGGGTCGCTCTTCCGGCTCGCGCGCCAGGAGGCGACGCACGAGCCGCAGCAGGACGGGCGGCACCGGCATCGCGGGGCGAAGGTCACGCAGTTCGCCGCGGATCGTGGCCGCCGCGTGCTCGCGCGGAGTCGCGCCGACGGTGGGCAGGCTCCGCGCCAACGCCTCGTAGGCGATCACGCCGAGGCTGTACAGGTCCGCGCGACCATCCACGTCGCGACCCTCGAGGTGCTCCGGCGCGGCGTACGGCGGACTCGCGAACACACCGAGTCCCTCTTCCCCCACGCCGGCGCGCTCGGCCGCACCGCGCGCAACGCCGAAGTCGAGGACCTTCGCGAACGGCCGCCCGTCGCGCACGTCGACCATGACGTTGCGTGGCGTGAGATCCCGATGCACGAGGCCGGCGGCGTGAGCGGCGCCCAGCGCACCGCAGATCTGCGACAGCACTTCGACGATGGCCGGCGTCGATGGCCCGTCCTGGGCGTGGATCCAGTCGTGCAGGGTCACCCCCGGCACCAACTCCTGCACGATGTAGATCGAACCGTCCGCCGCCTCGCCGACATCGAGGATGCGCGCGGTGTGCTCATCCATCACGCGCCCGGCCTTGCGGGCCTCGGCGAGGAAGCGTGCGCGGTACTCGGGACGGAGGGCGAAGCGCGGGTGGAGGACCTTGAGCGCGACCGGCACCAGGGAGACCTCGTGCGTCGCGCGGAACACCGTGCCCATCCCGCCGCGACCGAGGACTCCGGCCACCCGGTACTTCGCGTCGATCACGACCCCCAGCAGGGGATGCGCGGCGTCTTCTTCGCCGCGCCGGAGCGGGAAGTGCACCTCCGTCGTGAGGAGGAGCGGGCCGCCGCACTCGCTGCACAGGCGGGCGTCGGTCGACGCGATTCCTTCGCAGGAGAGGCAGGTCTTCATCGACGGTGGCGTAGCGAGAGTCCGGCCCCCGCGACCCGCGTGATTCTAGACCCGCCGTTTGCGGAACGGGCTGCGGCGTGCGCGCGGCGAGCCACCGCGTGCACGCTACCTGACCTGCGCGCGCGGTGGCGCGGTGGCCGGCGAGGCGAGCCGGACCCAGTTCTCCCACCGGCGTGGGAAACGCAGATCGGCGAGTTCGACGCCGGCGAGGCCGGGGAACCTCGCCAGCAAGCGGGCGAGGACGTCGACCTTCGTCGCCAGGTCCACGCGCGGGGCGGCGCTGCCCGGAGCGTGATCGTAGTCCAGCCACGCGAGCCCCCCGTCGGCGCGACGCAGGCCGACGCGCACTTCACACCAACGGCCTTCGGCGATCCGCGCGTAGCCGTGGTTGGTCGCGTCGATCGCGACGAGTTCGGGAATCCCCGTCAGCTTGGGCACGATCTGCTCCACCCACTCGGCAGCGACGGCGATCGCGGCGCCGACCGCAGCGTCCTGGTGCGCGGCGCCGTAGGCCGGCAGGGCCGCGTCGCCGGCCAACACCGCGGGCAGACTCACGCAAGGCGTCGCGGGGAGCGCGATCCCGTCGACGTCGAGGAAGCATCGACCGGCTCGCGTCTCCAGCGCGACCAGCGGTTGGCGCAGGGTGAGCGCAGTCCGCAAACGGTCGGGATAGACACGCTGCAACTCCACGTCGCGGACCCAGGGCACGGCGCGCAGCGCGACGAGGAGCCGCTCCGCATCCGCGCTGTCGTGGAGACCGACCGTGCCGCCGAGCACCGCGGCGAGATCCGTGGAGACGTGCCGAAGCAGTTCCCCGCGGAGCCATGCGGGGGCGTGTACGAAACCCACACGATCCAACTCGACGCGGGGCCCGCTCGGGGCACGCACGGCCAGTGCCGCAAGGCGGGACCGTGCCACCGCCAGCGCGCGTGGGCCGGCGAACACCAGGGTCGTCGCGAGCGCTGCAAACACGAACGACCGCGCCACCCACGCCCTGGTGGCGTTGGGTGCGCGGCTACGCGCGGCGGACAGCACGGGCCTGCCCACCGGTCAGCTCCGACTGCACCGCTGAAACAAGGTTGGCGACGGCGAGCACCGCGCCGGCCTCAGTTCAGACGGGTGACGTTGGGCTTGGCCGGCTCGACGGTACGCGTGGCGGCGCCATCCGAACGCGGCGCGGCGCTGCCGTTGACCCCATCGAAGTCCTCGATGTAGAGGTGCAACGTCTCGAGGACCGCGTCGGCGAGCGTGCGATCGAGTTCGACCGCCTTGCCGTCCTTCGCGAGATCCAGTTCGTGCTCGAGCAAGCGAGCGGTGACCCTCAACTGAGCCAGTCTGCGGTGCATCTGGCTTGCGACGTCCATGGTCTTCATATCCACCTCCCTGAGGCTTCGACCTACGAGTAGTGTTCCGCCCTGGAACACCCAACAAGATGTGGGACCATAGCGGCGGCGATCGACGATTCAACGCTCCGCTGCAAGATCACCCGCTCCGCCAGCACCGGATGCGCAGGCGCCGGGCAACGTCGCGAGCGCCACGATGCGAAGTGCAAGCGACCGAGCTTCGACAGGGCCGGGATGTCGCGGGACAAACGCTGCGAACGCCAGTCCAATGCGCGAGCACCATGCAGTTCAAGGGCTACACGCTCACCGCGTTCCAGGTCGAAGCCGTCGAGGCGATCCGCGCGGGGAAGAACGTGCTGCTCTCGGCCCCCACCGGCGCCGGCAAGACCCTGGTCGCCGAGTACGCGATCGAAGACGCCGTGCGCAAGGGTCGCCGCGCGATCTACACGAGCCCGATCAAGGCGCTCAGCAACCAGAAGTTCAGGGACTTCCGCGCCGACGGCGTGCCGGTGGGGCTCATGACGGGCGACCTCACCCTCGAGGCGCACTCGCCGCTCGTGATCATGACCACCGAGATCTTCCGCAACTCGGTGTTCGAGGATCCTCGTCGCTTCGATGAAGTCGACTTCGTGATCTTCGACGAGATCCACTTCCTCGACGACCCGGAACGCGGCACGGTGTGGGAGGAGAGCCTGATCTTCGCGCCGCGACACGTCCGCTTCGTGTGCCTGTCCGCGACGATCTCGAATCTCGAGCAGTTCGGCAAGTGGATCGAGCAGACCCGCGAGCAAGATCTCGCGGTCATCCGGCACGATCGCCGTCCCGTGCCGTTGCGCCATCGACTGTTCCACGTCGACACCGGCACCTTCGACCTGGCGCAGCGCAAGCGCGCACTGCAGAACATGGCGCGGGCCCAGAAGAGCAGGAAGCGACACGAGCGCCAGGAGCGCAGCCGCCGTCGCACCTCGCGGCAGGCCCAGGTGCAGACCGCGATGATGCTCGACCACGTAGTCGAGGAGCGCCTGCAGCCGACCCTGTTCTTCTGCTTCAGCCGCAAGGAGTGCGAGATCAAGGCGAAGGCCAACCTGCACCGCGAGTTGCTGCGCCCCGACGAGCGCAAGCAGATCCGCCGGCTGTTCGAGGACATCTGCGCGACGTTCGAGCTCCGGCCCGAGCGCGACACCGGCCTGCAGGCGATCCTGGAACGCGCGGAGAGCGGCATCGGCTACCACCACGCCGGCATGCTGCCGATCCACAAGGAGATCGTCGAACGCCTGTTCACGTCGGGCCTGCTGAAGCTGTTGTTCACCACCGAGACGTTCGCGCTCGGCATCAACATGCCGGCGCGGGCCGTGGTGTTCGACAGCCTCCGCAAGTTCGACGGCGTGACGTTCGACTACATGCGGACCCGCGACTACCTGCAGATGGCCGGTCGCGCCGGACGCCAGGGGATCGACAAGGAGGGTGCGGTGTTCTCGATCCTCGACGACTCCGACCTGCAGGACGCGCCGCTCGCCGCGCTCTTCGGCGACAAGGTCGAGCCCGTCAACTCGCGCTTCAATCTGTCGTACTCGACGGTGCTGAACCTGTTCGAGCGCATGGGCCTCGGTCTGCTCGACGCCTACGACCGCTCGTTCGCGGCGTTCCAGGCCGCCGCCGGCGGGTCCGCGAAGAAGCGCGAGCACGCCCGCAGCCGGGCGCGCGCCGCCATGCGTGCGCGCATCGACGTACTCGTCGACGCCGGCTATCTCGAGCCGGAGGGCCAGATCCTGCCCCGGGGTGTGCTCGCCCAACAGATCAACGGCTACGAGATCCAGGTGACCGAACTGCTGTTCGACGGCGTGCTCGACGAGCTCGACATCCACCAGCTCAGCGCGACCTTCACCGCGATCGTCCACGAGGAGCGCCGCGGCGAGGGCGACGGTGAGCCGCCGCGAGGCATGGGGCGAGCCCGCACCCGGATCGACGCCGCCGTGCGCCGCTTCGCCGCCCTGGAAGCCGTGCGCGGGTTCGAGACCACCATCAAGTTGCCCGACTTCGGCATCGCCAACGCCGTCCTGGCCTGGAGTCGTGGCTGCTCGCTCGCCGAGATGGAGCGCCTCGCCGACGCGGACGGCGGCGATCTCGTGCGCACGCTGCGCATGGCCATCCAGATGATGCGACAGCTCCGTCACGCGCTGTCCGGTGACTACCCGCTCAAGGATCGTCTCGACGAGGCCATCGTGTCGGTCAACCGCGACGCGGTCGACGCCAAGCGGCAGTTCGAGCTGGGATGAAGACGGCGCAGCGCAGTCCGCGCCGACGGGCGCTGCGGCGGTGGGCCCTGCGCGGCGTCATCGTCACCGCCGCGCTCGCGCTCGCCGTGGTGGCGATCGAGGTCTTCGTCCACCTGCCGATCCTCAGCGATCCCCTGGCGCGCCAGATGCGCGGCACGGTCGAGGAAGGCCCCGACGGCCGGCTGCGCACGGTGCCCGGCCATCGCGGCACGCAGACCGTCGGCGGCGGCGTCCAGCACATCCGGCACAACAGCGTCGGCATGCGCGGGCCCGACTACGGACCGAAGACACCCGGCGAGCTGCGGGTGCTCTTCCTCGGCGACTCGGTGACCTACGGCACCGGGGTGGAGGAGACGGACACGTTTGCCGTCTGCGCCGCCGACCTGCTGACGGAGCGGCTCGGCCGACCGGTCACGGCGGGCATCAGCGCCTGCCCCGGGTTCGGCAGCGTCGACCACGTCCATCTGTTGCGGGCGGCAGCCGCGAGCTTCACGCCCGACCTCGTGGTGAGCTGCGTGTTCGTCGAGAACGACCTCTACGACAACCTCAGCGTCGTGCGTGCGGTGGTCGGTGGCTATCCGCTCTTCCACGGCCCGCAGGTGCGCCTCGCCCGCAGTTCGTGGCGCGCGCGCGCCATGCTGCGGTTCAAGACGGCCTGGCTGATCGAGCAGGCGTTGCGGTCCTGGCTCCCGGCACTCGCCCTCGATGCGACCGCGCTCGCCCCCACCGCGGAAGAGCGCGCGCGCTGGGACGGTGTCGCTCCGGACCAGAGCGTGGTGTTCCTGGAGCAGACCGGCACCGTCCCGGCCCTCGATCGGCTGTGCGGCATCGTGCGTGACGGCCTCGTCGAGTTGCAGCGTGCGGCAGGCGAGACGCCAGTGTGCGTGGTGCTCCTACCGTCGTTCGTGCAGTACGTGCCCGGCGTGTTCGAACATCTCGCCAGCACGCGCGTCGGCGAGCAACCGCATGCGGTCGGATCCATCCAGGCGCGCCTGACCACCATCTGCGCCGAACTCGGTCTCCCCGCCCGCGACCTGCTCCCGGACCTCCGCGCCGAGAAGGACGCCCAAGCGCTGCTGATCCCCAACGACTTCCACTTCAACGTGCCGGGCAACCGCCGGGTCGCGGAGCTGCTCGCACCGTGGCTCGAAGCGCAACTGCGGAAGCGAGGCTAGCTCCCGCCGCGGGCGTCCCGGGGCAGGTCCGCCCAGCGAAACTTCTCGCGCAGCACGGCGAAGTAGCTGTCGCGGCCGCGGCACAGGTGCCGGAAGCGCAGCGTCGAAGGCCGCATGCAGACGCGATCGTCGAGCGTGATCTGGGTGTGCACCTGACCGTCGACGGTGAAGTCGCACAGGCCGTCGCCACTCGCCTCGACCACCACGAGGTCGAGGTCGCAGGGCGGCATCACCAGCGGTCGTACGGTCAGCGTGTGCGGCGCCAGCGGGATCAGGGCGAAGGCGTCGATCCCGGGCGCCACGATCGGCCCGCCGGCCGCGAGCCCATACGCGGTGGAGCCGATCGGCGTCGACACGATCAGCCCATCGCCCGCGTAGGTAGCCAGCTCGACCCCCGCGCGTTCCGCGCGGACGGTCACGATCCCGCACCCGGCCGCGCGCACCAGCACGCCATCGTTGACCGCGAGCACCACGGGAGTCGAGCGGCCGTCGGCCCGCAGCACGTGGCAGGCGATCATCGGCTGCGGTTCTTCGTGCAGGTCGCCGTCGAGTGCACGCTGCAGGATCTCCTCCGCGTCGCTCACCCCGCACGCCGTGAGGAACCCGAGCCGCCCCAGGTTCACCCCGACGGTGGGCCGTTGGTTCTGGCCCATGCGCCGCGCCGCGGCGAGCATCGAGCCATCGCCGCCGAACACGACGACGAGGTCGCCGGGCACGTCTACCAGGAGCCGGTCGCGCTCCAGCACGCTGTGCACCTGGGGCACCCGCGTCGCGAACCATGCAGCGAAGCGCTCCACGACGGCGCGGGACCCGCCCTTGCGCTCGTCGCCCAGCAGGAGAACCGAGCGCACCGCCATGGTTCGACCCTAGTGGGCGGCGACCGGTTTGAAGGCGCGGAACCTGGCGGCGACGCCTTTGGCGTCGAGACCGAGTTCGGTCAGCAGCTCCTCGCGACTGGCGTGCTCCAGGAAGCGGTCGGGCAGACCCATCACCTGCACCTGCGCGCGGATCGAGCCCGGAGCCGCGGTCGCCAGTGACTCGAGCACGGCCGAGCCGAAGCCGCCGCCGATCACGTGGTCCTCGAGCGTGAGGATGCGGTCGTGGCGCTCGGCGAGCGCACGCACGCCGGCGTGGTCGAGCGGCTTGACGAAGCGCGCGTTCACGACCTCGACCTGGATGCCGTCGGCCTCCAGCAGCCGCGCCGCCTCGAGCGCGGTCTTGACCATGTGGCCATAGGCGAGGATCGCGCCGTCGGCACCCTTGCGCAGCACCTCCATCTTGCCGAGCTCGATCCGGCTCGCGCATGTGTTCCAGCCCAACGCCCGCAGGTCCTCGGAGTCCGGTGCGCTGCCGCGCGCATAGCGGATCCCGCTCGGCCCAGCGAGCGCGAGGGCGAACTCCATCATCGCCTTCAGCTCCGGCCCGTCCTTCGGCGCCATCAGCACGATGTTGGGCATCGTGCGCAGGAAGGCGATGTCGAAGGTGCCGTTGTGGGTGCAGCCGTCTTCGCCGGCGATCCCGGCGCGGTCCATGCAGAACATCACGGGCACGTTCTGGATGAGCACCTCCTGGAACACCTGATCGTAGGCGCGCTGCAGGAAGGTCGAGTAGATCGCTGCCACCGGACGCATGCCCGCGGTCGCGAGGCCGGACGCGAACGCCACCGCGTGCTGCTCCGCGATGCCCGCATCGACGAAGCGGTCGGGGAACTTGTCGCGGAAGCTCAGCAGACCCGTGCCGTCGGGCATGGCCGCAGTGATCGCCAGCACGCGCGGATCCGCGGCCGCGAGTTCCTCGAGGCCGGTGGCGAACCACTCGGTCCACGATCCGGACGGCCTCCTGGCCTTCGCCGGCAGCACGACCTGCGGCTCGGCCGGCACGTGCTTGGGCTTCGGCTTGGGCTTGGCCGCGTGGGCGCGGTCGTACTTCTCCTGCGAGCCGGGCACGCCGCGCCCCTTCTCGGTGCGCACGTGCAAGAGGACGACGCCGTCCAGATCCTTCACGCGCCCGAGCACGTCGAGCAGTTCGCCGATGTCGTGGCCGTCCACCGGCCCGAAGTAGCGGCAGCCCAGTTCGTCGAAGACCGACGACGGCGCCATGATGTTGCGCAGGTTCTGGACGCCGCTCTCCAGCCGCTCGTCGAGATCCTTGCCGATCAGCGGGATCGACTGGATCAGGCTGTGCAGCGTCTTCTTGGCCGAGTTGTACAGCGGCCCCGAGCGGATTCGGTTGAGGTGCCGCGCCAGCGCACCCACGGTCTGCGCGATCGACCAGCGGTTGTCGTTGAGGATGACGAGCAGGCGTTCCCGCTCCATCGAGCCGGCGTGGTTCAGTGCCTCGAACGCCACGCCGCAACCCATCGCCGCGTCGCCGACCACGGCGACCGAGTGGCGCTTGGTGCCGAGGAGCCGGTCGCCGACAGAGATCCCGAGCGCCGCGGAAGCGGCCGTGCCGGCGTGCCCCATGAGGTACACGTCGTAGTCCGACTCGAAGCGGTTCGTGAACCCCGACAGGCCGTCCTTCTGCCTGATGGTGTGGAAGCGGTCCTTGCGGCCGGTGAGGAGCTTGTGCGGGTACGCCTGATGCCCGACGTCGAACACCAGCCGGTCGGTCTTGAAGTCGAACAGGTAGTGCAACGCGATGGTCAGCTCGACGACCCCCATGCCCGATCCGAGGTGACCTCCGGTGGTCTGGATCGTGTGCAGGATCTGGGCGCGCAGTTCTTCCGCCAGGGCCGGAAGCTGTGCCTGGGGCACGAGCTTCAGGTCGGCGGGAGAGTCGATGCGGTCGAGAATCGGGGTGCGGGGCGTCGCGTCCGCGCTATCCAAGGGTCAGGCCTCTCTGGAGACGGAGAATCGGGCGACATCTTGCAGCAGGCCGACGTGCCAGTCCAGGGATGCTTGGTCGGCGAGGCCCGCGCAAGCGCGCGGCGCCCACGCCACCGCGGCTTCCGCCAGCCGGCTGGCCTCTGCCCGGCTCGCCGCGAGCCCCGCCACCGCCGGGTAGGTGAGCTTGCCCGCGGCCGCGTCCTGACCGGTGCGCTTGCCGAGCGCGCCGGCGGAGCCTTCGACGTCCAGGCAGTCATCGGCGATCTGGAAGGCCCGGCCGAGCAGCTTGCCGTACTCGCCGAGCGCCGCGAGCGCGCGCAGATCACCACCACCTGCGAGCGCGCCGACCCGCAGCGAGGCCTCGATGAGCGCGCCGGTCTTGTGG
>CAYQMF010000090.1:0-27167 GCA_964418595.1 uncultured candidatus Brocadiaceae bacterium
GGACATCGTCAATCACTTCGAAGCGGGCCAGGAGTTCTCGCGCCGCTACACGGTGGTCGACGAGAAGGCCGATCGCGCCGAGGCGTTCACGGAGGGCTTCCGGCTCAAGGGCATCGACGTGAGCGTGTTCCGCTACCGCCTCGTCTCCTACCTGGCGCGCGTCGCCGACGAGCTGCAGGAGAAGGCGATGGCGAACCGCTTCATCGCCGAGAAGGAGGCGATCCAGGACGCCATCCGCAAGAAGATGTGGGACGAGAAGGCCGGCCTCTTCCTCGACATCGATCCGCAGGCGAAGCGGCGCACCAACGTGAAGGCCGCGGTCGGCTTCTACCCGCTGGCCACCGATATCCCCAAGCCCGCGCAGGTCGACAAGATGATCGACCTGCTCGGCGACCGGAAGGAGTTCTGGGCCAAGTACCCCGTGCCGTCACTGGCGATGAGCGACCCCGCGTTCAACGCCGACGGCCAGTGGAAGGGCACGCGCCGCAACTGCCCGTGGAACGGTCGCGTCTGGCCGATGATCAACTCGCACGTCATGGAGGGGCTGTCGTACTGGGCCGAGCGCGGCCACAAGAAGGCGGCCAAGCTCAACACCGAACTCATCAAGAAGACGGTGTCGATGCTGTCGGGGGAACTCGAGGGCCTCGCCCTGCCGGTGAGCTGCGAGCACTACAGCCCCACCAACGGCCGGGCGAGCCGCTTCCGCGGCGTCGACAGCTACCTGCACTCGTTCGCGCTCGACAACATCTTCCGCGTCGCGTGCGGTTTCGTCGTCCGATTCGGCGAGGTGCAGATCGACCCGGTCGCCGACGACATGCCCGACTTCAAGGTCATCGGCGTGCCGGTGGGCAACAAGCGATTCACCGTCGAGAAGAAGGGCTCCAAGCACCGGGTCGTGCCGGAGTAGGCATGGCGCCGCCCGGCTTCGCCGACGTCGTGGCCGCCGCCGCGCGCATCGCCGGCGCCGTACACCGCACGCCGGTGCACACGTCGGCGACGCTCGACGCCGAGCTTTCGGCGTCGGTGTTCTTCAAGTGTGAGAACCTGCAGAAGGTGGGGGCCTTCAAGGCGCGCGGTGCGACCAACGCCGTGCTGGCGCTGCGTGATGCCGACGCCGCACGCGGCGTGGTGACGCACTCGTCGGGCAACCACGGCGCGGCGGTGGCCTATGCCGCCCGCCTGCGCGGGATCCGGGCCATCGTCGTCATGCCCGACGACGCGCCGGCCGTGAAGCTCGACGCGGTGCGCGGCTACGGCGCGCGCGTCGTGCAGTGCGCGCGCAGCCAGCGCGAGGCGACGACCGCGGCCGTGCAGAAGGAGACGGGGGCGACGCTCGTGCACCCCTTCGAGGATCCGTACGTCATCGCCGGTCAGGCGACCGCGGCGCTGGAGCTGCTCGAAGACGCGGGTCCGCTCGACGTGCTCGTGGCGCCGATCGGCGGTGGCGGCCTGCTCGCCGGCACGGCGCTCGTCGTGCGCGAACTGTCGCCCAAGAGCACCGTCGTCGGCGCCGAGCCCGCCGCCGTCGACGACGCGTTCCGCTCGCTCCGCGACGGCGTGCGCCACCCCGGCGTCCAGCCGCCGCGCAGCATCGCCGACGGCCTGCTCACCGGCATCGGCGAGAACACCTTCGCCATCCTGCGCGCCGCGGGCGCGGCGGTGATCACGGTGAGCGAAGACGCGATCCTCGCCGCGGCGCTGTTCTTCCTGCAGCGCATGAAGATCGTCGTCGAGCCCTCCTCCGCCACCGTGCTCGCGGCGATGCGCGCCCAGCCCGCGCGCTTCGCGGGCAAGCGCATCGGCGCGATCCTCACCGGCGGCAACACCGATCTGGCGTGGTTGAGCCGCGCGCCGGTGGGCGGCGCGCGCTGACGGGTCAGACCGAGGCGCGCTTCACCTTCGGCCTGGCCTCGGCCTTCTCGGCGGCCGGCGCACCCTCGGCCTGCGCCTTGGGCTTGCGCCGCTTCGCGTCGAAGAAGTCGAACACGCCCGCGATCATCTTGGCGTTGCGCGTGATGGCGAGGACGTGGTCGCCGCCGGTGATCTCCACGTACGTGTGATCCATCTCGCGGTTCTTCATCGCCTCGACCCAGCCGCGCACCATCTTGACCGACACGAGCCGGTCCGCGTCGCCGGTGACGAGGTGCACGGGGAGATGCTGCATCGCGTCCAGGCGCGAGGTCTTGGCGTCGAGCGCGGGCGCGAGCGGCGCGAGGCCGGCCCAGAGATCGGGGAAGGTCGCGCCGAGGTGAATCGTGCCGGCGCCGCCCATCGAGTGCCCCATCAGGTAGACGCGGTCGTCGTCGATGCGGAACTCCTTGCGCACGATGCCGAGCACGTTCATCACGTCCTTCTGGCTCAGCGCGCCGAGGTTGTCGGGGTCGGCCTTGGTCCCGAAGTAGGGCCCTTCCTTGCCCTCGCCGCGGCTGCCGTACCAGCCGCGCTGGTTGTAGCCGAACGGCGCGACCACGATGTAGCCACGCTTCTCCGCCTCCGCGGTGATGCCCTCGTAGCCGATCACCTGCTTGGGGTTGCTGCCGAGGCCGTGCAGCAACACGACCAGCGGCGCCGGCTTGTCCTTGGCGTAGCCGGTCGGCACGAACAGCGCGTACTCCATGTCCTTCTTCGCGTCCTCGAAGAAGTAGGAACGTGACTCGACCTTGCCGGGGCCCTGCGGCGCGGCGGCGAGGCCAGGGGCCGGCAGGGCAAAGACGCCGAGGACGATGGAAGCGCAGCGGAGAGTGGCAGGGGTGATGAGCACGTCGATCTCCTGACGAGAGGGAGGATGGGAGCGCGGGATGCTACCGCGGCGACAGGGGCCGGGCGCAAGCCGCCGCGCCCGGCTCCGGAGCGTCGCGCTACCATTCCCGGCGATGGTGCGTCTCCTCCCTCTGGTCCTCGCCCTGCTCGGCACCGCCGCGCTCGCATCGCAGGCGGCGATCCCGCTCTCGGTCACCGGCCTCCCGCCGACGGCGCCACTCACCATCACTGCGCAGCACGATGGCCGCGTGCTCGAGGTGACAGTCGACCTGCAGGCGGGCTGGCATGTGTACACGGCCGACGCCGAGGGGGGACTGCCACTCACCGTCGAGATCACGGCGGGCGCGTTCGAGGCCGCCGCGCCGCTCGTGCCACCGCCGGCCACGCACGGCGAGGTGACCGGGAAGGCGACGTTCAAGCTGCCGCTGCGCCGGGTCGGGGACGGGGCACAGCTCGCCGCACAGGTCGAGTTCATGGTGTGCGATGCGCTCCAGTGCCTGCCGCCGATGACGCTGCAGCTCGCCACGGCGAAGGACGCGATGCTGGCCGTGCCCGCCCTGCGCGTGCTGCTCGTCGGCGTCGACGACGGGGAGCGCACCCAGCGCATCGCGACGTTCCTGCGCACGCGCGGGTTCGCGACCTCCGTGGCGACCTACGCCAATGTGAGTCAGGCCGCCTGTGACGGCGCCGACGTCGTGCTCGCCGACTCGCCCACCTTCCGCAACGTGAAAGGGCAGACCGGCAACGCGCGCAGGTTCCCGACCACCGCCACGCCGATCGTCGCGGTCGGCTTCCTCGGCACGGAGCTGATCGAGGCGCAGGGAGTCGCGATGACGAGCGGCTACATATGAATCTGCATGGACCATCAGGGCCACGGGCTGGCCCTGGACCATCCGATCTTCAACACTCCCGACAAGGTCGCCTTCGAGGGCGTGCCGGCGCCGCGGCAGAAGAACCACGAAGGCGCGACCAGCGTGCGGTATCCGCACGGCGTCGGCGACACCTTCACGCTCGTGGCGTTCGAGGCGCCGCTGCCCGAGGGTGAGTGGAACCCGACCATCGTGAACTCGGAGGGCTTCTTCACCGACATCCCCGGCTTCGAGAACCTCGCCGAGGGCCACTCCGGCAAGTGCCTCGGCAGCCTGTCGCTCGCGCGCCAGGGCCGCTGGTTCTACTGGGGCTACTCGGCCGATCCGGATCGGCTCACCGCGCCCGCCGAGGACACGCTCGCCAACGTGCTGCACTACATGGTCGGGAAACGCAATGCGCTGACCGTGCCGTTCGCGTGCGTGACGCGCCAGGTCTTCCAGACCTACCTCGACCTCAACCGCGAGAGCGGCTACCTGCGCGGGATCGAAGAGCACCAGGTCGGCCAGCTCATCGACTCGGCGCTCGCCACCTACACCGATCACACGCCGGCGGGCGCGACGGCCTGGCTCGCGAAGTACGGGCCCTACCTCTTCAGCGGCAAGGGCGAGCAGCACCGCGGCGAGCGCTACAAGCACCGCTTCGAGATCGACTTCGACGCCCTTGCGCTCGGCACGCCGAACGCGGAGCGCCGCAGTCTCGAGCGCTGGATCGCGCTGAGCGCGGGGCCCGCGGGCGAAGACCGCGAGCGCGCGTCGCGCTGCCTCGCGCGCTACGTGCAGCCCGCGCTCACGCCGCAAGACGGCGACTGGGCGACGTGGTACGCCGCCCAGCGCGAACGCATCGTGTTCGTCGAGTCGGCCGGCTACTGGTGGCTCGTGGACCCGCGCGTGCTCGAACGCGACTGACCGGGCTGCGGCCGAACCAGGCGCGTCGCCAATCGGCTATACCTCGTGGCCCATGCGTTGCCTGGTCTGGTGGTTGCCGTTGTCGTCGGTCCTGTCGCTCCTGCCGGCGCAGAACCTCAGCGACCATTGGGTCGACGGCGTGCGCGGGCAGGACGCACCCGCGGGTGGCACACACGCCGCGCCGTGGAAGACGATCGGCTACGCGATGACGCGGATCCCCCCGGTGTCCGACGCGACGCGTTGGCGCACGCTGTTCGTCGAGGGAGCGCAGGTCTACTCGCCGGGGACGAACGGCGAGGTCATGCCGATCACGCCCGCCTACAACATCTGGATCGTGGGCATCGCTGCAGGCCACGGGCAGATGCCGGTGCTCCGCGCGCCGGCCGGCGGCACGGCGTTGCGCTTCGATCCCGCGCTCGTGTACTCGCGCAACCCGGCCAGACCCGCGCCGGCGTGCGGGTCGACGACGCCGGGCCGGCGCGCGGCGTCGACCCGCGCTTCTTCCAATGTGCCTTCGGCCCGGCGCGGTTCGGGCTCGAGATCGTCGCGACCAACCCGGGCGCGGTCGTGTACCCCGACGTCGAGGAGTGCACCTTCCGTGGTATCACCGATGCGGGGATCCGGCTCGATGACACGAGCATCGGCGGCAACGTCGGTGGCACGTTCCGCTCGAACTGGTTCTCGGACTCGGCGCGGGGCATCTGGGTCGACGCGCGCGACCGGACGACGACCACCAACTGTCGCATCCTGAAGTCCTCGTTCCGGGATCTCGCCGACGAGGCGATCCTGCTCCTGGTGAATGGGCCCGCCGGCCTCCAGGCCTCGGTCGACGCTTGTGCGTTCCTTCGCTGCGAGAACGGCGTCCGGCTCGGCGGGAACTGCACCGGTGGCCGCACGGAGCTGACGTTCGCCGGCAATGTCGCCTGGGCGTGCACCAGCGTCGGCCTGCGCGTCGACCTGCGTGGGGTGGGGACGTGCGAGGTGGCGATGCACGACAACCTCTTCGAGCGTGGCGCTGCGGGGGGCGCATCCTTCGACTTCGTCACCACCGACCTGCAGTTCACCTGCCACTCGCTGCGCGACCGGTTCCTGCGCAACGCCACCGGGATGATCGTCGGCCGCGGCGTCACTCCGGGTGCGGTGCGCCTGGAGTCGGGGATGGTGTGCGGCAACACCGGGATCGGCGTGATGTCGCTGTGGCCGTTCGAGGCGCGTGGAGTGACGTTCGCCGACAACGGCTATGGCGTGCTGACCGTGTTCGAGGGCAACACCGCGACGCTGGACCATTGCGTGTTCGCCGGCAACGCGACCGACGTGTCGGGCACTCCGGGCATCACGTGGTCGTGCTTCCAGGCGACGGCGTACCCGGGCATCGGCAACCTCGCGCGCACCGACCCGCTGCTCGTGCGTCCCTTCTACAAACTCGCGCCGCAGTCACCCTGCATCGATCGCGGCAGCCTCACCGTGTCGCTGCCACCGACCGACTACGAGGGTGATCCCCGCGCCAGCGCCAGTCGACAAGGCGGTGGACTGCTGCCTGACCTCGGTGCCGACGAGTACGTCGGCTCGGGTTCGGCGCGCCGCTACGGCACGCCGGGCTTCGGCCGGTTCAACCTGTTCCCCGCGATCGGTTCGCCGAACGCGCGCGTCGTCCGCGGCGGCACGCTGACCATTGCGCTGTCCGGCGCGATCCTGCCGGTGCACGGCATCCCCGCGAGCGACGCGTTCCTCACGCTCGGCGCTCGCGACGACGCCGGGGCGCTGCCGTTCGACCTCGCGGTCTTCGGCGCCCCGGGCAGTCTGCTGTGGAACGACGTGCAGTCGGTCGTCGGCTTCGTCCCGGTCGACGGCAGCGGCGCGGCGTCGGTCACCTTGCCGCTGCCCGACACAGATCTCCTGGTCGGCCGGACCTTCGTCTGGCAGTGGTTCGCGAACCTTCCCGCGGCCAACCCGCTGGCGCCGGTGGCGAGCGACGGGCTGCGGGTGACGATCGGTCAGTAGGGGCGGCTGACGCGCACGCCCCACCTTGGTTGCGGCGGGTCGCGCTGAGTTCCGCCAGGACTTCACGACGAAGGGCACCGAGTTGGAACCGAGCCCTGGCAGGATGAGCCCGGGGACCTGAATTGCTGCGCCACACCATCCGGTCGGTGACGAAGCTGGACGGGATCGGCAGCCGGTAGCTGGTGGCGCCGCTGCCGTTCGTGACGAGCGGACCTACGACGATCTTCGGCAGCGCCAGGATCCCACCGAAGTCGACGGCGCTCGGCCACCGGATGCAGGCGGGGGTGAAGCCGAAGGCCAGCAGTGCAACTTCGTTGGCGCCGGCGCGCCGCGTGGAATCGATGGACGAGTCCGCGGGACGGCCGCCGCGCGGCGACGGGTGGATTGTAGGCGCGGGACCGCGTCGCTGTCCGGGTGCCGTGTCCGCGCCTTCGGCTCATGCACGAGTCGGACCGGCGGGCCGTTGAAGCCGACGGCCGGACATGCCGTCGGGTCGAGCCCGACCCGCCTGCACGCGGTTGAAGCAGGCGGCGATCGACCCTCACTCGATCGTGACGCTCATCGCGTTCGAGTTGCCGAACGAGAGGATGGAGGGCATCGCCGGGTCACGGATCGAGGCGCAACGCAACCGACCCGAAGACATCCTCACCCGGAGCTCCGGGAGCGCGAGGAAGTCGTGGGTCTTGCCTCATCAGTTGCAAAAGTCTGCGAATAACGTAGTATTGCGCAACCAACGCATCACCGATGGTCTCCGCCGTCGACTTCCTCGACCAGTGGGCACGCACCGGCCGCTACCACTTCGGGACCGCCGATGCAGCCCGAGAACTGGGCCGCAGCCTGCAAGCAACTCGCGCAGCGCTGCTGCGCCTCGCCAACCAGGGTCGGATCGCCCAGCCCTACCGCGGCTTCTACGTCATCGTCCCTCCCGAGTATCGCGAGCTAGGCTGCCTGCCCGCCGCGCAGTTCGTCCCGCAACTCTTCGACCACCTGGGCGAGGAGTACTACGCAGCCCTGCTCACCGCGGCCGAGCTGCACGGCGCCGCGCATCACCGGCCCCAGCGGTTCCAGGTCATGTGTGCGACCAGGCGTCGCCCGATCCAGTGCGGCGCGGTGAGCGTCGAGTTCGCGCTGCGGAAGGACCTCGAACACACGAGGACAGTCACGAAGAACACGCCTCGCGGGACGCTGCGAGTTGCCTCGCGCGAAGCGACGGCAGTCGAGCTCGTCGGCTATGCGGACCGCTGCGGCGGTCTGGATCACGTGCTGACCGTTCTGGAGGATCTGGGTCCGGCGTGCGACGGCGCACTGCTCGCAGCGGAGGCCGAGAAAGCGCCGAGCGCTTGGTCGCAGCGACTCGGCCACATGTTCGACGTGCTCGAAGTCGACGACGCAGTCACGGCCCCGCTCGCCGCGCAGATCGCCGAGCGGCGCCCCGTCTTCGCCGCCCTGTCACGCTCCCAGAGGCGCGCCGGCGCATCGAGCGATCGCCGCTGGCGCCTCGTGGTCAACGTCGATCTGGAGCCGCCGTCGTGATCCCCCGCGACTACGTCACCGAGTGGCGCGCCCACGCTCCTTGGGTCGACGACGCGCAAGTGGAGCAGGACCTCGTCATCAGCCGTGCGCTCGTCGAGCTGTTCTCCGACCCAATGCTCTGCGATCGCCTCGCGTTCCGCGGCGGCACCGCGCTGCACAAGCTGTTCCTGCGGCCACCCGCCCGATACTCGGAGGACATCGATCTCGTACAGGTTCGCCCAGCGCCGATCGGCGAGACCTCGATCGCATCCGAAGCGTGCTCGGAGCGTGGCTCGCGGAAGGCCGATGGAAGCAGACCGAGGGCGGCGCCACGATGACCTTCCGGTTCGACTCCGAGGAAGAGCCATCACGTCCACTTCGGCTGAAGGTTGAGATCAACACGCGCGAACACGGCACGAGGTTCGGCTACCACTTCGAGGAGCTGGTCGTGGCATCGCGCTGGTTCACGGGACGCGCGAACATTCGCAGCTTCCGACTCGACGAGCTCATGGGCACGAAGCTGCGCGCTCTCTATCAGCGCCGCAAGGGCAGAGATCTCTTCGATCTGGTCAGAGCGCTCGACGACCCGCGCGTGTCGCCCGCCGCCATCGCCGCGGTCTGCGTCGACTGCTTGGCGACGGGGGGAACGCCGATTACGAAGGCAGCAATGGCGGCGAACCTCATGGCAAAGCGATCGCACCCGCTGTTTCGCAGCGACCTCTCGCCACTGCTCGCGCCGGGCGCCACATTCGACGTCGACCAAGCTCTCGATCGGGTCCTCGCAGACCTGGTCGTCCTCTTGCCGGAGACGTGATCTCGTGCTGTGGGGCACAGGACGATGGTCTCGGGCGGGCAGACTCTCGTTGGCGTCAGCCGCGAGCCGCGCGGCCCGCCGGAGCGGGTCGGACACTCGAACGCGCCGCCGGCCGGTCGAAGTGACCGCCCGGCGGCGATCGACTCTCACTCGATCGTGACGCTCATCGCGTTCGAGTTGCCGAACGAGAACACGTAGGGCATCGCTGGATCGCGGTTGAAGACCTGCCAGTGCAGGACACCTCCCGCGACGTTCCGATCGTTCGGGATCGGCAGGGTCACGGTCGCGGTGCCGGTGAAGTCCGCGACTGCGATCACGGTCAGCATCGAGGCCGGGTCCAGGTAGAGCATCGCACCGGGCTGCGCGCCGATGATCCACAGCGGCAGGGGCGGATTGGCCAGCGCCCCGGCCAGCGCGAAGACGGCGATCGTGTTCGGCTTGAGCCCCTCCGCGACGATGGTCATGTTGCCGCCGACGACCGAGGGCCCGCCGAGCGAGAGCCTCGGGGTGTCCCAGGTGGTCGGCGCGCCGATGCCGGTGTAGGTCGGCGGCGTACCGTCGCTCATGTCGCACAGCAACACGCGCCCGCCGAGGAAGTCCATCACCCCGTCGTTGTCGGTGTCGGCCTCGATCTGCACCGTGTAGGTGCCGAGCGCGTCGTAATCGACGAACTCCGCGGTCACGGCGAGGTCGAACCACGCACCCGGCTGCACGACCACGCTCCCGGTCGGCGTGCTGCCCGGCGCGAGGCCGTCCAGGCTCAGCGTGCTGGTGTCCGGTTCGTGGTTCTCGTCCCGTGCGATCACACGGTAGGCCAGGGTCATCGGCGCCGCGGTCGTGTTGGTGACGCGAGCCGGCCCGAGCTGCAGCGGCCGCCCGACGCGCAGCGAAGTCGGCGTGCCGTCCCAGCGGTTGCCGGTCACGCGGATGTCGCGGCGATCGACCACCACCGACTCGCCACCGAGCACGTCGCCGGATGTGGACTCGACCATCATCCGGTAGCCACCGGCGAGGTTCTTGTCGGTCATGCCCGCCGGCCGCTGCACGGTGGTGTTGAACGCCATCGTCGCGCCTGGCGCGATCGGACCGATCGTGATCGGGTCACCCGGCAGGAACTGCGTCGGCCCGTGGATCGTGCCGCCGGCCCCGCTCTCGAGACCCTGGAACCAGCCGGTGTAGGTCTGCGGCTGGGTCGTGCCGTTGGTGATCCAACCGCTCACCGGCACGGCAGTGACGCCCACCGGGAACGTGACGTGCGGCGGCGGACCGAAGCCTTCCTTGCACTTGCCGGCGTAGCTGGCGCGCGACAGCGTGTTCAACTCGATCGGGTCGAGCGCGCGGCGGAAGAACTCCAGCTCGTCGATGTCGCCGCGGAAGGCCGAGCCACCGAAGCTGCTGCCGCCCACGGTCATGGGCGCGGTGTTGTGGAGCGAGCCCGGGTGACCCGGGGTGAAGACATGGAAAGTCCCGTCGAACACGAAGTGCGAAGACGCGTCGCGGTCGACGCGCACCGCGATGAAGTGCCACTGGCCAGCGATGACCGGGAGCGCGGGCGACAAGTAGTTGGCGAAGGTTCCGTCCGCCAACTGCAGCCCGAGCTGGATGCCCGAGCTGTTCCTGTTGAGGAAGAACGAGTATCCGGTGTACTGCGAGCCATCCTGCACCCGCTTGTCGACGAGCGTGCTCGCGCCCATCGGCGGCAGCGTTGGCACGCGGATCCAGGCGTCGATCGTGAAGTCGCCCGTCTTGACGTCGATGCCGCCGTGGTGCGGCACGATCACGCGGTCGTCATTGCCGTCGAAGTTCAACGCGCCCGAGACCTTGCCGGGGATCGGCGTCGGGTTGCCGACGTGCGTGCCGTTCCACGACTTGAAGTTCCACTGCTTGACCCGGTTCACCGCGGTGGGGCCGACGAGGTCGTCGAAGGTGAGCCACGCGGCGAGGTTCTTCGGTGCCTTGACGCAGTCCGGCTCGAAGCAGAACTCGTGCGGCGACGTCGCCGGGGTCTCGGTGCGGTAGTACACGTACCACTGCCGCGGGTCCGACTCGTACTGCAGGTACTTCGGGATCCACGGCGTCGGCACGAACGCCTGCTCGACCGCGACCTCCTGGTCGTTGCAGTTCGAGCGCAACTGGGAGTCACCCTTCAGCAGGTAGATGTCCGACAGCCCGCCGCCGGTCATGTTCGTCAACCCGCTTGCCGCGAAGCCGTTGTCGCTCGTCGAGATGACCTGGAAGATCTCGTCCACGACCCCCGCGCCGCCGTACTTGCGCGCGAACTGCTTCACCCCCGCGCTGTTCGTGCGCAGGAGCAGTCCGTCGTTCCCCATGCGACCGTTGCACAGCAGATCGCCGTTGGGAGCCTCCGCGATGGTCGGGCGCGAGCCCTGGATGCCAGGGAAGTAGGTCCGCCACATCGGCGCGCAGGCGTTGTTGACCTTCAGCAGGAAGCTGCCGGGCACCATCCCCGCGCCGTAGTGACCCCAGATCACGAAGTTGCCGTCCTTGGTGGTCGTGATCGACTGCTGGTCGACGTCCTCCAGGTCACCGTAGAGCGCCGAGCACAGCGGGATGCCCAGCGGCGACGTGCGCATCACCAGCGTCGTGCGCCACGGCCGCGTGGGCTCCTGCATCGAGCCGACGACGACGAAGTCACCGTTGGTGGCCTGGCGCAGGTCGTGGAAGCGGATGGGGAAGCGGTTGTAGGTGTACGCGTACCACCACTGCAGTCCGCCCAGCGCATCCGTCGAGAAGAGCACGCCGCGGCTGGCGGCCGTGTCGGTGTCGACGTTGGTCGTGACGGCGAAGCCCCCCTTGGTCTTCTCGATCACGCGTGCGCCCTGGCGGATGCCGGTCGCGTCGCCGTGGTAGGTCCAGAGCCTCGGCCCGATCATCGAGACGCCGTTCTTGTCGAACAGGCCGATGTAGACCTCGAGCCCCAGGGTGTTTCCCGGAAGCTCGCCCACGGAGACGTACCCACCGTTGGCCGTCCGCCGCACGATGTTGGGCTCGAGACGCGGGTCCGTGATCAGTGGCGTGAAGCTGGCATCGCTGAGCTTGATGTCGACGCCGTTCACGGACACTGCCACTGCGTTGGTGCCCTGAGTGCCCGCCACCGCATAGCCTTGCGGAGTCTGCACGATCGTCATGCCGATCTCCGTTGCCGCCGGCAGAGCCCTGCCGTGTGAGGACTCGAACTTCTGCGCGGGTATCGTCGCCGTAAACAGGAGAAGGCCTGCGGCGCGCCAGCGGGCGGGAACGGGTGAGAAACGACCAGTGGTTGGATGGGTGTGCATTGGGGTGTTGGAGTTCGATGGGTGCCCGTTTTCTGGGGCCAACCCTCGGATCCCCAGTCGCACCCCGCGCCGGACAGGAAACCAAGGACCTATGCTCTCCTCGCGGTGACCCGCCCTCTTCCGCACCTGTCCCTGCGCCCGAGCGAGCCCACGCGCTTCGGGTCCGGCTGGATCAGCGGGGTACTCGGCGTGCTCTGCGGCGTGCTCGGGTTCGGCGCCGTCCTCTGCCTCACCTTCCCGCACTGGCTCACCTTCGCCGATCTGCGCGGGCACTACCCGCTCGGCTTCGTGCGCGTCGCGGTGCAGGTCGTGCTCGTGGCGGCGTTGAGCCTCGGCGTGCTGAGCACATGCCTCCGGCGCAACAAGGCGCTCGGTCTGGCAGCGCTCTGCCTCACCCTCCTGGCGCTGCTGCTCGGCGGCGCGCAAGCGCGTCCGCGTAGCGACGCCGACAGTCCGTTCGGGCTCGGCCTCGACTGGTTCCTGCTCAACCTGCTCGGCTACTCGCTGGTGTTCGTGCCGCTCGAGCGCGTCTTCGCGCTCCGCCCGGAACAGGGGATCCTCCGCGCCGAGTGGCGCACCGATCTCGTGTACTTCATGGTCAGCGCCCTCCTCGTGCAGGCGACGACCTTCGTCACGCTTGCCCCGGCGAGCGTGCTGGTCGCACCGCTGCGCAGTGCGGCCTTGGCCGACCGGATCGCGAGCCTGCCCCTGCTCGTCCAGGTCGGGGCGATCCTCGTGCTCGTCGACCTCGTCCAGTACCTCGTCCACCGCGCCTTCCACCGGGTGCCGTGGCTCTGGCGCTTCCACGCCGTGCATCACAGCGCGACGACGATGGACTGGCTCGCGGGCTCACGCCTGCACCTCGTCGACGTGTTGGTGACCCGTGCCGCGAGCTACGTCCCGATCTACCTCCTGGGCTTCTCGTTGCCGGCGTTCGCCATCTACCTGGCGATCGTCGTCGTGCAGGCGACCTTCATCCACGCCAACGTGCGCTGGAACCTGCCGTGGCTCGGCCGGTTCGTCGTCACGCCACGCTTCCACCACTGGCACCACAGCGACGCGCCGGAGGCGATCGACAAGAACTTCGCCGTGCACACTCCGCTGTGGGACTGGTTGTTCGGCACGCGCTACCTGCCGGCGGCGTTCCCCGCGAGCTATGGGCTCGCGTCGGGGGCGCGCATGCCCAAGGGCTGGTGGCGGCAGTTCGCGTACGGGTTCGGCTTCTGCGGGAAGGCGTGGTCGAGCTGAGCCGGAGCGCGTCTGCGCTACGGGAAGATGCCGTCCAGCTCTAGCACCGGCACGAGCCCGCCGGTGCCCGCGCCGGCGCTGAGGAACCAGCTCGCGCTCGACGCCACGTAGAACACTGAGTTGGCCTGCGTCGCGTAGCCGGTGCCCGGGTGCACGAGCGTCACCCACGCCTCCGACACGACGGCGTTGGCGAGGCTGGTCGGCGACGCAAGCCCGAGCGCCTGGTGGTAGAGCGGCAGGTCGACGAGCCACGGGCCGGCCGGGATCGGCCACTGCGTGGCGGGGAACACACCGCCGGTCGGCACCGCGATCTGGTTGGCGAGCATGTCGATCGCCCAGGAGCAGTTGGTCATGCCGAGGCCGGTGAGGTCGAACGGAAACCCCGGCGCGCGGTTGGTGCTGCCGAGGAAGACCGCGGCCAGCGCGAACGCGGTGCTCGTCGTCTGCCGCAGGTTGAGGGTGAGCGCGCCGCCGACCGCGCCGCTCGTGCGATCCGGCGTGAGGTTGAGGGTGTGACCGTTGCCGTTCGAGCAGGTGGGCGACACGGACGCGAGGATCAGCTCCTGCGAGTTCGAGCGGCGGAACACCGCGTCGACGTTCCACGAGCCCGGCGGCGTGGTCGCATCGGCGGTGTCGATCTGCAGCAGCAGGTTGCCGGTGGCGCCGAGGAACACGTACGGCGTGGTGAGCGGGAAGACGACGCCGAACGGCGCCGGCAGGCGCGTCGCGGGCGCCGCCGTCGGCAGGTTGAGCGTGCTGCTGAAGCCCAGCGTCGGCGTCGTGTTGCCGGTGTTGGCGACCGGATCGTTCGTCATCGCCGCCGCCGTCACCGGCGTCGTCCACAGCGTGAGCGTGTAGGCCTTGCTGTAGCCGGGGTAGGTCGCGGTGAGCGAGCCTTCGGGGCGCATCGCGATCGAGTTGACGATGCCGGTGCCGGTCGTCACCCACGCCGCGTCGACGAGGATCTGCAGCTTCGTGTCCTGCCGACCGAAGGGATACGTGAACGAGCGGTTGCCTTCGACGTCGTCGAAGCCCGGCGGCACGTGGCGCGTGATCTGCGCGGGGACGGCAGCGAGGAGGAGAAGGGACGCGGCGAGAACGCGGACGCGCATGGTCGGTGACTCCTGTGGGCGGCGCGCCGAGGATAGCGCGATCAGCGCACGACGACGTGGCGACCTTCGATGCGGCTGAAGCGCAGGTGCGCGAGATGCGCCGTGAAGTACCGCTGCGCCGCAACCGGCCGGCTGCACAGGGCATCGTCGGCGACGGCGAAGCCATCCCACTCGACGAGGTCTTCGAGGTCATTGGCGACCGCGGCGTACAGGCAGCAGTTGCCTTCGAGGAGACGGAGGGACGCGATCGCCGACGCGGGGTCGTCGGGGTCGACCAGCGCGTACGCGGGCAGGTCGTCGAACCACGGGTAGAGACCCGCGGCGTGGGCGGCCGCGAGTTCGGTGCGCGCGTCCGGCTCGCCGAGCCTGGCCAGCTCCGCGGTCGCCCACGCGTACAGCCCGTGGTGGCGCTCGGCGCGCGCGCGGGCGAGGTAGGCGTGCACGGCAGGGTGCGCGCAGTGGAAGAGGTGGCGGAGCTGGCCGCGGGCGAAGGGGCGGGTCTCGAGATACGCGGCGACCGCGGCGGGCGCGTCGCCGGCGCGGGCGGCGGCGCAGAGGCGCAGCCATGCCGCCGCGACATCGTCGGGCAGGTCGGCCCACTCGTCGGCCAGCGTGCCGGCAAGCCGCTCGTCGAGGCCGTGGCACGCGAGCAGCGTGGCGAGGATCGCCGACGCGCGCTTCGTCGGCGCGGCGGTGATCTCGGCCGCGAGCGCAGCGATGAGCTGCGGCGAACGGCTGCGCGCCAGTGCGACCGGACACTCGTCCTTCGCCGCGAAGTGCGCCAGCAGATCGACACCGCGCTGCGCGGCACCGAGCCGCAGGAGCAGCGCGCGCGCCGCGTCGCGGATCTCGGGCACGTCGTGGTCGCGCGCGGCGTCGAGCTTCGCCGCGAAGGCCTCGGCGTCGGTGACCTCGAGCAGGCCGGCGTGGCAGTCCGGCAGGTGCTGCGGCGTGAGCCGCGCGAGGTAGGCGCGGCGGAGTGCGCCGGTGCGCGTAGCCGGCCATGCGTCGAGCAGTGCGTGCAGACGCACGTCGTCGAGGGGTTGCGTGGTCGCCGCCACCGCGAGCAGCACGGGCAGCTCCGGTCGGGCCGGCACGAGGCCGATGCGGTCGAGGTGCTCGACGTCGGCGAGGCGGCGACACATCGCGCGCCCGGCCTCGCGGTCGGGCCCGAACGCGAGCGCACACACCTCGATCGCTGCGGCGTCGTCGAGGGTGAGGAAGGCCGCGAGTCCGTACTCGTCCTGCTTCGCTCGCGTCCAAAGCACGTCGCGCGCGTCGGCCTCGCCGTGCTGCGCCAGGGCCGCGAGCGCCAGCGCGCTCGGCAGGTGCTGCGCGTCCTTCGCCAGCGTCCGCAGTGCTCCGTCGGCCTCCGCCTGCCGGTAGCCAACCAACCGCCGCGCCGCCACTGCGCGCGCACGCTCGTCGCGCGACGCAGCGAGTTTCACGAGCAGCGCGAGGTCGTGTTCACCCGGCGCCGCATCGAGCGCCCAGCGCAGCGCCCAGCCGGAGAAGCGGAGCAGTTCGCCTTCGACCTCCTGCACGAACAGCCGGTCGAGCACCGCCTGCAGCATGCGCGGCCAGCCGCCGCGCTCCTCCGGCAGCTTGAAGGCGCGCGGCACGAAGGGCACCTTCTCCTCCGTCGGGTCGACGCCCGCCGGGATGCCTTCGCCGGGCCACGACAGCACCGCGTCGGCGATCTTGTTGCGGTGTGCGTCGGTGTACCACGAAGCCACCACGAGGAAACGCAGCGCGTCCTCGCGCAGCAGCACGTCGTCGCAGCGCACGAGCTGGCTCAGCGCCGGCACATGTTCCGGCCGCAGCCCGCGATGGATGAAGCCGACCAGTTGGTACACCTCGCGCGGCACCTGCGGGCACGACAGCAGCAGACGGCCCACGTCGGCGTGCGTCAGCGCGTCGCGGAACTCCTCGAACGAGAACGGCGCCGGCAACGCCAGCGAGCGCTCGAGCGCGACCGCCACCAGCCGCCTCTGCTCCGCGACGTCGAGCCACCGCGGCTCCGCGATCGCCGCCGCGCCGAGGGCGGTCGCTGGATCGTCGGAGCGCAGCCCCCACCGCGCGAGCGCGCAGCGCGTGGCATCGGGCAGCTCTGCGAGCCGCAGCTCGGCCGCGGCGTGGCGCTTGGAGTCGGCGGCGAAGAGATCGCCCAGCAGGCCGCGGAGTTCGGTGCCGATCGTCGGCGCGAGCGTCGGAAGGCGTTGTCCTTGCGGGGCGAGCGCGAGGATCGCGGCGAGGAAAGCAGCGCACATGCGGCGAGTATGGCGGTCGAGAACCCGCACCGCGCACGCGCGACACTCCCGATGTAGCGGCTCGACGGCTGCACGTGTCCTCGTGGAATGACACCGGCCGTCGGCGTCGAGAGCGCACGAGGAAGTCCGGAATCAGATTCTCGCGAAGCCTTCACGCGCGCGCGCGCGCGCACGGTTCTTTGCCGGAGTCGAGAACGCCACGCCGCGAGCGCGAGCACGCACCGCGGCATGCGCGTTGCTCTTCGGGAAGCATCGAAAGGTGCTCTCCATGAAGCTCAACCCACTCCCGTTCCTGCTGGTGCTCGCCGCGATCCCGATCGGCTGCGCCAGCGTCCCCGACATCGCCGAGACGCGCGGCACGGCCGCGGCGCTGCTGGCCAGCGATCCCGACGCGTCGCTGCGCTACATCGACGCGGCGGATCCCGAGTTGCGCGGCGACTCGGTGTTGCAACTGCTCGCGGCCGAGGCCTGCGCGCGTGCCGGCCAGCTCGACGAGGCGGCGCGTCGCTACGAGGAGGTCATCGGCGGGACCGGCTCATCGACCCTGCGCGACATCGCGCTGCGGAACCTCGCGGTCGTGCAGCTCCAGGGCGAGCACCCCGAGACCGCCTACGCGACGCTCAGCAAGGTCTCGGAGCGAGTTCGCAAGGACGCTGCCACCCAGCGTGATCTCGGTGTGGCCGCGGTCGCCGCCGGTCGTCTCGACCGCGCCCGCGCGCACTTCGCCGCCCTTTCCACCGACGAACGCGCGCGCATCGCCCGCGTGCTCGGCCCCGACTTCTTCGCCCAACCCTGATCGGACTCCACCAATGCGCATCCCCGCCTTCCTGAGCCTCCCGCTCCTCACGACCCTGTGCATGGCGCAGGGCCCCGGCTCGTCCGGGCTCGGCGGCAGCATCCTGCTGCCGACCTTCGATCCCGCCCAGCAGACGCAGAAGATCATCGACAGCCTCGGTCGGCTGTCGTCGATCCAGGAAGCGATCCGCGCGAGCAAGGATCGCATCGGCCCGCTGGTCGAGACCTACAGCAAGAACCCGTCGATCGACCACCGCGAGGCGCTGGAGCGCGAGCTCGCGGATCTCACGCTGCAGCTCTCGACCAACGTCGATCGCGTCCTCGGCGAGAAGGAGAAGGTCCGCTTCGCCCTGCAGGATCTCAACCGGCTGTCGACGACCTCCGAGCGTTCGGTGGACTCGGCGGTTGCCAACCTGCGTGCGAAGGCCGCGCTCGAGACCGACCTGATCCAGCGGCGGCGCGAGGAACTCGAGGCCCTGGCGCGCGCGGTGGAGTCGGCGAGCGAAGCCGAGCGGGCGAAGGCGCTCGCGGCCTTCAAGCTCGCGCACCGCGACTACCGCCGCGTCGAGCTGCGCCAGCAGGTGCTGTTGGCCACGGCGCAGAACCACGAGAACCTCCTGCGCGGGATCCGCGCCGTCCGCCGCGGCTTCGAGGGCATCTCCAGCAACCTCGATGACGTCTTCGGCCGCATCGAGGACGCCGGCGCGCTGCTCGCCTTCGTGGCGGGCGTCCGCAAGGAGAGCGCCGAGTTGCTCGGGCAGTACCAGCGCCTGTTCGGCAGCGGCAGCGATTCGCTGCGCGATGCCCTCACCACGCTCGCGTCGATCGAAGGCCAGTTGCAGCTCGTCGGCACGCTCACGCAGAGCCTGGATGCCGCGGGCGGCTTCGCGACGATCGTCGGCCAGATGGAAGAGTTCTCGCGCACGCTGCTCCCCGAGAGCGAGGCGGCGGCCGCGCCGACCAACGACGACTACTGGCTCAACGAGGTCCGCAAGGCGTCGTCGGGCCGGCTGTTCCAGAAGGCCCAGAAGCCAGTCGCGCCCACTCCCGAAGTGATCGGCAAGGCCTTTCCCACCAAGACCAATTGAGAGAGGAAGAGAGGAGACGTCATGTTCATCGTCGCATGCCTTTGTGCGCTCGCCCTGCAGCAGGATCCCGCCGCCCCCGGCGCGGGCTTCGACGCCGCGGCGCGCATCTACCAGCAGGTGGCGGCCGGTCCGGTGACCGGCGCCGCAACCCTCGAGACGCGGGTCGCCGCGGTGAAGGCCCGGATCCAGGATCTCGGCAGCCAGATCGACCAGGCGACCGGTGCGTTGGCGAGCCTCGAACGCCAGGAGATGGAGCACACGCTCGCCATCCAGACGGCGTTCGACGGCGAGATCCGCGAGCGCCGTCTGGCCGACCTGCAGCAGAACCTCGGCACCAAGCGCGCGGTGATCGAAGAGAACCGCAACATCCTGGAGCGCGACCTCGCGAGCGCGCGCGAGGACCTGTCGCGCCTGCAGATCGAACTGGACCTGGCGCGTGCGGCGCAGCCCAACACGCCCAAGGGGCTCGGCGCCAAGGATGGCAAGGTCGACGCGAAGCTGCGCCAGTACTTCCGGGCCAAGGCCGCCGAACTCGGGCTGCCGGAGCTTCAGGCGGTGCCGTCCTACTGGCTCGGGAGCGAGGAGGTCGCGCGCTGAGCGCGAGTGCCAGCATGCGACCCCTCGCCCTCTGCTGCGTGTTGGGCTCGGTTGCGGCGCACGCCGTGGCGTGGCTCGTGTGGTCGCCCGACCTCGCCGTCGAGTCGCCGCGCGTTCCGCCCGTGACCGCGATCCTCGTGGAGGCGGCCCTCGACGCCGCCGAGCCGTCACCGCCACCCGTCGCGGTTGCCGCCCCCGCCGTGCCTCCCGCTGCGGCGGAGTCGATGCCGCACACCTCGCCTGACGAAGTCCACGCCTGGCGCGAACCGGGAGCGGAGTCGAAGCCCACCACCGAGCCGACGCCCAAGACGGAGGCCGAACCCGAGCGGGTTGCCGTCGACGTCGCGGCACCGCCGGAGTCCGAGCCCGCTACCTCGAAGTCGGCGCCAGCCCCGGCCGAGACGTGGACCCGCGTCGGTCCGCCGCCCGGCCTTCGCGTGCCGACCGCCGTCCTGCGCGGCGCGCCCGTCGCCGACCTCGTGATCGACCCGCGCGATCGTTCCTTCGCCGATCGCGCGCGCGCGCTCGGCATGCGCTTCATCGTGTTCCAGGACGGCGCACTCGGGTTCTACCTCGAGCTGCAGGGCAACGACCTGCGCACCGCGGTGCGCCGCACGGAAGTCGACGCCAACCAGTTCTCGCGGCGCGCCCGCGATCTGGCCGGCGTGCCGACCTTCGATCGCCTCCGCGACGACATCGCCGGACGCTACGGCCTCGACCCCGCGCGCTGCCGCCTCGCCGCCCTCGTGCCGGTCGTGATCGATCACGCGTTCGCCGGCGAGGAAGCCCAGGCCCTCGCCACGCTCCGTCGCCCGTCGAAGGACATCGTCGCGCTGTGCGGAACCCTCACCGGCGACGCGGCCCGACCCCTGCGCATCACGCACGCGCTGACCGCCGAACACCACTGGCTGGAGCTGAAGTCATGAACCCGAAGTCACCCATCCTCGACGCGGCCCTTGCCGCGGGACAGTCCGTGAGCCACGGGGTCCTCGCGCTGTGCTCCGTCCTGCTCGTGGCCGCGCTCACCGAGCGCGCCATCTTCCTGGTCCTCCTGCGCGGTGACCGTCGACCGCTGCCGGCCGCTGCTCGTGGCCTCTACGGGATGCTGGCGTGGGTCGGTGGGATCGCGCCGATGGCTGGGCTGCTCGGCACGGTCACCGGCATCATGCAGTCGTTCGCAGGTGCGCGCGCCGACGGCTTCGACCAGGAACGCCTCGTGTCGGGCATCGGCCTCGCGCTGACCGCGACCGCCGCTGGCCTGCTGTTGGCCATGGCGGCCTTCAGCGGGCGCGCGCTCTTCGGGCGCCGCACCGACGAGGCGACCCACGCCGCCGCGCGGAGGATCGCGTGATCGCGCGCAGCGTCGAGGCCGATCGGCTCGGGCACGACTCCGAGGCGATCGCGGGCTTCCTCCCGCTCGTCGACGTGTTGCTCGCGGTCCTGTGCGTCACGCTCATGGCGGTCGGCGCGGCGCGCGTGCTGCAGGTGCCCGTCGCCCTCCCCGCCGACCACGGCCGCCCCGCCACGGCACCCGACGACGCGGTTGCGGTCCGCTTCGATGGCGCCGGTGCGGTCAGCATCGATGGAGTGCCGGCTTCGATCGAAGGCCTCGCCGCCGAAGTCCGGAAACTGGGCCCGGGGCGCGCCTTGCTGGTCGTGGGCGACGGCGATGCCTCGTACGCCCAGGCTGCGCGCGTCCTGCACCGGCTGCGCGAGGCGGGAGCCACCGATGTCCGGCTCGTGCTCCGCGCGGAGCGCGCCCCGACCCGCTGAATCTTCCCCGACCGACTCTCCACGCATGGACCCACGACAACCCGAACCATCCGCGATCCAGCACGACGGCAAGCTCTGGATCGGCTTCCTCCATCCCGACCCCACGACGGACGGCATCGCGGAGTCGCTGCAGATGACCTTCCACCAGAAGGGCATCGGCTGCGGGATGGCGTCGATCGGCGGCTTCACGATCCAAGGCGACGCTCCGCGCGCGGGGACCGCATGGCGTACCGAGTTCCGCTTCGAAGGCGGACGCACCGTGCATCTGCTGGTTCACACCACGGACGCGGGCACGATGCGCGGCACCTGGCGCGCCCTGGAAGGAGAGGGAGCGTTCGAGTTCTGGCTCGAGGATCTCACGCCCTCGCCGTTCGAGATCGTGCCGTTGGCTGCCCAGTTCTGGCAGGCGTCGATCGAGCGCGCCGGGCCACGTGGCCTCGCCCTGGCCGCGACGATGCCGATGCAGAGCACCGTGCGGATGCAGCTCGTCCTGGACGATCAGATGCTCTCCGGCACCGGCAGCGGGCACTTCGGAACCTGTCAAGTGCGCGGCGTGATGCTGGACGACGACCGGGTCACCCTCGAGGTGACCTTTCGCAACGGGATCGCGTTGCGCCTCGAGTGTGCGCCGGACGGGGATCGTTGGCGGGGAACGTGCTACTTCGGCGCGCCGGGCCTCCGGCGCAGTGACGACCCGCATCCGGTGCAGTTCGGGACCTGCGAGGTGTGGCAAGGGCGGGCTGAGTGACCGGCATGGCCACGGTGCAATCTGCTCGACCCCGAACCCGCGGACACCTCCCCTCGCTCACTCGCTCTTGCCCCGGTACACCTTCTCCCCGAGTCGCGTCGACTTGGGGATGAGGCGCGTGACCGACCGTGGCAGCCAGATCAACCCATGCTCGGCTTGCCCGACCTGGTCGTGGATCCGGTCCATGGTCCGCACCATCGAGGTCGCGAAGCGTTGGTCCGCGTCCCGGATGTGGCCGACACCGTTCAGGGTGCGGCTGCACAGGAGGGTCGGGTGCAGCCACCAACCTTCGCCGCGACCGCCCGCCTGATCGCGGAACACACTCGCCATGCGCGCGAGGAGCAGAGGCTCGAACGACGCGGGCTCGAAGTGCGCGAGCAGGCCGGCATCGAGCACGCGTTCGATCCGGTTGACGACACCCGACCAGGCGTCGGTGAAGCCCTTCACCACGAACTCGAGGAGCAGGTGGACCTTGCTGCGATCGGGTCCGCGCACGGTCGTGCCCACCGACAGGTGGATCGCGGTGTCGATCCTGAGCATCTCGTACGCGCGGGCGAGGGTCATCATGAACTCCGGCGCCGCGCACACGTCGGTCAGGCTCCGGTCCCGCGTCGCGGCGAGGTCGTACGACAGGACCGCCGTGTGCTGGGACTCGTCGAAGCTGCTGAGCGGGTCCGCCTCCTGCGTGAAGACCGGAAACTCCCGCCCGGCGCGCAGCGCCGCGCGCGCTTCGGCCAGACGTTGGTTGTCGAGATCGGCGCCCACGAAGGCCGGGATCTCCGGTGGCCGATCGAGGGGGTGGCCCTCGGCCGACTGCCGGATGCAGCGCGCGTAGCTCTGCGCGATGTCTTCGCGGTGGTCGAGGGTGACGCGCTCTGCGTTCATCCCGTGCAACGTGTTGACCCGCACCTGGGCGACCACGAACGGGACGTCGGGGAAGTCCGGCAGCGTCTGGAGCGGTCGGTGACCCGCCTGGATCGCCGCCTGCAGTGCCTCGATGGCATCCGGCACTCCGGTGAAACTGCCGTCGGTGAGCACGAGGGCGACGTCACCTCGCGGATACTCGGCGCTCACGCGCGTGCGCGCGGGGCGAAGATCCCGCCAGCGCGTCGGCTCCTCGAGCGGCACGCTGTCCGTGCGTACGGCCACGCCGCGCAGGCCACCGAAGGCGCGCGCCCACACGTCGTCGGGCACGGACTGCAGGGCCGGGATCCGGGCGACCAGCGCCGCACGGGCGCGGGCCTGGGCGGGATGCGGTTTCCCGCGCCGGTGGGGCGAGCGCGCGGGCAGCGGGAGCGCCAGCATCTGCGCGGCGATCAGCAACCCCAGCAGCCGGCAGCGCTTGGGGTGCACGACGAGCAGGCGCTTGGCGGTGAGGAGGGTGGCGGCCTCCTGGCACCGCCCATCGGTCTCGACGGCGACGGCGCCGTCCGCGACCCACGACGCGAGGATCGGCAGCACGTTGGGTCTCACCTTGCCGACCGGGGTGAGCAGGGAGATCACCATCGCGCCTCTCAGAGCAGCGACGCCGTCAGGCGCGCTGCCTCGTGGCGGTCGCGGTCGAGCAGGAACTTGCCGACGACCGCCTGCGCAACCGCGTCGCGCTCGTTCATCCCCGCCCGCAGCAACTCGAGCAACTGCATGAGGGCGCGCACGCTGACCTTCGGCTGCTTGTCGTCGGACTTCTCGAGCAGCGCGTGGAAGCGACTCCGGACCTCCTGCACCCGCGCGAGATGCTCCGGCGTCGCGTCGGGGCAGTGGGCCACCAGGATCGAACGCATCTGGGCCCCGGTCGGATCGGGGACGTCGACCACGAGTGCGCCATCGAGCAGCGACTGCATCGCGGTGGCGTTGTTGCGGCAGGAGGCGTTCTCCTGGTTGGTCGTGAGGATCACGCGGAAGCTGTCGGGGACGGCGATCTCCTCGAGAGACAACGGGTTGACGATCCGGTTGCCATGCCGCAGCGGCAGGAGCGCGGAGAGCTGCGCGAACGGCACCTGCCCCGCGTCGTTGAGCACGAAGAACGTGCCCGCCTTCAGCGCGCGCGTGAGCGGCCCATCGCGGAACGGCGTGGTGTCGCGTTCGAGGACGTAGCGCCCGAAGAAGGCGACGTCGTCGACCTTCGGTCCGCCCTGGAGTTCTTCGGCGGGGAGGCCGGTCGCGCGATGCGACTCGTCCTGCACGAACGCCGTCTTGCCCGCGCCCGGCGCGCCGACGAGGACGACGATCCGGCTGGTCCGCAGCGCGATGCGCGCCTGGTGGTGCCAGGGCAGGTCGACGAGATCGGGGGAGGCGGCGGTGGCGACGCCGTTGGCGCGGCCGTGTGGTAGGCGGATCATGGGTGGGGCGTCGGGACGCGGCCGGGTTCAGGCCTCGCACCGAAACAAGGGTCGCGATGGCGAGGAATCCGGACCTCGCGCGAAGTCTTCGCGGGGGCGACTACCTGAACTCGAGCCGGCCGCGGTACACGACCCCGTTGCTCGCGCCTATTCGGATCGACGCGCCGTCGTCGGCGCGGGCGACGTGGCCCACCGGGGTGATCTCCGCGACTTGATCGGAGACGGTCACCGACAGGATGTCGTCGTGAGGTTCTGAGGACACCAGGACTCGACTCCGATTCGGGTCCCGTGCGATCCGGATCACGCGGCCATCCGCCGCGCGCAGCTCGATCGATCGGCCGACGCCGCGTGGCGCATCCGCCGCCAAGGCCACCGGCCGCTCCTGCGCACGCACGACGCGTAGCAGCGTCGCCTCGCGCGCGCTCCCGCGGACGCGCGCCCGCAGCGCGGCCGAGACTGCTGCCGGATCGGCAAGGTCCGCGACGCGCTCCATCCAGTCTGGCAGAGTCAACCCGAGCGCGGTGCGATGAGGGTCGTCCATCGCTGTCCCTGTCGGTCTACGCAGGTCGACGTTGCGTATGAACTCACCCATGACAGCGATCTCAGTATCGGCGACGTGCCCCTCGATGTCGCGCGCGGCCCACGCCTCGTGCTCAACCGCGAACATGGCAAGCCCTCGTAGCCACAACCCACCGATAGTTCGCTCGTGGGGGTCGGCGGGGGCGGATCCCGAGAGGAACAGGTCGTGCCCACCCGCGAGCGGCATCAGGTCGGCGGGCACGACGAGCAGGGTGCGCACCGACCACGGCGCGCGCGCGGCGACGACCCCGTGCACGGTGATGCCCGTTTCGGGGATCTCGCCTAGTCGCACGACGGCGCCGACGCGAAGCTCGCCACCACTGCCAGTAGGAGTCTTCATGGCAGTTCCCCCTGGAGTTGGCGGAGCACGGTCGTGCGCACGAGGTCGCGGTCTTCGGTCTGCTGCACGCGCTGCACTTCGCGGAAGAGTCCCCGCCGGATCCTCGGTCGGTAGAAGTCGAGGTTCAGCTCGGTCTCGTCCGGCCAGTCGTTCAACGCGGCCTGGAGTTCTTCTCCCACCACCTGGCCCACGGCCGTCAGGCGCTCGTCGTCGGTACCCGGGGGCGACATCGCCGCCAGCGTCGCCGTGATCCGATCGCGCACGCGCGCCAGCATCCACGCGGCGAGGCGCGCGCATCGCACGTTCCGCGGCCGGTTGGTGCGCTCGAAGATCTCCGTGCGCACCGAGCGGAGGAAGCGCGCCGAGAACTCGGGCCGGACGCTCGCGCCGGCGAGGACCTTGCGTTCGAGCCACTCGACGAACGTGCGCCGCGCGACGGTCGTCGCCGACTCCTGCGCCGCGGGATCCGCAACATCGAGCACCCAGGCCTGGTCTTCGACCGAGTGCGACCGGGGCGCGTCGGCGCGCGCCCGGGTGAGCAACGCGTCGAGCACCAGACGCAGCGGGCAGCCCGGCCAGGGGCCACGGGTCCAGAGCGTGGGCACCGCGATCAGCCATTCCCTCATCCACCTCTGGAGCGCGCCAACCCCGCAGCGGAGCAGGCCGGCGCGCCATCCACCCCGGTGCAGCAGGTCGCGGAGATCCTCGCTGGTGACGGACTCGCCTCCGGCGCCCGCGAGCGCGCCGTGCCGCACCCATTCCTTGGCGTCGGTCCTGCCCGGGGCGAGTTGCACGCCGCCCTTGCCCGAGGCCAGCAGCTCGCGCACCGCGCGTCTGAGCGCCTGGTACACGCGAGCACCGAGTGGATCCTGGCGCGCGTGCTCGCGCCACACCCAATGGTCTGCCATGCAGACGAGCAAGGCGGTGCTGAGTCCGGCCTCCAGATCATGCTCCGGCAGCCACAGGACTTCATCCTGCAGGAACGCCATGACGACTGCGTTCCGGGTCGTCACGCTGTCCCAGTTGGTGGCGCCAGGGTCGTACTTCTCGGGCGCGAGCCGATGGCGCAGCACGGGCTCGCGCAGCACCTCGCTCCACAAGTCCTCGAACAAGCCCGGCGGCGGCGGCGTGCTGGGGTCGCGGCGGCACCGCAGCACCCAATCACACAGCCGTCGACCCAGGTCGTTGCTCACCGGAGTTCGTTGCCGAGGTAGTGCAGGAGTGCCTGCCGGACCGCGTCGCGGTCCTCGGTCTGCTGCACGCGGGCAACGGGCCGGAAGACCCCGCGCTGGATGCGGGGGCGATAGAAGTCGACGCTGAGCGTCGTCTCCGTCGGCCACTCCTGCAGGATCCCCTGCAGTTGCTCGGCGGCGGCACGCACGACCGCGAGGTCGCGCTCGGCGTCGGAGAGACCGTCGGACAACCTCGCGATCTCGGCCGCGAACCGGTTGCGTGCCCGCCCGAGCATCCACAGCGCCAGCCGCGTGCACCGCTTGTGCCGCGGCCGGTTCGTGCGACCGAGGATCTCGCAGCGGATCGCCCGGTACAGCCCCCGCGCCGACCGCGGCTGGAGCGCATGCTGCGGGGTGAGGAGCCGCCGCGCGAGCCAGCCGCCGATCGTGCCGACGGCGAAGCTCGTCGTCGGCGTCTCCGGCTTCGGATCCACCAGTTGGATGGTGTCGTCGCCGTGCGCGATCGACATGGTTCGCGTCGCGTCCGCGCGCGCGCGCGCCACGAGCACGCTCAGGATGTCTTTCGCGGTGCAGCCCGGCCACGATGCGCGCGGCCACAGCGTCGGCAGCGAGGGCAGCCATTGCTCGATCCAGGTGCGCAAGCCGCGCTTGCCCGCGCGCGCGACGCCGCGATGCCAGCCACCGCAGTCGAGGAGGGCGTCGAGGTCGGCGGGCGACAAGACGTCGCGGGTGCCGGGTGGTGTGGCGGGGAGGATGACGTCGCGTAGCCAGTGTCCCGCGCGCGCATCGGCCCGGCGCAGCGCGACCACCGGGGAGCCTGCGCCGAGCAGGGTGCGCACTGCTCCCCCCATCGCCTGGAACACGCTCGCCCCGGGCGCATCAGGCTTTCGTGTGGGTAGCTGAAGCGGTGGCCGGATAGAGATCGAG